>NZ_DAVG01000132.1 GCF_002505485.1 Methanosarcina sp. UBA5 | reverse complement strand
TCGGTAATGTCAGTTAACATACTCATAGCACCGACATACTTGCCTTTCTGGTCAAAAAGAGGTTTAGCATTTAGAAATGTCCAGATGGGTGAGCCATCTTTACGTATTAATTTCAATTCGTAACTTCCACTTATTCCCTGCCTCCTATTCTCCAGATTCATTTTGACAATAGGTTTATATTCTTCACTGATAAAATTCCATACTGGTTTGCCAATAGATTCTTCTATAGTGTATCCGAGCATATCTAACATTTTCTTGTTAACGTAAGTAATTACATTTTCATTGTCAGTTATGAGTATAAGCTCATTTGCTGTCTCAACGATGTTTCTGTACTTTTCTTCACTTTCTCTAAGCCTTTCTTCTGCTTCTTTTCTCCGAGTAATGTCTGTGGCAATAATGGAGGCAGCGGTTGTCTTTCCTTTGTTATCAAAAACTGGGAAAATACTAAGTGAAACATTTATTAGCTTTCCATCCTTTCTCAGTCTTAAGGTTTCATATTGCTGGATCTTTTCCCCCCGTTTAATTATTTCACATAATCTGTGTGTTTCTCCGGTTAATGTGGGTGGCTCCAAGATGGATATAGACTCTCCTAGAACTTCTTCCGCTGAATAGCCATAAACCTGTTCTGCACCCTTATTCCAGCTTGTGATAATACCTTCAAAAGACTCAGTTATGATAGCTTCAGTTGATGATTCGACAACGTTGGCTAAATTCCGAATCTTTTCTTCAGCTTTTCTATGCTCTGTTATGTCTTGAACTGTCCCTTTAAGTCGAATTGGATTGTTTTTCTCATCGAAAACAACTTCAGCTTTTCCATAGACTATATGTTCTTCTCCATTGGCTGTGATAATCCTGTAATCAATATCAAAAGGCTTTCCTTTTAATGCTTCTTTAATAGCATTATCTACACGGCTTCGATCCTCTGGATGAACATAGTTTAAAAACGTATCAGAATTTACTTTTGACTCTTGAGGTTTAAGTCCAAAAATACGATAAGTTTCATCAGACCAATGAAGCTCGTTATTTGCAAAGTCTCGCTCCCAACTTCCGATATGAGCCATTTTTTGAGCTTCAGCAAGATTTCCCTCACTTTTTTTCAATGAATCATAAGCACTCTGAAGCTCTAATGTACGTTCTTTAACCAGTTTATCTAAATTATCGAGTGTATCTTTCAATTTCGCTTCTGCTTCTTTCCTCTTGGTAATGTCACTGGCAGCACCAAACCATTCAACAATTTCGCCATTTGCATCCAGCAAAGGAACTGCACGTGAGAAGATCCATCCCACGCTGCCATCGGCTAACTGGACTCTATGTTCCGTTTGGTAAGTGCTCTTCGTCCGAATAGCTTCATTTATGATGGCTGTCACTCGCCACTGATCTTCAGGGAGAACATATTTATCAATCCATGTGCTACTTGGGCTTTCAGTATTAGCAAGAAAACCTCGACCATAGAAATAGCGCATTTCGCTCCAGTCAGGGCTCACACGATATACCATTTCTGAACTGGCTGTTGTAAGAGCACAAAAACCTTTCTCACTCATACTCAGTGCTGCTTCAACCTGCTTGCACTCCTTATTATTCTTCTGAGATGAGCTTTCTATTTTCTCCCATTTACTTTCTTTTTTAGTTAAAGCAAATTGATGATTTGCAATGATGTCTAATATCTCAACTGCATTGTACTTGTCAATTGGATAGGTGCAAAGAGCCATCATAGGGTATTTTCCAATGAAAGAGTCCAATATATTGTCGTGACCACAGAAATCGTTTCCACTATACCTCAGACCATCATATCCACTAACAAGAGACTTATTGGTTTTTTCAATCAATTGGTTTAGTACCATCTTTGGACCTAAAGTACCCTCTTCGACGTGCCAGTAGGTATAGGGAACAATTTCGATTTGCCCATTCTTTATATACGCATCAATTTCGGGAATAGCCACTTTTAAGGCTTCTTTTGCTTCTTCCTCATCTAACTGATCTGATATGACCCACAAACAAAATTCGTTATTCTCCAATCCTGCCTTGAAGTAAGGAATGATTATATCCATTAAATCTTCTTTTGTCTGGTAGAACTGGCAGAAATGAGTTCCCCAAGGTATATCCCCAATAATATCAATACCAGAGATCCTATTGGTGCTTCCCATATTCTTCTCTTATAGCAGGTGTAAGGTCAAATTAGTATATACAATATATATTATATATATTACATTATAAAAAGTTAACATTACTTTGGAAGGAACTGTTTATATAGTTTTATGTCCACCTAAATATTTTTTAAATAGGTATGATACAATAAATAAGTATCTGGCTTGTATATTTCACAAATTCTGTATTTTAACTCACTTAGCCAATCAGGACAACACCTTTTTGGAGCTTGAGAATTAAACAGGCATAGAATCTTTCTGATTATTTCATGCAAAAAAGGGCAGTACCAATATAGATACATGAGACTATACCTGCTTATTGTATACTATCTGTTTTGTGGCTTATAAACTTTCAAAATTTATAAGTTTCTTTTCCTATTAGCCCTGTGAATACAAAATAAATGGAACAGATGGAACAGATAGAACACTTATAATAAAGGGGTATTATTAAACACAGGGTAGAGAGAAAATAAATTTATAAATATAAAAACAAACACTCCCCTCTTGAAAGTTGAGAATGGAAATGTGTATTAGATTGGTCCTGATTATTTCACGCAAAAAGGTAATTTCAACAATATGGGCATATGAGATTATATCTGTTTTTCTTATATCATCTTCCCAGGCTGTATAGAGTTTTAATGTATAACATGTCTGTTTTTTGACTGTTTTAGTAGTGGACTTATATGGTTCAACTAAGAAATCAATAGCATTAAACCTTCAATAATCTCACATAATAAAGTATTCACACTACCAAAGGCGATTGATTTCGTACTTTAAGTTCCATGAAGACACTTCAAGGGAAATGTATTCTTTATCTTGAATACTCCTAAGATCTTCAATTACCTCATTACTGGCTCCATGTTTAATGGCTTGCTGAATAAGTTCTTGCTTCGTTAAAGAAAAGTATATATTTCTTAAGATAACTCTAATTTCAACATAGCTGGCTTGCATTTGTTTTCTCCATACTTTGTTATATTTAGCTTGGACATTATCTCAAACGTTCATTAATGGCAATAGCTATTTTATATGAGCTGATCCCGAAACTTAAATTGATACTTTGAATCTCATATTCCGAACAATCAATCGAGTTTCTGGTAATGAGAAATAGTTCTGTAAACCTTACTGATTTTAGAATAAAATTGATTTTAGGATGAGATATGTCAATAAGTGTAGGCTTTATATAACCGGTTGTAATAAAAAATTAAAAGTTTAATGAATATAAGTTTAGAGCTTTAGTTCTTTAGCGATTTCCTGAAAAACCTTCCCCTTATCAGTGGTTATGAAAAAACCATTTTCATGCCTAATGAGTTCTTTATCGTTCAACATTTCCAGATACCTCGAGGCAATATTAAAATTAACATTTGCCTCATTTACAATGTGAGTTTTATTCGCCCCATTCATTGCTACTTTTAAAATCTCTTCTGCAATATCAGTTTTACTTCTTCTCATAATACTGACTCCTTCTTACAATGGATTAAAAAGTTCCCCTCAAAAGAGACTCATTTTTCAAAAATATCCCATATCGTGCCTTAGAAAGACAAGAATGATTATACGATGTATTATTTTTCTTCCTATATGAAAATGTTTATTTTATATAAAAGTCAAGTTATAATCGGACTTTGATAATATGCTGGCT
>NZ_DAVG01000080.1:3504-201317 GCF_002505485.1 Methanosarcina sp. UBA5 | reverse complement strand
TAAGAAGGATTCCAGAGATGACTATTCAATAACTTATTTTTCAGTTCAGGATGCATTTCAAAGAGTTTCTTTGCAGTAATACCCTTGAATATCTTCACAATATCAGCAAGTGCAAATTTCGGATGCATTATTATGAAGAGATGCACATGGTCTGGCATTACTTCTTGAGTGACAAGAGTTACACCTTTTTCTTTTGCTATCTTTTCATGTAGCTCTTTCAAATCTTCAGCTATTTTTCCAATAAGGACTTTTCTTCTATATTTTGTAGACCACACAAAATGGTAATTTGTGTTATATACACAACCTCTTGCACTTATCCAGTGTTCTTTTCCTGCCATGTTAATATATACATATGGTTACCATATGTATATTAATTTAACGCTATTATGTTGGAGATGACGGGCTGTATCCCACCATTGAAATGGCGGGGATTAGTCCTTACTTGCTCCTAAATCTTATAGGTTTCTTAAAAACTCAAGACTTTCAATTCCCTCTTCTACAGAACTCATCTCTGTAACGAAAATTCCTTTATAATCCGAAAGCTTTTCCATAACTTGTTTCCAATCTATTGCACCTTTTCCAAGGGGCAGATGTTCATCTTTTTTACCCATGTTATCATGGATATGTACATGGGAAACATGATTACCCAACTGATCCAGAAACTCATCAACAAGACCTAAAGTATTGGCATGTCCGACATCAAAGGTAAAACCTACATTATGGCTTCCAATGGATTCAAGCATCTCAAGCATCTCGTCAGGATATTTTCCGAAAATCTTCGGCAGGTCGGGCATATTTTCGACAGCAATCAAGATTCCGAAATCCGCTGCAAAGTCACATATTTCCCGGAGAGAGGCAAGATTGATAAAATAGGCTTCCTGTGGAACCTGCGCGCCATAAGGAGAAAGATAGCCAGGGTGTACTACAGCCAGACTGACATAGTTAGAGGCAAGAGTCAGGTAGTGCTTCATCTGCCTGATGACTTCTGCCCTGACTGAATCATTCAGACCTGCCAGATTCATATCCGAGAAAGGCAGGTGCAGAGTAAGTTCGAGGCCTGTGGTTTCACTAATATTTTTTAAGTTCTGAATGTTCTTGCTGTTCAGGCACTGAGATCCTTCCTGTACGATTTCCCAACCTGTATACCCATAGTCTTCGAGCGTGTAAGCCCATTTGAAAGGGTCTTCAACTACTGCACGCGAAGAATAGCTGATTCTGTGCAATTGCATGACGAAAATTCATTCCTTTTCATTTATCAATATACATCTGTGGTGCGAACTGAGATATATTTAACTGAATTATTTAAATGAACTACTTAGATTAACTGTTTAAATGACTATCAAAACAAACTGTTTAAATGAACGATTTATTAGCTCAGTTTTACAAAATATTAGAGGTATTAAAAACATATTAAAAGTTTATGGAGAAATAAATGTGTGTTGCACTAACGTATTAAAACCCTTCAATCCCTCTCCACATAGTCCATATCTACCTCAATGACAGGTTTTCCGTCTTCAGTAAGGGGCAAAAGCCATTCAAAAAGTCTTTCCATTTCTTCCTGGGAATCAGCTCTGATAAAGACTTCAATAGATCCAAGAGATTCTTCCTGTGCAGGAACGCTGGGAATTCCAACAAAAGCGGCCTGCTTGTTAAGTGAAAAGCGGACCGAAAGCCCGTCAAGGGATAAGCCTTTGCCGAAAGCTTTGTTGCGAATACTATCTATAATTTCTTCCCTGCGAATGAGCCTATGCAGGGTTTGCAGAATGTCAATTTCTCCTTCCCCTGAAAGAAAAAAGGAAGGAGAAACTCCTGTTTCTGATTCTGTGGCTTCTGATCCTGTGGCCTCAATAGCTTCCTTTTCGAGTTCAATATCAGTAAAAAGGGATGAAACTGCTTTGATAACCTTTTCCAGGTCTTCTGTAGGATATACAGCTGCTGAAACCTTAACATGTATCATAAATCTGCTCCAGTAATTTAAAAATGATTTATTCCGGATTTTATTCAGAAATATATTCAAGAGAATTACGCAGCGGGGTTTTTTCCGAAGTAGTTGCTCAAAACTTCAATAACATCCTTTTTGAAAGTTTCCAGAGTTGAATTATTTTCAATTTCGATATTGGATGCCTCTATAGCTTTTCCCATGCCCCAGCTGAGTTCTCGTTCATCCCGATTGTGGAGCCCTTCTATACTATTCATATCATCGCTTCTGCCTCGTTTTTGAACTCTGGAAAAGCGGATTTCAATAGGAGCGTAAATGGAAATCAGGACAAAACCTTCTCCGAATTCTCGCCTGAAGCATTCCACTTCGGCAATCCCGCGCACCCCGTCCACAACAACAAGATCAGAGCCAGCATCCCTGATTTGGGAAATGCAGCGTATGGCGACTGCATCCATACCCTCGCATTTGCGAAGCTGTGTTGCAACCATTCCGGTATTGGAGTCATTGGGTTCAAGCCCGCACCTTAAAACTTCCTTCCGGATCACATCACCCATATTAATAACGGGAATACCCATTTGAGCAGCAATTCTAGCAGCTTCCGACTTCCCAGATGCTGGCATGCCTACGAACGCTATTATCTTCATCAAAAATTACCTTTTAAACTTTAATTATTGAACTTAAACTATTAACCTGAGCCATTAGATCTGAATTATTAACTTGAATAATAGTGAATCATTGAATGTGAATTTTCTAATCGCGAATTATTGGATTTGAATTATTGAATCATTAGATTTGAACAGAAATCTGAATATTATCGAATCCTAATTTCAAAGGTGAATAAAGCTAAAATTATAAATTTAAGCAGTAAGCTGGATAATGTAGTCCATAAACTAACCGTGAAACGATATGATTCTAGTCAAATCACAGGATCGTATATATTATTTCCTGAAAACTAACACCTGGATAATAGAAAATAAGCCAGAGCGCAAAAAACTGAAGAAACTGAGATTAAGGAAAGGTCAGAGATAGTCAAAAAAATCTGAAGTAAGAAAGTTAAAAAAGGTCAAGGAAACCCTGAAAAAGTGAAAAGTTAGCAGGTGGGCCAAAAAGTCTAGGATAGAGAATATGATGATCTCATCCTTATGAAAAATGTTTTATTCTTATGAAAAAGATCTCATCCTTATGAAAACATCTTGCTGAAGACTGAAGTTTTAAAATCTACAAGGGGCTTGAGCCTGTAATCCTCAAGAAGTACTTTACGGGTGCTTTCTACTGGAACGCTCAAGGAAATTTCTTTCGTTCGACCGTAGCGGCCTTTACTTACAACCACTGCGTTGACTATACCCAACATATCAAGTTCGGACATGAGATCGGTAACCCTGCGCTGGGTAAGAATATCCACATCAATATGGTGGCAGAGCTGGCGATAAACATTGTACATCTCACCAGTTGTGACATTCTTACCTTCTCTGCCCCTGTTTCGCAAAAGAATGATACTATAGAGTACAAGTTTGGACTGGGTGGGAAGGGTTCTTACCACTTCGACCACGCGATCAATTTCGATTTTTTCCTGAGCGCGCCTTACGTGCTCTTCAAGAACCTGAGGCTGATTTTCCCGTTCTGCAATTTCCCCTGAGACTCGCAGGAGGTCAAGTGCGCGCCTTGCATCGCCGTGTTCCTGAGCTGCAAAAGCGGCGCATAAGGGAATTACCATCTCACCGAGAGCGTCGACGGTGTAAGCCATTTTTGCTCTTTGTTTCAGGATATCACTTATCTGTTCAGCGTCATAAGGAGGGAAAATCAGTTCTTCTTCACCCAGGGAGCTTTTGACCCTGGGATCCAGAAATTCAGTGAATTTCAGGTCGTTTGAAACGCCGATCATACTGACTTTGGCTCTCCGAAGATCTGTATTGATTCTCGACAGATTATAAAGAACATCATCACCTTTTTTGATCAGCTTATCGATTTCGTCCAGAATTATGACAATGACCTGCTCTCTGGAATCGATTGCCTCCTTAAATTTCATGAAGACCTGGTCAGTAGGCCACCCGGTCATAGGAACTTCTTCTTCGAAATGTCTGGCAAGATTTGCAAGGAGCCGGTACTGTGTATCGATTACTTCACAATTGATATAAACAACCGAACAGAAAAGTGATTTGTCTTCACTCACCCTTTCAAGTTCTTTTCCAACGTAGCGAGTAACTGCGGTTTTTCCTGTCCCGGTTTTCCCATAAATAAGTACATTGGAAGGAGTCTCTCCTCGGAGTGCAGAAACCAGGATTGTCGCAAGACTGTTAATTTGCTCGTTTCTGTGCAACAAAAGATCAGGAGTGTAAGAAGGCCGAAGTACTTCTTTGTTTTTGAAAATTGATTTTCCGTCAAGTAATTTTTCGAATAAGCCGTCTAATGATTGAGCTTTTATCATGAATGACCCTCTATAAAAATTATGATATTAAGCATTTAAGGGATTAAGATACTTCTAACTTGGATGATTAATATAATGCAAATAATCAATATTTTAGATTAATTTATACAGTAACTTAAATATGTAAATTATTAATATATATAATAAATTAATTATTATAGTTAATAAACTCTGTACTACCTTCTATTTACCTTATTTAAATGTTTTACTAATTTTAAGCGTTTTACTGCTGCCTGAAATCAGGAGGAAATTTTACAGTCTGCAGCCGATTTTAATTATCCGAATCCATAACTATTGAATATTTGTGCTTTTAGAGCTGCGTTTTAGAGTTACATTTTTAGAGTTACGTTTTTAGAGCTATGTTTTTTAGAGTTGCCTTTTTAAGGACACATTTTATAGTTCTCTTATTAGAGTGGTTTTTAGTTTTCCTGCTCAAACGCTTAGGTAATTGTAATCATAACTGCTTGACAAGCTCTAGACTGATGTTACAATAGCCATTGAGTAGTTTCAATAATTATTGTGATGGTCATCAAGTAATTTTAGAGGGAGTTGTAAATTGGGGTTCAATGGGGGTTCTATGCAAGGGATATTTGGAAAGGGGAGAGGATTAAACTTTTAATTCCAAATTCTTAGTTCTCAATATCTAGAACTAAAGTATACTTTAGGATTTCTGAGATTTTACTTCATTATTGTTTATACCTTTTATGAAAAACCCTATGAATCCTGTTCATGAAGAGAAAGGGATAGAAGATACATATTTCTTATAGTTAATGCCTGAAACTCTTATTTTCTACTAATTGCTGATAAAATGGCGGGCAAGTCTTAAGTATTAAGATACTTCGCAAGCCCAGATGAAATCTATATTTCGGATTTTTCTGGATTTTCTTTTGTCAAAACTTTAGGTGAAATTGGTTTATAAACAAGTAAGTTTAAGCTATATTTGCAGTAGATGCAATGGAAGTACACCGTATTAATTGTTATGGTAAAGACCCGTTTATTTCTAATGGAAACGACTTTTACCTTAAATATTCTATATAGAAATCAGCATCATGAGACCAAATACATCTGAGATAAAAGATTCAAAATTCCAGAACCAATAGAGGTTGAATTTAAATCCTTCATTTCGTATGGAAACAAATTATTAAAATTTTTGAGATTATTAAATAAAATCAGAGAATAAAAATTTTAAGATAAAATTAGAATTATGTAAATTGAATTGCTCGTAAATAATGAGTTTTTATAACTTCCAGTAAATTTAAAATAGTTTTAGATTTAAAACTATTTACATCGGGAAATTGAGAAAAAGATGAGGTAAATAAGGAGAAAGGAAGAGCTTGTTTCATTAAAAAATTACGAAAATAACAAAAAGTTAGGAGATTTAAGAAAGTTAAGGAAATAAGAAAAAGTGCAGAAAAGAATGAAAATAAAGTAGACCCCTGTATTTCGAATGGAATGTTTATATAACCCCCGGACCCCATGATTTCCATTAAAGGGATTTTAGATTCAAAACCGCAAAATAAAATAAGATTTCATTTTGTTTATATGCAAAATAATGTTGTTTTGTTATAAAATTAATAGTATAAATATCTTATCATTAAAAAGATCAGTTATTTTAATCAGTTTTTTAGAAAGTATTATTAATAAACAAAAATCAGAAAAATAAATTTTTTCTTAAGACTCGTAAATTATTTACATGTTCTTAGAAATTTGCTTCTTCTAGACCGATGGAAATTGTTCCAATCGAAATATAGGGGTCTCCCTCTGAAGCAGACATTCATATGATTACGATAACCTAACACTAATTTTTTAGATATCAAATCGATATAACAACCTACTATTTTTACCCTCTACTGCATACTTTTTTCCATATTTTCCTATATTTTATGTTTTTCTTTGATCTATTTTTCCTTTCTATATTTTCCTATTTTTATTCAACTAATTTCTTTCTATCTTTATTTTCCTATTTTTATTCAACTAATTTCTTTCTATCTTTATTTTCCTACTTTTATTCCACTATTTTCTTCTATCTTTATTTCGTTATTTAGTGTATATCCTCTTGATGTTTCCTCGCTCTGTTACTGTTTACATATCTTTTTTGGAACTTTTTCTTTATCTTTCAATCACATATCTAAAATTAATTTCTTTTGAGGTTTCGTTAGTAGAGTTACTTAGCAGTTTACCGGCTATATTCCATAAGTCTTTTAAATAAAACTAGTTTTACTTTATCCACATGAATGAGCAGGGTCTTTCTGAGAGAGAGATATTTTCCTATCTAGAAGATGTAAAGTCAGAAGATACGGATTACTATAGGGTTTTGAGTTCAATGTGCACTCATCCGCATAGAATTGCAGTTGAGGCTCACAGGCTATTTATTGAGGCTAACTTGGGTGACCTGGGACTTTTTGCAGGTGCCCACAGACTGGAAAAAGAAGTGATCAGGATGCTGGGAGAACTTCTTCATGCTCAGTCTGTTAAGACTCCTTCCGGAGAATCCTGTGAGAGTTCGGTTTGCGGTTACCTTACAACAGGAGGCACGGAATCCAATATTCAGGCTATTAGGTGCATGAAAAACCTCGTAACTGAAGGCGGGAAAAAGTCAGGTAAGATCCTGAATATAGTTGTTCCCGAGTCAGCTCACTTCTCATTTGATAAGGTCGCCAATATGATGGGCATTGAGGTTAAAAGAGCTCTTCTGGATTCTGAATTCAAGGTGGACATTGCATCTGTGGAAAGCCTGATTGATGAAAACACTATCGGACTAGTAGGGATAGCAGGAAATACGGAATTCGGCCAGGTAGATCCGATCGAAGAGCTTGCAAAACTTGCTCTTGAGAATGAACTTTTCCTTCATATTGATGCGGCTTTCGGAGGGTTTGTGATTCCATTCCTTGAAAATCCATATTCTTTCGATTTCAAAGTTCCAGGCGTTACCTCCATTGCAATAGATCCACATAAGATGGGACTTTCCACAATCCCCTCAGGCGCCCTATTATTCAGATCTCCTTCTTTTATGGACTCCCTTAAGGTAAATACTCCATATCTTACAACAAAGGCTCAGTTTACTCTTACAGGCACCCGCAGTGGAGCTTCAGCCGCTGCCACTTACGCCGTCATGAAGTATCTGGGACGTGAAGGATACAGAAAAAATGTACAGTATTGCATGCATCTTACCGCAAAGTTGGTCGAAGAAGCTCGAAAACTCGGCTTCGGACCTCTGATCGAGCCTGTAATGAATGTAGTTGCCCTGAGAGTTCCGAACCCTGATCTTGTACGGGAGCAACTTCTTAAGAAATTTGGTTGGAACGTCTCAATTACCCGCAACCCAAGATCTCTTCGCCTGGTCCTGATGCCTCACAACACAGCCCGTGATATAGAAGAATTCCTGCAAGATCTAATAAAAGTAACAGCAGAACTCTAAATCTTACTCTTAGTATCTTTTCTATATCCTGTTAATTTGCTAATACGTACTAATCACGTACAAACAGATATGTATAATATTATCGCCAATATTACCGCCAAATAATAAAAGGGGTAAGTTATCTTTATGAAGAAAAATTTATAAGGCAACTTGATCAGGGGAACTTACAAGACGACTTTATGAGGAAAGGTTCATCAGGGGAGTTTATGAGCAAAGTTAGGGAAATTTACAAGCAACTCTAGCGGGACTTATGGACAGGACTCGCTACGAATTTCGATTCTCCATGAGCTGTATTATTCTTGACAGTCTGGACCTTATATTTTAAATTCAGATTCAGCTTTACTTGATTTAGCGTTAGTTTATATTCAACGAGCCTATCCTATAACTCAAAACTACTTCTGTAGATCTCGAATTAGGAAATAATCAATAAGTTTATGATTACGAAAAAAATGTTCTGAAATTCTTATTGATCTGAGGATAAAATTAGTTTTGGAATGAGCTCAACATTTAGTCATCTGTTTAATATTTTAATGTTATAAAAATGAAAATGGGGGTATTTATTTTATGAAATCGTCAGTGAAAATCGGAAGTGTAATGGGTATACCTATAAGGCTGCACATAACTTTTCTTCTCATATTACCTATATTTGCTTATGTGTTTGCGATCAACCCGCAGCCTTTCGGTTTTGAGGGAGTTGAGCCGTCTATCACAAGATACTCGCTTTCAGTCCTGACCGCCATTCTGCTTTTTGCTTCGATCCTTCTACATGAACTTGCACATTCATATATGGCAATGCGTTACGGGGTCAAGATTGAGAGCATCACTCTCTTCCTTTTTGGGGGAGTATCGGCTATGGAAGAGATACCCAGAAAACCTGGTCAGGAGGCAAAAATGGCTTCTGCTGGACCCCTTACAAGCCTTGTAATAGGCTTGGCCTGCCTTTTTATATATGGAAATTTCATTTCCCTTAATCCTGTTCATTCTCAAAATCCGGTATACCTTATCATTTGGATTCTTGGAGTTATGAACCTTGTACTCGGGATCTTCAACCTGCTGCCTGCTTTTCCGATGGACGGAGGCAGAATACTTCGCTCTTTCTACGCGAGAAGAATGTCTTATGTGAAAGCTACCCAGAGTGCAGCAGCCATGGGGAAGTTTTTTGCCGTTCTCATGGCAATTTTCGGAATTCTCGTAGGAAATCCCTGGTTCCCTTTGATTGCGCTCTTTATTTATGTCGGCGCATCTGAAGAAGAGCGTTCTACTCGGGCCGAGGTAACCCTCGAAAATATTCGGGTCAGGGATATTATGACCAAGAATGTGGTTTCAGTCAGTCCTTCCATGAGCGTGGAAGATCTTGTTAAATTCATGTTTGAGAAGAGACATATGGGTTACCCTGTAATGGAAGGAGACAGCCTGAAAGGAATTGTGACGTTTACAGATATCCAGCGTATTCCTTCTGTTGAACGCCCGGTGGTCCAGGTATCGGATATTATGACCAGAGATGTTCTCTCGGTATCTCCGGATGCGCAGGCCAGTGATGTTCTGAGACTTGTATCGTCTAAAAATATCGGACGAGTTATGGTTATTGATAACAGATCGGTCGTAGGGATACTCTCAAGAACGGATCTTGTACGGATCCTGAAACTGAGGTCAGAGTAATTCCTAAATACTCTCATTAGGGAAATTTTCAAGCAAGGAGATTTTTAAGTCATTAAAGGAGATTCCTGAGCGGAATATATCAAGAGGGAATTGTCAAAATGGGTTTTATCAGGGAGTTTATCAAAAATGATCTGTCGAGATAAGTTTTCATCAAAAGATATTTTTATCAAAATATCATACTCTCTTAAATTTTTCACATGTAAGCCCTTTCTAAAATTAACAAATTTCTAAAATTAGAATAAAGGTATATTGGATAAGTTTATAAACACTTATATAAAATAAAGATTATATAAATTAGGGCTAAAATCCGAAGGCAAGAAAACACAAATCCAGGGATAAAATCTGAAGACACAAAATATGAATCTAAGGATAAAATCTGAAAGCAGCAAAATATAAATTCCTGGCAGATAATTACCACCAGTTAATTATCTGCTAATAGCTTATCTGCTAATAGCTAAGTTTTTTTATAGCTTGGTTATTTTATGTGAAGAGCTTAATTACTCATTAATTACTCATTAATTACTCATGCGATTAACTGCAGTTCTTCAAGTGATGTATTCTCACGCATCACCTTAACTCGTCGCAGCAGAGAGATTAACAATGAACAAACCTGAAATTACAGATTCTCAGGACAAGGACCCTGACTACAATTTTCATAGTTCATCTCAGGAGTCAATATATTCTATGGACAAACTTGTGACCGAATCCACAGAAAATTCTATTTCTGTTGGAAAGTCTAAAATTTCTGGTTCTTCAATTAACATGCCGCAGGAAAACAAAACTCCTGTGCCAGTATCCAAAATAGAACCTGACGAGCTTGAAACAAAACTTGACATAAGTTCCGAACTTATTTCAGAACCTATTCCTGATTCGGCTTCCGAAGTTTCAATTCCTTCACCTTCCCAATTCTCGGATGCGCATCAGGCTGAATGCCAGCCATCAAGAGTTGTGCTTATAGGAACCGCCCACGTCTCGGAAAAGAGTGTTGCCGAGGTCAAGGCTACTATAAGGGATCTGAAACCGGATATTGTAGCTGTCGAGCTTTGCAGGGGACGTTATGATTCCCTAAAGGGTAATGTGCAGGAAAGGCAGGTCCCTATCAAGGAAATTCTTACTGAAGGCAAGGTTAACTATTACGTCATTCATTGGCTGCTTGCCTATGTGCAGAAAAAGATCGGTGACGACATGGGTGTAAAACCCGGAGCTGAGATGCTTTCCGCAATTGAGGAAGCCGAATCTATCGGGGCTAAAGTTGCCCTAATTGACCGGGATATCCAGGTGACTCTTCAGCGCTTCTGGGGAAAAATGAAGTTCCTGGAAAAAGTTAAGATGATCGGCTCCCTGTTAGGTGGCCTAATAGGAATAGGAAAAGGGACCGACATCGATATTGATAAAATTACAGAAACCGATGTTGTAACTGGCCTCGTAAATGAACTTAGAGATTTTGCCCCGACTGCAGCTGAAGTTCTCATTGATGAAAGGGACGCATATCTTGCAGGAAGCATCCTCAGGGTTGCGGCAGGTGGAAACAAAACTATTGTCGTAGTAATTGGAGCTGGACACAAGCCAGGAGTAACTAAGTACCTGAAGAACCCGAAAACCGTTCCTTCCCTGGATAGTCTTATACAGGTTCCAAAGAAACGCATAGGCCTTGGAAAGATTGTTGGCTTTGCTTTTGTTGCCGTTATAGTTGGATTTTTTTTGCTGTTGCTGCTTTCTGGCGTTCCGCTGAAACTCCTTTTAATAGCCTTCGGATGGTGGTTTATCATTACAGGAACCCTCAGTGCAGCCGGTACTTTACTTGCAGGTGGCCATCCTTACTCAGTTCTGACTGCCTTTTTGGTTGCCTGGCTAACCACTCTGCACCCTCTTATTGCCGCAGGCTGGTTTGCTGGTCTTGTAGAAGCAAAACAGCGAAATCCTACCACTGCAGATATAAAAGCCCTCGCAGGAGTAGAAACCTTCAGGGAAATGTTCAAAAATAAGTTCATGCGAGTTCTCCTTGTCGCAAGCTTTGCAAACATAGGAAGTATGACAGGGACCTTCGTTGCAGCTTATGTCATGATGCATGTAACTGGCATTGACCCGAGAGATATTCTACTTTCTGGGTTCAACGCAATTGGGCTCTAAAGTTTTCGATATCTAAACTGGCTTGATCCAGTTTGACTCTAAAGTTTTCGATATCTAAACTGGCTTGATCCAGTTAGACTCTAAAGTTTTCGATACCAAACTGGCTTTAATCCAGTTAGACTCTAAGTTTTCGATACCAAACTGGCTTTAATCCAGTTAGACTCTAAAGTCTTTGATATCTATGTTTTTTGATATTCGTAATATGCTGATGTTTCTGGAAGCCTGGTTCCCGAATATTCTTCATTTTTCTGATTCTATGGGGTCTTTTGCTCTATATTTCCCGGGGATCACTTGGTTCTTAGTATCGCCTGATATCTGTGAACTCCTCGCATTCCTGAGAACACTAAAACAGACCCAATAAAAGATTACTATGCTATTTTATATAGCATCAAAAATCAGCCAGGGTAGCCAACCTTTAATTTTTCTTTATTTTATCTTATATTGTAAAATTATCATTATATATGGGCTAAAAATGAAAGGAAAAAAGAATAGAGAAGGAAGTAAAAAAGGAAAAACTTTAGAGTTCAGAAGAGCTCATGCAGTTTGAACTGATATTTACCCAGCTTTCCACCATAGTTTCCTGCGGAGATCTTCTTAACGCCTGGAACAGTTACAGCGGCTTTAATTCCTGCTTTCATGGCAGCTTTTATGCTTTCTTCATCAAGCCCGTTAATAACTATTTCATAAACAGCATTCACATCTGCCGGGATTTCAGTGTTTTCAACCTTATCTTTTATGGAAGGGCAGAATTTTTCATTAGCAGTAGCTTTCAGGAACTTGTATTTATTTGCTCCAGATTTGGAACCGCTGGCTACAATGCCACCAGGGAAGGGGGTAATTGTACCTTCAATCTCTGCAATTGCATCGACAGCAGCTTCGGCTGCGGTTAGGGCAGTCATCTGTGAGTCTCCGAAGATGAAGAAGTTTCCACCTGCAATTCCAGCTATAGCTCCTATATTTTCTTCGGCCAGGAAATCCCCTTCCATAATTGGCACCTTATATACTTTGCGGCCTGCAACCTGGGTTTCGGATTCCATGCCGTCTGCAAAGAACTTAAGCTTAAAGCCTACGTTAAATTGTTTTTCAGCTTCAGGAAGTCCATTGAAGACTGCAGTTGTAGGGGCTGTAAGTACACACTGCCCAATCCTTTCAAGAAGTTGCTCTTCCAGAGCTTCATATTTGAAAGTGCAGATGTGGGCATAAACTCCAGGCCTGCCATCTGGTGTCTCGCTGGGGCTTGCTAACCTCTCAATTCCGGCTTCTGCGGGACACATTATAACGGATGTTGCAAAGCCTGTAGCTTCAGTAGCTGCCACAAGGGCCCAGCGCTTGGTAGCAGCTGTTATGAGTACCCGTGCAATCTTGATCGGAAACGCTTCTGCATATGTATCTTCGATTTCTACTCCATTGATTTCCATAAAAATCTCTCATTTGCTTATTATTGCTATCTTGAAATTAGTTCACGAATGATTAGGCTTGGTTTTCCCTGCTTTTCAGTCTTCTATAAGTTTTCAGAACTTTCCAGATATCTTACAGAATAACTTAGAATATAGTATTTACTCAAAGGGTTACTCAAAGAATTTTAGAGTAGTGCTCAGAGTGTTATTTTAAGTATACTTAATGTATAATTCAAGTATACTCACAGTATCACCTAAAGTATACTTAATGTGTTGCTCGAAGTATACTTAAAATGTACTAAGAGTGTACTCAAAATGTATTCGAAGTGCTACATTACCTTAGATTTAGCCCCAGATACACATTTAAAGTTTTATGCTACTTTATTTTCTTCCGCTTTATTAATCGGGCTAACAATGTCAATTATAATATTTATATCAGATATATAATTTTTCAAAGAAAAGGCAAAGAGACGAAAATGGATTAAAAAGTGAATTATTTTGAAAAATGACTTACTTTATAAACCCAATAATATTTCTCAACATATCTCAATAATATCAAAAAAGTAAAATGAATTTAAGGTAAGAACAGATTAAAAATAAGTAAAAGATAAAATGAATAAGGGAAAAATAGAATAAAAATAAAAATAAGTAAAAGATAAAATGAATAAGGGAAAATAGAGTAAAAATAAAAACCGATTAAAGATAGAAACCGATTATTTCTTTTAGATTATCTTATCTCCTTTCAAAATAGTCCTTATTAGGAGATCGCCAGTAGAAGTGTCAAAGGTTACTGTACGCCCGTAATTTTTTCCGGTATCCTCAGCTATAATTGGTATTTCAAACTTTTCCAGGGTGTCTCTGGCCCATTCTATGTTTCTTTCACCTATGTTCAGGTTCCGATTTTCAAACATATGCGCTCCCCCGACAAGTTTTGCTTCGAGCCTTTTTCTGGATGAGCCCTTTTTAAGTATCTCAGCTTCAAGATACTCTATACCGGAATCCGTATATTTTAAAGGGTTATCTTTTATCCTTGCACGACTTATACTCGGAAGCATCGTATGAATAAGCCCTCCTATTCTCTCCCGCTTATCATAAAGTGTTATACACACACACGAACCCAATCCGAAGGTTTTAATTTTAACCGGACTCCTAGCCAATGCACAGGCTCCTATTCCCACTACAATTATGCCTGAGTCGGTCACCTTGAAAACCCTTCTAGTTTAGAAATTTCTCTGGTTTAGAAGTAACTAGAAATTATTTAAAAACTGTTTAGAAATTATTTAGAGATTGTTTAAAAGTTGGGATTGTTTAAAAGTTCTGTGTGAATTATTTAATAATAATTATAATTGTTTAGAATTTATTTAAAAATTATTTAGAACCAATTTAAAACTTATTCAAAAGTTATTTATATATGTTATTTCTAGTTTATTTAAAAGTAATTTATATATAATCTTGAGTTTATTCACAGTCATCTGATCCTATTTCAATTAA
The DNA here is from genome assembly GCF_002505485.1 of Methanosarcina sp. UBA5. Lineage (GTDB taxonomy): Archaea > Halobacteriota > Methanosarcinia > Methanosarcinales > Methanosarcinaceae > Methanosarcina. The sequence goes on along the minus strand of NZ_DAVG01000080.1, from coordinate 186,858 downwards.
GCACAAATGCCAGATTTTTCAATAAACATTTTAAAAATTGTTTTCTCATAAATATTTGTAATAAATCAGGCTTCCGGTTAATCAACTCATTAGTTCTTTTTAAAAATGATCTAGAGAAGCAGAATCGAACAAAGTTTAAATATTCCCGTAAATTTTCTCTTCTTTTATAAAAAACTCCGCATTGAGCAGGAGGGCGAAGTCTGTCTTACAACTCATTTCCGTGAGTCAGAATTCAGGATCGAGCCAAACATATCATACACCGTAATAAGGTGTTGGGATTAGAATATTAAGATCCAGAAACTTCGAAAGCGCAGTTACATAAGTTCCTGCTAGGATATGGCCGACTTCTTCCATTAAATACCTGTTCATGGTATCAATCAGACCTATTCTTTTTTCACCCGAGAGAATCAAAGAAAGGCTTCTTATACTTTTTTCAGGAAAGAGTATCAATATCTAAGCCTTCAAGGTCTTTTTCGATATGCATAAATGATCCCAGAACTGGGAGTTTCGAAATGCCTATTATTTTCGGTATAAAATTCCTCAGGTTCTTGATTTCTTCCATAAATATCCCTTTAGATTTCCTTTATGTACAGGCGCTCTCTCGTATTGTAAGGTCTAAAGAGGTTTGGTGCAGTCCCAAGCAGTGTTTCGGACTTTCCTATTATAAAAAATCCTCCTTTTTCGAGAGCCTTGTAGAAATTAAGCTGTAATTGCTCCTGAATCTCCTTTTTAAAATATATCATTACATTTCGGCAGACAATAAGATCAAAATGATCGGTTCTGGGATTTGAAATCAAATCATGATGTTTAAATTGCGTTATATTCTTAAACTCATCTATTACCCGATACCTATCTCCCTGTTTCAAGAAATAACGTTCCTTTGTATCTGGATCAAGATTTTTAAGTGAATTTTCATCGTAAATGCCCTTTTTGGCTTTTTCCAAACTTTGAGCATCAATATCCGTACCTATAATTCTTATTCTATACCTATTAAAATCGGTTTTCAGGGTTCTGTGTAACAGGATAGCAAGGGAATAAGCCTCTTCTCCTGCCGCACAACCAGCACTCCAGATACGAATTGATCGGGTCAATGATCCTGATCTGTATTTAACAAGAGAAGGAATGACCTCTTTTTCGATTATTTTGAAGGTTTCGGGATTTCGGAAAAATTCACTGACATTTACAGTAAGAGCATCGAGAAGAAATTCATATTCTTGCCGGTCTTTCTTCAAAAGTTTCAGGTACGCTCCGTAACTCTCTGAATTGGTGGCTCGAACGCGCAAGTTAATTCTACGCCTGAAATGGGCTTCCTTATAATGTTCACAGTTAAAGCCAGTGTTTCCATTAATAATTCTTTTTAACAGCTCAAAGCCCGGGTCTTCCTCCAGATTTTGACCTATCATTATCTCTTTACTTATCTCTTCTTTATTTATTTGATTATCACTTGCCTTTCTAACTGGATTGTTACCCATTTCTTCACCGGCAGCATTTTTATCCAGGTTTTTTATCCCATTAGGGCTTCTTACGCATTTCAAATCAGGGAATTAACATCAATTATCAAAATAACGTTTCCGTTGCCCAGAATTGTTGCTCCTGCAAACCCTTTTGTATTGTCAAGAAGTTTGCTTTTGAAGCTTTTTACTATCACTTCCTGTTTTCCAAGCAGCTCGTCCACGACTATTCCAATATATTGCCCGCGTTTTTCAACCAGAACTACGAAAGTATTGTTCTCGTCGCCATCATCAGGCAGCTGAAACTGCCTTCTCAATCTAAAAAGTGGAAGAATTTTATCATCTATTAAAACGACTTCCTGTCCCTCGATATGCTTGATTTCCTGCGAGCTGATTTCGATATTTTCTACTATGCTTGTGAAGGGAATCGCATATTTTTCATTTCCGATTCTTACCAGCATAGCCTGATAAACCGCAATGTTTAGAGGCAGTTTCAATTCGAATCTGGAACCAAGTCCGGGTTTTGACTCGACTTTTACGGATCCTCCCAGGCGCTCAACGCTATTTTTTACAACATCCATTCCTATTCCCCTTCCGGAAATATCGGTAACGCTGTCAGAGGTACTGAGACCTGGAGTAAAAATCAGCTGCATTACTTCCCCTTCCTGAAGTTGCTCCGCATTTTCTCTTGAAATAATTCCTTTCTTTAATGAAACTTTCCGGATTTCATTGGTATCTATTCCACATCCGTCATCTTCGATTTTAATAAGGGCAAAATTTTCCTGTCTTGAAGCTGTAATCAGTATAGTGCCATTCTCTTTTTTCCCAAGTTTCACACGCTTCTCTGGAATTTCGATCCCGTGATCTATTGCATTTCTCAATAGGTGCACTAGGGAATCTCCGATTTCTTCGAGAATGGTTCTATCGAGCTTGATTTCTTTTCCTTGGATTATAAAATCGATTTTTTTGTTTTGTATGCGTGCAAGATCTCTTATCATTCTGGGATATATGTAGGTGATATGGTCTAGAGGTACCATTCTTGCCTCGATCACCTCGTCTTGCAGTTCTCTTGTCAGTTTATAAAAATCTGAAAGTGCAGCCTCAAGCTCCTTGGATTTCAGGTTGCATGTAAGCTCGTTTATTCTACTTCGGTTAATTATGAGTTCGCCCACTAGATTCATCAATTTATCAAGCTGTTCGGTACTGATTCTTGAGCTCTGAATAGTTTTTACTTTAGGACCCGATTTTGGAAAAGTTAGGATTTCTTCTTCTTTTTCTGGTCGGTAAATTTCTTTCGCAGTTTTTTTTACTTTATTAGTTTCTTCAATTTTTGAAAATTCTTTATCTCGACTGCATTTTTTTCCATTATCTTTTATTTTGCCGCCTTTTTTTCCACCCTCTTTGCTTTCGCCGTCGCTTTCTTCGCCAATTTCTGTTTTACTATCTTCGCTTTTACTATCCTCTTTTTTACTATCTCTATATTCACCCTCCTCTGTTTTGTTGTCTCCTACTCTGTCACCTTCCATTTCACTTTCTTTTTGTTCATTTTCTTCCTTTACAGATAGAGTTTTATCTTCGAATCTTTGAATAGAAGATTTTTCAGGAGAGTCTTTTACTCCCCTTAAGGTTTTTAGCACTTCGTAGACGTCAGGATAGAATTCGTATTTATTAGCCGCATCTTTTCTTTTTCCGGGCTCATTTCCTTTACCCTCGCAGACATTCTCTACAAGCCCCTCAAGGGTATCCACACATACAAAGAGAACGTCAATCAAAGAAGAATTAAGCACAATTTGCCGTGTGCGCAGCCTGTCTATCAAACTTTCCATTTCATGCGTTAACTCTACAATTTGTTTGAACCCCATAGTTGCAGCCATGCCTTTGAATGTATGAGCTGCACGAAATAACGTATTCATTTGTTCCGCGTTTTCAGGCTCATTCTCAAGCGCCAGCAGGGAATCGCTCAACTCTTTGATGTATTTCTCAGACTCTACCCTGAAAATGCCCATATATTTTGACATATCCATAATTTTCCCTGCCTTTCTGGAAGTTCAGATTTTTACTTTTTCATATTTTTTCTCAACACAGAATTCAGTTTGGGATTGAATTCTAGACTTGGTCTCGTATTCAATTCTGGTTTAATCCCAACATCTGGTTTAATCCCGAGTTTTAATTTAATTACAACACTTCTGGTTTAATGGCGGCTCAATCTTTAATTCAATACAGAGGTCCAGTATGAAGAGTTAACCTTTAACCTTAAAACTCAGACTGCTTTTTTAATTCGAAAAGTTAGCTTATCATTTTTACAATTTCTTCAGCCATTTTATCCAGAGGAAGCATAAAATTCGCCAATTTCCGCCTTACAACTTCTTTTGGCATTCCGTAAATCACACACGAACTCTGTGCCTCAACAATTACCTTTCCTCTCATCTTTTTTACTTGCTCAACTCCATCCGTTCCATCGCAGTTCATTCCGGTCAGAATTAGGGAAACGATTTTGGAGCCGTAAATTGGGGCGATAGACCTGAAAAGAGCATTTACTGACGGTCTTGAGCCCATTTCTTTTGGGCCGCGCACGAGAGGTGTACGATCTCTTTTTTACGACCGTTTACGGTCTTCTGTATGATTTTCCATATGATAGTTTCCGGAAGCTACAAGTACGCTCCCTTCCTCTATTATTTCCCCTTCCTGTGCTTCTTTTACCCTGAGAGCCGTTTTTGAATTAAGTCTTTTTGAAAGAGATGCAGTAAAACTTGCAGGCACGTGCTTGACTACAAGGACTGCGGCGGGGATATCGGCAGGGAACGAACCTAGAAGTTTCTCCAAAGCTCTTTTGCCTACAGCAGATGCGCCTATTGCAAGAACATTTCTTACGGAAGCCGTTGTTTCTTTCCGGGATCTGTTCTCTTCTATTTTTTCTTTTTTATTTACTTTCGGTTCTTCCAATTCTCGATTTCGCATGCACTCCAGATTTTCAAGATTGTCTTTTGCAGCTACGCGGATTTTTCTGCAAATTTCCTCTGCCATATCTGGCATGCTCTGACTAAGAATCCCTTCAGGCTTCTGGATTACATCCACTGCTCCATATTCAAAAGCTGTAAGCGTAATCTCTTCGACTCTCTCCCCGAGGGCTGAAACCATCACAACAGGAGTCGGACAGTCTTCATAATCCGATCAAGAGTCTTAAGGCCGTCAAGAATAGGCATAACATTGTCTAGAAGAACGACATCATGCCTTAATTTTTCAATTTTCTCAAGGCCGTCCTTTCCATTGGCTGCCGTTCCTATTTGCGAATTAAAGCAGAATCGTCTATTATGAGTGCGCGGATCGTCATCTCAAGCACTTTTTATTAAATGCAAAGTTTATTTTAGTAGTTTTGTCTAATAATATTTTGTTTAACAATATTCTGAGACATAGTTTTATTTAATACAACTTCAATAGTTTTATTTATGTAGCTTCAGTTAATGCAATTTGATTTAATAGTAGCCAGGATTTACCATTAGCCTCAAATCGGATCTAATTTGGCTCAGCAATTTTCCTTATTACATCCATCATTCCATCAGGTTCAAAAGGTTTTACTATAAAGCCCATAGCACCTATCTTCATTGATTCGGTTATGAGCGCCTGTTGACCAATGGAGGAGCACATTACTATTTTTGCCGCAGGATCCATTGTAAGAAGTTTTTGCAACGCCTCTTTTCCATCCATATCTGGCATAATTATATCCATTAACACAATATCGGGCTTTACTTCGAGATATGTCTGAATTGCCTCTTCCCCATCACTGACTTCAGCAACAACTTCATGTCCGTGGATCAGAAGAATATCTCTTATAACCATCCGCATAAATTCGGCATCGTCCACGATCATAACTCTGGCCATGCGTTTCCCTTCTTCCGTTCTTGAACAAGCGACAATATCGGATGATATTTATATCCCAATTTTTTGGAATGTCCCGACACATTATTCCTATCTTTGCCGAATCTCGCCTCTTGCCTGCGTATTCTCCAAAAATTTATGCTATGAATCAAAGGACTTTAGCTAAAAAGTTACTCGAGGTTAACAAATATAACCTGTGCAAGTTTATTTGTTAAGACATATTATCTCAATTGTGTAGAAAAGTATATACGAGACCTGCTATATTAAATTTTTTAATTGTCTTTATAAAATTAGAAAACAAAAACTTTATTTAAATGTTCCGGTTAATTAACACGTTAACAAACTATTTACAAAAGTTACCGGTTTTTTTCTCACTCTTCAGCCGAGTTCCGATTTTGATCTGTATATTAAAATAAAGCGTTAATTATATTATTTTTTATAAATAAAACGTTTCCATATTTGTTTTAAATTTTATCTGAGACTAATTTCAATTTTTCCTGAAATAATAATACCAAAAGTGATACCTGAATTTTAATAAATTAATTTTATTGCTGTTTATATATTGAAAATATGAATCTAAATTTAGCAAATAAATTTATATTGTTCCAAACTTCATATATTACTTAGTAAATTGAAAAATAACCTCGGAAAAATTTACATGCCTAAGGTACACTTGGGTAGTGCATTAATAGCTGGTTAATATTTTGTCTTTGAATGTTTTTGCTTAGTTTATCTGTTTTCTGAGCTTACACATACAGAAAATTTAGTGTACATAAGCAGAGCATTAGAGAGGAATACAAATGGAGATGCTCTGGAAAATATTAACTGGTTATTGATGGATCACCTACAATTGTTGAAGATAAATAATATTTTTATGACTTTCTGACCCTGGTTTTAGGGAGGACTAAGGTATACATGCTAAAGATACAAGGAAAAATTTCGTTTCATATTTTCTTGTTTCATATTCACTATAAAATTCATACTCGTTAGAAAATTCATATTCACTATAAAATTCATACTCGTTAGAAAATTCATATTCACTAGAAGACTCATTATTCAAATTTCTTTGACAGAATTTCACTTACTAAATCTTGTTTAAAAAATCTTGCTTACAAAATCTTTAAGCAACCTCCTTAGGAGTAGATTTGAATGCCTGAAATCCTGATTGTTGAAGATAATTTACTTAATTTGATGATCGAAGCAGACTTACTTAAGTCCTTTGGATATGAGTCGAAAAGGGCGAAAAACGGCTTTGAAGCTCTCGAAATTCTCAGTGAAGCGAAGATTGACTTGATATTGCTTGATATGGAACTTCCTAAAATGCACGGTCTTGAATTGCTTCAAGAAATCAAACTTAACCCTGAAACTCGGAGTATAAAGGTAGTTGCAGTCACAGGGTACTCTGATCCTGAAAGTAAAGAAAAATTCCTTAAGGCTGGATGCCATGCTGTTCTTGCCAAACCCATAAACTTTGGTGATTTTGGCTCACAGGTCGAGAATTTTCTTACAATAGCGGACTCTTGAAGATACTGGATATATGCAAAGATAAAAAGACAGTCGCCTAAAGGCAGGCTCGGTAGACGTCTAAAGAGATATTGAGTGAAACCGGGTTAAAACCACAGTAAATAATTTTTTTATCACGTTCTTTCTTTTAATAAATCAAAAAATTTATCAACTCTCAAATAGTCTGTATTGAATAATTGGTTGGGAAGATCAGGCAGTCTCCATAGAAACATTTCCTCCCGTTCATTTTCCTTAGTGGGTACTACTGACAGGTTAACAGCTCATGCAGGTAGAAAAGGTATAGAGACGGAAACTGGAGGCAAGGGTGAGAAAGATGTATAAAAACACAAAAATAGGGCATCTAGTGCTAGGCTTTGCTCTTCTTCTGGTTTTGATTTTATTTGTTGGGTACACAGGCTATCAGGGCATGAATGATGTGGAAAAGAAAAGCCGAGCCATTCAAAATATGACTTTTATCATGAATGATATGCAGGGAGCCCTGGAAGCTCAGGAAAGTTATGTTATTTATGGTGATCCTGTTTATAAGAATAATACTTATGAATATCTTGGTCTTGTACCCAGACAAGCAGCTATATCCAAAGAAGTATATCTTGGCTACCTTGATCCTGCAAATCAGGATCGCATGAACACTATTCTGGAAACTTCTGATGAATTCAAGGAAAGCTTTGACAGCTATGTTAAAGCAAACAATGAAGAGATAGCCCTGAAAACCAATATCACCTCTAAAGGCGATATTATTTTGCAGAAAGCGGATGAAATTTATAAAGATCAGATGTTTCAATACCAACAATATGTAGAAAACGGTTCTTCAGGGGAAGTTCTCCAGCAAAAGTTTTCTAATGCTCAGGGAGCTCAGAAAATCAGCATATTTGCAATGGAAGCTCGAAGCGAATACCAGAATTATATAATTACTCCAGAAGATCAGTATGCGGAAAACTTCGATCTGATTATGGAGAATATAACTGAAGTTGCCGAGAATTTAAATAAGCAGACAGTAAAACCTGAAAATCTTGAGCGTGGAAACGCAATAATCACCAATGTCACAAAAATCCGGCGTGACTTTGATCGCCTGGAAATTCTTAAAGAGAAAAAGGCAGCTGATGTGAAAAATATGGCGAACATAGCTGCAAAGATTAACGAAAATGCTGAAAATGCCAGTGTCGACCAGAAAGATAAGCTCGACACCTTGATAATAAATTCTATAAATGAGATCTTTCTCGTTACTCTTCTTTCGATACTTATCGGTGCTTTACTTGTTTTTGTGATTTTGAACCTCTATAGAAAACCCATCTATGAATTGCTTGAAGCGGCAGACAGAATTTCTGAAGGAGATTTGAGTGTTGAAATTAAAGGAAATTCAAGAAGTGAAATCTCTCAACTCTCACAAGCTTTTAAATTGATGGTTCAAAACCTTCGTAGTCTAATTAAAGAAATTCAGGAAAGTTCGCTTCACCTTTCCACACTTTCAGAAGAAATGTCTGCTTCTTCTGAGGAAGTAGCCTCAGCATCAAGAAAAATTTCCGATACTGCAGCTGAAATTTCACACGGAACCGAGATGCAGAGTACAAAGATAGTAGATATAACTCACGCAATGCAGGACATGACACATAATATCCAGGAAATTGCGGAGAATACCCAGAAAGTTTCTAAAAATACGAATCTTGTCAATAGCACTGTCAATAACATTGGAAATGCTTCAAGAGAAATCCTGGTGAAAATGGACCGTATTCGCTCCTCTGTTGATGAAACTAAGGAAGTGATAACAGAGCTTGACTCCAAATCTCAACAAATCAATGAAATTGTAACTCTCATTACCAGGATTGCGGACCAGACAAATATGCTTGCGCTGAATGCTGCAATTGAGGCTGCCCGGGCTGGTGAGCACGGCCGGGGTTTCTCTGTTGTAGCCGATGAAGTCCGAAAACTTGCTGACGAATCCGGCCGTGCTGCTAATAACATTTCCAACCTAATTGATGAAATAAGAGGCAGCATTAGTGAAACCGTGGAAAGCATAGAGGCCAGTAAAAAGGATGTTCAGGCAGGTTCGCTGTCTGTTAATAACGCGGTTGAAATGGTTGCAGGGATTGTTACTACAATCAATGAAATTACAAATATGATAGAAGATGTTGCAGCTGCTACAGAAGAGCAGTCCGCATCCATTGAAGAAATCACTTCCACTCTGGAAGACATTTCCTCAATTTCGGAACAATCCGCTGCAGGAACTCAGGAAACTGCTGCAGCTCTCGAAGAGCAGACCGCTTCAATATCAGAACTTGCCAACATGGCTAGCGACCTTTCTTTGCTCGGGGAAAGTATGAAAAAAGCTACGGAAAAGTTCAAACTTGGTAACTTAAAAGAAGAGTCAGAAAACATGTCAAGTTAAAATTTTGGAGCTAGTTTGAGGAATTCAAATGTTTGAAGAAACATTGGATGAAGGTTCAAGATTTTCGGAAGAAAATCTTCATTTAGTGACCTTTGAGCTTTCAGGTGAAGAGTTCGGAGTGGATATCATGCAGGTCTCCAAAGTTATTCCGGTTCCGAGGATCACCCGTATTCCTCAGGCTCCGGAATGCATAAAAGGGCTCATTAACCTGCGGGGAAAGATCCTCGTGGTGATAGATCTTAACAAGCGGCTTGACTTCAGCTCGAAAGAGACTGACAGCCTGTCCAGAATTATCATAGTGGAGGTAAAAGATAAAGTCGTTGGAATGCTTGTAAATTCCGTAAAGGAGGTCATGAGCCTGCCACTTTCTTCAATTCAACCGCCCCCTGAGATGATTAAATCGAAAATCAATGCAGAATATCTAAGAGGAGTCGGAAAAATAGGTAGCAGGCTTCTCATTCTACTAAATCTTGCAAGAGTACTTGGAGAAGAAGAAATCGAAGAATTTAGTGAGCTATCTTCTCCTGAAAAGAATATTTAAGCCCGGCCACTTCTATTGAAGCGAATATTAAAATTTACGTCAGGTTTTAAACATGCATCCTGTGGTCCTATTCCTTTTCGCCCTTTTCTGCATATTGTTTTTTACAGCTAAACTCAGGTTGCACCCTTTTCTCAGTCTTGTCCTTGTATCCGTTTTTACAGGAATCCTTGCAGGAGAACCCCTGGCCACGGTCGAAGCAATAACTGGGGGATTGGGCAGCGTGTTTTCTCGTTTTGCTATTATTATTACGTGTGGAAGTGTTATCGGAATTCTGCTCCAGGGAACCGGAGGGATGTCCTTAATAGCCTCTGATATTATATGTTTTTCCAGAAATCCTCTGCTTGCCCTTAATGTCCTTGGCTTTCTTTTTTCTGTTCCCATGATGTGTTACATTCTTGCCTATGTTATCTTTATTCCAATAGCTAAAGAGTTGGCTTCCAGACTCGATAACCCCCCCATTTCCACTGCAACAGCACTTGCACTCGGAGCTGTTGCCTCATTTAACCTTGTCTACCCTTCTCCTGTCGTCATTTCGGCAGCAGAAGAGTTATCGGCTAATGTGGACAGGCTTTTTATTCTGGGACTTTTTATCGCAGTTCCTACTTCCATTGCAGGTTACCTTTATTCCAAAAATCTGGAAAAGTCTGGAACTGCAGACTTTTCGAACAGAGTAAAGGAAAAGACAGCTGAAGTTCAGGAAAAAGCCTCAGGAATATATAATAACTCTGTCGAAAGACCCCGACGGCTTGAGGTTTACTCTCCTATCTTTTTTCCTTTACTCCTTATTCTCCTTCAGACAGGCTTTGAACACCCTCATCCTGTGCTCACCTTTCTGGGAAACCCGAATATTGCGCTTCTCATAGGAGTCCTTCTCTCTATCTTTTCTGGCAGAAAGCTCGGATCTCTCGTACTGAGAGAACTGATCGAAAAAGCTGTGAGGAGAACTGGGGTTGTCCTTCTTGATCTCTGTGGAGGGGGTGCTCTCGGAGCAACTCTTGCCATGACAGGTGCAGGAGGAGCTATTGGCAGGTTTTTCTTGCAGTTGAGCCTTCCTCCATATCCTTGTGCCTTTTTTCGTTGCCGCAGCCCTCCAAACCGTTCAGGGATCAAGGATTGTGACTATGCTTATCGCACCTTCTCTTTTACTGCCTCTGGTTCCTGAACTCGGGCTTCCTCCAGAAATCGTTATCCTTTCAATGGCTTCAGGCACTTTTCTGATTTCCCATGTCAATGATCCTTTCTTTTACTGAGAGTTTTAATCCTATTCCTCCAAGATTTTTCCCGCTCTTCTTATTTTGCTATAGTACAATTCTAACTTCATAATTTGGTATGTGGCAAACAATAAATACCAGTTTTTTATATTTCTCTATATGAATGAGCAAAGTTATCCTGAATTTACGGGCCTTGAACTCTCTCCGAGAAAGGTAGATTATCTTAAGTTCATTCTTGGAAAAGGAGGCACTGTAAAAACCACAGAGATCTCTTCAGGCCTGCAGGTAGACCCTTCAACTACAACCAAGACCTTAAACGAGCTTGCAAATGCAGGCTACCTGAACCATGTTCCTTACAGGGGTGTTGATCTGACGGAATTGGGGGAGGCGTATACGCAATTTCTTATCCGAAGGCACAGGATCCTCAGTCTTCTTTTAACCCATTACGGCCTTTCGTCGGAAGAAGCATGTAGTGAAGTTTCGCGTTTTGAGGCTTTCGTCTCCAGGGATGCTGTAGATAAAATCTGTAGCTCAATGGGTCACCCGATGTTTGGTGTCTGTGGAGAAATAAGTCATGAGGAATGTCTGCATGAGGAAAATCATCGTTGAGTGCTTGAATAAGTGAAGCATGAAACGAAATGCTAGATGAAAGAGCTAAAGTGCTAATCAAGTACCTAAATTTGGGCTTACACCAAAAAATTTCCTGAATAATCCAAAACTTTGGGTACATACCAAATTTTTGATATATGGACTTTGGATATATAAAGACATAAAGACTTTGAATATAATTTTGAATACATGCAGAGTTTGAATATATGCTATAATTTGGGCATATGCAAATTTGTTCTCTTGATGTCGGTCTTATCTTATCCAGAAATATATTCATGAGCCAGAAAAAAGCGAAAGAAGAAAATGTAAAAGTGAAGAAAGCGGGATCTTAATATGAATCTAAAAATTCTACCTTTATTAGTGCTCTTGACTGTAGGTCTGAGCCTTTTTGCCAGCGGTTGTACAGGTCCAGGAAACTCTCAAACTAATGAAAGTACAGGACAGGATGTTGAAGTCACAGGGTCGAGTGAGCCTATAACAGTGGCTGTAAGTCTCCTTCCTCAAGTTGAGTTTGTAGAAAAAGTGGGGGGAGATAAAGTAAAAACTGTTGTTATAATTCCTCCGGGAGCAGACCCTCACACTTATGAGCCATCCCCTAAAGAAATGGGGGAAGCGAGCGAAGCTCGTATGTATGTTACTGTCGGTGTCGATATGCCTTTTGAGAAAGTATGGATCGACAGGTTCGAATCTATTAACAGTGGAACTCTTATCGTAAATTCTTCTAACGGAATCAAACTCAGGGAACTTGCCGCTGACGATCATCACGAAGGGGAGGGAGCAGAGGAACATGCAGGAGAACTTGAAGTTGGTCACGAAGAAACTGGACTGGATCCTCACATATGGACATCTCCTGCAAACGCAAAAATAATGGTCGAGAACATTTATGAGGGACTTGCCAAAGTAGATCCTGGGAACAAAACTTACTATGCTCAGAATAGAGACGCCTATTTTAAAGAGCTGGATTCTCTGGATGCAAGGATCCGCGAAAAGCTTGAAGGAAAAAAGGAAAGAAATTTCATAGTTTATCACCCGTCCTGGGGCTATTTTGCGGCGGATTACAACCTTACCATGATTCCAGTCGAGATTGAAGGAAAAGAGCCAAGCGCTGAGGATCTGGCGAAGCTTGTAGACCTTGCAAAGGAAAAGCACGTCAAGGTAATTTTTATCCAGCCTCAATCCAGCACGCGGAGTGCGCAAGCCGTAGCTGAAGAGATAGGTGGTGAGGTTATAGCTGTAGACCCGCTTGCAAAGGATTACATAGCAAATATGGATAACGTATCCGATATTTTTGCCAGAAACCTTGTTTGAAGTCAGTAAAGTAAGAAGCCAGTAAAATACGAAACCAATAAAATACGAAACCAGTAAAATTAGCATTCAAGTCCTGGTTAAGTCAACCACTCAAATTTCGTATTTAAATATCAAAAGATTGAATCCGACAAACAAAAACGATAAAAAACGATATTCTGAAGGGAAGGCAATGGAAAAAGTTATAGAACTTAAGGATGTGTGGATTCGTTATGGAACCCAGACAATTCTTGAGGCAATAAATTTTGAATTAAAAGAATCCAGTGGACTGCTTGGGATTATCGGACCTAATGGGGGAGGAAAGACTACATTTCTTAAAGTGCTTCTTGGGCTTTTGAAGCCTTACAGGGGCAGTGTGAAACTCTTTGGGAAACCTCCCGAGAAGAGCAGAGAGCTTGTAGGCTATGTCCCTCAATACAGAGGTTTTGATTTTGACTTTCCTATCAGTGTTTGGGAAGTGGTTCTTACAGGCAGGATGAGCCATACGGGTTTTCTGAAGAAATACCGAGAAGAAGACAAAAAAGCTGCAGAGGAAGCCCTTAAGACGGTAGAAATGTTCCAATACAGAGACCGACAGATTGGGCAGCTTTCGGGCGGGCAGCGACAGAGGGTCTTTATTGCAAGAGCTCTTGCTACGAATCCCAAACTTCTGCTTCTGGACGAACCTAATTCCGGGCTTGATCCTCATATGCAGGATGAACTCTACCGCCTGCTGAACAGGCTCAAGCAGGAAATGGCAGTTATCATGGTTACTCACGACCTCAGTGCGGTTTCTGTTTATGTCGACAAAATAGCCTGCTTAAACCGTACGCTTCATTACCACAATTCCAGAGAAATCTCTGTTGAAGATCTGGAAGCTACTTACCAGTGTCCTGTCGAACTGATCGCTCATGGAATACCTCACAGGGTGTTGAGTAACCACGAGGAAGATCCCTGAAGATCAGGACTTGTTCGAAAAGGACTGATTAGAAAAACAGATGGAGAAATAAGAATGTTTGATTTTCTGCAATACAATTTCATCCAGAACGCTCTTGCGGCTGCAGTTCTTGCAAGCATAGCCTGCGGGATTATAGGAGTCTATGTTGTCGTCAAAAAAATAGTCTTCATAAGTGGAGGGATAGCCCATGCTTCCTTTGGAGGTGTTGGCCTGGGCTATTACCTCGGAATCAACCCTATGTTCGGAGTTCTTCCCTTCAGCTTGCTTTCAGCTCTTGTCATGGGAACTGTGAGCAAGAAGTCTAAAATCCCGGAAGACAGTGCTATAGGCATACTCTGGTCTCTTGGAATGGCACTTGGGATTATTTTTGTCTATCTAACCCCTGGTTATGCCCCTGATCTTATGACCTACCTTTTCGGAAATATTCTGACAGTGCCTCGCTTTGACCTTTACTTTATGCTAGCTCTTGATATAGTGATAGTAGGTGCAGTTTACTTACTTTATAAGGAATTTCTTGCCCTCTGTTTTGACGAAGAGTTCACAACCGTGCAGGGTTTTCCTACCGAGAAGCTTTACCTTTTCATGCTCTGCATAATTGCTCTGACAATCGTGGTGCTTATTAAGGTCGTGGGTATCATCCTTGTAATCGCCCTTCTTACCATTCCTGCTTCTCTGAGTCGCAAATTCACTCATAACCTGAAGCATATGATGCTGATTTCCATAGCCTTCGGAACTGTAATCAGCGTTACAGGAATAGGTCTTTCATATGCTCTGGATGTCCCATCAGGTGCAACGATCATTCTAGTATTGAGCCTTGTATATGGACTTACGGCCTTTGGGATGGGAATGCTTGAGAATAGAAGAAGCTCAGGAGTTTAAAAAATCCCTGAACTCCATTTTAAAGGCTTTAAATGGGTGTTTATGACATATTCAGGACTATTTTAATAGCTATTCAGGACTTTTACAGTATCGGGTAAAGATTCTACCATAATTATATTTATTCAGTTTTATTAAGACATAATTTTATATATGGTGAGATGCAAGAGCCTAAACGTTTAATTGATTATATTTTATGGGACCCAGTACTAAACCTCTCAGGCTTGGTTCGTGGAGATAAAAACGGAATCTGAAGCATCTCACCCATGTGCGTAATCGCTTCGAGTGGGGAAGTGACGGATACGCCGGCAAATTAAACACGATGGATTTATTTGGAGCCACCCTAAGCCAATCCAGTAAGTGTATCTGAAAGCTATATCAAAGCAAGTGATTGAATCCGTTATATGAAACGGAAGCCATCAGACTATTTCCTAAAATAAATTGTTACAATCAGGGTGATAAAATGGATCGTGATACAACCCGGGATCAAAATATAAAAGAAAATGAGACTTTTGATGGAGATTACCTCGATCTTCCGGATATCCCCCTTCCGGAGACCGACAACGTTCTGTATTCAATTCTGAACTCCTTAAACCAGAACATTGCAGATTTCCATACCTTTGTGAAGTTCAACCCCTATCTATCTGAGGACCACCTTAATGTCGAACTGCTTAAAAGAAGCATGGGCATTCACAGAGACTTTGCAGCTCTGTTCCTGCACACAAAAGAAGAACTGATATTTACCTACCCCGAATTTATTGAAAAAACCGAAAAGATACTGTTCAAGGGGGACGTTGGTACCGACTGCATAAAATATACTCACAAATTATGCAGAACAATAAGCGACTATAAAATAGCTCTGCACAGAGAAGGCTATTTGCCTGATCTGAGAAGACAGTTACCGTTAGTTGATCTGTGATCGCCTGGTAACTCACTTTTTAATATATTTCTCTTTTTCATTAGGATTTAAAGCCAGGTTTTTTCTTTTCTTGTCTCCAACTTATCTCATATTTTTCAGTACTTCTGAGAATTTATATTTATTTTTCAGTACATCCGTAGTTTTATATAACTAAAAGCTATCTGAATTGCAAGGCATCTGTGAAAAACGGTGTCTTAAAAAACGATACATAAAAAAACGGTATGCAAAAACAAAAGCTTTAAAAACGATATATAAAAACGGTCTTCGAAAAACGAAAGCTTTAAAAACGGTCTTCGAAAAACGGTATTTTTTTAAAGTGGCAGTTAAAAAACGGATTCTCTAAAAACGGCATTTAAAAACAGATGCCTAATCACGTTTAAAGTAAAATCTGTTCTTAATTTTGTTCTTTTCAATTTAATATGTGTTTGCTTTTTCTAAATTTAAAGCATTAAATTGACTATATACATCGCAAAATTCTGACTTATCCAGTAGATTTTTTTCAAGTAGAACCAATCCCAAAAAAAACTATAATATGTATATTATAAATCTAATATTATGTGATATTATGTGATTTCGTGAAATCGATGACATTCTATGGAAATCCATAGAACCCTATCTTCCTCCACAGAAACCACATACTGGAAAATCTCGTGCGGACTTACGGAAACTAATCAATGGAATCTTGTACGCAGTTACAACAGGTTGTATGTAGTAGATATTTCCCGCCATTATAGCTCAAATCAACAGTACATAGATTTTATCAGTATTAATCCGATGAATCTATGAGTGTCAAAAATAAGGGTTACATCAAAATCAGTATCAATCAACTTATCTGGGTAGGCTGAATACAAAAAATCAAAAAGAAAGTTGAAAAGTGGAACTTCAGCTTTTACTGAAGCCCAAAGTGCTTTATATTCCAGTCTGCAATAGCCTGGATTTTCTTTATTTCTTCCTCACCGCCTTCCTTGGTGAAGAGGTGTTTGAACCTTTTCTGGGCTCTCAGGTACTCCTCGACTGGCCTGGGATCTTTAACTTTCCTGACCTGGGTAATTTCCCCGTTTTCCATTTCATACATGGGCCAGAGGCAGGTTTCGACTGCAAGTTTGGCAATTTCCAGGGTCTTGGATGTATCAAAACCCCAGCCTGTTGGACAAGGGGCTTGGGCATGGATATAGGTAGGGCCCACGATTTCAGTTGCCTTCTTGACCTTTCGCATCATGTCTCTTGGGAAACCTATGGAGGTCGTGGCCACATATGGAGAGCCATGAGCTGCCATGATAGCAGGCATGTTCTTCTTAGGGCGCGGGTTTCCAAAGGAAACTTTTCCGGCTGGAGTAGTTGTGGTACTTGCATCAAAAGGTGTTCCACTGCTGCGCTGGACTCCGGTGTTCATATAAGCTTCGTTGTCCATACACACATAGGTGAAATCGTGGCCTCTCTCGAATGCGCCCGAGAGGGAACCGAGGCCGATGTCCATAGTAGAACCGTCTCCCCCAATTGATACAACCTTGACATCATCCTTTTTGCCAAGAGCCTTCAAGGCAGCTTCTACACCTGAAGCTACTGCTCCTGCGTTTTCAAAGAGGGAGTGGATCCACGGAACCTGCCAGGAGGAATACGGGAAAGGTGTAGACATAACTTCGAGACAGCCTGTCGGGTTAACTACAATTGTGTTTGGGCCTGAACCCATAAGTGTGAATTTTGCAGCAAAGGCATCACAACAACCTGCACAGCCGCTGTGCCCGGACGTGATATACGTTTTCGGTGCAGTTTTACTCATAGCAACTCCTCCCTGAGGTCTAGGAATTGGCTTTCAACCGTGATTTCTGACTTTGCAACTTTCTTGGTTTCTTCTATAACCTTTGCAATACTTTCCACGCGAATGTCACGGCCTCCGTGCCCCACAGTATAGCCAATCACAGGTATCCGGACTTTACTGTTGTAGAGACAAGATTTGGTTTCTGTAAAGAGCGCTCCTTCGTTTGTCCCTATAGAAATGTTCTTATCGAGTACGACAACTGCATGGGCATTCTTAACAGCCTCACAGATCTGTTTCTTCGGGAAAGGTCTGAAGGACCTGACCTTTAAGACGCCGATCTTTTCTCCTTTTGCTCTGTACTCATCAACAACATCCTTAACAGTACCGAGAATAGAGCCCATAGACATGACAATAATCTCGGCATCGTCAAGCATATAACCGTCAATAAGTCCTCCATGGAACCTGCCAAAGACTTCTTCAAACTCCTTTGCTGTAGTTTCGATTTTAGAAAGAGCTTTCTGCATTGCCTGTTCATGGAGATACCTGAACTCTTCATAGGTGTCAGGAGTTGCAAAGGCTCCGAAAGTTTTGGGATCTTCAGGGTCAAGAATATTTTCAGGCTGGAAAGTCGGGAGGAAATTGTCGGTCAAATCCTGTTCAAGCAGGACAACAGGCTCATAAACGTGAGACAGAATAAAACCATCCATGCAGACCATACCCGGAACCATGATCTCGTTGTCTTCTGCGATCTTGTAGAGCTGAGGCAGGGTGTCACATGCTTCCTGAACATCCTCTACATAAAGCTGGATCCAGCCTGTATCTCTCTGTGCAATAGCATCTTGATGATCGTTCCAGATGTTGATTGGAGCGCTAATTGCTCTATTTGCCACTGTCATAACAACCGGAAGCCTCATACCTGAAGTGTTAAAAAGTGCCTCATGCATGAGCAGAAGTCCCTGAGAAGTTGTGGCTGAATAAGTTCTTGCGCCTACGGCTGATGCTCCTATAAGGGCAGAAATTGCCGAGAACTCGGCTTCTACATTAATATACTCACAGTTAGGGATTTCCCCGTCTGCCATAAATTGAGATAAGTGTTCGACAATATGGGTCTGAGGAGTAATCGGATAGGCTGAAATTACGTTTGGACGGCAGACTTTTGCGGAATGGGCCACAGCATAGGACCCTTCAACAACTACCATTTTTTTTCTGTAAGCCGGGTCAATCATTATTTCTCCTCCAGAATCATTTCAATTGCATCTGCAGGACACTCATTTGCACAGATGCCGCAACCTTTGCAGTAATCATAATCATATTCAAAAAAGCCGTCTTCTCTGGGTTTGACAGACATATCAGGACAGACGATCTCACAGATTCCGCATTTGGTACATTTTTCGTAAATATAAACAGGACGGAAGTTTCTCCAGCCTCCGGTTTTGTTTATAAGGGTAGAACCAGGTTTACAGACTCTGCAGCGTGAAATGTTTAGACCCTCTTCATCTTCGTTTTTCAGAACTTCGGGTCGTATTTTGCGGTCTTGTTCGGATCCGTTACTCACGCTTCTTCCCCCCTGATAAGCTTGTAGGCCTTCTGGATTGCATTTGCATTCTTTTCTCCTACCTTTCCTGAAAAACGAGCCCTTACTGCATGCTGGATTGATTCTACATTGATTTCTCCGGTTGCACCCGCAAAAGCTCCAAGGAGGACAGTGTTTACAATAGGAACACCTATGATATCCATTGCCACCTTGGTAGCATCCACGGTCATGACCCTAGCTTTTGTATTGAGTTTCAGGCTTTCCGGCTTTTCGGTTGTGTTAACAATAATTATTCCGTCATCCTTTATCCCGCTTGCAACGTCAACAGTTTCAAGCAGGGTTGCATCCTGGACAATAACATAATCCGGGGTGTAAATCTGGCTTCGGAGCCTGATAGGATTATTGCTAATCCTCGTGAATGCCTGGACTGGGGCACCTCTACGCTCTACCCCAAAAGCGGGGAAAGCTTGGCTAAACTTTCCATCTTCAAAAGCTGCAACGGAAAGCATTTCAGCCGCGGTAACAGAACCCTGGCCTCCTCGACCGTGTATTCTGATTTCCTTCATTTGGATTCTCCTTTTTAATGCGGTTTTATCTAACGTTTTTTAGTGCTTTTATGTATTTTTGCTGTTCTCGGCAGTCTGTTTGGCAAGTCTTAATTATTTGTCCGGCACACTGCTAGTGATCGAACATTAATCAAATATTAATCGGATCGAATTAACCTGATATCATTCAATTTATTAACTTGTCAGATGCAAATTAGCATCTGACTCTTTCTTCAGGCACTACTCTAATATAATAAGTGTGACATGTACATGCACGTCGGGGATCCAAAAGCCTGGATGGTAAATTGTTAACCTGGATCTCTTTCATATCATGAGTATAATTAATTTGAAAGACTCATTTTCAATTCTGGGTTCACACTGTTTTATGCCTGATAGTTCATGGATAATAGTGTAGAATATTATTAGGTTTTCGGTAAATTGAAAGATATTCTTTATATATATTTCTAATCCATAATTATTTTTTAAAACATATTATATTTGTTATTTTCAGGTTAACCTGCCTACGGTCAACGTTTTATTGCATCATAGCCGTAAACAAATATCTCTTAAAAAATATGGGATATTTTAATATTTCTCCTTATAGAAGTCCTTTATTAACTTAATCATCGCCTTTCCATCTTTCAGATTATTAATCTTTTCCCTAATCTGCCGCGAGCCGCGCAACCCCTTTGTAAACCAGTGGGCATGCATTCTTAGATTTGTAGACGCCTGGAGATTGTATTCTTCAAGTAAGGCAATATAGTTCTCAAAGTCCTCCAATTTCTGGGTCTGCCTGTCAAATTCCAGCCTTTCTCCGGTTTCCAGGTAGTACCTTATCCTTTTAAAAATAAAGGGATTTCCCATTGCTGCGCGCCCTATCATAAGCCCGTCACAGCCCGTAAAATCAAGGGCAGCTTCAGCAGACTCCTCATCTCTTATATCCCCGTTCGCAATCACTGGAATGGATAGTTCCTGTTTGACTGTTCTTATCGCTGTAAGGTCCGAACTTCCGGAGTACATCTGCTCTGCCCTCCTACCATGTACGGTCAGGGCCGAAGCCCCAGCCTTTTCTATCAGGCGTGCGATCTCAAGGGTTTTTTCATCCCTCTTCAGAATTCGGATCTTTGCAGTTACAGGAGTCTTCAGCACATCGGTCAGCTCCAAAATTATTTCATATACAAGTTTCTGGGAATTGAGAAGAGCCGAGCCGCATCCTGTCCCTGTAATGCGCTGCGCAGGGCAGCCCATATTCACGTCGATGAGTTCAGGCCTGTATTCTTTTTCAATAAAGAGTGCAGCTTCCCTTAGTTTTTCAGGGGAGCTTCCTACAAGCTGAACTCCAAAAGGTCGGTCTTCAGGAGAAGAAAGCCCTTTGAGAAACGATTTTCGGTTTTCATTGAGCAGAGCATCTACACTGATCATCTCAGTATAGGTAAGGTCAGCTCCGCTCTGCCTGCAGAGCAGCCTGAAAGCTAGATTTGTCACGTCTGCCATAGGCGCAAGAAGAAGGTTTCCAGGTGTTTCGGCCTTGCCGATTTTTAATTTATTCAGTTTCATTTTTCCGACGGCTTTTGAATGTTTTTTGATTCTATTTTGATTTTCTTTGATTTTTTGGTTGTTTTTTTGACCGTCTTTGACCATTTTTGACTGTTTTTCTAGTTACTTTTTGGTGACTTTTCCATTCCTTTCCTTTATTTGTCTTTTTTGGAATTGTTTCCTCAAAGATTGCTGCCTCTAACTTCCTGTAATTAGAGCCGTTTTGCGATTTATTAAGCTTTTTTTGATTTCCTGAAACTTTTTGGATTGATTATGATCCTTACTTTAATCTGCTGAGACTCAATAGTTAACGTAACCAAAAATTTACGCAATCAGGAATTCACACAATTTTCTGGCAAGAATAGAATGATTATTTAAAAACATAATCATTGTAATATATAATAATAAGATATGAGCACAAACCAAGAACCTAAAGCTGCAAGAAATAAAGAACAGGATGCCTGAACCAGTTCGTGAACAAAACTGGTTCAGGGTCTAAAAAGATAAGTTGAGGGCCGTATAGACATGGTTCATGAGAAGAGCAGTCTGACATACCCCAGATAAGGAATCCTGTACTGTGCAGTTCCTATAATCCACTCGTCTTTTACAGGCATATTATAACTTATCTGTCCTTCCTGGTCAAAATGTTGATTGGTTACAACATTGTCTCCTTTGGTAATATAACCGGAATACGGAGCAATGGGTCCGTTTTTCCACATCGGCTCTCCAGCTTCCACTCTGTACATAGCTCTATGAATTATCGGAGTTACACCTTCCTCTCCATATGGGCGGTAAAGAATCACATCTCCATAGTTTTCAAAAGACTTATAGCCTGTGTTTTTTCCTTCTTCATTAGTGGTAACATTAGCTCTATCGATGCTTTTGATGAAAATAATATCTCCTATCTGCATATGTGGTTCCATACTCCCCGACTCCACCGCAACCATAGGAGTCCAGAGTCCGAATGCCAGCTTGGAAAGGACCATGAAAATGATCACAACAGCTACAACAGACAGCAAGTCCTTCCCAAGGGAAACCCAGGGGTTTCCCTGTTCCTGGACACTGTTTTCTTTACTAATTTCACTCATGCTAAACCTTTATTTTTTGATTTTATTCTGTTAGGTGCTAGGGTGCTGCGTTATATTCCATCCACTTGTCCGACTCGAATCTTATCGGGGTGAGCTTATTATGACCAGAGGTTTAACGATTTTCAGAGTATAATGCAGCCGCAGAACTACTTGAGCCCTACATTCTACTGTTCTGACTTATATAAGTTAGTCAAAAATTGATTTTATTACGAAGCGTAAAACCCCCAGGTCTTTAGCTAAATGGTAGTTCACTGAGCCTTCTCAGTAGATTTACTGAAGAGTTGTTTTTACTTTATATTAGTTTTCAATTGACTTTTTTCAATCGATTTTTTTAATTAACTCTTTTAAATTGATTTTTTAGATTGCTTTTTTTCAACTGATTCATCTGTTTTTTAGTATTTTCATTCTTATTCTAATACTTTTATTACTTTTTAATAAATAATGGGCAGGTTCATTCTACATTAATAGGAACTAATACTCATTCTACAATAGATAGGAATTAATAACTATAAGTATTCTATCGAGCGTACAAAAGTTTCATAAATTCTTCTTTACGGTAACAAATTATATTTAGTGCATTAGTTTCGTACCTTATTAATTTTTATATTTTAAACAGACTTTTGCTTTAGTCTCTGGCGAGTATTGAGTGAAATTGGTTATGGTGCCGGATAAGTCATGAAAGATTTGGAAAAGTTCAGGTAATTCGAAAGGTTTGGTTGGAATTATGGAAAGAAAGGATATTATAAGGGCTGTTATGGAAAAAGAGTACCAGATTAGCCCTGAAGCCGTAGAACTTATTTATTCCAGCGACTCTCCCGAAGACCTGCTCAAATATGTTCTTTCAACTTTAAATGACTCTGTCATTGTCATAGGGACCGAAAATATAGATCTTGAAGGTTTTACCGCTTCCGGAAAGTCCTTAAAGCTGAATTACACAAGAGATAGAGGAAATCCTGACTACAAAGAAAATGGAAAAAAACCTGGTTATACAGAGGGTAGTAAAAACCCTGTTTTCAAAACTTCAGCAGATGAATCACCTTCAGACAAAATAAATGCCCTTTCTACTGAGGAAAAGAAAATTCTTTCTGGGACTTCCATACTTTCCTCCGGATCAGACAATCCATCTTCCGAACTTGATTCCTTTTTAGTATCCAATTCTCTTTCAGAGGCTGCTCTTTCCTCAGGGTCTGATGTTGTCATTACATCTCCTGACCCGATTATAAAGTCATCTCAACACTCTGTTCCTGATTCTATTTCAGTTCAGGATATAGATTATGAACCATTTCCGGATACTCCGGATATTCCAGACATTCCGAATACTCTGGATAATAAATCAAGTGCTGTTTCATCTGACGAAGCTTTGGCCTCCAATCTTGCCTCAGATTCCCTTTCTTCGGTGAAGGTAGCGCCTCCGACTTTCTCCTTCCATTCTCCCCAGGCTATAAACAGGTCAACTTCTCCCTTTTTCGGGCAGGGGCCCCCTCTTCCCTCTCCTTCTTCAAATCGGATTTTCAGGACAGAGCAATCTTCCTCCGCTTCTGAGAGAGGGCTATTTTCTGGTTCTAAGAACGAGGAGTATAAACATTACCCGGGGAGAAACCCTGTGACCGTAGTTTCGGATATAACAGGGCATTCCACCTGTGTCGGAGAATATATGCAATTTGTGCAGTATTTCAGGGACAGATACAGCAGGCTTTCGGAGATTATCCGGGGCAGGATAAACGCACGTCCCATCGAAAGCTTAAAAAGAAGAAACTTTCGCAGAGGAGGAGATGGGGGTTCTGAGGAAATCTCGATTATAGGCATGGTTTCGGATATCAGTAGCACAACGAACGGCCATAAAATCCTTTCTCTGGAAGATCCAACAGGTTCTTTTTCAGTCCTTATTCGGAATTCCGATAAAGAGCTTTTTGAACTTGCATCAAGAATTCTCCTCGATGAGGTCATAGGGGCAACTGGTTCGATAACCAATGACGGAAGCCTAATGCTAGCAACAAAGCTAATACAACCCGACGTCCCGAATAATGTCCAGCGCAGAACCGGAAGCCATGGGAAAGCAGTATTGATTTCGGATGTGCACGTGGGCAGTTCCCAGTTTATGGAAGACTCCTGGCTGGATTTCCTGGATTTTTTGAAGGGGGAATCGGATTCAGAGAGTATGCGGGAGCTTGCAGCCAGTGTTCGTTATCTTGTTGTCGCAGGAGACATTGTTGACGGAATAGGGATCTACCCTGATCAGGAAATGGAACTGGATATTTTGGATGTCTACGAACAGTACAGGAAGGCTGCCGAATATTTCAGGGAAATTCCCGAGCATATTCGTGTAATCATAAGTCCAGGAAACCATGATGCTGTTCGCCAGGCAGAACCTCAGCCTGCCCTACCGGAAAGTATTCAGGCATATTTCCCTCAGAATATTGTTTTCGTTGGTAACCCTGCTTTTCTGGAGCTTGACGGTGTCCGCATTCTCATATACCACGGCAGGTCGATTGACGATCTTGTGGCGAGTGTTCCCGGAGTTTCGTATCAGGAACCTGCCGGGGCAGTCCTTGAGATGCTGAAACGCAGGCATCTTGCTCCAACTTATGGAAGCAGAGTCTCTATATCTCCTGAGAAAAAGGACTATTTTATAATCGATCCTGTACCTGATATTATTCATACAGGTCACGTCCATACCCTTGGAGTCCAGCGTTATAAAAATGTTCTTCTGGTCAATTCCGGAACTTGGCAGGGCCAAACGGAGTTCCAGAAACGTGTAAATCTAGTACCTGTCCCTGCCAGGGTCCCGATTGTGGATCTAGAGAATTTTGACGTAAAGATTCTTGCTTTTGACTGACTTTTTATAAAGTTTCATTGAAGTTTATTCGTTTTTAACTGAATAACTGGATTTTAACTGGACCACTGAAGCCCTCTCCAAAATTATTTTCCGATCCTTATATATACCACAAAGATTTAATATGCGGAAAATGCCGCTGGAAGAAAAAAAGGAAAATGCCGGGGAAGATTTACCGGAAGTTCAGGAGGAGAACAGGGAGGAAGAAACTGCTTTGCTTCCTTTTGATATCCCTGATTTTAAAACTCTCCTAAAAAAGCAGGGCTATGCTCTGGCAGGCCACCATTCAGCTGTTAAGACCTGTCTCTGGCTAAGGCACGCTATGAATGGTCAGGGTTTCTGCTATAAATCGAAGTTTTATGGAGTTCAATCCCACCGCTGCCTTCAGATGACTCCAACGCTTATGTGCAATCAACGTTGCCTTTTCTGCTGGCGTCCTACTGAGGTCCCTGTTCCTGCGCCCGAGGAGTGGGATTCGCCTGAAAAGATAGTGGAAGAAAGTATTGCCTGCCAGCGTAAGTTAATCACAGGCTTTGGCGGTTCTCCTAATGCACTTAAGGAACGCTGGCTTGAGGGCAATGAGCCTAACAATGTTGCAATCTCCCTGTCCGGAGAGCCGACCTTTTACCCTTATCTCCCGGAACTTATCGAGGAGTATGAAAAAAGAGGTTTTACGACCTTTCTTGTCACAAACGGCACAGTTCCCGAGATGCTTGCAAAGGTTTCCCCTTCCCAACTCTATATGAGCCTCGACGCTCCGGATCTTGAGACCTATCTGAAGGTCTGCCAGCCCAGATCGCCTGTCCTCTGGGAAAAGATCAATGAATCTCTGTCCCTTATGAAGCAGAAAAAATCAAGGACAGTCATCCGAACTACTCTGGTCAAAGGTGGAAATCTGTTCAAGCCTGAGGCTTATGCCAGGCTAATGGAAAAAGCTTCCCCTGATTTTGTGGAGATAAAAGCTTACATGCATCTGGGTTTCTCACGGCTCAGGCTTGACCGCTCTGCAATGCCTACTCATGAAGAGGTTCTCGAGTTCTCACAGGAACTTGCAAAACACCTTGGGTATGAAATCGCAGATGAATCTGAAATCAGCAGGGTAGTCCTGTTATCAAAGAACGGGAAAAAGTCTCCTGTCAACGAGAAAAAAATCCCCTGTTAACGGGAAAAAGTTTCCTGTCAAAAAGGTTTCCTGCCTTGATTATATTCAAGTTTTCTATCATTAGTACGCAGTAATATTAGCAGTTTGAGGCATAGAAAGACTTTTATATATAAATATATAAAACAAGTTAAGGGATAGAAACAAATATAAACTCATGTTTCAATTAGAATATGATCCCAAAGGGATTAATTCAGTTTTATAGTTATATACAGTTTGAGTAAAATTATGTCTCATATCTAGTGATATCAACAGAGCACGAAAAAGAACAGGTTTACGCAGTAAAGGGACTGGTTTTTTCTGGAATTTCGGAGTGCCGGTTTTTCTGGCAGCGTACTCTTACTCTTAGTTTTTGTGTTCAGAGCGGTTTTTACATTTAGCTTTCGGTTGAGATAAGACTCGCTGTGTGATTTGTTGTTACCAAATTCTCCTTTCACCCTTGTTAAGCTAACCGAAAAGCTAAACGAATGATAAACTGAATAACAAAAATGACAGAGACTCTATATTGAAAATCTCAAAATTGAAACTCCCAGTTACATTTTCAAATTCAATAACGGATTCAACCTAAAATTTATCAGAAATACCTTATAGAAATCTCAGAATTTTGTTACTTTCTTTACGGGGAATTTTTAAAATGACTGAACAATCTGCACATGAAAAGTACGAATTTAAAAAGAAGCTTGAAAACCTGAGGAATAAGAGGGGAAGAGGTACCGAGCTAATTTCTCTTTATATACCTCATGACAAGCAGATTTTTGACGTTACAAACCAGTTGAAAGACGAGCACGGGCAGGCTGCAAACATCAAGTCCAAGCTTACCAGGACGAATGTACAGGGAGCCATTGAATCTCTCCTTTCAAGGCTCAGATATCTGGACAAGGTTCCTGAAAACGGAATCGTATATTTCACAGGGGCCGTGGATATCGGAGCCAACAAGACAAGCATGGAGAGCGAAGTAATTGTCCCTCCGGAGCCGATTACTGTTTACAAATATCACTGCGATTCCGCTTTCTATCTTGAACCTCTTGAGGACATGCTCAAGGACAAAGGTACCTTCGGGCTTCTGGTTCTTGACCGCAGGGAAGCTACTGTAGGGCTTCTGGTCGGAAAACGAACTGAGGCCTTCCGCCACCTCACCTCAACAGTTCCGGGAAAACAGAGGAAAGGTGGTCAGAGTTCTCATCGTTTCCAGCAGCTCAGGCTAATTGCTATCCATGAGTTCTATAAGAGGATAGGAGACGCTGCAGATGATATTTTCCTCGCCGTTGAACCTAAAGATTTCAAAGGTATCCTGATAGGAGGGCCTTCTCCTACAAAAGAAGAATTCTATGCTGGAGAGTTCCTGCACCACGAACTTCTGAAGAAGATTCTTGGGCTTTTTGATACTGCTTATACTGATGAATCCGGACTTTCGGAACTTGTGAATGCTGCCGAAGACAAGCTCCAGGATCTTGAGCTAATGGGGGAGAAAAACGCTGTCAGAGCCTTTTTCAAAGAACTCATTTCCGATTCAGGCAAAGTAGCTTATGGAGAAACCCAGGTTAGGGCAAATCTCGAAATCAATGCTGTGGATATGCTCCTGCTTTCCGAAGATCTGCGGGCTGAAAGGGTAACCACAAAGTGCAGTGTTTGCGGATATGAAAATAAGTGGACACGGCGCTGGAAACCCGGGGAATCTGCCCCTACAGCCGGGAACTGTCCAAACTGTGGAGCCTCCCTTGAAGTCACGGATGTTACCGATATTGTTGACGAGCTCTCAGCGCTTGCTGACAAAAGCAATGCAAAAGTTGTTTTCGTGTCTACTGACTTTGACGAAGGTTCGCAACTTATGAACGCTTTCGGAGGCATTGCTGCAATTCTCAGGTATAGTACTGGAGTCTGATCTCACCAGGACTCCTATCCAATACTTTTTACCCAATACTTTTTTAATTAAACCGTACTTAGATCACTGAATCAAAATTAGTAAATTAAAACGATTGAATTAAAATCCGTAAATTAAAATTAGTAAATTTAAGGCTATCACGTTGTTTTCGTAGTTTTTACAGGTGATTTATCTTGTTCCTGGAATTAAAAGCTCAGGCTACATCAATCTTAAAAGACGCAATCCAAAAGGCCGGACTTGAAATTGAAGATTCCGAACTTTATTTCGAAACCTCCTCTTACGCTGACCTCGCAAGCAGGGCCGCTTTCAGGCTGGCAAGTCTGTACAGGCAAAACCCGAAAGAGCTTGCAGCCCGTATCGTTTCTGCAATTGAAATTCCGGATGGTTCGTACATAGAAGAAGTAAGTGCCTCTGGCCCTTACATTAACTTCCATGCAGGCAGGCACTACCTGGACAGGACGGTTGCTACAGTCCTTGAAGAGAAAGAAAAATTTGGCTGCGGAGCTCCAAAGGATAAAATTTTACTTGAGCACACCTCAGCAAACCCTAACGGCCCCCTGCATGTAGGTCACATCCGAAATTCCATTATCGGAGATACGCTTGCCCGCATTCTCAGGCGAGCAGGATACGATGTGGAGGTACAGTATTATGTCAATGATATGGGCCGCCAGATTGCAGTAGTCTCCTGGGCATGCGAACGCTTTGAGCTTGACCTTTCCAGAAAACCCGATTCTGCCATTGCTGATGTGTATATCAAAGCCAATGTCGAGCTGGATAAAAATCCGGAGTACATAAAGGAAATTGATGCTCTTATGGAAAAGGTAGAAGCCGGGGATGTCAGGACAATTGATAGTTTTAACAAGGCAGTTTCCCTGGCGATTTCCGGAATCAAGGAGACTCTGCTCCGTTTAAACGTTGTCCATGATAAATTTGTCAGTGAATCCACTTTCCTTAAATCCGGCGCAGTACATGATATTGTCGAGCGGATCAAGGCGACCGGAAGGACTAAAACAGACAAAGGAGCCCTAGTGGTAGACCTTTCAGATTATGGGTTTAAAAAGACCCTTGTTATCCAGCGTTCAAACGGCACCTCTCTTTACACAACCAGAGATCTTGCTTACCATGAATGGAAAGCCGGACAGGCAGACCGCATAATCGATATTTTCGGAGCTGACCACAAGCTGATTTCAGGCCAGCTCAGAGCTACCCTGAATGTAATCGGGATCAAGGAACCTGAGGTCGTTATCTTCGAGTTCGTCTCTCTCCCTGAAGGTTCAATGAGCACTCGCCGTGGGCAGTTCATAAGTGCGGATGAGCTCTTTGACAGGGTTACGGAAGCTGCCCTTGAGCAGGTCGAAACCCGCCGTCCTGAGACTGCTGACGAGTTCAAGAAACAGGTTGCGGAAATGGTCGGAATAGGTGCGGTGAGATACGATATAGTAAGAGTCTCCCCAGAAAAATCCACGGTTTTCAACTGGAAAGAGGCTCTGGATTTTGAGAAGCAGGGCGCTCCCTATATTCAGTATTCCCATGCCCGTGCTTGCAGTATTCTCGAGAAGGCAAAGGAAGAAATTTCCTGGAATTCCTCTGCAGAAATCGATCCTTCTCTGCTTGTCGAGGATACTGAGATTGATCTTATCAAGAAGATGGCATCGTTTGACAGCATAATCGACCTTGCAGCCCGCGAACTCAAGCCTCATGTGCTTGCAATCTACGCCCGCGAGCTTGCCGATGCTTTTAATCAGTTCTACCGCTTTGTCCCTGTAATTGCTGCCGAGGACGAAAAAGTCAGGGCTGCAAGACTGGCTCTTGTGAACTGCGCAAGGATTGTGCTTACAAACTCGCTTAATACGCTTGGAATCGCAGCACCCGAATCCATGTAAACTTTTTTTCCTTTTTTCCCTTTTCTCCTTCTCTTTTCTTTCCTTTTCTTCTTCTCTTTTCTTCCCTTTTCTTTCCCTCTTATTTCTCTTCAATCTTACTTTTTTACTGTTTATATGGGTATACGGGGTTTGATGCTGCCTGGGCGCCCTCTAAATACGCTGGCTGTTGAAAAACATTTATCCGATCCTTTACAGAGAGGTTTGAGAAAAATATAAAATCTTTTGCAGCAAAAAAGAGAATTTACAAGTACTGCTGCAGGATATTATGACCACGATAAATGAAGCTTTTCGGATGTTCTTGAATGAACAGGAAGCCAGCTTGAAACCGGATGCCTTCCTGGACCTTGAAGATGTGATCCTTCTTTACGAGGAATTTCTGGAGTTCAGTGCCGAAGATTCTTTTTCTGAGGAAGACAGAGAACTTTATAATGCCCGGCACGAACACGAGAACAGGAGTTACTGCGACATTTTCGGCCCTGAGCATCTCACTCTATCCGGAATTAAGGAATTTCTCGATAATTATGTAGTTGAGGTCGGAGGAGGCAAGAAATTCACAGGTACAGCTGCGAAAATTCTTGAAAAATTCTTTGAATGGACTAAGGAGAAAGGTTACATTGACGAGAAAGCTTTTGAAGTAAATAATGAGGTTCTCAGAAAATATAAGAAAAGGTACTGATATCGCGTAACTAGCATTATGAAATGAAAATCACCGTCAGTAAACCAATTCATTAAATCGTTTCTAGATATCTTTCTTTTCGGGCGGTTTTACCTTGAGATCTACGACGAAATTTTAATAAATTGGTCTATTACTTAAACTCCACAGCTATAATTTATTTGTAGATTTACGGAATATATCATAAAAGCAGATTTTTGTAGAGATTCTAATTGACAAATATATTGAGGATAACATGACGAGTGATATCATAATTGTCAGTACACCTTACTTGCCTGGTTATAAAATAACAAAGACCATTGGATTCACCTGGGGCCTAATTGTGCGGAGCCGTGGGCTTGGTGGAAACATAGCTGCCGGACTCCGATCAATTGTCGGTGGGGAAATTCACGAGTACACGCAACTCCTGAACGAGTCCAGAGAGCAGGCACTTGACCGGTTAAAGGAACATGCAAAGGCTCTTGGAGCCAATGCGGTGGTGAGTGTTGAGTTCGATTCTTCCGAGATAGGTCAGGCAATGACCGAACTGCTCGCGTATGGCACGGCAGTCGTGGTCGAAAAAGATGAAGTCTCTGCAAGCCCAGTCAGGCTCGGTTGATGGATAGATGGTTGATGGATAGATAAATAGTCGTATCAGCTAATAAGGAATTGATTTTGGAATCAAAGCACTAGTGCTATTCCTGATAATTTAGATCACCAAACCAGTTTGGGCAGTAGAATTACCTTAAAGGCAATTGACATCGTGATCAGAGTCACGTTTGAGCCTTTGATGGCAATTCACTGATTATTTTGGGTACGGTTTTGAAAAACCAAAATGTGGACAATCTTACTGCCCAAGGCGATGAGGGTATCGATAGTCAAAAAGGGTAAGGTGAAGAGTACTTTCATTTCTTTGTGCCTATTATTTGAGGAATATCGTGTCCTTTTAGGAGTTATAATGTTAGCAGCAATAATCAGGTTAAATGAAGTTTTAGGAAACTCATACAAAATTTTAAAATTCTTAATACTGGTAGAACTTTGTATTGTATCTCGCTAGTATTGCAATTTTTATTATGTTCTTTCTTTAATACCTGATAGGTAACTTAGAGTACTTATCCCGTTTACTGACATAGGATATTTTGTTTCATTTCTATAATCTATTATAGTTTTTAACATCGGATATTTCTCAATATTCTTACTCTCATATCTGGAAAATTTAGTCAGAAACCTCGAGATAAAAGGATTTTCAAAGTAACTTCCCCATATTGGGTTATCAATTTTTTCGTCATAATAGCTATGAATAAATGTTCTATAGTACTGCAGTCTTTCATATTTTGAGCGTTTTTCTAGGGGCTTAAGGTTTAAAATATCGGTAGTACAATCTATTTTTTTAAGTATACTGAAGTCTCCTGAGAATAGCCGGTTTCTTACGTATTTTTTGTAAAGGTCCTGATTTACTCTATGTTTGAGTGGAATTTTTAAATAAAAATTGATCAACTCCGTGTCCCAGAATGGTATTCTCCATTCATAACCAAAAAACTCATAGGCTCTAACTGAATTTATAATAAACTTTGGTTGTCTTTCATCAAAATCAAAAAGTTCTATTGCGTTTGCGCAGGTTTCATTATCGCTAATTTCCAGTCCGGATACTAAATTATTTAACTTTTCTTTAAAAGCAGGTTCAAGCTCATAGTTATAGGGTAATTTCCAGAGATTATAATGCATTCTCAGGCAGTCTGTCAAAAAGGTTTCTAAATCATATCTTCTTGAGTTATCGAGATAAGACTTGGGAATATGACTACCTGAAAGCACATCTCCGGTATGCCCTGGAACAAATACAGAATTGTCTGGTATTTTTCCCTCTTTTTTCAATTCTCTAAGAGCAAGAAAGTCATGTATATGTGGCAGAGATGAAAGGTTTCCAGCCCATTCTTGGAAGTAATTACCTTCTTTAGAGTTACAACACTCGTGACACTTTTGAGTTGTGTACTTTACAAAAAACCACTCATACCCTAGAGCCTTTGCTACCTGTTTACTTATCATGGATTGTCGATTACCTTCTCTTCCATAACTAATACAGATAACGTCATTAACTCCAAGCCTTTTTAACATTGTAACAATAATACGAGAATCCAATCCTCCACTTAAAGGTACGACCAGCCTTTTTCCCTGTTTTATGGTACTTTCAATAAGTCTCAAAAAAATATTTACAAGGACGGAATCTAGCATTTCAAAAAGTTTATCCTCAGGGAGTTCATAATAATTGCCATGTAAAAACCTGAAGTAATAGGAAGTTTTAAGATTATCTGTTTCTTTTTGATAACTTAAAATTTCTCCATTCCGAATTTGTTTTATGCCATTAAAGAGAGTATCGCTTCCTGTTACATAGCCTACAAACATAAATTCTGCCGCATTTTCCTCATTAAGATGCTGGTTTATTTTGTCTTTCAAGTAACAAGCACTGTCTGATACAATAAAAGTGTCTTCTGTTATTGTATAAAATAATGGAATACTCCTTATTTTATCTACAGCACAAAATATCTTACTTTCAGTTTCAGCAACAATCACAAACTCTCCGTTTAATTCTTTGAGAAAATTTTTAATATCTTTTTCTTGATCGTGATCTTCTTTATAGAATAACGGCGATATTAACTCCGCGAGTTCTTCTGGACTTAGGAACTTATTGTTGAAAAATACATTGCCTTTTAGATGATATGTAACTCCGCTAAGTTCTACTTTTTTCCATGTGTAATACTTATTAAGTAAGCTTACCTCACTTTTCACTGTATACCCCCAAAATTGACCCCCTTTTATTAATTTTCACATTTCTATACTATTATTTGAATCAGTATATCGGCATCACTGACACTTCTTCAACTAAGCGTTTGAACAGTACAGTGAATATCTTAAAATACGAATAATCTTAATTTCAATATTCTAACCTGGTTCATTAGGAACTTTAGTTAATTTTAGATTGCAACTCTTTACCAGAAAAAGCATCTACGTAAATATGATGTCACGTATTAGTTTCAATCTGTAATCCAATGTTTAAATCCTTTTTTATAAAATATAATAATAAACTTGCGTTACTGAAAGGGACAAATTCCAATACATATAATACTTGATACTGTCTTACATAAGAGGCATGCAGGATATTACTTTTATTGATGGAGGCAGCCTTCCTACACCTGAAGGTATTACAAGGGAATGGGTAAAGACTGCAGCTGAAAATCGGGATGAAGACGAGAAACTTTTTTCCATGGTAAGGGAGGTTTTCCGGAGGAAAATCGATGTGGGAGTGCATGTGCCCACTTATCCTCAGTTCAGGGATATGATAGGACAGTTTCTGGATATTATCAAAGATGAAAAAAACTGTTATGAGCCTTATGTACTGAAAGAGGAAAATGCAAAAATCCTTGAACTGGAGATAATTGACGAGGTTGCAAAACAGTACAGGGAAGAAACAGGAGAAACGCTTGAAGTCAGGGTGTGTGTTGCAGGCCCGACAGACCTTTACCTTCAGGCCTTTGGAGCGACGGGTTATGCGGATGCATATCATATCCTTGCGCTGGACATTGAAGACTTCATAAAACAGGCATTTGTAGCTGCGAAAAATTTCAAAATAAAGGTTATAGCCCTGGATGAGCCAAGTCTCGGGATAAATGATAAAATTCAGTTTTCTGATGCCGACATTGTTTCTGCTCTCACCGTTGTTTCTGCCTATGCAAGGAAACAGGGGGCAGATATGGAAATTCACCTGCATTCTCCGTTAAAATACAAGCTTGTCTGCGAGACCCCTATCAATGTTATAGGTTTTGAATATGCAGCAACTCCTTCCTATCTGAGCCTTCTGGATAAAAAAGTGCTTGAAAATTCAAATACCTTCATCAGGCTCGGAGTCTCAAGAACTGACATTTCCAGTCTTATAGGTATTGTCAATGAAACATATGGGGTCAATGCCTGGAAAGAAAAGGAGTACATGCAAAAAATCGTTACTGACCTTGAAACTCCAGAGGTCATAAAAAAGAGACTCGAATCAGCTTATTCTGTTCTTGGAGATAGGATAAAGTACGCAAGTCCAGATTGCGGGCTGGCTTTCTGGCCGGATCAGGAACTTGCCTTCAAACTTCTTGAGAATACCGCAAAAGGCATCAATGAATTTAATGCAGAAAAGAAAAAACAGGAAGAGTAAATCTTTCTAACTCTCGAACAATCGAATAAAGAATAAAATTTTACTTTTTTCTAAATTTTCCTGTTTTTATATTTTTTCTGTCTTTCCAATAACGCTAAATCCTTACAGGTCTACTAAGAGGATATGGAAGAAATCATCTTTGACGATATTGGGAGTTATCCCCTTCCTGAAGGAGCCAGTAAGGAATGGGTCCAAAATGCCTTTAAAACGAGAACCGAAGATGAGAAACTCTTTACGGTAATCAATGACGCCTTTCAGCAGAAAATAGATGCAGGTGTGAATGTTCCTACCTATCCTCAGTATCAGGATATGAATGAGCAATTCCTGAAGATTATTCGGGACTCTAACTGCTGTGACAGCCCCTTTGAGGTAAAACTTGAGTGTGCTAGGATCAAGGAGCTTGAGGCTATAGAGAAGGTTGCAAAAGCCTATAAGGAAAAGTTCGGAGAGACACTCCAGGTTCGGGTCTGTGTAACCGGTCCAACCGAACTTTATCTGAAAGAGTTTGGAGGTACACGGTATACCGATATCTATTCTCTTTTTGCAAAAAGCGTAAATAATTTTGTAAGAAACTCCATGAGGTCTGCAAAAAATTTCAAGATCGCAGCGGTTTCGATTGATGAACCAAGTATAGGGCTGAACCCTGAACTTGCTTTTGATGAAAATGATATTATTTCTGCCCTTACCAGCGCCTCAAAAGCGGCTAGCAAGTGGGGAGCCGACGTACAGATTCATCTTCATTCTCCTCTCTACTATAACATTGCCTGTCAGGTCCCCACAATAAACGTCATAGGAGTAGAATCCGCTGGCACGCCATCTTACCTGGAATTGATAGACAAGAAAATGCTGGAGGACACGGATTCTTTCCTGAGGCTAGGGATTGCAAGAACTGATATCTTCACTCTGGTAGGAATCCTTAATGAAAAGTACTGTACTAATGTCTGGAAAAATCCGCAGTATCTTCCGGAAATTGTTAGCGGACTTGAGACCCCGGCTACTATATCTAAGAGGCTGAAGGTTTATTACAGGCGTTTTGGCAACCTTATAAAGTATGTAGGTCCTGACTGCGGGCTGGGCTCTTGGCCTAACCAGAGAATAGCTTTCATCCTGCTTTCCAATGTAGCTCAGGGTATAAAGGATTTCAGGGAATCTCTCTAACCCTAAACTTTTTGATTTAATTTTACATGAAATTCATTCCGGAAATCCTTAACCTAAAAAGACCATAGCCCGAGAGATCAGGCTTTGTTTTTTCTTCCAGTGGAAACTATACTTTAAGTCAGGATTTCTTAAAAAATAGTCGACAGATTTCAAAGCACAGTGGAAACAAAGGGGTATTTTTATAATGTTTTACTTTTTCTTTTAATTGACTTTAATTATTTTTGATTAATTCTCTAATTGATTTTAACCGCGTAAGTCCTATTAATTTTGTAATTAATCTTTAAAGATAATTTCGATTCTCAGGATTTTTAATCATTTATCGAGTCTCCCGTGCCTTCTATCAATCTCATCCATCATATCCAGCATTTTCCGAATAGCGGTTCGGATAGCATCAGATTGACTTACAAATTTTTTATTATCTCCCACATGCCTGTTAAGGTCATCCAGAAGTTCTTGAGGGATTTCAACGCTTACTTTTGGCATTAGAGCTGCACCCATTGAGATATTTTATATTTGAGGTTTTTTAGCAATTGGTTTTTAGCAATTAATTATTTCCAAATATACTACTGATATTTTAATAAGGTAAGGTTATTCCATAACTTATCAGGGCACAATTTTTCTGATCAAAGGTATTTTCTGCATTACTATTACAATGATGAGAGAAACAACGAACAATAAGCCCGTGACCAGCGGGATAGATATTATCGGGCTCAAAAAAGACGGAGATAGTAAAAACACACCGAATATCCCATGCCGTACATAATGTAATAGCATTGGGTGAATGAGATATATTCCCATGGAAGCTCCGGCAACAGCCTTTATAATGTTTTCTATTTTCTTGTACGGCATTCTTGTCATATGGTCCAGAGCTTCCCGGAGCAAGATGAACAAACATATAGCGTATGTTGTTTGTGTTATACTTGTCGAAGTTAAAAACGTATTGAATTTTCCGCTATTCACACTCATAATATAAGACCCGAAGATCATAATAATTAACGCAGCGGCAATGATAATCCCCGACAAATATATTATTTTGTTAGTTACCCGGGTTTTTTTGATGGCATAGCCTGTAAGATATAAGCCGAGATTTCCGGTTGCAGCTTCTACGGGTATCCCAATGTTGTATCCGAAAAATCCCATTAACTGGTTGAAAGGCGTGAAGAAAAACCACAATATCAGGAAATAACGGATATCGTGCATATTTGCGTTTACCAAAATTCTGCGTAAAAGTGGTGTAATAAGATATAATCCGATGATATAGTAAAGGAAGTAAAGATGATAAAATACGTGATTAGTCAGGAACTTTTGCACAAATTCTACGCTAAATATGCTGGATACATCATATTTATGCGCGAATATCATATAGATCATTGACCATGCAACCAGAGGTATAACGACTTTGCTAAACCTTTTTGAGAAGAAGGTTCGGTCATCTTCCTGCTTATCCAGCAACAGGTAACCACTCAATATGAATAATATCGGAACCGCGAAACGTATTATTGCATTATATACATTAGCCGTCATATACATTAGCCGTCCACCAGTCTATCCATGGTATTTTATTCCAGGAATATCCGAAGGTGTCTACATGGATTGCCACCACTCCAATTATCGCTATTATTCGGATCAAATCAGCCCAAAGATATCGACTTCTGGTTACGGGTTTTTGAATAAAATCATCCATCTGGTTCTTCAAATCCATTTAATTGTTTACTTTGTATATAGCTTGTCTTTTCCAGAATTACCTTCAAAATGCTCGTCAAAAGCTACTTGTCCTTGCTTATTGATAACCTGAATGAAGAGATAATAACTAATAGAAATAACTTAAAAGTGCTAAATTAGACCCAGGTAAAATAATTGATTCGTAGTCTCATTATTTTTGCAATATTAGTCTTTCGATTTTTCTCTTTAAAAAAATCAATATGGTACTGAGGGTGTAATAAGTATTAACGCAAAAAAGCTGAGAAAATACACTGAGATATACCGCATTCAAGCTTTAAAAACGACATTTACTACATAAGCCACTATTAAACGAAAAAAATTCGATTAGCAAATTGGTGAAAGAACCTCTAAAATTAATAAAAAAATCAAAAATTAATTACTCAAAATCATTGAAAGAATACCCAAAATCATTGAAAGAATTCACAGAAATAGATAACGATAGCGGGCCCGAAGGGATTTGAACCCCCGGCCTATGGATTAAGAGTCCATCGCTCTGCCTGACTAAGCTACGGGCCCACGCATTGTTATTCTCATTGAATAAGCGATTCTCACAATGGATCTTTACTTATTTATAGGTTTCGGCTCAAACCCTTCTCATTCTAATTTTTTCAAAATTGAACCCTAATTTTATAGAATTTATTCAGGCTTTCTCAGGAAAAATTCTTTCTCGGAAATCTTTAAATTTAGTATAGAAACATCTTTTTATTCAGAATATATTTATTTTTTTGATGAATTGTCCTTATTTATGTATCTTTTAAGTTAGAACTCTGAAATCTGACAACCAGGAATTGAATATTTCCCAAACTTCATTATTTTTCTTTTTTCACAGATAATAAAGCAAAACGTTATATACAAGCGAATATGAGTATGACCAATTAATTGACTTATCCGAAGCTCTGTTGGGGATCAATTAATCAAATAGATTAAGTAGAAAATAGATTAAGTAGAATGTGTACTTCCTGAATTTGGGTTCTCAAGTTTGGCTTGTTAAGTACTTTTTTACTCTTTTCTGTCGATAGAGCTTTCTTAAGCTGATTAATAGAAATTAAAGGAATGAATGTAATGTTTAGAGATGAACGTGCTCCTGTGCCCATTGAAGAGGGCGAAACCTACGATGTAACAATTCAGGATATTGCTCGTCAGGGAGACGGCATTGCCCGTATCGAAGGTTTTGTAGTTTTTGTCCCGAATACAAGTGTTGGCGATGAAGTCCAGATTAAGATCGAAAGAGTACTTCCCAAATTTGCATTTGCAAGTGTCGTCGAGTAAATGCGGGAAATAAAGTAACCACGTTAAATTCAGTAAATTAAAGGAATGATTTTCCATGTTCAGAGAAGAAAGTCGCTCAGTCCCTGTCGAAGAGGGCGAAGTTTACGATGTAACAATTCAGGATATTGCTCGTCAGGGAGACGGCATCGCTCGCATTGAGGGTTTTGTAGTCTTTGTCCCGGGTACAAAAGTCGGTGACGAGGTTCGGATTAAAGTCGAAAGAGTACTTCCCAAATTTGCATTTGCAAGCGTTGTCGAGTAAATGCAGGAAATAAAGTAACCACGTTAAATTCAAGTAAATTAAAGGAATGGTTTTCATGTTCAGAGAAGAAAGTCGCTCAGTCCCTGTCGAAGAGGGCGAAGTTTACGATGTAACAATTCAGGATATTGCTCGTCAGGGAGACGGCATTGCACGTATTGAAGGTTTTGTTATCTTTGTCCCGGGCACCAAAGTTGGCGATGAAGTCCGGATTAAAGTCGAAAGAGTACTTCCCAAATTTGCATTTGCAAGTGTCGTCGAGTAAATGCGGGAAATAAACCATATCAACTTCAATTAAGTTACTAGGAATGGTTTTCATGTTCAGAGACGAAAGTAGCTCTGTTCCTGTTGAAGAGGGCGAAGTTTACGATGTAACCATCCAGGATCTCGCTCGCCAGGGAGACGGCATCGCCCGTATCGAAGGTTTTGTTATCTTTGTCCCGGGCACCAAAGTTGGCGATGAAGTCCGGATTAAAATCGAAAGGGTTCTTCCCAAATACGGTTTCGCCAGCCTCGTTGAATAAGCAGGATCATTTCAAACGAGAAAAAATCGAGACTGAAAAATGATATCTATATCTAATTCTTCAGTCTCTTTTTCATTCACATACCTTAATTAATCTCCGGATCATTTACCGGAATTATTTTTCTTTAATCTATGCTTTACTTTTATCCGGCTATTTCCCCTTTTCAGCTTCTTTTATCGGACTACGTTTTTCGCTATTTTATCGGCTATTTTCATCGGATTATATTTTTCAGCTTATTTTGATGTGATTATACTTTCACTTATTTTTCAGCATGTTGTTTACGTTTTAATTGTTTATTCATGGCATCTGATAGTGAACATTCGATGCTATTATATAATAGATATTCAATCATATTTTGAGAACTCAATTGACAAAATTTTTGAAAATGCTTTGCAGAATAAACGTTTGCTTTACATTATAGCCGGGGAAAGTATCCCGGAGTGATTTCTAATGATTCGTTTTATCAAGTACCACCCCAGGTCCAATACTTACGTCATTGAAAAACGAGCTTTTCTTGATGAGGATCTTACTCTGGACGGCAATGTAATTGTCGGGCAGGAAGTGAAGTTCTGGAAGAACCTTACAGTAACTGGCAGGCTTGAACTCGGAAAAGGTGCGGTTGTGAGGGGCAATGTAAAAGCCAGAAGTGCGCTTGTCTGTTCCGAGGCAAAAGTTCTGGGCAATATAGAGACGGTTTCTGAGCTTGTCCTTCTCGATAGAGCTAAAATAAATGCTGCAGCCTGTCAGGGAGATATCCGCGTCAGGCCTGGGTGTGTTCTCGACTCCGTAAAAGCAGACGGTACGCTCGAACTTGTCGGAAAAGTTCTTGTCAGGAAAGTAGAGCCATTAACGAAAGTGATTATCCGGGCTGAAGAATTATCGTGAGTTTTCAGTGAGCATTTAACTTTTTCCTTTCTTTACCTCTTTTTATTCTCTTTGTCCCTTTTCTTTCTCCTTTTATTCTCTTTGCCTCTTCACTGGACCTTTATTTCCGTTTTGTCAAAACCATAGTACTTTACCTGTGGAATCTTTCTTCTTCCAGAAGTCTCAGGACACGATCCCTTAAACGGTTAACCTCGGGACTTGTCCTGGAGCGCGGGCGAGGCAGATCCACTGTTACAATCTCTTTTATCCTTCCCGGTCTTGCAGTCATGACCACTATCCTGTCCGAGAGAACGACCGCTTCATCCACACTGTGAGTTACGAAAAGGAAGGTCACATGTTTTTGTTCCCATATCTTCAGGAGTTCGTCCTGGAGGATATTTCTAGTTTGGGCATCCAAGGCTCCAAAGGGCTCGTCCATAAGAAGGACTTCGGGCTCATTGGCAAGGGCTCGTGCAATGGCCGCGCGCTGTTGCATACCTCCGGAAAGTTCATATGGGTAGCTATTTTTGAACTGCTCCAGGCCCACAAGGTCTATATACTTCTCCACCTGCTTCTTAGCTTCAGTCTTACTAATTCCCTGCATTTCAAGCCCAAAAGTAATGTTATCGATAACTGTTCTCCAGGGAAATAACGAATATTGTTGAAACACCATTCCTCTTTTGGGGTCCGGGCCAGTTATAGGGACTCCGTTCAGTGTAATTTCTCCTGAAGTCTGGGTTTCAAGTCCTGCAGTGATACGGAGAAGAGTGGTTTTCCCACAGCCGGAAGGTCCCAGAAGGCAGATAAACTCTCCGTCTTCAACATCAAAACTCACATCATGTAGAGCTTCCGTACCACCATTCTCTTCTTTTTTAGTAAAAATACGTGAAATGTTTTTTACACTTACTCTGCCCATCTTATACCACAGTTCCTGATGTCCATCTCAATAGTTTTGCGTCTACGTAATGCCTGAAGAAACGGTCAATTAAAAGGCCCACGAACCCGAGCAGGAGCATATAAACGAGTACGACATCCATCCTATGCAGGTAGTAATTGTGCCAAATCTGATACCCAAGTCCCCTGTCGCTGACTCCGAACATCTCGGCAGCAACAAGACACATCCAGCCTACACCCATGGCAACTCTTATTCCTGAAACTATTGAAGGCATAGCTGAGGGAATCGCAATAAAACGTATGAGATCTATATTTCGGGTACAGCCAAGAACCTTTGCCGCTTCAACGTAAACTTTAGGCACATTTTTAAAGCCTGTATAAGTATTGATAATAATAGGAAAGATCATCCCTATAAATATGACAAAACCTGCAGCCTGATGTGTAAGTCCAAACCATACGATTGCAAATGGGATCCATGCAAGAGGAGGAATCGGGCGCAATATCTCGATTATAGGATCAATTGCCCTGTTTGTTTTTTTGAACCATCCCATAGCTATTCCAAGAGGAATTCCAATTACAAGCGCGGCAATAATGCCGATTGAAAAGTGAAGTAAACTTGTTAATATATCTGTAAAAAGTAGTCCACTTTTCACTATGGTAAAGAAAGAACTTATAACATCATAAAAACTTGGTAAAAGAAACTTGTTATGTATGACTTTATCTGCTATAATCTGCCATATCGTGACTGCCACTACGAGAGATAATACTTCAATCCCATTTTCTTCGATTTTTTTTATGAAGCTCATTTTCATGTCT
This sequence comes from Methanosarcina sp. UBA5, assembly GCF_002505485.1. Lineage (GTDB taxonomy): Archaea > Halobacteriota > Methanosarcinia > Methanosarcinales > Methanosarcinaceae > Methanosarcina. The sequence goes on along the minus strand of NZ_DAVG01000080.1, from coordinate 144,657 downwards.
CTAATAAAAAGGATTCTTACTTTTTTATCTTTCCGGCAGATTTGATTTTTTCAGAAAAAGAAAGGTTCAATTGTCCCCTGAAAATCGGGGCAATTGAACCCATTACTTAAATTTCTATTTCTCTTTATTTCTTCTTATTTTCCGCTGATAGCTTTATCATAGAAGCTTGTATCAAAAATATCTTCCTTTGTTAGAGGTTTTGAGATGTACCCAAGATTATACAGAGTTTTCGAATACTCAACGGTTGCGTTTTCAGCGAGTGCTGGGTCTGTAATCCAGACTCCATCCCATTCCTTCAAAGACTCCTTTACAGTATCAAGGTCAACTGAAGTCTTATTCGAGAAGATCTGAGCAGCTTCATCCATATGGACTTTGTTGTATTCTGTCGCCTTAATGTGCGTCTTTACAATCTGTTCCACAATATCGGGATGTTCCCTGATAAGTTTTCCACTAACTACGAGTACACAGCAGGTATGGTTTGGTTCCATTTCTCCAGATTGCACGATGATACGCCCAGCACCCTGCTTTTCGACAACTGTAGGGGATGGGTGAGGCAGGAAGACAGCTGCAACCTGTTTAGCTGAAATAGCACTTATGGCATCTCCAGCAGTCATTGCACGAATTGACACATCTTTATCAGGGTCAAGCCCATTTTTCTTGAGCCATTGTCTAAGTACCGTATCCTGAATTGATCCTGGTGGGTAGGTAGCGATAGTAAGTCCCTTTAAATCTTTAGGACTCTGATACTTGTATTCGTTCCGGAGTACAAGACTTGAACCATTTATCTGTACAGGCGCAACAATCTTTGCGTCAAGACCTTGACTAATAGCTGTAAGAACAGGAGCTGCTCCAACATACGCCACATCTATGTCTCCAGCCATCATAGCCTGCATTTCAGGATCTCCTGTAGGGAAAGAGTTCTCTTTTATATTCTTAATTCCATAAGGTGTAAGATCTTCTTTCCACCATCCTTTTGCAGCCGCAGTCATATATGCTATCTGATGGGTACTTGGCTGATAGCCAAATTTCAGTTCAGTAATTGTAGAGGTTCCATTAACTCCACTTTCATTGCTCTTATTATTAGATGCGCAGCCAGATACGAAGATAGATGCGACCAGCAATAAAGTAAGTATAAGTATGCCTAGTTTTTTCAAAGCTTCACCTCGATAATCCTTACAACTAGTAGTAATTCTACTGATAGTTATCCATATATTGATACAATCCATATACTGCTAATTACTCATGTAATGATATTACCCATACTGATAATTAACCATGTTACTGATAATTATTCGTGTACCGGCAATAGTCCATATACTGATAACGATCCATATAAATGGTAACTTTCATAACTTAAATAGCGTTTTTTGAAATCGGGTCTTCCTATTGAAAGATCAACAGACTTCTATCTTTTTGTCATTTCTCCATAAACTTCTTTGCAAGAGAGTTTATATTTCTCCAGAGAAGAATCCCGGTAATAGTAAAAAGTAAATACCTAACGGTATATTAATATTTTTACACTTCCTATTTATAACTTCTCAAGGTAACCTTGATTATATCCCAAATGTATTAATATATCTGGATATATTTCTCATTAAGGAATAAATTTCCTGTGAAATGTATATTATTTTCCTTTATTCAAACTTTTCACGGAATTTAAAAGGTTGAATTTTATGAATGTCTCAGACAAAGTTATCAAATCCGCATTCGAATCCGATGAAGTTTTTCAAAAAACGCTTTCCTCTGTGATAAAAGAGGATCTTAACCTCACTGCTGTGGATTTCGCAAAAAAAGCAAATATCCCCCCTAGTACTCTTTATAAGATCCTTTCAGGTAACCGGGATCCCAACATCAAAACTCTCCGCCAGATAGTAAAAACCATCCGCGATATTAAAGAATCAGACAGCGGAGATTTTATCGCTGTGATTGCAGCTCGCTCGGTGCTTGACAATATCGTAGAAACAAAGAAAAAGATAGCTGGCAGGCTGGTCACAATCAGGGAATACTCGGCAACCTCAATGGAAGAAGCCATAATAGCAGCCGTTAACGCCGAAAGGGATGGAGCAAAAGCCCTTGTTTGCGCTCCTATAGTGAGCCCTACAGTGGAAAAGATCCTCAACATTCCAGTAACAACCATTATCCCGAAGAACAGCCTTATAGATGCCATCGAACTTGCGCTCAAAAAGATGGAGTAAAACCGTATCGAACGCTAGAAATAGAGTAAAACTACATAGAACGCTAGAAATAAATGCTGCGTCGCATGGAATGAAAAGTGTCTTGGAATGAAAGATACTGGAAATCTGTCAGCAAAATCCTGAAAGACTACTGATTTAAAGCGAACTTAAATTGCTTTCAAAAATGGGAAGCCCGCGTTTTGGGTTAACGCGGGAATTTTAAGTTTTATTCTCTTTTGTTTTTGAATTTTTTGTTTGCCTGCCACCTTATTTTTTTGGTTTTATCGAGTTAGTAAGCTCCTTTATCTGTTCAGATAGTTTTGCCATATTTCCTTCACTCTTTGTAAAGTAATAAGCGGCTCCACCGATTATTAACAGGACAATGAATCCAAGAGCGTAGAGCAGTAAGGAAGACTTTTCTTTTACAGTGTAGGTTGCGGTTTCTCCTCCAATTTCTACCGTGTAATTTCCTGGCACTTCTTTTGCTGTGTGCTCAAAGGTTACAGTGGTATTGTTCCCAACGCCCAGGGAAACATCTTTTGAGTCGCTTACGTTTCCGTTAATAAGCAATTTTACACTTTCGTTTCCTGCAGCATTGCCTGTATTTCCGACATCAACTGAGATTGTCGCATTCTTTCCTGCATTTACCTCTAAAGGCTTGATTACCAGGTTTGAGTATTTGAAGCTAGCTTCAAAGTCTTTTACTTTTTTATTTACTTCCTGGTCTTCGAATCCTTCCTTTGTTATGATCAATTCAAGATTGCCGCTTTTATCTGTCTTATAGGCAACTTTTCCGTTGGAATCTGTTTTACCGATCATTTTTCCGTCAATCGATACGTTTGCACTCTCAATTGGATCGCCACCGATTGCCTTGACAGCCTCAATGTTCAGGGTATCACCGACATAGACTGTTTCAGGTGAAACATTAACTGTCATTTTCTCTTTTGGAGCACTTACGTTAATATTTTTGCTTGCAGTTTCGTAATCATCTTTTTCTGCAGTTATCTTAAGGGTTCCTACGTTTTTAGCCGTATACTCAACAATACCATCTGCATTTGCTTCTCCAACATTACTTTCGTTAACCTTTACTGTGGCACCTTTTACAGGTTTATCACCAGCAGTTACTTCGATATTAAACGGATTGCCGACATAGATCTCATCAGGGACATCTATTTTCAGTGCATTGCTGGCATTCCCTCCGGTTTCAACTTCTACGAAGGGGTAGAACCTGAGAGTATCGTCATTAGCAGTCTTGAAACTGACATTACCCATGATCTCGGTGGTCTCATCCTTGCCAAGCCCGATATCATCATCATTTTCCATTGTAATGCCACTTTCAGAGACACTGGTGACCTTCATCTTGCCAAAAGTATCTCCATTATTGATTTCAGTGTATTTGTCCGAGAGCTGGAAGATACCCTGTACAACGACAGCAGAGGTTTCACTTCCTTGAAAAACCGTGCCGAAATGGACTATAATCAGAGGTACATTATCCGCTTTTCCAAGATCAGTTTTATAGACATAGTCATCGCCCGATTTGAGGAACGCCTCGTCTACTACACTACCATCTTTTTGGAGCTGAACCCATACACTTTTTCCATTAACATCTACTTCTTTGATATTCAAAGAATAACCATCTTCAAGGGTAAAGGCAGAACCTGAATTCATCGACTTTTTGTCGTCACTGTCTGTAAGGACTTTACACAGGATATTATTCGAAAGAAGACTCACATCATCAACAGCTCCATTAACAGAGCCATCAGTATACCCGTCAAAGTATTTGTCTGCCATGAAACCAACAACTGTGAAGTTGCCCCATTCGTTGTGTTCAAAATTCACAGCCTGAGGCTTTGATTTGTAGACAAGTTTCTCTGCAGGTATATCCCTATCTCCAAGCTCTTCTACTGTCAGATTTTCAGTCCCAATTCCTTCATCTATGTTGTAGTAGAAACCTTCAAAGTTAAAGGGCGTCCAGCTAGGGAGTGAGTCACCATTAATATCCTTGTCATAGACAGTCCCACGCAGTTCGTAGGTACCAGCTTCCGAGGTGTCAAGGATTGGGGCAAAGCGCAGTTTGCTGTCATCAGCTACCTGAATCTTTATTTTACCCATAAGGTCTACCGTCTCTCCCTCATCGAGTCCGATGCTATCATCATTCTCCATCTTTATCTCGTTGCTGCTCACGGAAGTTACTTCCATGTCGCCAAAGGTATCCCCATTATTGATTTCAGTGTATTTGTCCGAAATCTGGAAGAGACCCTGTATGAAGACAGCAGAGTTTTCACTTCCTTGAAAAACCGTGCCGATATGAGCAATGATTATGGGGACATCTTCTGCTTTTCCAAGATCAGTTTTATAGACATAGTCAGAGCCCGATTTGAGGAATGCTTCGTCTACTACATCACCATCTTTTTCAAGCTGGACCCAGACAGATTCTCCATTGACGTCGACTTCTACAATATTCAGGGAATATCCTTCTTCGAGGACAAGAGAATCTCCGGCGTTTGCTGATTTTTTATCGTTAGTGTCTATGAGAATCTTGGAAAGAACCCCATTAGAAATAGGGCTAATGTCATCTCCTATAACTGTGGAATTTTCAGTATAGCCTGCAAAGTATTTCTCTGCCATGAACCCGATTATCTGGTACGAACCCCATTTACTGTATTCAAAATCAGTTTCAGTAGGTTTTGTAGAGTACTCAATGTTTCCTGATTTTATGCTTCTACCTATATCTTTAATGGTCATCTCTTCTGAGGATACTCCGGAATCAAGGTCATAGTAGAAGCCTGAGTAACTCTGGGCAGTCCATGTGTAAGTTTCTGGCATCCCCTGTTCCCAGATCCTGTTCCCAGTTGAATTGTCTGCGGACCCGACGTTGACAGTCCATATTTTTGTCGACGAATTGTAAACGCCGTTGGGGTCACTGATCACTGCCTTGAGGGTATAATTCCCTGTACTATCTTTTTTAAAGTCATATGAAGAAGATGTTACACTTGTATCCTTTTTCTGTGATTCATCATTAACAAGCCAGTCAACATCAATATTCTGGCCGTCCGTGCTGGAGTTCACTTTGAAAGTTTTAGACACTCCTTTATCTACTGAAATAGTTCCTTCGGAGGGGTCAGCATTAACAGATAATCCTCCGGCCGTTGATACTGTCCATGTCCAGGATTTTGATTCTGCAGTGCCATTCTCGTTTTTTGCTTTTACTTCAACTGTATGCGTGCCCTTTGTTGCAGGATCGCTGGTAAATGATGACTTGTCTGAGGATGTTGTTCCTGTAACGTTTGTATTAACGGGGGTGCCATCAAAAGACCATGTTATATTTGAAGGCTGGCTAATAGTTGCAGTGAATGTTTTTGATTCTCCTACATTCGTTTTAACGCTTGAGTCCGAAGGGTCAGATAAAGTGATCACCGGTACATTTGATCCTCCGGTTACACTCCAGGTTCTGCTCTCTCCAGTTGACTGAACAGTCGCTTTGACATTGTATGTACCTTGCTTAACGGTGTGATTGAGGGTAGAGGTATTCGTTGCACTATCATACGATGTTTGGGGAACAGTGCTTCCATCAACCTGCCAGCTAATAGTTGCTGACTCGTTTGTTTTAACGCTAAAATCTAGAATGTCACCGACTATCCTGTTGACAGTCGAATTCTCTCCAGGCGCTATTATACTGGGAGCGGCATCTGCAGCTCCGCAAAATAGCCCTAGCACCAGAATTGCTGTAAATATCTGTAAACTAGTTTTTTTCATGTTCTATCCTTCTGAACCTTGTGCATAAATTATATTATTATAAATTTAATCAGTTTGGCCTCGAATTTGCTCGCTTTGCTTTTGTGAATTTTATTGGGGGTTCTCAGTCAAGAATTCTTTATTTCCATCTCTCATTCCAGGCTTTTGTTTTGTGGGGGGACTTAGTTTTAATCAGGAGGATCTATCAACAGTTTTGGCTTTTAGCTGCTGGTATCCCCGCTGTTCTATATTTGTAAGCTTGCATTCGGGGGATTCGAGTACGATACCCGCTTCATACTTTGTACATTCTCCTATAACGACTAAGTTACATATATTTTGTACTTTTTTGATCTTTTGCGGGTCAATTGTAATAAGAAGTTCAAAATCTCCGCCTGTATAAAGGGCAAATTCCCTCAGCTTGTCCGGGTTTGAAGCAAATTTCCGAACTTCCCTGAGTATGGGAAGGGCATTTTCCCGGATCCTGAAACCCACAAGGCTCTGCCTTGCAAGGTCGTAAAGGGACATTGCAAGGCCGTCACTCGTATCCATCATGGATGTGACTGCCCCGGACTCGGCCAGATTCCTGGCCTCTTTCGTACGCGGGACAGGCTCAAAAAGCGCCATCAGGACTGTTTCGCTCACCGGCTTTCTAGACTGAAGGGCTTCCAGAGCCGCTCCTGCCGACCCTGTATATCCCGTTACACAGACAAGGTCACCTGGCCTTGCTCCGCGCCGAAGAAGGAGCTGGCTTTTTTTCACCCTGCCAAGTGCCGTCCCTGTAATTGTCAGTTCTGCGTGGGTATCAAGATCGCCTCCGATAATCCCAGTTCCACAGAATTCAGCACACGCCTGCATACCTTTTGCAAGGGCTTCAACAAAAGTAATATCTGTATCTGCAGGCATCCCAATTGCCATAACAAGTCCTGTAGGTTCTGCACCCATGGCTGCAATGTCACTGAGATTTACAGCTGCTGACATCCAGCCCATTTGCCAGGGAGTCATCTCTTTCGGAAAATCGGTAGTCCTGTGCAGCATATCGGTAGTAACAACCAGGCAGTCTTCGCCTTTCAGGTCAAGGACGGCGCAGTCATCCAAACCGGCACCTATAAGGATTCCTTCCTGTCCTTTCTTACTGCCACTAGGTACTTTAAAAATCTCAGATAAAATGGAGATTAGAGCGCGTTCTCCAACTGAAGATACTTTTGTGTTTTTCATGGTTTTTTTGAAAAAGATAATTTTTGCTTTCTTTTCTATAGATAAATGAACTCTGTAAGCCAAAAAGCACTGAGTTCCTCTCCTTTATTTAATTTGTGTAACACGTAAGGTTATACAAAAATTTCTCCAGTTCTCACAGAGTCATTTTCGGTATTGGTCAACACATTTTTCTTAAAAATTCAACTTCTTTCCACGAGCATTGAATAAACAAATTTTCTCGAATAAGTTCCTTAAGGGCTTCACATTTGCTTTTTATCTCTAAGGATGTATAAGACTTTTGTAAACTTCAAATTCATTTGAACTTAAAATATGGTTTTCTATAGGATCTTAAAAGAGAATTACTTTACACTTCTTTATTTACACGTCAGACAAAAAGAGCTCAATGAGAAAAACCAAGTCTCTGTCAATAAAATACCAAATAAGATCAGACAAAATTAGGCGCTGGATTCTATCAGATTCTGTCATAAAGAATCAGAGATTACTTCTTCTCCGCTTTCTTTTGTTCTGATCCTCACATTTTCCAGAAAACTTTTTGCGATTTTACCGAGTTCATATAGTTCATCCCTTTCCAGAACCCGCAACTTTCTTAAATCTTCCTGCAAGCTATATTCCGGAATCCCCTGCTGTAATACATAGGTAAGTTCCCTATTTTTCATATGTTTAGAGATCCAGGCGGCTATACTGGCAATTTCCTGCGGACTCCCAATAAAGTCTCTGATTAACGTTGTTCGGAGCTCCATTTCCAGGCCACAGGAATCTACAATTTCGAGTGTTTTTATTACAGATGCAGTAATCTGTTCAGGAGCCTCTTTTACAGCCTCAGACTCTCCACAGCCCGTAACTTTTCCGTAAAGCTTGGGATCATCCGGGGGAGCTTTTATATCGATAAAAAATTTATCAACCAACTTTTGTTTAACCAGTTCGCTAACCATCTCAGGACAGCAGCCGTTTGTATGAATCCCAATTGCAAGCCTCATTTCTCTTGCAAATTCTGCAAGAGGCACAATTGCGTCCTGAATCAAAGGTTCCCCCCCAGAAAATACAACTGCACTCACAAAAGGTTTTGATTTTCTAATTTGTTCTTTCACGAAATCCAGTTCCACAGGGTTCGGCCCCTGGAGGTAAGGATGATTCTGGCAGTAGGGGCAGCGAAGAGGGCATCCCCGAAAAAAGATCGCGACTGCTGCTCTCCCTCTCCAGTCCACGGTCGAGAGTGAGACAGTACCTGCGTAGTTTACTTTCATGACCTACCATTCTCACACTTTAGTGTATAAAAAGGGTTGAGGAACTCTTACCTGAGTTCCCTCGTGTTGTATCGCTTTCTATCCAGAAGTTCCTGACGCTTGCCTTTGTTCCAGCCTTCTACCACCTGGAGGTATCCTGTGATTCTTGAGAGGTGCTCCACGTTTTCAGACTTACACTTCGGGCATTTGTCCAGTAACCCATCGGCTACATATCCTTCATCCTTGCATACGGTCATGTCTTTGGTAAATGCAAAGTAACCTGTCTGGGTGTTCTTTGATATATGCATCGCAAGCTCCTGCAGACCGTCAGGATCCGGCTGTCCTTCCCCAAGCCAGATATGCATGATATTTCCGCCGTCCACAATCGGGAAGAAAGTATGTTCGTACTTTATCCTTTCAGGCAGAGATATATCTGCACCGGGCGGGACATGAGTCCCGTTAGTATAGTAGATTGGCAGGTCATGCGTCTGATTCAACTCGCTTTTTGCGGCCTTCAAATCCCCTTTAATTGTAAACTCGGCCTTGCTGGCATACTCCTTATGCAGGAGGTCCGAGACTGCGAAGCGTTGAGCTGTAGTTTCCGCAGGCGTTCTTGCAAGAGCGATCTCCATACCGTTTTCTTTTGAAAGCGTTTGAGCGTGCATTTTCATTTCAAACATAGCCCTGATAGCAAGTTTATATGCAACAGGAGACTCATGGATCTGGTAGCCTGTATGGTACTGGACCATTTCATTGATCCCTACAACTCCGATAGTATAAACAAGACTTTCGAAATCCACTGCTATGGCCCCCTTTTCCTCGGTGTTCGGATCTTTGGGGCGCTGGGCTGCAAAGGGAATCCTGTTTTTCTTTATCAGGCTGTTCATCCATTTTCTCTTGATCTTGAAAACTTCCACACCCCGGTTCATCAGGGTCTTGAGCTCATTAAAGAGTTTTTCATCATCGTGTTCAGCCCTGTATGCGGCCCTTGGGCAGTTTAAAGACAGGACCATCCATGAGCCCATTGAAAAGTGTTTTCCGTTCTTGAAATGAAGTTTGTCATCGAACTCTTTATCATCGGTAGGGTTTGCAGAAAACTGATATGCGCAGCATTGATAACATGAAATACCTTCTCCTGCGCCCCTGTACTCCGGAAGCTGATTATCAAAGTAAGGAGTTCCGAATTTGGCAGCTAGCTCGAAGGTCATCCTGTACAGCTCTTTATAAGTCGGAAATTCAGGGTGAGCCCTGTTGAATTCTTCATCTTCTTCCATAAAGTCAGGTTCAATGGAAATTTCGGGCTTTGGGAAGCTGAAAGGTTTGCCCCAGGCATCTCCTTCAAGCATAACATCCATAAGCGCCTTGAACCCGAGACGTACTTCCTTTTCGAATTCTCCATAGGTTCTGAGAGGGGCCTGCTTGCCGTCCCAGACCTTACCCATAGCGACGATCGGAATGTTTTTCCAGAGCTTCGGGACCCCGGGAGAAAGCTGCACGGATGAAAAGACAGTCTGCCCGCCTCTTGCACACATCATCTGCATCATTTCATAGACGAACATCTGCATAAGCTGTTTTATCTCGGTTTCGGACTTGCCTTCAAGATAGGGAGCCATAAAAGTCAGAAAATTGTAAAAACCCTGTCCGCCTGCAAAATTGGTCTGAGCCGAGCCCATAGCTTTTACTGCATGAAGGAAAGCCACCTCGGCATTCTTCGCGGGCTTTGCCACGCTTGATTGGGTTCCTACTCCGTCAGGCATGAGTCCATAATAAAAAAAATAACGAAGATCCCAATCCTGGCAAAAAGGCCTTGTGCCCATATATTCAAGGTCATGGATATGGAAATCCCCGTTAAGGTGAAGGTCGGCAAGCTCTTTTGGCATCAGAAGGAGATTTTGCTCCTTGGACATTTTGTCGGCTTTTCTTTTATGTGAAGTTTCGGCATTGTTCAGCTGGTTTGCATTATCGTTCGCCTCAAAGCCGTATCCGGTATCGATTTCGTAGGCGTCGTAGACCGAAGCCCCAACCCTGGTCATAATATTTCTCCATTCAACATGCCCCCTGTCAAGCAGAATATTGTTTACGATTTCCCGGATAAGAGGACCTGAGAGAAACTTGAGATTCATCTTTTTAATGATCTTTTCTGCATCCTTCGCAATCTCAATGGCTTCTTCTTTTGTGATTGGGGGTTTGTTATAGAAAATTTCGCTTAACTTTGTTTCTTTCAGGAGCTGGTTTACAATGATGTTTCTGTCCCAGTTAAGAATGAAACCATCTGTCGTCCTTACCCTGGGGAGAGGGGACACGGACAGCCCGTCAAGGGTTTTTTGCACTGGCTGGTTGTCAGATAACTGGTCATCTTTGGGGAGAGAAGAGGCGGGCAACTCTTTAAACGTCTTTTGAATTGACTGGTTGTCAGATAACTGGTCATCGGGTAAGAGGATCTCGGCTGTCATTTTCTCATCTTCAGTAATTATTTTAATAATGGAATTAAATAATGAATTCACAGAAATATTCAATTTATTTTAATTTCAGATCTTTTTTATTACAGGATTTCCTTCATCACAGGATTTCCTGGATTTTTTCAGGGTTTACTTCTCCCCCACTGAAGAGTTCCTCGTGCGTAAGGAAAGTATCATTGATCTGTAAAACAGGCGCTGTCACTGTGAAGACTCCGTTGAAACGCAGTTCCGTTAGAGCTTCGGGAGTAGACATATCTGCTACCTCAAAAGCGACTGAGTGTGCCTCCAGGAAGTTTTTTAATTTATTGCATTTCGGACAGCGTTCCGTTGTATATATGATTATTTTTGCCATGCTTTACGTCCCTCTTATTTTACTCTAATTCTTAATCTGATTTTTAGTTACCGTTTCTTATGGGTTTCTTGTGAGGCCCTTATTTTTCTTTTTACATACTACGTTTCTTTCCATTGTTGCGGAGTGAGCGCGCAGGTACAGAGCGCGTTGCAGATAAAACAAAGCCCCACATGGGTTACCATTCCTCAGCTAACCCTTATAGTCCCTACAAATATTCCTTTCCAAATATCAGTCAGCAATATCGGAAAAGGGTGCAGCTTCTTAAAAGTACCCCCAGGATATCACTTTTTTCATCTACTGAGTGAAAATGACCTTTATTTTCAAGTAAATATTCTAAATGCTACATCACTTAATAATCGTTTTTCAACTCAGCTCTGGATACAATAGCACCTTTGTCTGAATACAATAACACCCTCGTTTTGTATTCAAAGATACTCTCTCTGTTACCAAATCTGATAACAAATTTAAGGATTCCTGTTTTTGAAAAACTGTCTTCTTTAAGAATATAATTCCAAGCACAGAAGGCTTTAAGAGATATCCACAGCCGATTTGGCGAGTACACGTACGGTTAACATGTATAAGGAATTATTCCTCAAAACCTTACTAAATATTATCAAAAGATTATTTCCGATATATCTCTGTCAAGTAAAAAAAAGGATGTGCTTTGTAGCAAAAAAACTATTGTTATAAGTAACGAAAACAAGTTATCAATCTATCTCTAATTCGTACTGACTTATTAAAAAATAAAAATATTGGGGTTAAGGTTAAGTTTTTATTTTTTTCGTTTGAGATGTGCTGTTATTTTTTCATAGATTTCTATTAAAATTTTTATTCCACTTGCTAATTCAAATAAAAGTTTTGCAAATTCCATAGCAATAGCTAAGCTGATCATGCTTCTCCTTATTTTCCTTATTTTAATTACTTTGGGAGTTTTTCTGACGACTCAGTTTTTAAAAAGATGTAGATAGCATTAGCTAAGTCTATGTTAATAATATGGCATCGACAGCTTTTTATGCCTCAAAACGATCATACTAGTTTGAAGTAAATAATGATGTTATCCACATCGTTCTATTAAGAGAAGAGCTTTATAGATTTTTGCGGAATCCATAAAGCTCAGTTTGCTTATTTATCACTAATCCTCCTTTCTCTATGTTTCTAAGTGATTTTTACTTAATTTTTAATCTATTTTTAGTTACCGTTTCTTATGGGTTTCTTGTGAGGCCCTTATTTTTCTTTTTACATACTACGTTTCTTTCCATTGTTTACGGAGTGAGCGCGCAGGTACAGAGCGAGTTGCAGATAAAACAAAGCCCCACATGGGTTACCATTCCTCAGCTAACCCTTATAGTCCCTACAAATATTCCTTTCCAAATATCAGTCAGCAATATCGGAAAAGGGTGCAGCTTCTTAAAAGTACCCCCAGGATATCACTTTTTTCATCTACTAAGTGAAAATGACCTTTATTTTCAAGTAAATATTCTAAATGCCATATCACTTAATAATCGTTTTTCAACTCAGGGCTGGGGACCCATATCTGAGCACTTCCTTTATATCCACTTTATCTTTTCTATTCCTCTTAGAAAATCTTTAATTTTCCTGATAAGGTTGAAAATTACAAAAAAACGTTATATCATGGGCCAGTTATATTTACCAAGCACAAAAAGAGGTGTCATTTCATAGAGAAATTATTATCTTCCGGCTGCAAGCCCCTTGACAAACTTCTGGGAGGAGGTTTCGAAAAAGGGATTGTGACTCAAATCTTCGGACCTGCAGGAACCGGGAAAACAAATATCTGCATCCAGCTTGCAGTGGAATGCGTAAAGCAAGGGCAGAGAGTCATCTTCATAGATACCGAGGGGCTTTCTCCTACTCGTTTCAAGCAAATTGCAGGGGAAAATGCAAAAGAAATAGCCAGGAGCATCATCATCTATGAACCCCTGAACTTTGAAGAGCAATATGCGGCCGTAAGGGAGGTGGAGAGAATAGCCAGTGAGAATATCGGTCTCGTGATCCTGGATTCTGCAACCTCATACTACAGGTTCGAGCTTGAAGACGATGAGACAGGCATGAAAAGCCGTAGAGAACTTGCCAGCCAGATAGGATTTTTGCATGCCCTTGCCCGAAAACATGGTTTTGCTGCAGTCATAACCAACCAAGTATATTCCGATATTACTTCAGGAGGGGTGCGCCCGCTTGGCGGTAGTTCCCTGGAACATATCTCAAAGGCGATTATCCAGCTTGAAAAAACCGGTGAAGGAACAAGGCGAGCCATTCTTTACAAACATCGGTCTTGTCCGGAAGGTTCGAGCGCGGAATTTAGAATTACAGCCGAAGGAATCCGCTAAACCGAATAAAAAATTAGGAAGAACGTTTTTAGAAAAGCCTTTTAAAAATTATTCTAAATAGAAAAACTTAAAACTCTCGGCCATCGAGGGTTTTAAGAAGTTAGTTTTCACAGAATCTCCCGCCAGGGTTTTAACGTTCTCGGGTTCCGGCTATAAACTCCTCAGTCCTCCGATGTGCCTCATCGTCAGGGTACTGAATGGCCGGATGCTTCATAAAATAAGAAGCAGGGGAATACAACACTCCTCCTATTCCGCGGTCAAGAGCCAGCTTGCAGCAGCGAATAGCATCAATTACCACACCTCCAGAATTAGGGGAGTCTTCTACGGAAAGCCGGAGTTCAAGGTTCATAGGCACATCTCCAAAAAGCCTACCTTCCATTCTCAGGAAGCAGACTTTGTTATCTTTCTGCCAGGCTACGTAATCGCTAGGTCCAATGTGAATATTGTCGTCCTCAAGCTTATGGGAAAGCACGGACTGGACAGCCTCGGTCTTTGATTCCTTTTTGGAAGCAAGCCTGTTCCTGTTGAGCATATTAAGGAAATCCGTGTTTCCACCAGTATTGAGCTGGTATGTTCTCTCGAGTTTTACGCCTCGTTTTTCGAAAAGGTCTGCAAGAATCCTGTGAGTAATAGTAGCCCCAAGCTGAGCTTTGATATCATCACCAATGATCGGAATATTCTTTTCCTCAAATCTTTTTGCCCATTCGGGGTTGCTTGCGATAAAAACAGGCATGTTATTTATAAAAGCAACACCTGCTTCAAGGGCACATTCCACATAAAAACGGACTGCTTCTTCAGAACCTACAGGCAGGTAATTGAGAAGCATATCGGCACCCGAGTTTTTAATTTCGTTAACGATATCAGCTTTTGTGGCTTCCTGTTCCTTGCTGACAACAAAAGTCTGACTTTCCTTATAGTTCTTCATATGGTCAGAGACTCCGTCGAGGACCCTGCCCATTTTAACCTTTACACCTGTGGACGGAACATCAGGACAAAAAACCGCTGTGCAGTTCGGGGGAGCAAATATGGCTTCAGAGACATCTTTTCCTACCTTTCTGGCATCAATGTCAAAGGCAGCAACAACTTTAATATCGCCGGGCTTATACCCACCAATTTCTCTGTGCATTAGTCCTATGGGTTCTTTATCTTCGATTTTATAGTACTCAATGCCCTGTATCAAAGAGCTTGCACAGTTCCCGATCCCTGCAATTGCTATTTTTATTTTTGTCATAAGCGCTTACTCTCCGATGAATACCCAGATTCTCATAAACCGCATTAATGAAATGACAGATCTCTTATAATTTATGAATCTACAGATTCAAGGATTTACGGATTCAAGGTCCATGAAGTTTAATAATTTATATTTCTGAAAATTACGACTTTCTGTATTTTAGCTATTGATTTTAAATCTTGTCTTATTTGCTCTGTTACTCTATAAATCTATTATATGTAAGTTTGCTTCTATGGAAAAAGAGATTGTTTTATTTATATTTCATGTATTACTTATTCTTTAAATAAAATTTTTATTATAAAAGCTGGCTGCCAGAATTTGATCTGCCGTATTTTTCTAGTTATTTTGAAGTTTAAGGATTCTTTAATTTAATTAATTTGTTTTTAGATTACTCGGATAGTGAAAGAGGAGAGTAGCGAGATGAGAGTAACGAGCCGTGTCAGTTGAATAGGTTTTTATCTTATGGGGAGCTTGAAAGAAAAACGGAAATTTTTCCGGCAGAATCTGACGCTTACATCGGAAAGTGATCTAATGAGGACAATTGACTGGAAGGAAGAGTCCAACTCCGTGATGCTGGTAGACCAGACCTTGCTCCCGAAAGAGTACAGGATAATAGAATGCAAAACCCTGAGTTCTCTCTGCGAGGCTATAAAATCCCTCAGGATAAGAGGTGCGCCTGCTCTCGGTGCAGCAGGAGGTTTCGGGATTGCCCTTGCAGCTTTCCTGAGTGAGGCCAGAGATCTCGAAACAATAATAAGAGACCTCAAGGTTGCGGGAAAAACCCTTAAATCAACTCGCCCTACGGCAGTAAATCTTAGCTGGGGGGTAGACAGAGTTCTGAGAGCAATTTCGGATGCCTTCGATGTTCAGGAGGTCCGGAACATTGCCCTTCAGGAAGCAAAGGACATTGCGGAAGAAGATGTAACCATCAACAAGTTAATAGGTAAATACGGGGCAAAACTCCTGAAGGATGGAGATACCATTCTTACGCACTGCAATGCAGGCAGGTTAGCCTGCGTGGACTGGGGCACAGCTCTCGGGGTTGTGCGTTCGGCTATTGCTGAAGGTAAAGAGATAAAGGTTATCGCCTGTGAGACCAGGCCGCTTAACCAGGGAAGCAGGATCACTGCATGGGAGCTCATGCAGGATAAGATTCCAGTAACCCTTATTTCGGATTCTATGGCTGGATGGGTAATGCAGCAGGGACTTGTAAACAACGTGCTTGTAGGAGCTGACAGGATTACCCAGGATGTCATTTTCAACAAAGTAGGTACCTATTCCCTCTCCATTCTTGCAAAAGAGCACGATATTCCCTTCTATGTGGCAGCCCCTATCTCTACTTTTGATTTCAATGGCTGGGAAGGCAGTGTAAAGATCGAAATGCGAGATCCGGATGAGTTGCGCTTTTTTGGTTCTGAGCAAATTGCTCCAAAAGACGTGGAAGTTTACAATCCTGCTTTTGACGCAACTCCAATGGAAAACGTAACTGCGGTAATCAGTGAGAAAGGAGTATTTTACCCGCCCTTCCTGCTGGACGAAGTACTTGTTTGAGAATTGCCTGTTTCAAGAGAGTGACAAATTCCTTTCAACTTTTTTGAGTCCTGGCTAGTAAGAAGTTTCTCTGCTGGATTTATATATCAGAACTGTAAATTATGTGATAATTACCAAATTTAAGAGGAAATTTAACAGTTATTTAATAGTTAATTACCAAATTTAATAGTTAAATAACAGTTATGTTAAATTTTCTAATTTTCAAATGTTAATTTCCAGATAATCTTTAATTGTCAGCCGGAAAACCTACTACAGGCGAGTGCAGGCAGTGAAATTTACGTTTTAATTAATGCGTTCACACAGGTGTTAACACATGGCTAAAAAATCAGGTTCGGGGCTCCAGTCCTCTGCGGGGCTCATGCGCTATTATGAAGCAGATAAAAATGCAGTTCAAATCCAGCCCAAGATAGTGCTTATTGTCGGTGCCATTACTGGCATTGCAATATTATTCTTAAGTGCTGTAAATGGTTTCTGGCCGTAATCGCAATTTTTTCGGCAGGGTTTCCTTGAGCAGGCAGAATTCAAGAAAAAAAGAAAGCAAATACAGGGCTTCTTCAGGGACTGGAATCTCCAAGCCCACAATTTTTCTTCTGGGTTTTCTTCTTATACTTGTGGGTATTTTCGGAGTCATGTATAATCCTTCCAACTCCAAAGGCGCTGCGGCTCCCTGGGAGGTTTCGGAAGCAGGCATCCTGTCTTTTCCAGATCGGGAAAAGCCTGTTTTTGCAGCCCAGGAAATCGAAGATGTATATATTCCTGAAAACTCGGATACTTTAAAACTGCTTTCTTTTGAAAGCAAAGGGGAAAAAATCAAGGCTCTCCTAAGAATTCCTGTAAATTCCTCTTCTTGTCCGGGCCTAGTTCTGCTGCCTGGAGCAGGAGTTAGTAAAGAAGCCGAACAGGGTCTGGCTGTGGAACTCTCTAAAATGGGATATGCAACCCTCACTCTGGACCAGCGCAATCTGGGCAGCATAAACACAGAAAGAGACCTTGAACTTTTCAAAGCCGGCCTTGAGCCCGTGGAATATACCATGGTTTATGATGCCCTTAAAGCCTCAGATGTGCTTGCGGTCCAGCCTGAAATTAACCCGGAAAAGCTTGCAATCCTCGGGGAAAGTAACGGCGGAAGATTTGCAATCATTGCTTGCGCTCTTAATCCTTCCCTTAAAGGAGTTATCGGGATCAGCACTTCAGGTTACGGCACTGAAAAAATTGATCCTTCTCTTGCAAATGATTCTGAAGCTTATCAGTTCTATCGTTCAATTGATCCAGATACTTATCTCTCAAGCCTGCCACCTTCGAAATTCGTGCAGATTCATTCTTTTAATGATCCGGTAATCTCCTATGATCTGGCGCTCCGGACCTACTCGCTTGCAAAAGATCCAAAAGCGATGTATAACGTTACTGAGGCAACACACGGATATACGACCTCAATGCGCCCTTATCTTGAAAAGGAGCTTACCCTTCTTTTGAAATAAAGGATATGGGCTTAGTGCCCAGCTGAATTCATTGAAACAAGAGTATCTTGCATATGAAAAGCATTTTGGGTATGAAAACTTCTCAGTCACTCTCAAGCCTGCGGGAAATTCATGGAATCGGTGAAAGGGTAGCCGATAGGCTAATTGAGCATTTCGGAACTGAAGAAGCGGCTCTTCAGGCTATCTGTGAGGGAGATATAGCTTCGCTTTCTGAAGTCAACGGCATCAGCCGCAATTTTGCCCTTTCTCTTGCCAGGTATGCTAGGTCCAGGGCTGAAGGTTGCTCAATTTCCGATTTTCTCAAGACAAAAGAAGCCCTGGATCTTTATTCCCGCCTGCTTGAGCTGATAAAAAGTTTTGCCCATACGACGCACGCCAGGGATAAGTTAAACCTTTTTTACCCCTTACCTGCCTCGCGTATGGATCTTATTCAGGAGAGACAGGCTTTCGTAAGAGATTACCTTGAACTGGGAAATGCCTTCCCCGAGAATTCCGAATTTCTGAAATTGCTTACGAGAGTCAGTGAACTCAGGCCAGTGCCTGGGAACCTGAAAGTTAGAGACCGGATAATCCTCTGCGGAGACTCAAAAATTCTGGAAGCAGCTAAAGAAAAGTTCCAGGACTTTTTGTCTGCCCATGCCGTAGAAAACCTCTCGGAATTCGTGGATCTTGCAAGGGGTTATTCCAGTGTTATTGTGTTTGATGATACTTATCTTGGCTTTGATCTGCCTGAAGACATTGAACCCGAATATTTCCAAGACCTTTCCAGAGTTGAATTCTGGCAGGTTTTGCCTGAAAAAGAACTGGCGTTTTTTGCGCGGAATCTAGATTGCATCCGCTCCTGCCTGAATATCGTATCGGCTCTCCGCTCCGGGAACTTTGAGCTTTTTGAGGAGCTTTCAAAAGAGAAGCTTGATATACTTGAGACCGCCCTCTCAAAACTTGGTGAGGATGGAAAGCCTGTTGAAGGTTTTGACCCTGAACTTGACAGGCTCGGAGCAGCCCTGCAAAACCTGGACCCTGCATTGACTTCAGCTCTGAATGAGGCTAACCATCGCATGAACCAAACTCTTGAGGCAAGTTCGCTTACTCTGAGCGGGCAGGAGCTCGTCAGGCTTGTGAGCGGTGGAATGGAGATTAAAGACCTGCTTACAAAGGAACTTAATAGAATCTATAAAGATGAGATTGGAGCCATCAAAGAAGAACTTGCTGAAAAGCTAGGGCTTCAAAAGCAAGAAAAACTAATGCTCGACTCACTTTTTCCTGATGAAGTTTCCTACCCTCTCTATGCAGATCAATCCCAGCTGAAGCTTCTCAGGCAAAAGTTGAACAATACCCTTGAGAAAACAAGGCTTGCCCGAAAAAGGGAACTTGCAAAAAAGCTCTCAACTTTTCACCAGTCTGTAGAAAAGCTTGTCAGGAAAGTCCTGGATTTTGATCTGGGCTTTTCAATAGCCTGTTTTTCGGCAAAGTTCCAGCTTAACCTGCCAGAACTGATTCTTGAAGCCGGAATAGGTTTTACAGGCGGAGAAAACCTCTTTTTAAAAGCCCGGTATGGAGAAATCGATCCTATTAGTTATTCAATCGGAAAAACTGGTTTTTCCCCGGAAGGCATGGAAAACAGGGTTGTACTTTTGAGTGGAGTAAACTCAGGGGGCAAGACTTCCCTGCTCGAGCTCCTTGCCCAGTGCGTAATTCTTGGATATATGGGCTTTCCTGTTCCTGCAAAAAAACTTGAACTCGGGCCTGTAGAGGAATTCTACTATTTTGGGAAATCGAAAGGAACTCTCGATGCAGGAGCTTTCGAGACTACCCTCAAGCAATTCTCAGTGCTCTCCGAAGCCTCAGAAAAACTTGTGCTTGCAGACGAACTGGAATCGATCACTGAACCTGGCGCCTCTGCGCGAATTATAGCAGGAATTCTTGAATATCTGTCCAGAAATGAACAGAGTCTTGGGATTTTTGTTTCCCATCTTTCGGAACTCATTCTTGAAAATACCGGAACGGAGGTAAGAGTGGATGGAATTGAGGCCGATGGTCTGGACTCCCACCTGGAACTGATCGTAAACCGGAATCCTATATACAACCGTATTGCCCGGAGCACTCCCGAGCTGATTGTTGAACGGCTGCTCAGAAAAACCACTGGAAAAGAGCAAGAGTTTTATTCGCATTTAAAAGATAAGTTTAAAACCGGATCAAAAATAAATTTTTAAAGAACCTTAAATGTACTTCCCAAATATATTAACAGAGAGTTTACTTATAAGCTTCCAATCTTTTTTGGCAATCTTTCTGCACTTTTTTTCCTTTTTACCTGTGGCATCTTTTTTTTGTTTTTGTCAATAATCGGCTTTAAGAGATAATATTATAAATCTTTAGTTCTATATACTAATAAATAGTAGTGAGTTGGCTGAGACTTCGTAGAGCCCTTAAATCCGGTCAATACAAAAGTTTATATATGCGTTGGTGTCAATGCATGTCCGATAACTTAATATGGATGTTGCGCTCCCATATGCAAAGGACTCAAAACTCTAATCGGCTAATAGGGTTGATGTTATCAAGGAAAAATTTCTCTAAGGTTAACTATATTAAGTTGTTTGAATGAACCCGGGGGATATCTTATTTTCAACCCAGTAAAACCGGGTGACAATCAGGTAATGAAATTGAATTATGAGATCTATAGAGATTCTATCTTCAGATCTGTCATTATTTTTAAAGACGAACAGGAATAAATGCAAAACCCAGGTCACGCGTGATAGTAATGGAGCGGAACTTCCCCATTCAGTGTGCAGATTTTGATAGGCTGATTATGGATAATGTTAAAGAAACTAGGGTAGAAGTTTCCGGTATGCCTGACCTCAGCGATCCATGTTTATATACGGACCGTGAGTACAGCTGGCTTCAGTTCAATGACAGGGTACTCGAAGAGGCTTTTGATGATCGCAATCCTCTGCTTGAAAGAGTCAAGTTTCTTTCGATCTTTGGAAGTAACCTTGATGAGTTTTTCATGGTCAGGGTTTCAGGCGTCCAGAAAAGAATAGTGGAAGCTATGAAAGATGACCGGACAGATGAGCTTGCGCAGGAACAGCTTCGTATCATTCGGGAAGAACTTCTCAGGCAGCTTCCTCTCAATGACAGTTGCTGGAATGAAATGCTTGAGCCTGCTCTCAGGGAAAAAGGAATTAAAGTTCTCAATTACTTTGAGCTTTCAGGGAAGGAAAGAGAAAAGTTGAGAGATTATTTCGAGAGAAATATTTTCCCTCTACTTACTCCTCTCGGTTTTGATTCAGGGCACCCTTTCCCTCATATTTCCAACCTCAGCCTTAACCTTGCAGTATTAATTGATGATCCGGACTACGGGGAACGTTTTGCCAGGGTTAAGATCCCTCCAATGTTCACGCGACTAATAGTTGTTCCTGAAGGTGACCAGGAGAGAATAACTTCCAGCCTGGAAGAGCTGAAAAAAGGGCGTTTTGTCTGGCTCGAACAGCTTATTGCTGCAAACCTTGACCTCCTGTTTCCCGGACAGCGCATCCTGGGAGCCTATCCTTTCAGAATCACACGTGATGCAGACCTTGGATTTGATGAGGATGGAGATAAAGACCTTCTTACCGCTGTAAAGCAGAGAGTCGGCAGGAACTATTTTGGGTCGGTTGTCAGACTTGAGGCCGATTATACAATGCCCTCAAGGGTCTCTGATATTCTTCTTAAGAACCTGGATCTTACCACTTCCCTTATGTTCAGGTCTGCAGCTCCTCTGGGGCTCTCAAGTCTCATTAAGCTTGCACAGATTAACCGCCCTGAACTTAAATATGAGCTCTTCGAGCCGAAAAAACATTCTCAGTTGGCTAACAGAGAGAAAATTTTTTCGGTTCTGAGAAAACGAGATATTCTTCTCTACCATCCTTACGACAGTTTCGAATCGGTAATAGATTTCGTGGAAGAGGCTACCGACGATCCTGATGTTCTGGCAATCAAAATGACCTTATACAGGGTGGATGACAATTCCAGAATTATTCAGGCCCTTATGAAGGCTGCGGACCGGAAAAAACAGCTAGCGGTTCTGGTGGAACTTAAAGCCCGCTTTGATGAGGAGAACAACATAGGTTGGGCAAAGGAACTTGAGCGTAAAGGGGTTCATGTAGCTTATGGCTTCCCAGGGCTTAAGACCCACGCCAAAATGTGCCTGGTGGTCAGGGCCGAAAAAGAAGGCATCAGGTATTATGTGCACATGAGCACAGGAAACTATAATGCTGTCACAGGAAAGCTGTATACCGATCAGGGGTATCTGACAAGTGACCCATTCATAGGCAAGGATGTCTCAGACCTTTTTAATGCCCTTACCGGATATTCGAGAAAGGACCATTATATCAAACTCCTTGTAGCTCCTCAGACTCTAAGGCATCAGATTTTGGAGCGCATCAGGCGTGAAATCGACCTGCATGAGAAATGTGGGAATGGGCACCTGATCTTCAAGATGAATTCCCTCGTGGACTACCAGTGCATCCGAGAACTCTACAGGGCTTCCCAGGCCGGAGTAAAAGTAGACCTTCTTGTCCGGGGAATTTGCTGCCTCAGGCCAGGCATTTTCGGGCTAAGTGAAAATATCAGGGTTACCTCGATAGTTGGCCGTTTTCTCGAACATTCCAGGATATATTATTTTAGGAACGGAGGAAAAGAAGAGATCTTTATGGGAAGCGCCGATCTCATGCCGCGCAATCTGGATAACAGGGTAGAAATCCTCTTTCCCATATCTTCCGAGTATATTCCTGTCGTAAGGGATGTAATCCTTGGCATTCACCTGAAAGATAACGTAAAAGCTCGCCTGTTGCTCCCTAACGGCAAGACTGAAAGGATCTACCCGCAGCCCGAAGAAGAAGAACTGGATTCTCAGTTATGGATGCTTGAGAATAGCAGAAGCTGGGATTTGTGCCCTAAGAAAGGCTGAAAAAGAGAATTTCTTCTTTCTATTTCTTTGCTGCTCTTTATCTGGTTGTTTCTGTGAGTCATTGATCAATTACGAAAAAGCAAGCACATCTCCAGCAGTTGACTCAATTATAAAATTGGTCTTCTGTTTATGGTTTCAACAATCCATGCACACTTTCAAAATAAAACATAAAGAAAAAGTTTTTTAGATCTTTTTCTTCATCACAAAGTACTCTATAAGAATCAAGAACAGGGGCAGAGAAATTGCCATAAATATTTTGGCCTTCCCCATAGGGTTTTTGGTTTCGCTGTCCTTCTCTGCGCTTCCGTTATGGGTACTCGTTTTTTCTCCACCGTCCAAGTTTATTAAAGTTTCCTTCTTTCCTTGTCCACTGGCTACCGATACGTTTTCCTCATCTGCGGAATAATTGGTTATTGCAAAGCAGGAGAAGCCAGATGTTTCTGATTTAAAATAAACGTAATTCGTGTCTTCTTTAACTTTTTCAGTATAAAGAGGCTGCCAGCCTTCATTGTACCATTGAAGAGTTATCTCGGACTGATTAACATTATTCTCATCAAGCCATGCCTTTTCAACTTTGAACTCTATAATTCCATTTTTAAAATAATCAGCGACTCCTGCTCCATTATTCCCTACCCAGATATTCACATGCTTATATATCTTACCAGAAGGGAGTCCTGAGACAAAAGCAGATTTAGCTTTGAGTACTTCTACAATTGTCGTTGTCCTCTTTAATGTCTTTATCGGGTCGAATTCGATATATGTAATGCATGTGGCACCTTCCAGAAAATCGAACTTGACGTGATAACCACTTAGAACGTTCCTGGTGGAAAGCTCCTTTGCATCTACGTTGTTTACTGGTTCTTTAGAAAGACTGGCACCTCCTGAACTGCTGCTGGAGGACCCTGAACTCTTACTTCCTGAATCGATGCTGGAGGGCCCTGAACTTCCACTTCCTCCGTCATCGCTTGAAACTGTTTCTTTATATACGGTTGCGTTTTTTGTGAGTCCATTATTGTTTTCATCACTTTCGGATACGACATTTCCTGCATCCACGATTGCTTTTACTTCAATTTGCCCTTCGTTTCTAGGAGTCCAGAAAAAAGTGCCTGCTCTGGCTTCACCTGCTGCAAGGGCTGGTATCGATATAACTCCCGTATAATTTTCATTGTTTCCCTTGACATCATACTTAATTTCGCTGTTCCCCGCAGCTGCAGAACCATTATTTTTAACTGTTACCGTAAATGTTATATTCTCCCCAGGGTGCGGTTCTTCAGGACTCAGAGAAATCGACTCTATTTTCAGGTCCGGAAGTTCACGTTTTATATTTATGACTTTTGATATTTTATTATTATCTTCATTACTTTCATTAATGATATTCCCGGAATCTGCGACCGCTGTTACACTGATGTTTTCTTCATTTCCAGGGGTAAACGAAAATCCTTCACTTGTGTTTGCCCCCGCTGAAAGTTCAGGGATAGAAATTTCTCCTTCTGAAGCTCCGTTAAAACTGTATTTTGCAGTACTATTATTAGCAGTTGCCCCCCCCACGTTCTTTATTTTCAGGGTAAAATTCAAAGGTTTTCCGGCTTCAGGTTGTGTTGATGATTCTGGATACAGATCTTCAATTATCAAATCCGGAAGTAACTTCTGTACTATTTTCACAGAGATTTCTTTCTCGCTGTTTTCTACATTTTCTAAAGAAGCCTTTATTGTTACAGTTTCTTCCTTGTTAGAAGTTGTCCAATTGTGGGAAATTAATTTTTCTGATCCAGCCTCTATTGCTGGGACTCTTTCTTTTTCTTCGTTTTCACCAATTTTATATGTTATATTTGTTGGCTCTGAAGTTTCATTTCCCGTGTTCTTAACTAATGAATTAATAACTGCCTGGCTATCGGGCTTTGGATTGTCAGGATCAGTGGAGAGGTTTTCCAGTATAAGATTGGAGTTTAGTGTACTATTTGTCGAATTTCCGTCGTCTTCAAACTGTTCATCTGCAGCAGATACTATGCCGGGTATTAATCCCGGAATTATTACTATTATCAATAATACCGAAATTAAAGAATTTAAAAAATGAGCTTCCATTTTCATTTGCCTCCTCCCTTGGCAGTGTCGCAAATTTGATGTATATTTAAAGTTAAGCTCTTGTGTACTATGGGAAAATTGACCTCCCTATATGGAATTGCTACATCATAACTTCTTGATATTTATGGTTTTAATGAAAAACCGACACACTGCCCAAAAACAACAAAAAGACAAAATTAAAAGCTAAATTTTTGCAGCCTCAATATGTCTATAATATAAATTATCTCTAATTTATAACATTATAACTTCTTGAGATTTATAGTTTTAATGAAAAACCGACACACTGCCCAAAAACAACAAAAAGATAAAATTAAAAACTAAATTTTTGCAGCCCCAATGTGTCTATAAACACAAATCATCTATAGTTTATATGAATACTGGGGTCCTTGTCTGCGACCTTGATATAAAATACAAAAACATTTTAAATACAGATCTATATGCATTTTTTCAATATCAAATGGCTTGATTTTTCCCTATAACTAACATGCAGAAAAAAGCCTGAAAAAGAGCTCTCTTAATACTCTTTCTTTATTATGTGTATAAATAATCAACATCTCCAATATATGGAAATAGCATGTGCGGAAATAATGACGATTACAAACTTTCGGTACACTACTAAATAATCTCAAATAGAATAAAAATATGAACTAGTATTGTGAAGCTTATTTTGAGTTTCTCGACTCCTTCGAGAAAAACGAAAAACAGGGCTTTCTGGTGATAATAATGGAACCCGAGAAAATCTCCGAAGGCAGAGTTGTTGCGTTTATCGATATAGGTACTAACTCGATCCGGCTTCTTCTGGTCCGGATCAATCCCAATGGATCTTACCTGCCCCTAACCAAGCAGAAGGAAACAGTCCGGCTTGGGGATGGGGAATTCATAGACAGGATTCTGCAGCCGAAAGCGATAGAACGCGCAGTTGTTGTCTGTAAAAAGTTCATGGAACTTGCCAGGGCCTACAGGGCAGAAGAGGTCATAGCTGTGGCTACCTCGGCAATGCGAGATGCGAGCAATAAGGTTCAGCTTCTCGAGATGCTGAAAAGGGAGGCAAACCTGGAAGTTTGTACAATTTCCGGAACCGAAGAGGCTCGCCTCATTTACCTTGGGGTTTCAAGCGGGCTTAGGCTTGGGAATTTAAAAGCTCTGTTCATAGATATCGGGGGCGGAAGCACCGAAGTATCGGTAGGGGACCAGACTCAGTGTTATTTTCTTCACTCCCTTAACCTTGGAGCGGTCAGGCTGACAAACATGTTTCTACCGGACGAAACAGGGCCTGTTTCCGAGGAACAGTATGAGCAGATTAAAGCCCATATTCGGCACAAGCTTACGGATATAACAAAAGACCTTTCAGAGTACGATATAAGCTGTTCAATTGGAAGCTCAGGAACAATTGAAAATCTTGCCAGGATTGCTTTTGTCTATCTGCGCAAAACAGCTCGCGAGAGTTTTGAGAAACTAGAGTATGAAGACCTGAAGAAAATAGTCAGGGCAATGTGCTCCATATCCCTCGAAGAGAGGCGCAAGTTCCCAGGAATCAACGCACAAAGAGCAGATATTATCATCTCAGGGGCTGCAATTATTGAGACCTTTATGGAAGAACTGGGGCTTTCCGAAATCAGGATAAGTAAACGCGGGCTTCGAGAGGGGCTGCTTGTAGACTATATCTCAAAGAGTGAATTCTCCTACATGATTACGCAGATGTCGGTAAGAAAACGCAGCATCATGCAGCTTGGGCTTACCTGCAATTTCGATGAAGAACATGCCCATACCGTTACCAGACTTGCCCTTGAACTCTTTGACAGTATTCAGGCACTTGGGATTTATAAGTTCAGAGAAGGGGAAAGGGAACTTCTTGAGTATGGTTCCACCCTGCACGACATAGGGACATTTTTATCATATGATACTCATCAGGCCCACGCTTATCATCTGATACGAGAAAGCAGTCTTCCGGGCTTCCAGCCTGAAGAAATAGAGATCATAGCGAATCTTGCTTATTTCCACAGGAAAAACACGCCTAAAAAGAAACATCCCAATCTCGTCGGGCTTAATAAAGACATAGTAAAAAGTATAAAAGTTCTCAGTGCACTTATCCGCATTGCCGAAGGTCTGGACCGTTCTCACAATGGAATTATTTCTCATGTCCGGTTTTACATAGCTTCTACAGATAGCCTGGTGCTTGAAATGCATGCTCAACGTGAGTGCCAACTTGAAATCTGGGAGGTCGAGAAGCAGAAAAAATTCTTCAAGAAAATATTTGGATACGATCTTCAATCTAAAGTCCTTATAAAGCAGGATGCTGGGGTTCCCTTAGTCCTTGAAGGAGGTGCTGAGCTTGAGGAACTTCCAGAGGTCGAAATGTCCCCTAAAAATTAAGTTAACAATTTATTTATATGAAATAGATTTACAAAAAACTTGAAGGAAATTTGCTCAGAAAGCTTATTTAAATCCAATTAAAACTTATTTAGATTCTTTATTCATAATACGTGTCTCTAAAGAAATTTATAAAGCAGTTTACTGCATTAGTACAGTTTTTTCACTGCCTTTTCAATCTTTTCCCTGAAATTCCCATTGCATATCTTTCCCCAAGCATTGGGAAAGGCATTGAAGAGAGTCTGGAGTTCTTCTTCTCTGTATGCGAGATACGCTTCGATTCCTTCTGCACCCTCGGAAAATTTCTTTTTCCCGGAAGCCTTTTCACTCTCGGTAGAACCCCATTCCCCGGTTCTCAGGTAAGAACCCAGCAGGTCAAGTGCAATTACAGTATCGTGGAGGTTTCCAAGCAGGTCCTGGAAGGTTTTAAGTTCTTTGATCAGGGTTTCTGCATCTTCTCCAAGTACGTTCTCAAAGAATTCAAGGGTATAACGCAATCCTTTGGCTGCAATCCTGAGCCTGTGCAGGCGTTCAACAGGAAGATAAGGCCCTTCCACCCATTCGGAGTAAGCTCTGATATCTGCTAAACGTGCATAGAGGATTGAAGGAAGCACTTCCCTTACCCTATGGGGCAAAGCATCATGTTTTCTGTTAGTTGCAGGAAGAATCAGAGTTTCAGGAGAGGCAAGTGCGTCTGAAAAATTTCTTTTGAAAGCTCTGTATTTTTCACTGTCCAGATAATCAAGCATATTTTTCCTGGCTTTTTCTCGCTCTTCCGTAAGCACTGCAAAAAGTGGGTCCAGATCATGCTCATGTCCAGGAGGCAGGGCTTTCAGGTATTTTTCGGCTTTTTCGCGGAAAACGTCCAGATCCCTTATTTCCCCAAGTGAACCAAGCGTTCTCTTGAGACCTTTGAGGTAAGGCTCAAACTGTTCGGAATCAAGATAAGCCTCAAAAACCTTTGCTGCTGCTCTCATTCTGCTGACTGCAACCCTCATGTCATGGAGTTCTTCTATCTCTTTTCCTTTTAAGGTTCCTTCTTCATGGGAGAGCATACAGGAAAATTGATAGGAAAATATCCTGCAGGCAGCCCAGGTCATAGAGTCCGTCGGTTTGACAGCTACCTTTCCACGCAGCCTGCATTTCTTTTTTTCTGGTTTTTTCTCCTCTCCGGCCTGTTTCTTTGTTTCTGTTTCCTTTGTTTCGGATTTCTCCTCGATTAGAGCTTTTTCTTCCTCAGAAGCCTGAGAAAACAGGAGTTTGCTTCCGGAGAGATATTTCCAGAGTTTACTTTGTGCCTCAAACTTTTTTGCAGCTTTTTCAGTTACAGACCCTGTTATTTCTATCTCCAGAGAGTTTTCAAGTTGCTTTGCCTTTCTTGGTCGGATTTCGAGAGATTGGAAAAGGTCCGCAATTGACATAATGGCTGCAAGCATCAGGGCTTTGTTCTGTAGACCGGGAGGCAGCTTCGTATGGAAATCTTTCAAAGTTGAGATTAAATTTTTTTGGCTTACACAAGGGCTTACAAAAAGATCCTGAAGTTCAATGATAAGGGCGAGCGTTAAAATTTCGTGAAGCTTAAGTCCTTTCAAGGGATGAGTCAGAAGAATTTCCCTGCTCATACGTGCGCTTTCGACAGGAAAAATAGAGTTTCCGATATCCTTCACGAAGGCGGCAAGTTCAAGGAGTTTTCTCTCTTCCTGTCCCAATCCGTGGCATACAGACAGCTCATCAAAAAGCGTAAGAGCATATTCCCTGCTTTTTTCGGCCTGGTTTTTATTTGTTCCATAATACTCAAGCAGGCTTTCAAGGTCCCATTGCTTAAATTCTAACACTTTCTTTTCCTTTTTTAAAATACAGTTTTTTCCGAACTGAAGGTAGAATTTAGTATCTTTTTCTTTATAGGTTGTAAAAGGAAAAATCGAAAGCCTTTTCTCTTTAAATTCTGTGCGCAGGGCTCTTATCTCGGGTTGAGAAACTTTCAGAAATAGGCTAAGCTCTTCACAGCTCTTTCCTTTATCAATTTCCATCAATATCTGAGCCTGTTTTCCATATACGTTTTTCTGGTCTGCAAGCTGTGCACAAAAAGCTCTTTCTCTTAGGCTAAGGAAGGCTTTCTCAGGAAGATTTTCCATGAAGAGAAAGGCTCTTTCGAATTTGGAAAAAGGGCTTTCTGTTAGGTTGTAATGCTTGAGCAGGAAAAATCGGATAGTCTCCAGATCTTCCGAGCTTCCTTTGCTTTTAAGCTCAACTTCAAACTCATTATAGTGCTTTTCCCTGCCTTTACTTTTCAGGTTTACGCGGTCCAGGTAAGTCTCAGCTATAAGCTTTTCTCCCATCTTCACCTGGCGAATCACTCTTTTCTGTTTGAGGGATAGTAGCGGAAAGAGGTCAAGCCCTGCCGTAAATTCAAAAATCAGGTTTCTAATACGGGGATCAGGACATTCGATCACTGGGGTTTCCTCAGGAAGGAAACTTACATACTCTTCTCGCCTGTGAGTTCCGCCTTCGAAACCTCCCAGGCTTTTAATGGTTACCCAGCTCCCGTCTTCCCCATACGCTTTCCTGACCCTCAGGTAGTAGCCCGAAGCCATAATAGCCCGGTTTTCAGTATCAAAGAAAATATCCTCATTTAACTGGATTTTCGCTTCCGAAAGAGAGTATGAAGCAAGCTTTAAAAGGCTTTCAAGGGCCTGAAAATCCGTCTCTTCCATTACCAGAAATTTAGATTCTATTTCCATACTCTCTTTCCAGCCTATCGTTATTTCCTATAATTAAAGGATTACTATTGAATTAATGTGTAAATTTATGTTTAAAACTGCACTTAATTAATTAAGATGCTATAAATAATTGGATTTCGACAGAGTTATTTTTTTAAACTATTTTTCTTAGTTGCTTTTACATAATTACTGCTCAAATATTTATAAATAAATCTAATATTATTATTTTTATCTGTTATAATTAATCAATATGTGTTGTTTTCAAATTAATCATATTCGAATCTCCTTATTGAGTCATTTTTGATATTTATACTAAAAATGACTAATTCATTAAACAAAATATCTGGGAAACTAGCCTTTTCCATATTCCTGCTTGGTATAGTTGAATCGTATCACTGGTTCTTGTTACTGATTTTTGCCATTATTCTTATTATTAGATCGAATTATTAACTCGAATTAATAACTTGAATTAATATCTCTTTATTTTTGGCTGAAATAATTCTATTGAGTAACAATTCAAAAAAGCTAAATGCAGTAAAACATATCTACTAAAAATTTAGAAAAAACATTTGGGGATACTCAAATCCGGTTTATCAGAAATTTAGTTATTAATACTGGATCTGAATCTCTCTTACTAAGTAAAGTTTATTCATGTGAAATTTTGCTTGGTTGCTTAGATATTGCTTATTTCAGAATGTGGAAATGCCTTATTCCTATCTTTGTAGATCGGAAAGCTAGGTTCCAGCCAAAAACACTTTCATAGCCCCTAACTTTCATATTACTGAGCTTTCAATATTACTGAGCTTTCAATTATTAGTAATAACAGATTAATAACCTCTGGAGTAACTTCCTTTGACAGGTAATGACATACTACTTTGGGATGAGACCCTATTTAAGGACCCGTCGGTGCTTGAGCCTGATTATCTCCCTGAATATTTCCCCCATAGGGAGTCACAATTGAATGGGCTCAGATTTGCACTCAAGCCAGCCCTGCGCGGTATGCGGCCTTTGAATTGTTTGCTTGTAGGTCCTCCTGGAACAGGAAAGACCAGTGCAGTTATGAAGGTATTCGGGGAAGTTGAAGCCCATGCAACTGGTGTCGTTACCGTCAAAGTCAACTGCCAGATTGATTCTACACGCTTTGCGGTAATGTCCAGGATTTACAGAAAGCTTTTTGGAATTTCTCCTCCCAATTCGGGAATTGCGTTCAGGAAAATCTTTGAAACCGTTGTTAATTTTCTTGTCTCTTCCGAGAAGGTTCTGCTTGTTGCTCTGGATGACCTCAATTATCTCTGCTATGAAGGGCATGCCAATGAGGTAATGTACTCGCTTTTAAGGGCGCATGAGCAGTACCCCGGAACAAAGATAGGGGTAATCGGGATCGTAAATGATGCCTCGGACCTTTACTGCCTGGATTCCAGGGTGAATTCGGTCTTCCTCCCTGAAGATATTCCTTTCCCGATATACGGCAGTACCGAAATTCTTGATATTCTTAAAGACCGCGTAAAATACGGCTTTTATCCGAAGGTAATTTCTGACGAGTTACTTGAACTTGTGGTCTCGTATGTAGAAAGGACCGGAGATCTCAGGGTTGGAATTGACCTTCTAAAACGTTCCGGTTTTAACGCCGAACGCAGGGGCAGCCGTACAATATCTTCTGAAGATGTGGAAAAAGCTTACGAAGCATCCAAACTGCTTCATCTCTGTAGGGGTATAAGCCTCCTGCCAGGTCCTGAAAAACACCTGCTTGAGCTAATAGCAAAAAGAGGAGAAATCCAGGCAGGTGAACTTTACAAGTCCTTCCATGAATTAACCCAGCTTGGATATACTCGCTTTTATGGGATTGTCAACAAGCTCCAGGTGCTTAACTACGTAGATGCAGACTTTACCGGAAAGGGTCAGAGAGGCAGGACGAGAATTATAAAAACAAAATTCAGAGCTGAGGATATTCTTAATTGTCTTGAAAAGAAGTGAGTACAAAGTCTGTAAAGTGAGGTGAGTACAAAATCCTCTAAAAGCTAGGTAAGGAGCTCTGTGTTTCTGAATTCTAAAAACCTAAATAGCCTAAATAACCTTGAAAAAGCCTGAAAAAGTCTGAAAAAAGTAGATTTACGTGGAGATTCACATGGATTTCCGGTGAAAGACCGGAACAGAGTTTTTCAGACTTCAATTTTAAAGGCTAAAAGGAGGGCATGGTTTGAAAACCGTGCCTTTTCCTGTTTATCCCAAAATGGTTTTGTTACTTCTCCGGATTACATCATTCCTGGAGGCATTCCACCCATTCCTGGAGGCATTCCACCCATTCCTGGAGGCATTCCGCCTGGCATTCCGCCCATTTCTTCTGGGCCTGGGGCTGTACGGGTAGAAGCTATAATATCGTCGATCCTGAGGATCATAACTGCAGATTCTGTAGCTGCATTAATAACCTGGGTTTTGACTCTGAGAGGCTCAACTACGAAGTTTTCCCACATGTCAACAACTTTGCCTTCGAAAACATCGAGTCCTGCTGTCTTTACGCCCTTTTCATGCTGGGAACGAAGTTCCATGAGCATGTCAATGGGGTCAAGCCCTGCATTCTCTGCAAGAGTTCTCGGAATAACTTCGAGAGCTTCGGCATAGGCCTTGACTGCAAGCTGTTCTCTGCCTTCAAGGGTTGCTGCGTATTCCTGGAGCCTGAGTGCAACTTCAACTTCAGGGGAACCGCCGCCTGCAACAAGCTTTCCGTCCTCGATTGCAACTCCAACCACACGCAGGGCATCTTCAAGAGCACTGGTGATACTGTCAACTACATGCTCTGTGCCGCCGCGCAGCAGGATTGTTACAGCCTTCGGGTTGTTGCAGCCTGTGACAAAGGTCATGTTGTCGCCGCCAACCTTTTTCTCTTCCACGAGTCCTGCGTATCCGAGGTCTTCGGGAGCGATTTCGTCCATGTTGGTAATGAGTTTGCCGCCTGTTGCTCTTGCGAGTTTTTCCATGTCGCTCTTCTTAACTCTGCGGACAGCAAAGATACCTGCTTTTGCAAGGTAGTGCTGGGCAAGCTCTTCAATTCCCTTCTGGCAGAAGACAACATTTGCTCCACTGCCGATAACTTTCTGGACGATCTTCTTCAGCATCTGCTCTTCCTGGTCAAGGAAGGACTGGAGCTGGTCAGGAGAGGTTATAGAGATTTCTGCATCTACTTCGGTGTCCTTGAGTTCGATTGCACTGTTGAGAAGAATGATTTTTGCGTCCTTAACTTTTTCAGGCATGTTGGGGTGGATTCTTTCCTTATCAATGATCATGCCCCGAATAAGCTCGGAATCCTCTACCTTACCGCCGACTTTCTTAACAACGTTGATATTATCTCTGTCAACACTGTTTTTTCCGTTTGTGTCTACAACACTTGTTACAGCATCTACGGCAATTCCTGAGAGGAGCTTTTTGGAGGACTCTGCACCTTTTCCAGTCATTGCGGTTTCAGCAATGCTGACAAGCAGGTCACGGTTGGACAGTTCTACTGTCATTGCAAGGGAGTTCAGGACTTCTACGGCTTTTTCGGCTGCAAGCCTGTACCCTGATGCGATAATTGTCGGGTGGATCTCCTGCTCGATTAAGTCCTCTGCTTTCTTTAAGAGTTCCCCTGCGACTACAGCTGCACTGGTGGTTCCATCGCCGACTTCTTCATCCTGAGTCTTGGCTACTTCCACTACCATCTTTGCTGCAGGGTGTTCGATGTCCATTTCTTTGAGGATGGTTGCCCCGTCGTTTGTAATAACCACATCGCCCATGGAGTCCACGAGCATTTTGTCCATGCCCTTGGGACCAAGGGTTGTTCTGACTGCTTCAGCTACTGCTTTTGCAGCCATGATATTGTTACTCTGGGCATCCCTGCCTCTGGTTCGTTTACTTCCTTCTTTTAAAATGAATATTGGCTGTCCTGCCATGATTTAATCCTCCATTAGTGTAAGTTTGAAATAGCTCTGCAATTAAAATCGCATTTTACATGTTTGTACTTCTATATAAATTCATCCCACTGGTAGCTCTGGATAATAGGGATTTTACTTATTTGCTTCTCTTAAATAAGAGCCGGATAAATCAATTTCGTGCCGGTTTTTAATGGAGATAAACACATGCATCCTGTTGCAGATTTTTCAAAAAAATCGAACATGAAATTCTCCGAATAACGAGCACAAATAAGTGAAAGTACTTGAAAGCACTTTCATACTAAACGAGTTCTAAAAGAGTAGGTTGCTTATCCATTCTGGAATGCGGCTTCTTCCTAATTTCTGGAAGATTGGCCACTATAAAAGGAAATAATTTCAAGGTTCTTTACTCTTTCTCGGAAACCAGAAATACTTGCATTATGTTTCTTACTCCCGTGTTTCCGGAAGTGTTGAAAGCGCCTCTTCTATTTCGGCTGTTTTCTCAAAAGAAAGCCCAAGCGGAACTTCAAAATCTTCATATCCGCTATGCTTTCTCGATCCCTTGCACCCGAAAGATAGGCCCATACCTTGCTTGTATGCAAGTACGGTACAGTCTCCGCAGATTGAAGCTGCGCCCATTGTATCCAGTACTGTTCTTTTCCCTTTGGAATAAGCACTGGCCTGAACAATACGCATAGCCTTTTCGGGCTTCAGGAAAAGAATCAGCACATCAAAACTACCTTTATTCAGGGACAAGGGCTCTACTCTTATAACGCAAAACTTTTTTTTCAATCTCGGGAGCGATAATGCTGCATTTTCTGCAGCCTGCGAGTCTTTATATCTGCCGGAATTCTGGTAGTATGCAGCAGGGCTCTTTTCAGAAAAGCCAAGCACATAATCTCCCGGAGAGCAGCTCTGTCCCGAAATTAGGAACTCTTCTCCCATACGGGCTTTCTGCACAAGTTCACAAAAAAGAAAACGGGATTTTTCAGGAAACCTTTCGTCTCCTATATTAGCTACTCTTTCCTCAGCTTCTCCCTCGATATTCTTTTCAATTTCATGCCCGGCTTTACTCCCGACTTTACGCCCAATTTCGTGCTCTGTTTCGAAGGTCACACACACAGGCTCGCCGGTCTCCATCAGCCGGCTGAGTTCTGGATACTTTGAAAAAGGGCTTTGATCGTGCATATAGTGTGCTCCTGTTTTTCTGGTCTTCACACGAATTCCGCTTTTACAGATGTGAAAACTGGGCCCCTCATATCTATTTTTTTATTTTTGCCCGTAATATAACGCTGGGCAACAGAGCCTATTCTCAGGTTAACTTCCGAGGGAACTTTGGTAATTCTTACCCTGACTATATGCTCAGTTGCTCCTGACAGGGCAGCTTCTTCAATTTCCCTAGCAGCCTGGGCTGCAAATGCTTCTATAAAACGAATTCCTGCCCTTGCAGAATGGTTCTCAAAGGCTTTTTGCCATTTCTTGATGTTTGGAATTCCCATTATATCTCCCTGATAAGCTACAACCTCATTAAAAGCTGCAGGTCCGCAAAGCTTTGTATTTTCTTCAGGCTCGATTACGGAAACTTTTACTTTCCTCCCGCAAACTTCTCCTTCCCAGGCAGGAAATTCACAAGGACTTGGTTCTTCTCCATGCAACTCGCACTGGGAAACGATGGCGGCTGCAATTGCGAGCCCTTCTGGAGTCTCAGGCATCTTGTCTACGAAAACCTGTTTTGCAAGTTCACCATCTGACATTTCCCATTCGGTATACTGAGGAATCTGCGGGTAGGTAAGGGAGCGGACATCTGGAGCATCGTGAAGGATCATCGCCAGCCTTTCTACTCCAAGCCCGAGATTCATTACAGGATATGGAATATCGTACTGTGCCAGGGCTGTTGGAGAATAAATTCCAAAAGTTGCAACCTCGATCCAACCATCCGAATACTTTGAGTTAGAGCCCACAAGTTTCGGGTGGAAGGCAAATACCTCGGTCTGAGTGTCAGGAATGTAGTATTTGCTGCGTTTCTCATCTGGCCTGAAAATGAATTTTTCAAAGCCAAACTGGGAAAGGAGCCCTTCTGCAACGGCTTTACCGTGGTCAACAGTCACGTTTTCGTCCATAATTACGCAGGAAGCCGAATAATAGGTCATGAGTCTTGAGGCATCCTCCTGCTGTTCTCGCCTGAAGCAGCGGTCTACAGAGAAGAAGTGGAATGGAGGCTCTTGTCTTTCAAGGAGGGCACCGAGAGAAATGAACCATCCGCTGGTCATGTGGCTGCGGAGTGTCTTTGTGCTTGCCTGGGGTACAAGCTCTTTAAATTCCGGGAAAACCTTGTCAAGCATATCGGCAACAAGAGCGTCCGAAACGCCAAGCACTGCTGAAATCTCGGGTACAAGGTCGTCTCCTTCTATCTTTCCTTTTTTATACGAATGGAGAACCTGTCTTATCTTTTCTACCCCATCGTCGCCTATATCTCCGAGAATCTCTTTTACCTCTGCGGTGCGCTCATCGGAAATTCCAACGTTTGGCCTTGGCAGACCTGCAAGATAGAAACAGCGATCCAGGACTGCAAGAGCTTCGCTTCCGAACTGTTTGTGTACCTCTTTATCATCCACTATCAGAGGGTTCATCATCTCTTCAAAGCCCATTCTTAAATAGGCTTCTCTGAGTTTCTGGATAGTATCGTAAACGGGATGGGCTTTTCCATATCTCAGAGTAGTCCTGGGATAACGTTCGTTCAGGGTAGATGTCTTGACCAGCTTTTTGCCCTCGTTCCAGGTAAGGTCGAAGTTCTCTTTAGCGTCCCTTTTTATTTTTTCCGGATCAAATTTCATACGTATCCTCTTATAATAGATTATTGGAATTCTAAATCTGTCTTATTGGAATTCTAAATCTTAACTGTAATTATAAGCTGTCAACTGTAATCCTAAATTGATTAACTTGGAAATTCTAAATTACAAAGTTTAAACAGTTAATCTACCGGACGGCTAGATAATTGTTAAAATAATCAACGATTTAACAGTTATCGGGTGAGCTGTATATCAGTAGATTGCGTTTTAAGACTAACTTTAACTTTTGCGGTTCAAAAGCGCTGATTTGCTTGATGTTTAAGCATTCTTTTATCCAAGGCTATCTAAAGTTTGGACTCCAGATTTCGCATCGCAGTCTCAAGCTTTTTCTGACCAATTGCATTAACAACATCACCGCGCGTCTTTTCTATTAAGGAGCGGGATACGTCGGTTTTTCGCCTCAGTCCTCCGGTTATGGCATCAGGGTAGTCAAAGTCCATAAGCACTGCATGGATATTTTCCATGATACCTAAAAACACTTCGGCTTTCTCAAAGGATTCTTTCCTTATAAGGTCCAGAACATGCCTTCTAAGCTCTCCGACAACGTCCCCAAGCCCGTTAAGATAGGCTGCATATTCGACTCTTAACTCTTCAGGGGAAGGAATATTTTCTCCTTCTTCCTTCAGCAGGCTGCTGAGGACTGAAACCTCCGAATATTCCTGCTGGGCATGTTCTACAAAGCCTGCATAATAAATGTCAGCATGCCCTTCGAAAAGAACCTCAAGTTTCTCAAGCGCTTGTTTCGCGGTTTTGATACATCGATCTGCCTTTTTAAAGTCCTGGCTGTGCAGAGCAAATGATGCTGTCCTGCATTCCCTGACAACTTCCCGGGAAGTCTTCAATCCCTCTTCCCTTATACTGTCCTTGGCTTCAAAATTTTCTCCTATCCGGGCAGAAATTTCTTCAAGCACGATTTTCATACCCCCTTTAATGCTTCTCAGCCTTTACACGATTGACTTTTCTGCCTAAAAACTAATTTCTGGCTTAAAATTAAAATAATTATTAATTTTTATATATTTTCCAGAGTTCTAAAATTTCGTCTGAGAAATTCTCTTCAAATATCTGGTGTCTATAAATAAATTTTTTTTCCCTGTATAGACTGAATTTAGAATCCCTTAAATTTTCCTCTTTTATAGTCCGATTATAGTCCGAGTTACATCTAGGTTTGAAATTCTTTAAATTTTTACCTTTTCTCTATCATTTTTCCATTCTATCTTTTTCCACTCTTTTCTATTCATTTATCTTATATCTTGAGTCAACTTATAATCCGATTTTAAGATCCAGAGGTCTAGTCCAGTTCCTGAGAAAAGATATAAAAAAGAAGGAAAAAGGTTTTTTCCTTGTCGATATCCTCTAACTTCCTGAAGACAATTCCAAAATCAGCTAGAGGTAGCTAATAGAATAGTAAGGTTGTTACCTTTCGGTTCTTTTTTTAGAATTAGTCAGAGTTCGGGATTTTTTAACAGGATCATCTCAAGAGATGTTTTCTCGGAGCTTATCGATTATCAGCCTGTGCTCCCGCATAAATTTTGTTTTATATTTTAAGAATCTATGTCTGTATTATTCATCTACAGGAATGGTCTCGAGCTGGCTTGAGAGGTTCCATATCAAAGTTCTTGTGTGTAGAGGAAGGTTAGGATCATTGCTTACATCTTCGAGAATGGAAATACTTGATGCTGCTCTAAGAAAGAGAGGTTCGGACTCGTTGTTCAGTATGTCCATAATTTCATTCACGGAACGCCTGATATTTCTAGGAACTGAAGAATCACTGGTTATATTTTCTAGGACCTGAAGACATTGTTTTATAACTTCTGCTGATTCATTTGATGACATTCGAATCACCTTCGCAGTCAATTATGATATAAAAATTAGAGCTAATATAGATTAGTCTAAGACAGGCATGTTATATAAAATATTATCGGTGATTTTTAAAGTCGTCAGCTTTAGGGGTCTTCCCATTGTGATTCTGTGTTTGCTTCATTTTTCTGAGTTTCATTTTTCTGATTTACACAAGATAAATTAGTCTCATATAAAGCGAGCTACAGGAAAAATTTTATAAAATAAGTGAGAAGCAAATGCATAAGAAGCTGTGAACAAAGGAAGTCAGATCTATGGATTCTGAAAAAGATAAAAAAGTAAAGCGAATAGCACGTTTCCTTGAACTGGGGGGCACTATGCTTGCTGAACATTGTAAAGTCTGCGGGGCTCCAAAATTTCGTTATCAGGGTAGAGTAATCTGCCCTATATGTGATGTCCAGGAAGAGAGAGAAGCTCCGGAATCAGCCGCAGAAGTCCAGGCTCCTGAGCCTGGGCCGTCTACAGAAAAAGACAAGTCTTCTCTTGAGACTAAAAAGAGAGTACAGGCGCATAGACAAAAACCGAGATTCGGGTTGAGAACCTCTGAAACTGCCGACGAAGAGGAAAAAGTTATCGAGCCTATTGAAGAGGAAGTTCCCGTATCACCTTCTGAAGAGGCAGGAAGGAAAGCCTCTACAGTTCCCAGGGCTCCTGCAGTTCCTAGAGCCTCTACAGTTCCTAGAATTTCTGCAGTTTCTTCCCCTAGAGGTCCTGCAGTTCCTGTGACCCAGGCCGCACCTTCAGAGAGAGCAGAAAAACTAGCTGCAGTATCAAAGGTAGCCGGAGTCCATAGAGACCGGAAATTACTGGAAGACCTTCTCTTCAGAAAGATAGTCAATATTGCAGATTCCCTTCAGGATGAAACAGACCCGCGTAGGATTGCTGAAGATTTAGAACTAATTGGAAAAGGGCTTGGGCTTATAGAGCGCCTGAAGCAGTTATAAAAGTAAGTATAAAAAGAAAAGAAAGAGAAGAGGGAAAAAATCAAAAGGTAACGAAAAAAGAGGAAAAAAGGAACAAGGTGATGGAGAAAAAGGAGACAAAGAAAAAATGATGAAAAAGGGAAAAGAAGTCAAAAAATAACGAAAATAAGGAAAAACAAAAAATAAAGAGAGAAAAGAACAATCAAGGGAAGAAAAGGAGAAGTCTAGAGAATTTTGACTTTTTTCATTGCTTTTCCCATCACTTATCCTTTATAGGGAGCTTCGAGGAGCTCTCTAATTTTTGTTGCTCTTTTTGGCCCTATTAATTTTACCTCCTTGAGTTCTTTGGCATCAGCTTTCATAACAGCCTCTACTGAACCAAAGTGCAAAAGAAGGTTTCTTGCGGCTTTCGGCCCGATGTCTGCGATCGAAGAGACCAGATATTCTTGCTGTTCAATAAGGGTGCTGGTTGACTTTTTTCCGTGAGGATTGACTTCACGTTTATTTTCCATCTGCTCACGCTTTGCAAGCACTTTTAAAATTGCAGCGGTCTCTTCCTCGTCTCTTGAATATAGCAGTGAAACTCCAAAATCGATAGCAATGGATACCAGGGAGCCGTAAATGGCATTAGGATTAATTTGCCTGGAAGTGAAAAGTTCTGCTCCTTCAATGATAAGAACAGGCTTTGCATATACTCTTGTAAGATTCGATAATTGCGCAAAGAGATTACGCTTTCCATCAATAAGAGAATTTACAAAGTCGTCTGTGCGCTTTCTCTCCACTGCGAGGCGGTCGCTTACAACGTAATCACCAATTTCAAGCGTAGTAAAAATAACTTCTACTCCAAGCTTATCAAGAACATTTGCAACCCCGCTTTTTGCTTCCCTAAAATCAACTACCATTTTCAGGGAATCGGGTTTGATTCCTGTTTCGGATACCTCTGAGGCAGTTTCAGGTCCAAGTTCAGGTTTCTTTCCAGAAAGAGTTTCAAAATAAACAAAGGTTTTTTGTCTTTCTTTTAGGTTTTCTTCTCTTCTCTTCTCTTCATTCGTTTGTTCTTTCCCATCCTCACTTTCTTTCCCGCTTCTGTCTTCTTTCCTTCCTTCTTTCCCAATCCCACAGTTGTCTTCATTAATTTCTTCATTTGCCCTGTTGCAGTCTGAGCCTGCAGCCATATCCCTGCTGTCTACAGTTAAACCAGCGCTGTCTAAAGTTAAATCTTTGGTATTTGCAGCCTTATCTCTGCTATTTGAAAAATCGCTGAAATTTACAGCCCGATCACTGCTTTCCTGCATTACATCTGCATTTTCTAATCTGTTTCCTATTTTAATATCATTTTCAGCTTCATTTCCTATATAATTCGGAATAAAAGCTTTGGACTCAAAGTCTGAAAGTTTCAAACCCTGCTTTGAGTTTTTAGGGTCCAAAAGGGCTTCGAGCCCGTGCATGCTGTTTAGCATCCTTTTTTCCTTGCTCTTACTGCTCCAGTAATAGGCTTCGTCGCGTGTCCCCTTTGTCACCAATATAATGACTCTGCCTTTATGCTGTCTGCCTGTCCTGCCTTTACGCTGGATGCTCCGAATTTCCGAAGGAATGGGTTCGTAGAATAATACAAGGTCCGTAGAAGGGATATCAAGTCCTTCTTCAGCAACTGAGGTAGCTACAAGTACATTGTATTCGCCTGCCCTGAATTTGTCGAGAATTTCTACCTGTTGTTTTTGCGTAAGTCCTTTATCCTTACGGCGCGAAGCCTGTCCAACAAACCGGGTAGGGGCAATCCCTGGAACTTCTGAAAGGGCATTTACCACTATCTCTGCAGTGTCCCTGTAATTCGTAAAAACAATTACCCTGGAATCAGGACTTCCTTTTAGCTGTTCGGATACGAGTTTCCGCGCAAGCTCGAGTTTAGGATGTTCAACCTCGCATTCCTTTACTCTGTAAAGGGCTTTTCTCATGTAGAGATCGTCCATCAGTCTTTTTGAAGCCTTGCTTGCACTGCTTGAAGAGGCTTCAGCATCCAGTTTCTCCAGGTACTTCCTGAGAGGCTCAAGTCCCTGGGTCTCAACCATTTCCACAGCATGGTTCACCTTTAACATTTCGGCAAGTACAGACATGGCAGTAAAAACCGCAGGGTCACCTCCTACCCGGATTTCCCCCTGCAATTTCTTCTGGAGAAGCAAAAGATCTTTTTTGGAGACGTATTTCCCGCTGCCTGGAGAAAAACCCAGCTCTCTTATATTTCTGAGCCGATCATCAAAGATTTTTTCCAAATAGCCCCGGATTTCAGCCATTTCTAAAGGAAGCTGGACCTGAAACCATTCTATCTCTTTTTCCTGCACATAAGGGCGGACATCTCTGTCTTTTTCAGTTTTTACGGAGACATTTTCAACATGTAAAGCCTGGCAGACCTCAGAGATTTTTTCGTCCGAGCTTCCAGGACTTGCAGTAATTCCGAGCACATGGGGATTTTTTGCGCTCTCAAAGTACTTTTCCGCAATAAAAGTATAAGCGTAATTTCCGACTGCCCTGTGGGCTTCATCAAAGGTTATGTGGCTTACATTCTCAAGGTTGATTCTTTTTGTAAGAAGATCATTCTCAATCACCTGAGGTGTGGAGATTATGACCTTCCCCTGAGCCCAGAGCTTTTCCCGTTCTGCGGGCGCAATGCTGCCCGTAAAAGCCAGAATCTTTTCTTCGGGAAGAGCCATTACATTTTTGAAAAAAGCCGCATGCTGCTCTACAAGCGGTTTTGTTGGAGACAGAATCAGGGCTTTTCCTCCAAAGCGCTGAAGCCTGGAGACAATTACAAAAAGAGCTATAATGGTTTTTCCAAGCCCTGTAGGAAGCACAACGAGGCTTGAGCCTTCGAGGGCTTTTCCTGCAAGATTCAACTGATATAGCCTCTGCTCAACTGTATCGGGTTTTATCAGCGGGTGCTTCATGAACCCAGGTTTCTCAGGAAAAAGACTCTCGTTCATTCTGCTTCAGGATCGTTCATTTCAGATAAATCGATTTCAGATTTTCAGATTTATTTATCTAATATTTCAGGCAATTGTAATAAACATAAAAAACCAAAAACTTTGCTGCAGACTTTTTAGCCCACAGCTCAGGAACTACCATTTTTTAAATCTTAG
The DNA here is from genome assembly GCF_002505485.1 of Methanosarcina sp. UBA5. Classification (GTDB taxonomy): domain Archaea; phylum Halobacteriota; class Methanosarcinia; order Methanosarcinales; family Methanosarcinaceae; genus Methanosarcina. The sequence continues at coordinate 102,112 of NZ_DAVG01000080.1, read as the reverse complement.
AAGTTAAAGGGTTTGCCTGCGAATTCGAAAGCCCGGCCTCTGTAAATAAGTTCATAGAGCACGTTTTCGATCCCTTTGACCGGAGCCCGGATCTGGCGCATGGAGTCTCTGTCCCTGATAGTTACAGTCCCGTCTTCGAGGGTATCATAATCTACAGTAACGCAGTAAGGCGTTCCGATTTCATCGTTTCTCCTGTAGCGGCGCCCGATGGTTCCGGAATCATCATAATTGACAAGCAGGGTCTTTTCCCTGAGTTTTACAATAATATTCTTTGCAGGATCTGAAAGCTCTTTACGGGTCAGGAGCGGGAGGACTGCAACCTGTACCGGGGCAACCGCGCTTGCGAAGTGCATGACAAGGCGAGCTTCCTCTTCTCCCTCAGTTTCACCTTCGTTCTTTCCGGCCTCGGCTTCCTTTTCAGCTTCTTCTGAGCCTTTAAGCCCGGATTCGGCAACCTTCTGAGCTACATTTTCTTCATCATAGGCGTGCTCCATGATACCGTAGAAGATCCTGTCGATTCCATAGGAAGGTTCGATTACGTGAGGGATGACATTTTCTCCACTGACTTTAACAGTTTCTTCTGCAAAGCCAACTGCATCCGAACTGACTGTCAACTCTTCTCCGTCCACAGTAACTTTGATCTCGTCCTTTGAGAGCTCTTCTTCGGACAGATGTTTTAAGGCATCTGCAACGGCTTTTGCTTTGCCCTTAAAGACAGGGCCGAGCTTGCCCATGTTCGGCTTTACAACAAAGCGAGTTACCATTTTCGGCTCGTCGTATTCGACATACACGTAAAGTTCGGTCTTGCTAACCCGTGCGTGAGCTTTAAGGTCGTAGTCCGTTCTGTCGGCAATTCCCACGATCTCGACCCAGCCAAACCGATCGGTCTCGATCTCGGCATCCCAGCAGTCGATTGCGTAATGCGCCATCTCGTCTTTCAGATGCTGCCTAAACCTGAGTTTTGCAGGATCAATTCCAACCTTTGTCAGGAACTCGTTGGTAAGTGCAATATTGTAACCCAAGACTTCGTGTGCAATAACTCCAGCTTTTACAGCTTCCCGCACAGTCATCCTGAACGATTCGCCTTTCTCCTGTCCCTTCTGGGAATAGAGTACAAGTTCTTTGTCTGCAAAACGCTCGAAGTTGGGATGTTTCTTGTTGCGCGGGTCAACAAAAATCTCACACTCGGCCTGCGTGAATTCCCTGAGCCTTATTACACCTTGTCTGGGTGCGATTTCATTTCTGTAGGACTTTCCTATCTGCACTGCCCCAAAAGGCAGCTTATCCCTATAGAATCGAGACAGCCTCTGGAAATCTACAAACATACCCTGCGCCGTTTCCGGCCTGAGGTACCCCTGCCTTCCAGTACCGGGCCCGATTGTGGTTTTGAACATCAAGTTAAATTCGTAGGCGTCCCCGAATTCTCCACCACATTCCGGGCATCGGATATCGTTTTCCTTTATAACCTTGGTGAGGTCTTCTGCACTCAGGGTTCCTGCAGCTTCCATTACGTTTTCTACAAGGTGGTCGGCCCGGAATGCTTCTTTACAGTTCATACACTCGCACAGAGGATCAGAAAAGCCTCCCACGTGTCCAGATGCGATAAAGACATCTTCAATCCCAATTGTCGGGCACTCAATTTCCATAAACCCTTCCTGGATAACGTAAAACTCTCTCCAGGTCTGTTCAATTCGCCTCTTCAGCGTGCTCCCAAGAGGCCCATAATCATAAAATCCTCGGCTTCCGCCATACAGCTCAAAAGAGTTCCACAAGAACCCCCGGCGTTTAGCCAACTCGAATACTTTTTCGTATTTGTCCATATTATAAATCCTCGTGAAATTGATTGGGGGATATCAGATAATTGTAAAGCCTTGATTCATCCGAAATAATAGATGGATAACGGCATTCATTATATTAAATTTGCACTGCTCGAAGTCAGTTGAAGAGATTTTGGATTTATATATGTGATTGTAAAGTGTAGATGAAAAAATCAATAGAATAGTTGTGTTCTATGCCATGAGAGATTTGTTCGTTGTTTTCCAAGTTCTTCTTCAGATGGGTTCTAAACCGGAGTTAAAGCAGTCTGAGACTAACATTACATTCAAGTATTGAAAACCTTTAAATGAATAGTAGATAAGCAGTCTTTCTCCGATCTATCAAAAAAGCATTCAGGATCTGAAATCCCTCGTTTTTGAAACTTTAAAAGAAGAAAATGTCACTGTCATACTCTTTGGTTCTAGGGCAAGGGGGATTTTAATCGGGGTTCGGATATAGATGTTAGGATCCTTCCCGGATAAAATTTTGACCGGAGAAAATTGATTTTCTTAAAAGAAAAAATGAGGACCTTAATATTTCCTATACGGTTGATGTTGTAGACCTTTCCAGGGTTTCGGAAGTTTTTAAAGAAAAGGGTGAGGTTTGCAGTCGGACAGTTTAAAAAGTTGAATCGGATTTTCGGGGGCAGCAGGCAGAAAAATAAAAATGAAGTTGTAAAAACTGGCTGAAATCAGCTTCGGTTCTGAAAAGGTACCGCTGAGTTCTTTTTCCCTTTTTCAGGATTTCTATGCGTTTTTTGTCTTGCAGGGCACAGGAAACTAACTGACGAATACTTTTTATTGCCTTATTTTCTCAATCTCTGGCTTATATAATCTAGTCTGAATTTATAGCTTGTTTCTTTTTACTATCAATGTTCAAACTTTTTTTCGTACCCATAGACTAAGGCGTTAATCAGGGCATCTGACTATTATCTACGCACTCATATAAAATTATCTTATGCAATGTCAACAACTTTTAATATCACAAGCTTCTAAAGCTAGAGTCGGTGGGGTAAATAATGCATTTTCAATATGAAGATGCCTCTTTGAGATCACGTCGGATAGTGTATGCTATGCAAGGTACTTTCGAACATAAAGTGCCTGTTTGAGATCTCGTTGGATTTTATAGGGTACGTATTCAGAGCACTTTCTAACAGGGAATGCTTTGAGACAATACAAGATAGATACATTATGAGTGGGGTTTAACAAAATGCTATCAAATAATTTAAAAAAAATCGTAAGATTCGCAAAGGAAAAAAGAATTTTACATTCGGAAAAGCTTATAGAAACGACTCACTGGCTCCATAATCTGGAGTTTCTGGTCGTAAGACTGATGATGTTTACCATAGGTGTTCACCACCTCTATGTGTACACCATAAAAACTGTGTTCGGCGTTTGATATCTTAACTCAGCTGCACAGGTAGGCTAATTCCTTTCGGATAAGAAAAACTGCTTGCCACCAGAAAAACGATTTCCGGGTCAAAGTTGGGGAGACCCAGGTGGGGAGGTGGCAATGATTAGCTAAAATTAGGAGGAAGATTGCCATTGCCTAACATGATCGGGATTCATGCAACTCAACAAAGAAAGCGCAAGCCTGAAGCCCCAGATCTCAAAAGCGCAACACTTTTCCGAGTTTGGGTTATTAGGCTTTGCTTCTTATTGCATAAGATGTATCCTGAAAGAAGGAGGATTGGTATTAACCATCTAAATCCTCTAGCTACATTCAAACATCTGATGACTTACTCAGTGCCCTTATTTGATGCCTCACCGGTTCAAATGTCATCGGGTTAAAGAATTGCTTTCAGGTCAAAGAATCGCTATTAGGTCATAAAGAACCTATCAGGTCATAAAAACCCTTTAAAATATCGTCTCTGGACTAATAACACTTCTCTGAACCAGTAATCTGGTTTGAAGAGTAGCGAAAACTAATAATTCCCTCTCCAGAAGATTTTAAAGGTGATTCTCCTCAATAAAAGATGGGGCTTGATTATACCAGAGTATAGCCCCTAAATTAACTCTCCTTTTTTGTGGCATTTTTTCTTTATTTTTTGCCATTTTATTTTAGCCTTTTCCTAAATTATTTATTAAGTGCATAAAACATATATAATATAGTGGAATTGTTATATTCTAACTTCTGTGATAACCAAACAGGGGAAACCACACTTTCAGAACGAAGGATATGTGTCTGTGAACCTAGGGTTATCCAGGGTTGTAAGTAGAAATGACAAAGTCCTTAGATCTGAGTTTATGTTATCATTAGCGGATTCAAAACTTCATAGAACGTGATCGAGGCTTTTGTTTCCCTCGGTGAGTTGTTTTCTGTTGGATCTAAGAATGATAATATATTGCTCTTAAACTAAGGCTATCGAGCTCATATTTTTTGCATAAATTGAAAATTAAAAGGAGATTCTCGAATTATGAGTGAGCTAATAGTTTTTGCATTTCCGAACGAGAAAGGTGCATCTGAGATGGATGAAGCCATTAAACGGCTTAAAAAAGAGCAACTAATCACCCTCGATGATGCCGCAGTTGTCGTTCGCAGCCATGACGGCAAGGTCAAAGTAAAGCAAGCTGTAAATCTTGTAGGTACAGGTACCGTAGGTGGAGCCTTCTGGGGTATGTTGATCGGACTGCTTTTCTGGATGCCCTGGCTTGGAATGGCAGTTGGCGCCATCACAGGGGCAATTACAGGGAAATTGTCAGATTACGGAATAAACGATGACTTCATCCATGAAGTTGCTCAAACCATAGAACCAGGAGGATCTGCTCTCTTCCTGTTGATTTCAAAGTGGACTGAAGACAAGGTTCTTGATCAGCTAACTGCGTTCAATCCAAAGGTCGTGCGCACTTCCCTTTCCAAAGAAGAAGAACACAAACTTAAAGCTGCCTTTGGTGCTGGAGAATAATTGAAAATTGTATCCAAAAAATGATCTGTTAATATTATAGGCGGTCTGAAATAAAATATTCTAATCTCTTTAGTGGAAGTTTCTGTGGGAATTGGTTGCTGAAATTACAAGTAAAATAGTATCTTTTAAATTTGATAAGATAAACTGAATATATATGCTTTATCAGGTTTAATTGGCAAATTCCCACAATCCATTTTTCCGTTTAGTATTCATTTATTCCCGCAATCCATTTTTCCATTCAGTATTTGTTTAGTTCTTTACTCTTTCTTCATATTGGAGCAGCCGCCTTTCTGTATGCATAACTCAGTACTCTCCCAAGTATACATGGCTGAAAGGCACGATGATGTCAGCATAGCCGGCAATGAAGAGCCTGGCGCACGAAAATTCCTAGTTTTCCCATTAATTTTAAATTATCCGGCAACTTATGGGAAAACTCATGGTTCCAAAAATTCTTGTTACTAATGATGATGGTGTATACTCCACAGGTCTGAAAGCCGCTTTTGATAGCGTTTCGGACCTCGGGGAAGTTACGATTTCGGCTCCTGCTGTCCAGCAGAGCGGAGTCGGGCGTTCGATTTCTATCTTTGAGCCCCTTCGAATCACGAAAACGAATGCCGGAGGTATACCTGCTTACTCAGTTGGAGGAACTCCTACGGATGCTGTAATTCTGGGCATCTTTACGATCCTCAAGGAAATGCCTGATCTGGTGCTTTCCGGCTTTAACATTGGAGAGAATATAAGCACAGATACTATCACTACCTCAGGGACAATAGGAGGAGCCCTTGAAGCTGCAAGCTACGGCGTGCCTGCCATTGCTGCCTCCATGCAGGTGCTTGATGAAGGACAGAAATTCGATGATCCCAGGAACTATCATAGAGACCGTTTCGAAGTCGGAATAAAAGTAGTAAACGGAGTTGCTCGAAAGGTCCTGAAGTACGGCATGCCTGAAAACGTGGATCTTCTGAACATCAATATTCCTTATCATGCTGAAGAGGGTACTCCCATAGAGATAACCCGCCTTGCACGAAAAATCTTTAAAACGGATGTCGAGGAGAGGCGTGACCCAAGGGGCAGGCCCTATTACTGGATTGCAGGCGACCTTATCCGGGAAGAAGAAGAAGGGACGGATGTGCACGCCATCATGCAGAAGGGACACATCTCAATAACCCCGATTTCCCTGGATTCGACTGCCAGGATAGAGTTTTCGGAAATAGAAAAGTACCTCTAAGTATCTCCAGATATCTCTTGGTTGCAAATCACTCCTATTTGGAGAATTGCTTTGAATTTCAAGGCTACTGAAAATTTCAAAAGTCAATCGTAATTGCAAAATGACAGAGAACTAAAAAATTACCTGAAACAAAAAATGAAAAGAGGAAATTTCGTGTCTGAGAGATGCCGACTCTCTTTTTTTGTCCAAAAAGCTCTTTTGTTTTTATTCTTTCAAATCATCTTTTTTGATATGAATAGAAATCTCCTTCCATCCACTGTCGACATCATGTAAAGTTTCTACCATTGCTTTTATAACATTTAATACAATTTTCTGGACGAAATCATTCATCGGGATTTTTCTCTCATCTATTAAAAGTTCAATCTTCATTTTTTTCTCTCTTTGTTGTTATATTCGTTTCTGGATCTGCTGATTTTCTCTTTAAGCCTTTTCTCTTTGTTCAAGAATGCTGACAGGCATGCAATATGGTTTCCTTCGGCTTACTGCAAGCTTGAGCAGCTTTTCGATCTCTTCAGAGCTTTTTGCTTCCCTGACATCCACAAGGTTGTCATTTACCAGCAAGCAGGGTTTGAGCTTCCCATCTGCTGTGACCCTGAGCCTGCTACAGTAGGCACAAAATTCCGAGTTGTCCATAGGACGAACGAATTCAACCTCTACCCCATCGATAACATACTTTCTTCGATGATGCAAGTGCCGCACTTTGACTTCACTTGCCCTTTCAGCCAGACTTTTTTCGAGAGCTTTCGAGTCAATCATATACTTCGAAAGCCTGGGGTCAATGTCCATAAGCTCGATGAGTTGCAGGATAACCATTCCTTTATATGGCCGGATAAAGTCCATCATAGAATCGATTTCGTTATCGTTCACACCTTTCAGGAGTACCATATTCAGCTTCACAGGAGTCAGCCCAGCTTCAACTGCACTGTCAATTCCTCTAATAACTTTTTCAAGCGAGCCAGGAGGCGCTCCGGTAATCTTTTCATATTTTTCAGGAACTAGAGAGTCCAGGCTTACGTTTACTCTATCAAGGCCCGCAGCTTTAAGGGCTCTTGCGCGTTTTTCAAGCAGGATGCCGTTAGTGGTCGCAGAGACCTCTTTTAACGAAGGAAGGCAGGAAAGGATTTCTTCAAAATCCTTTCGGAAAAGCGGTTCGCCTCCAGAAAATTTTACTTTATTGACCCCGAATTTTGCAGCCTCCCTGACAATCCCGCAGATTAACTCGGGTTTCATTTCGTGCCCTACCGGGCTGCAGGTACAGCAATCTGCACCTTCATTATGGCAGTACATGCATGAAAGGTTACACTTATCAGTTATTGATATCCTGAGCCCTGTTACCCTTCGCCCGTAAGGATCCTCAAGAATCTTTTTTGAATCTTCTTCTGCAACATCAGGTGCTTTTCCTAGATTTTTCTTCTTCATGGCTGGTTAAAATCCCCTCTTAAATATTTGGCATGTAATTCTTTATCAACTGACTGCCGGTCCTAGTTATTTTGCGTTGCTTGCGGGACAAAAATTTCATCTTAGAAACGATCTATGAAACGATCTATGAACTGGTCTGTTCATAGTAACCTTGATTTTAAATAAATTGGCATTTTTGAGAAAGGACCCGGAATGTCTTACTGATTTTAAATTGAATAAAGACACTACATTGATTGAATAAGTATACTGATACGGACTGGATGCCTATGGTTAGTATGAAATGAATATACACTGATATGAGTATGTGATAACTGGAATCAGGAACTAATTATTTAATTTTATCTATATAAATGAATACTATAATTATATAATGAGCTTATTCAACTTATAAAGTCAAAGCCTCCTTTCTCGATATTTTCCGGAATCGAACTGTTCTTACCTTAGAGTAGATATAACCTTTTACTTAAGACTGATGTGCACAACTAATGTACACGGATGCAAATATAAGGACTTCCGGATTTCCAAAAAAGTAATCATTCAGCGTGAATGATATTACTCGCCTAGACTGCTTGATTTTTTTACGTAACTCGTTTTTCCTGAAAACAACTTTAAAGTGCTTAAAGTAGCTGGATAGCAAGTTTAATATATTTTATCGGTAGCAGTACTCCTTAGACTATAAAAGGAATACTTGTTACAAAAATTAACGTTATTGCGGGAAATAAAACAGGAACAAGAAATTGGTTTGTGTATAAACATATTTGGGATATTTACAAGAACAAATAAGGATTAGCAAAGATTAAAAATCCATCTGATGGATATCTGATGGATAGTTGCATTAACATTTCATTCTAACACTTTGTGTAGAGAGTTGGGTATACTCTCCATCACACATGGTTATATTTTCCTGGCCTTAGTTTATTTACATTCTTCTGCTGAGTTATCTACAGCTTTCTCACATGTCTTTTCTTTTGCTGGAGTCTCTACAGCTTTCTCACATGTCTTTTCTTTTGCTGGAGTCTCTATAGCTTTCTCACATGTCTTTTCTTTTGCTGAGTTCTCTACAGCTTTCTCACATGTTTTTTCTTCTGCCTTGGAGTTATCTTCTTCACAGTCTACAATGGATTCGCAGTTGCATGATTTACAGTCACATTTTGCCTTGTCGCATTCCACAATAGATTTGCAGTTGCATGAATCACATTTTCCTCCATTGCAGTTTGCAAGATCTTTAGAACTCTCCTGTTTAGAATTGTCCTGTTCACCATTTACAATAGAAGCGCAGTCGCATAATCCACAGTTACAATTTGCTTGCTCACAGTCTGTAACAGATTCGCAAGTACATGAGGTACACTCCTTGTTACAATTTGCATGGGTATCACAGGAAGTTGCAGGGTCTTCTGCAGACTTTACAATATTATCACAGGCAACTGCCCCTGCAGTAATTAAAGTTGAGATCATTAATATAACAAAAAAAGATCCCAATATTTTTGCAATTGATTTTCTATTATTCATTTTTATTCCTCTAATTCCTCTAATTCATTTGATCTTACTCATCTAATTTGAGAAGACCTGAAAAACTAAAAATCATCCATTCAATTATCTGTATAACAATACTTACATTAAGAAATTTAAATAAAAATATTAAAAATGTTTCTAACACTTTATAACCCCTATTAACCCAGTAAAAATAAATTTAAAGCTTTATAATGCTTTATTCGTCTTTATAATTATTTATAAAGTACTAAAACAAATATTAATTAATTTGTATTAGTTTTAATATTATTCATTCTGTTTTAACCATGCTCGCTCTTAAAATTCTAACATTTTATTATTTGTTTTAATTTTTTAAAATTTTTCTTTTACATCCCTTTTTCTTGAAAACAGCTATAACCTGCTTAAAATAGCTGGATTAATAGCTTTAATATATTTTAACGGCAACAATATCCAGCAGATGACAAAAGGAATACTTATTGCAGGAACCCATAGTGGGGTCGGAAAAACGACAGTCTCCATGGGTATCATGGCCGCCCTTAAACACAGGCAGCTAAAGGTTCAGCCTTACAAGGTAGGGCCTGACTATATCGATCCTTCTCATCACACTGCAATTTGCGGGCGCCCCTCAAGGAATCTGGACACATACATAATGGGCACTGATGGAGTTGGGCAGACTGTATCCCGGACTGCTGCAGATGCGGATATTGTGGTAGTAGAAGGAGTTATGGGACTCTTTGATGGAATTGACTCTACAGAAATTGCAAGTTCCGCACATATTGCAAAAACCCTTAACATCCCGGTAATTCTGGTAATCAATGTTCATGGGATGTCCAGAAGCACTGCTGCCCTCCTTAAAGGGTATTCTGAGTTCGATCCTGAGGTCAGGGTTTCAGGCGTTATCCTGAATCAGGTAGGCAGCCCAAGGCATGCGGAACTTGTAAAAAACTCTCTTCCGGGTAACATTCCTATTGTAGGTATGATCCCAAGAAGGAAAGATATCGAGGTTCCTTCCAGACATCTCGGGCTGTACATGGCCCATGAAAAGGACTACAATACTGAGGAAATGGCAGCTTTTATTGAGGAAAACGTTGACCTTGACGCAGTGCTCGAACTTGCCGAGCCCATTTCAGTTCCTGAAGTCAGGGATATCCAGAGACCCGAAGCAGATCTCAGGATAGGAATTGCCAGGGACCCGGCTTTTTGTTTCTATTATCAGGATATGTTCGACGCCTTCAGGGATTATGGAGCTGATGTCGAATTTTTCAGCCCGATGGCAGGAGAGCTTCCGGACGTGGACGGGATTTACCTTGGAGGCGGTTACCCTGAACTTTACGCAGAAACCCTTGAGAAGTCAGAAACGACCCGAAAACTTAAGGGCCTTACAGCTGACGGTTTGCCTATTTATGCAGAATGCGGGGGCCTGCTTTATCTCTGTGGGACCTATGAGATAGATAACAGAACATATAAACTCGCAGATGTCGTGCCTGCAAACACACGCATGACAAACCGGCTTAAAGCCCTCGGGTATACCGAAGCCCGCCCTCTGGACAAAAACTTCTCTTCTCACAATATCAGAGGCCACGAATTCCACTACTCTGTCACAGAATGCGATCGCGATGCAAAGTTCGCATATGAAATGCTGCGGGGAAAAGGTATACAGGATGGTTTTGACGGCCTTGTCGAGCACAATACTCTGGCAGGCTATATGCATTCTCACCCTGCTACCTTCCCGGTAGAAAAATTTGTGGAAAAATGCAGGGAATACAGAAGAAAGTAAATAATTTTTGAAGTGAATATTTTTTTAGAATAAGGTCTCGATTCAGGATCAGTGTAGTTGCTTGCTTTGCGAGCAACTTTTAATTTTCATATTTTTACCAGGGTATGTTCTGGAGTTTTAACTTCGTCTGGACTTCTTTTAAAGCCTGTGCTATTGTGTGATAGGTTGACTTCTTGGAAATTTCTTAAATCTCTCTTTTAATGTGCGGGAGTTGCCCAGCTATGTCAAAGGCGATAGGTTGAGGGCCTATTTTCGTAGGTATTCGGGGGTTCGAATCCATCCATCGCACTAATTTTCAACAACAAATATTTCTAAATTTTAGATATACTTTACCATCTAGGAGATGAATAGAAGTTATCCACTCGAAACAGCGAAGAGCCACATTTATATTTATAAATGAGTCGGGAGTCAGGAAACAACTGAAAAATCATAAATAAGATGAGAGGATTAACTTTTTTCCACATCGGACTTCGAATTTTGCCGTTTTACTCTAATTTATATAGTAACAGTGCCAAATATAGGAGCAGTGCAAACAGGCTAACTATTCCGTAATATCTTGCAAAGCCTGGTTTACCCTGAATGTTTTTTTGTTCAGTTTGTGGTTCTTCAGGTTCTTTATTTACTGTATTGTTTTTATTAATTGTTCCAGTATTTGATTTAGTCTGTATTTCTGTTACAGTTTCTTCAGATGATTTTTCCACTGTGCCCGTTACTGCAAATGAAGAGAATCCTGAAATTTTGGCTGTAAAATACAGGAATTTGTCATCTTCTCCTGACAGGCTTATTGGTAATTGCTTCCATTTCTTGTCGCTATACCTTTTGAGAGTGATTGAAGCCTGATTAATTTTTTTATCCTGCACCCAGGCTTTTTCAACCTTGAAACAAATGACTGGGTTTTCTATGTTCTTTGAGGTTACAATCCCGCCGTTTCCGACCCAGATGTTGAAGGATTTGTATACCTCTCCAGAAGGCAGTTCGGAAACCAGAGAGGATTTTCCTTTTAGCATCTCGGCAATGGTTGTGGTTTTGCCGAAAGTCCTCTTTGCATCAAAGCTCACATATACGACGCAGGTTGCGTTCTTTGTGAAATCAAACTGTACATTTTTTCCGCTTGTAATGAACGCCTGTGAAAGTTCCTTTACTTCAACGTTTTTTGCAGGCTCGGGAGAACCTCCTCCACCTCCACCACTGCTTCCGCTGCGGTGGCTGCTTCCTCCACTACTGCCACCATTTGAGCTGCTTTGTTGTGTAACAGTTATTGTAGTAGTTTTTGTTGGGGAAGTGCCGTTTTCATTTATCGCGGTTAAGCTAACCGTATAAGTTCCTGTTGCAGAGTAAATATACGTTGGATTCTGCTCGGTTGAAGTACTTCCATCTCCAAAGTCCCAGTTCCATTTTGTTGCGTATTGCGACATGTCAGTAAACTGGACAGCAAGAGGAGCATAGCCGCTCGTAGGATTGGCGTTAAAATTTGCAACCGGGGGGATTACTGTTGGTACAGGTAGTACTGGATCTAATACTGTTATTGTAGCAGGTTTTGAATCTGTACCATTTGCATTGATTGCTGTCAGGTTAACAGTGTAGTTTCCTGCTGCAGAATATGTATGTTTTGGATTCTGATCATTTGAAGTATTTCCATCTCCAAAGTCCCATTTCCATTTTGTTGCGTATTGCGACATGTCAGTAAACTGGACGGAAAGAGGAGCATAGCCGCTCTTAGGATTGGCGTTAAAGTTTGCAACCGGGATTACTGTTGGTACAGGTAGTACTGGATCTAATACTGTTATTGTAGCAAGTTTTGAATCTGTATCATTTGCATTGATCGCTGTCAGGTTAATAGTGTAGTTTCCTGCTGCATAGTAAGTATACTTTGGATTCTGATCAGTTGAAGTATTTCCATCTCCAAAGTCCCAGTTCCATTTTGTTGCATTTTGCGACATGTCAGTAAACTGGACGGAAAGAGGAGCATAGCCGCTCGTAGGATTGGCGTTAAAATTTGCAACCGGGATTACTGTTGGTACAGGTAGTACTGGATCTAATACTGTTATTGTAGCAGGTTTTGAATCTGTACCATTTGCATTGATCGCTGTCAGGTTAACAGTATAGTTTCCTGCTGTATAGTAAGTATGCTTTGGATTCTGATCATTTGAAGTATTTTCATCTCCAAAGTCCCAGTTCCATTCTGTTGCATTTTGCGACATGTCAGTAAACTGGACAGCAAGAGGCGCATAGCCGCTCGTAGGATTGGCGTTAAAGTTTGCAACAATATCAGCCGCTGCCCCGATTCCGGAGCTTAATGTAAATATTAAAAAAGTTAATAATAAACGTTTTATTCTGTTTATGTCTTATTCCTCCGTACATAAAGAATTTACAGTCGCACTGCCTAAGATAATTTATAAATTCTAAGCGAATCTTTATAAATTTATTGATCCAGTAACAGTTATACAAAAGAAGCTCTTAAAACAGCAAATCAAAATCCAGTTAATAATACCTCTAAAAATCAAACTTATGTTCTAAAATAGGAATTACGCGATTGAACTGAGAAATCAATAGCATTAAGCCTTCAACTGTCTAAAACACCAATCCAATCACAAAGCCGATTGTATTCGATTTTGTGCCTCAAGTGCTCAAATCCTAAATATTTTAAAAAATCAATTTTTTATACACTATGTTATCGATTTTGGAATAAATTTAGTCCCAAATTTCAAACAGTAAAATTAAAAACGATACCTTGTTCCAACTCACATCAATGAGTATCATGGTGCTTTTTTTCTTAACTCTCAGACAAGCGTTTTAACCCCCTTTTATCATTAATTGGGATAAGCGGAGGTTTAATAGATAAACACCAGAGGAGGATTTTCTGTCGTCCTAAATAAATTTTGTGCTTTTTAATTGAGTAAAATTAGTTTTTAGACAAAAATGTGGTGTATTTCTAATGGGGGAATTAAAATTAATCCTTTTTTCCAAGAATAAAGCGTTTAAATAACTAGTTATCTCAAACAATTTTTAAGGTCCCTAGAGAAAAATACTTTCAGCCTATTAGGCTATGATTAATAACGGTCGAAGTAGTTTACAAGTTCCAGAGTAATTTTTGGAATGAAGGAAATAAACTAGAGGAGGATATACCAGAAGAGAATACACTTAAAGAGAACCCAGTACAAGAGAATGCCCTATAGAGATATCATATTATTTACAAAAGGAGAACTAAAATGAGATTTATATGTCCACTTATTGTTGTAAATGATATAGAGACTTCCAGAAGTTTTTATGAAAACGTCCTTAATCAAAAGGTACAGTGCGATTTCGGTGAGAACGTCTCATTCGAGGGCGGCTTTGCTATACACTTGAAATCACATTTTTCAAATTTAGTAAATATAAACAAAAATGATATCGTTCAAAAATCAAATAATTCTGAGCTCTATTTTGAAGAAGACGATTTAGATAGTTTCCTTAAAAAGCTGAAAGGTGTGGATTCCATTGAGTACGTACACGAATTAAGAGAGCAGCCCTGGGGACAGCGGGTTATCAGATTTTACGATCCTGATATGCACATCATTGAGGTTGGTGAACCCATGGAAAGAGTAGTAAAAAGATTCTTAAATGAAGGCTTATCAATTGAAGAAACCGTAAAACGCACCTTAATGCCAGAGGAATTTGTCAGACAATATTTATAGACAAGATGAGATTCTATAGAGACTTAATTCTATAGAGACTTAATAGAGACTCAATAAATACTTGGTTTAATCTAACTTTCCATCATCTTCTCGGAGTTCAGGCGACAGATAACTCTATTGGAAGCTATTATTCAAACAGCCTAAATTTAGCAAAAGTTATTATAGGTTTTGATGAATACCTTCTTTAAACCTTTAATAATCCATTCCTGTTAATCTTTTTACAATATTGGAGAAGTAGTACTTTTCCCGGTTAATCTGAATTCAAATACTAGCTTTCGAAATATTAAAAACATAAGTTTATCCTGACTGACTTTAATTAGGTTTGAATAATCTTCAAATAAGTCTGTATTGTTTTCAGATTAAGTTCGCACAATAATTTGTACTAATTGAGTTTATTCACAGGTTTTTAGGAAGGAATTAAAAATGGCTCTGAAACCCAGAATTACAGAATCCCCTCAGGTTCGTTTGATTGACCTTAAGTCAAAGCCTTTCTTTATTGTAGCTTCTGTAGAGGTCGGAAATACCACAACCAAATGTATTCTTACAGCTACCAGTATGGAGACTGGAAGGACCCACATTATAAATAAAGTCGTGCGGATGACAAGAGATGTCCGCCCTCCTAAACCCGGAGAAGAAGTATTTGGAAAGACCCTTACGGGTGTGGAACTTACTCGTGAATCCGTTGCAGACCTGGTACGTGGCACCCTGACCGAATCAATGGAAAAAGCAAATCTAAACATAAAAACCGATCTGGACTTCGTGGTTCGTTCCACTGGTGTTGTTGCAGGTTTTGAATCTCCGGAAGAAGTGGGTGAATTTATCAAAGCTCTCGCAGATGGCTGCCTTATGGCAGGAGTTCCCCCAAAGAATATGACGCCCCCTATGTCTATTTCAAATATACCCCAAAAATTCCAGAAGTACAGTAAACTTGAAAAGGTAATTTTTGATGGGGCTGTAGCCGGAGTATTGCCTCCTATAGGTTCTTCTGGCGTTGAGGTCGTTGCAAACGAAATGGAAGGGGAGCTTGCAACCGCAGGGATTAAGGAAGCAGCCAAATTTACAGATGTTGATTTCAGAAATCCCTGTATTTCAATTGATTTCGGGACAACCCTTGATGGCAGGATAACAAATTCAGATCAGCCGTATGCAAAAACAGTGGGTAACTTCTGCGGCTATGCTGGGGCAATTCCTGATGCAATTATCCGGGGTTCGAAAATCGTAGACCCAAAAGTAGGAACTGCCCTTGAAGTTTTTGAAAAAGAGAAACCTCCTTCTTTTCTTACTTTAAAGATGAAGGCTAAAGCGATTGAGGCGTATAAAAAACGCATTCATGAACTTATTATTATAGAACAGGTTCCAAGGGACAGAAAGAGATACGGAAGCGTGCCTGTAAGACCTGATGCAGCTGAGCAGATAGGCGTAACACTTATAGGTTGCGACGTAGGAGTAAACGGTTCCGATATGGGCAAGCTTAGTGCTATAGGCATGGAAATCTGTAAGACTCACGGACTTCAGGTTGTTTATGCTGTCATTGATGAGGTTATGGCGGGTGTGGTTTGCAGGTTAATCAAGGTTGCAACAGAATCGGGGCTCGTTTTTGAGGATACAACTATAGGAATCACTGGAAGGGCAGGAATTACAGGGAACAAACCTAAATTGATCCTGAAATGCTTGGAAGAGCTGAATCTTGCTCCAAAAATCGATGAAAGAGTAGTCTTTGTAGATGATGGACTTGCCAGAGGCGCAGCCGTGATGGCTCGGTGTATGAATTCTCTGGGCTCGCCGCAAAACCCTCTAGGCGGCAGGCACGGTGGAAAATGTATTCTTGCACACAGGATAAAATTACAGGAAAAGTGACCTCAATAGAGGGAAATGATCTCAAATTACGGGAAAAATGATCTCAAAATGCCGGTAATTCCAAAAATATCTATAACGTGGAAAAAATCGAAATATTAAAAGAGAAGGCTTTTAAAATGCAGGAAGAGGAATTAACCTCCTGCTCCTCCTCCACCGGCTTTTTCTAGGTTGAAGCCCTGCATCGTTTCTCTCTCTTTTCTGAATCTTTCTTCCAGTTCCTCGGCTGTGAATTCCCTTTCTTCTTTCTTTTCTTTAGCTTTAAGCTCAGTTGGTTCCAGGGTTTCTTCCCTGTACCAGAGCTCTGTACTTTCGAGCAGAACCCATATCTTTCCTTGCTCGTCCTTTTTGATCTCAGTTACGCGGCTGACCGTATCACTGTTTACGTATTTGACGGTATCTCCCGCTTTGATGGGTTTCTTATTTCGTCCTACTGCTGTGATTACTTCAGCATCAGCCATGCTCTCACCTCGAAGGCTTCCAGGACGCTGGCACTTCAGGCCCTGCAAAAGTCCCTTTTATATTTAACTACTTATAGGTTGTTCAGGCCCTCTAATAAAGTTTATGTGGGTTGAGCTTTTTGGAGGCTCTGGTATAATTTTTTAGAAAAAGATTTTTATTAAAAAGCGACGTGGAAACTGTTTTGGATTGAACCTTTGGAGGCCTCTGTGGAGCAGAATTTTTTCCAGAGACTTCCAGAGTTCGAAAAAGTATAAAATTAGTCTATTTATATTCTTCTAGCTATTTAACTATGATTAATTTCCGACCTGAGATCTCCCATCAGGGCAACTCTTTCGGCATAAGCATTGTGCCTGTGAATGCTTTCCTCATTGGTTTGCTTGATGGTGATCACTGCATTATCAGGGAGGTTCGGAAACTCTTTTACTATATTATCTGCCATGGTTCTTACACAGTCTTCCACAAATTTCGGATTTCTATGCGCAGTTTCCACAACTACTTTTTCGTCTGAGCGTTTCAGGACCTCATATACGCTGGAACTCATGGAGTGATCAATAATGCTGATGATGCTTTCGAGGGAAACATCAAAATCATGTGCTACCTTGATTGATATAACTCCTCTTCCTCGCTGGTTATGGGTAGCCATGGGAACTCTTTCTAGGAATTTTATTATCGTGTCCCTCTCAACTCCAAGTTCGGCAAGCTCATTTGCAGCTTTATCTCGCATAATTTCCTGAGCACATGGGCAGGCTGTCATTCCTACAACTTCGGCACCTATTAGTTTCTTTACATCAAAATAGTCATCATTGCCCTGTCCCCTTACAGCCGATGCTTCAGCAAATATATTTACGACCTCCTGGCATTTGATTCCGGTGGCAGGGGAAGCACGCCTGATCATATATTCGCTTGTCATCCGGACTTCTGCCTGGTTGGCATATTCATGTCTGCCAAGCAAGTTATGTGCAATATCGCTGCAAAGCTGCTCAATCTCGTATACGGGCATACTGAGTATTTTTTCCAGCACCTCGTCTACAGCTTCAAAATTTCGGGAGAGGTTCGCTCCCTTCCGATCGGAGGGTAAGTCAACAAAAACGTCAAAAGTTGATATCAGCACGATAGGACGTTTGTCTTTTCGCTTGATTTCAACAAGTTTTTTCACATTTGTTACCCCGACACGGGTAAGGTTTATAGCTATGCTTGGTTTGCTGGCCTGGACGTCCGGGAGGTTGAAAGTGCAATGTTCCATAATTAACCAGATCCGTGAAAAGATGAGTGTTTGATTTTGTGAAATGAGTCCTGATAAATAAGTAATTTTATTCCATTTGGAAAAATATAATGATCATAAGGAGTTATAGCATGTAAAGTTTGTGCTTTTCAGCTTCTTTTTCCAAAAGTACAACAAGACTCACGTTTCCAAAATTGTCCAAAACCCATTTCCTGAAACTTATTTTGGACTACATTTTTAACAAGATATAATTATTTAAATATTTCCCAATTTACTAACAAGATGGAAAAATTTAGTTTATATATCCTTTGCAAATTGAGGCTAATTTTTCATAAACCAATAACTATAGGCAACATCCTGAAGAAAGATTTTATATACTTTAAAACGTAATCAGTGTCTAGCAATACATTTGCGAGGTGACCTTTATGTCCAACACAAGAAATTTTGTTTTACGAGACGAAGAAGGCAATGAGCACGGAGTTTTCACTGGAAAACAGCCTCGGCAGGCTGCCCTGAAAGCTGCAAACCGGGGCGCCGGGACTAAATCCAAACCGGATATCATCCGCCTCAGAGAACGCGGGACAAAGAAGGTGCACGTTTTCAAGGCATGGAAGGAGCTTGTCGAAGCCCCTAAAAACAGGCCTAACTGGATGCCTGAGAAAATCAGCAAGCCCTTTGTCAAGAAAGAAAAAATAGAAAAAATTGAATAAACCTGATAAACTAATTTCTCTCACATGCCCTGAAAATAGGGTTCTTTCTTTTTCTTTAATATCCAGATAAGGAATTAGCCTGGGTTGGTCTTTGATTTTTATTACTATCCGGGCTGGCTTATTTCCAACACTTTCTCAAAATTAATAATTTCATCTTTATTTTTTATATGCCTCCTCTATTTTTCAACAGAGTCTTTAACGATAAGTTTAAAAATAGATTCTCTGATTCCTACATCATGGAACTGAAGAGAGAGAACGTGCTCATTGAAGCCCTGCCCTATATGCAGGAGTTCTATGACTCAATTATGGTTATAAAAGTGGGCGGAAATGCAATGGTTAGCGCCCAGATCATGGAGGATATTATAAAAGATGTTGTGCTCCTGCGCTATGTGGGAATCAAACCCGTTATTGTACACGGGGGTGGACCTGAGATTACGGAAAAAATGGAGCGGATGGGCAAGAAAGCTGAGTTTTTCCAGGGCTTACGTATTACAGACGACGAGACAATGGAGATTGCCAGGATGGTGCTTGTCGGGAATATCAATACCAAAATTGTATCCCTTATCGGAGTTTGTGGAGGAAAAGGTATTGGACTTACCGGTCACGACGGAAGAATGATCCTTGGTCATAAGCAGGCTGCAAAGAAGGTAGTAGTTAACGGTATTGAGACTGAAGTTGATATTGGCTGGGTTGGGGAGTGTGAGGTAATTAATCCTGATGTTCTCCATATCGTGCTTGAAAATGGATACATTCCGGTCATTTCCCCTATTGCTGTAGATGCGAAAGGCAATGCCCTGAATATTAATGCCGATATAGTGGCAGGCGACATTGCTTCAGCTGTGCATGCTAAAAAGCTTATTCTGATGACTGATGTATCAGGGTTGCTTAGAGATATAAATGATCCCGGTAGCCATATATCCCGTGTAACTCTGGACGAAATGGATAATCTTATCGATGAAGGCGTTATACAGGGAGGTATGATCCCAAAACTCAAAGGCGCAGCAGTTGCAGTAAAAAACGGGGTTGAAAGGGCTCATATAATAAATGGAAGCGTTTCTCACTCCATGCTTCTTGAACTCTTTACTGATCAAGGAATCGGAACCATGGTCTGCAAGCTGGAAAAATCAAAAGATTAATAATAAACGGCCCTGGAGCTTTATAACTAACCCTAATTTTTGGTTAATTTTTATTAAGATGGTTTAAGAGGTATTTATGAATCTATTTATCAGGCCTGTTAGGTAAGTGATGCTCAGGACATCAATGAGATGCGAAGGCAAAAAGAGTGGGCACACCCTTTCCCTTCCTACCGAAAAGATTGACTTTACAGAAGGATTCCTGGGGAGTATGGGCGGCGATGACCATGTACTTGTGTCTGAACTGGAAGGAAAAGTTGTCGGAATGGTAGAGTTACATTTTTTAAAGAGCGCCAGGCAGAAACATTCAGCATTCCTTGGAATTATGGTAAGGACTGAATATCAGGGCCAGGGTATTGGGAAGAACTTAATGAAAAAAACATTCTAGACCCTGCAGATAACTGGCTTATGCTGGTAAGAATTGAGCTTGATGTTACTGCAGGCAATAAAAAAGCTATCAAGTCTTTACCAGTCTTTTGGTTTTGAGATCGAAGGGACGAAGAGGTACGCAATAATGGAAGGATTGGGAATATGCCGACCTTCTCATGATGGCCAGGTACAACATCCCACTTAGTTCAAATAAAAAGTTCAAATAAAAAGAGTTTTTTACGGTTTTCAATCTAAAATAGGTGTTCCGTAGGTAAAGTCTTCAAGTTCCAGGACTTTCCTCCAGAGTTCTTTGCATTCACAGTCTATTCTACTGAGATCTTCCGGGTTCTGAGTGAGTGAAAAAGTCCTGAGAGAGTCTGCAACGTCTGAGCTGCAGATTTTACAATTGTGAGGGCCGCGTTTTGAGCCTGCACCGACCGGGTCTGACATAAGAGGGAGGTCTGGATGAGCAGCTTTTGCCCTTTGCAGGATTTCTACAATACTCCAGAGCCATGGAGGGCGGTATTGTCCTTTTTCCCAGAGAGCTTCGACAAGAGTACCTTTCTGGACATTACAGAGATTGATCGAGATTGTATCAGCGTAAGGGGCTGCATCATCTATGGAACGGATGATATCCTCAAGGGCCTGGCGTTCGGAGAGAAAGAGAGGTTTTAGCATCAGGTAGGCTTTAACAGTTGTCCCGTTTTTTCTTGCGATTTCTGAAGCACGGACAAAATCTCTGAAGGTAAAACCTTTATTAATAGAGTCCCTACGGATCCTGTCCGAGCTTGTTTCCAGCCCGAAAGCCAGCTCAAAGGGCTTATTTTTCAGGATCTTGAGACACTCCTGCACATTCTCTTCGGTTACGAAGTTAGGGCGGGTTTCTGCAAGTACCTTAACTACCCTGGGATCGTCTGCGAGAGTTTTAAGGATTACATCTCTTGCCTCAGAAGGGACTTCCAGCTCGTCAAGAAAACTGCCTGAGGTGAAAATTTTTACCATAAACTCAGGGAATTTTTCAGCTTTCTTCATTGCTCTTGCAAGCTGGGCCTTGTAATCCTCCAGAGTTGGGGGTTCACTTGCGCAGTCATATACATAACCGCACATAGTACACCCTCCGGCTTTTCCCCAGCGGCACCCTGCGCTCTTGAAGATTACAGTTAAAGTCTTTACCTGATTTCCATTTACTAGATCAACTCCTGTCCAGCTTGCTGCAGGTTCATTGGTAGGAGAAGGTCTAACTTTAATCCGCTGCCGGATTTCCATTACTGCTTTATTCAGGGTCATGGGCGTAAAAACTCGCTTTGTGGCTTACTTCATAATTTGTAAAAAAGATTTGAAGCTGGAAAACAGCTTCTTATTCGTTCCTTATGTGCTGTACTTTTTCTTGTATTCGTGCTTTATTTCTCTACTCTTTCTTATTATAGTCTATAAACCTTAATTTATTTAAGTGGCCTGTATTCACTCAAACTCGATTGTTGCAGGCGGCTTGGGTGTGATATCATAAACTACCCTAGCTACTTTCGGAATTTCAGAGGTGATTCTGGATTCCAGTTTTTTGAGTACATCCCAGGGAAGCTCGAGCGCTTCTGCAGTCATTCCATCTCTGGAGCCTACAGCCCTTACAGCTATGATCCAGCCGTAAGCCCGGATATCTCCCTTTACGCCTGTCCCCTTGCCAAGCACAGCAGCAAAGGTCTGCCAGGGGCAGAACCTCTCAAGAAGCTCTTCTTCTACTATAAAGTTTGCTTCCCGTACAACCTCAAGTTTCTCCTCTGTAACTTCTCCAAGAATCCGCACAGCCAGGCCAGGTCCGGGGAAAGGCATCCTTTCACAGATTTCGTCAGGTAGCTGGAGCGCCCAGGCAATTTCCCGAACTTCGTCTTTGTAAAGATCCTCAATAGGTTCAACGATCTTCTTAAAGTCCATTACGCTGGGAAGCCCTCCAACATTGTGGTGGGATTTGATTCCGCCTTCGGATTCGATCCTGTCAGGATAAATCGTGCCCTGGATAAGATAATCGGCTGTAAGTTTCCTTGCCTCTTCCTCAAAGACCCGGATGAAAGTCTCACCTATAGCCTTCCTTTTCTCTTCAGGGTCAGTTATACCTTTCAGGGCTGCAAGGAACCTGTCTTTTGCATAAACAATGTCAAGGTTCATGTGGGCGAAAATATGCTTTATTCTCTCGGTTTCTCCTTTTCTCATGAGCCCTGTGTCAATATAGATCGGCTGCAGCCTGTCCCCTATCGCCCTATGAGCCAGCTCCGCACAAACAGAACTGTCCACGCCGCCAGAAAGTGCAATAATTGCTCTTCCGTCTTTTATTTCCTTCCTAATTTTTTCAATTGCTTTTGGAATGAATTTTTCGGTTTTTACCATTGAAATGCTCCTTAAATGATGCTAAACTGAAATCCTTTGAAAAAATGATCGTGATCAGTGAACGCTATCATAATTATCTGAATTTGATTATTTTAGTGCGATATATGAGTTTGTGCATGGGGGTTTTGATATTTAAAGGTATCATAAAAGAAGTCTTCAGATAAATGAAAGTAATTAGTTGTATTAAGATGGGACGAAATATTGAATTTATTTTTTTGCATGTGGAAGCTACAAAAGTGGAAAACAATATTTCTTTAACTTCCCATTCTAAATTTCAATTTCGTATCGTACTGCCCAGTAAACCATTGGCTGGTAAGATCACTTAAACAAAAGCTGAAACTCGCTTAGTAAAGATTTATTGAAAACCAGGTTTGGTAAGAAAAGCGAGGAAACTACACAAATAGAATTTACATACACTTTTTCTAGAAAATTAAAAATTAGAATTATATACAAAGCTTTTCCAAAAATATTCCTAATAAAATCCCGCAGGGGAATTGGTGATAGGAATGGGTAGTGAGAACTATGAGATAATCGATACGCTTGAAAACATTGCAAAGTCCCTGGAAAGCCTGGCAGAATCACAGCAAAAAATAGCTGACACTCTGGAGCGGATGGCAAAAGACAAGAAAGTTGTAGACTGAAACGGGCGAAATTTTTGGAATAAGGAAGGATATGCCCCAGGAATGGGAAAAATGCGGAAAACTGAAAACATAATTGGCTGGCAAAGCAGCATAACTGAAGAGGAAGATAAGAAGTGTCTGGGTGTAGCCACACTCCTTATCTCCCTATCTTTACCTCAAATCGAACATTAATAATGCTGACGCTACAAACCAGTAAACCACTTACTTATTGCCACTCTTCAATCCTTTTCCGACTTTTTTCCTAGTTTAGTGATTTAATCTTCCTTTCTGAATCTTTTTTTAAACTCTACTATTTGGAGAAATCTCTGATTGTATTCAGATCTTACAGCTAATACATCTGAATACTTTCACCTTGCACACCTGCAACTTAAATATGATGAGCTTAAAACATCACAGCATCAGGATTCCATACCTTATACATTTTATACTGATATCTAATTTCTCACTACACGGGAATAATCTACCATAGAGGAATAGTTTTCATAAACATAGAAAAAGTCTATTATAAAAATTGTAATATTGAGGATATGTCTGTGCATGAAATCATATTCATATCCTGATTTCCCTGGATCTTCCGGGGCTTATATTCTGGCGTGAAATTGATTCTACAGGTTAGGGGATTCGAAAACGAGTACTGAGTATGACTTCTTGAGGGCGAGTAAACGTGAGCTTGAGCCTATGCCTTCCCTGTCTGCCAGAATGCATTCAGCCCTGCACCAGTATTTTGGATA
Source organism: Methanosarcina sp. UBA5 (assembly GCF_002505485.1). Lineage (GTDB taxonomy): Archaea > Halobacteriota > Methanosarcinia > Methanosarcinales > Methanosarcinaceae > Methanosarcina. The sequence continues at coordinate 78,302 of NZ_DAVG01000080.1, read as the reverse complement.
CACTTCCTTTCGCCCGTTGCAGGAGGAAATTATCAGGGATGTTCTGGAGAGAAAAGACGTTTTTGTGCTCATGCCTACCGGCGGGGGTAAGTCGATATGCTACCAGCTGCCTGCCCTCCTCATGGAAGGGGTTACAATTGTTGTTTCTCCCCTGATTTCCCTGATGAAAGACCAGGTTGACGGGCTTGAAGCAAACGGGATTGCTGCAGCCTGCATGAACAGTGCCCAGAGTGCCAGAGAAAACCGGGATGTGAAGACAGCTTTTCTAGATAATCAGTTAAAAGTCCTTTATATCGCTCCAGAAAGACTAATGATGCCTGGAACCTTTGCCTTTTTAAAAAAGGGGAAGGTCAGTCTCTTTGCAATTGACGAAGCACACTGTATTTCCGAGTGGGGACATGATTTCCGGCCTGAGTACAGGAAACTAAAACTTTTGAGAGATCCTAAAACAGGCTTTCCTGATATCCCAATCATTGCGCTTACGGCAACAGCCACAGAAAGGGTTCGAGAAGACATCGTATCGCAACTCAATCTTCATCTCTCTCCGGAAAAAGGTCCTTACGTAGCCAGTTTTAACCGGAAAAACCTTTATTATGAGGTCAGGCCAAAAAAAGAAACCTTTTCCGAGATTACTGACTACCTGCGCAGGCATAGAGGTGAAGCAGGAATTATCTACTGCCAGAGTAGAAATAGTGTCGAAGCCCTTACAAAAAAGCTGAACCTTGCAGGTTTCAGGGCCCTTCCATACCATGCAGGACTTTCGGATTCAGAGAGAAATCGAAATCAGGAGATGTTCATTAAAGATGACGTGGACATCATAGTAGCTACAATTGCTTTTGGGATGGGGATTGATAAGTCCAATGTACGTTTTGTAATACACTATGACCTTCCCAGAAATCTTGAAAGTTACTATCAGGAGACCGGCAGAGGAGGAAGGGATGGAAGCCCATGCGAATGTATTCTTTTTTTCAGCAGAGGGGACCGCTTTAAGATTGAGTACTTTATTTCACAGAAGACAAATGAGAAAGAGAAGGACATTTCTCTTGTGCAATTAAGGCAAATGGTAGCTTATTGTGAGGGAAATAAATGCAGGCGCCAGACCTTGATGGAGTACTTTGGGGAGGAACTCTCAGAACCCTGCGGGAACTGTGACTGCTGCCTTACTCCGAAAGATACCTTTGACGGCACTGAAGCTACAAAAAAATTGATGACCTGCATCCAGGAACTGAACCAGCGATTTGGCACTAACTATGTTATTGATGTTCTCACAGGCTCAAAGAATAAAAAGATCCGGCAAAACCGTCATGAAAGGTTGAAAAGTCACGGCAGTGGTCGGGAATTTACAAAAGAACAATGGAGGTCATTAGCTTCCGAAATGATAAATACTGGTCTTCTGGACGTAAGCGGGGCACAGTATCCGGTATTGAAGCTGAACGCCATGAGCAGGAAGATACTGAAAGGCCTGGAACAAATAGAGCTTGTCTGCCCTGAAGGTTTTGCTCCTGAAGCTGAAGAAAGCTTGATGCCTTCTACAGCGACCAGTACAAAAGGCAAAAAAGCCGATGATCTAAGTTTCTCTGAGGAAGAGGCTTTTCCAGAAAAATTTTCAGTTGCTTCTGACATCTTGAAAGCTTCAGAGGCGAGAAAAACCGTAAAATCTGGAAAAGAGCCTGATCCGATCCTTTTTGAGCGGTTAAAAGCTCTGAGAAAGGAAATTTCTATAAAGAAAAATCTTCCTCCTTACATTGTTTTCTCTGATACCTCCCTTAAGGAAATGGCTACAAAATTCCCGCATAACTTTGAAGAGTTTCATTCCATTACAGGGGTTGGAGAACATAAACTAAAAAAATACGGGGAAGTTTTTCTCAAGGAGATTGAAAATTATTGCAGAGATTACAGTTTGGTACCCGCTGAAAAATCTGCTGAAAAACCTGAAAAATCAGAGGTTGCTTGTAAAGGCCCAGAACAAGAGGGAATAAGTTCACAAGAAATTTCTCAAACTGATGAGAGTCCAGAAGCCGAGATCGAGATGGCTGGGACTAAAATGCCCGATCCTGAGTCTGACAGCATGAACAGCTTAGAAGCTTGCGGCCTACCTACAAAAAGGGCAAAGTATCTGGATACGAGCATTCAGGACTGGTCAGAGACAACTTCTTCGGCAGAGATCTCGCCTGAGTCAAAGGCCGTAAACGTCACTAAAGCAGATCCTTTTAAATCCGATTCTTTTGAAACGGACTCTCTACAAAGAACTTTTTCCCTTTTTACGAAAGGGCTCGGAATCGATGAGATTGCTGACATCCAGGGTATGAGTATTAGAAGCATTTTCAGGCAACTTGAACAGCTCACTCTTTCTGGAAACGTCAGGGGTATTGAAGGACTTTTATCTCCCAAAAGACAACAGCAGATAAAAGATGCCCTAGAAAGCTTAGAAGTTGAGCTGGATTCCCTGCTTCGGGCAAGGTTGGGTGAGAACTGCCAGGAAGAAGAAATGAAGTTTGTCAGGGCCCTCCTTCTGTCCAGAATCTGCTTTTCCCAGTCTGAAGACGGCGAGTAAAACCATCTACTGCAAATTTAGCTGTTTTTCTTCAATTTTTATGATTTCCTGGCCTTTTTTCTCACTGCTTTTTTATTCCAACTTATTTTTTATTCTTGTTTTTAGTTTGAGTTCCTGAAAATAGGGTCACTCAATGTTTTTCCCACTTCTTCAGATTCATAATCTCAGACAGTGTCCCGCCTCTCTTGATTTCATCGAAGAGTCTTTTTTCGGTTTTATAAACTTCTTTTGCTCTTCTTGCTAGCTCGTATGCCCTCTCTACTGGAATTACCACAACACCGCTTTCATCGCCCACTATATAATCTCCTGGCTTTACGGTCTGGCCACCACAGGTAATCTCAGCATTGATTTCTCCAAAACCTTTAGGATCCCCGGCGTTAGGTACTGTATTGCTTGTATAAATCGGAAGTCCCAGGTTTTCGACTTCGTCAATATCCCTGACAGCACCCTCTATTACCACGCCTGCAATTCCCTTGTTTAAGGAACTCCAGGTTGCAAGTCCTCCCCAACAGGCAATATCCTTGTTTTCGTTGTAAATAACGATTACGTCTCCTTCTTTTGCAATATCAATTGCTTCCACGGGTTTTGCCCAGTCTCCGGGAAAAGTCTGCACGGTAACTGCAGTTCCTACCATTTTTCCTCTTACCAGAGGGTGAATGCCTTTCATTGCGCCTTTCCTGTGCATGGCATCCGAAATGTTTGAAGTGGATACTTCCTTAAGAATTGCCCTGATTTCCTGGTCTACAGTGCCGACACTGAGAATTTCCCCAGCGTCCGGGGAGTCCACACTCTGCCGGATTTTTCTAGCAGCTTCGGTTACGTTGTCAGAATGGGTGATATTCCCTCCGACAATTACAACTCTGGCTCCAGCCCTGACCGCCTGCACTGCAGTATTTGCATCAAGCCCTCCAGCGACTGCAAGCTGTACATTGACTCTCTGTGAAATCTCTCTGAGAAGTGATATGGGGTCTTTTCCCATCATCTGCTGGTCTATACCTATATGTACGTTAACATAGTCCACGCCCAGAGCCTCAAGTTCAATTACTCTTTTTACAGGGTCACTAGCCGAAATGAGGTCTGCCATCAACCTGACTCCATATTTGTGGGCTGAACGGAGTGCGTCAAGTAATGTAGAATCATCTGCGCTCCCTAGCACAATAACGACATCCGCCCCGGCTTTTGCTGCCATCTCGACTTCTATAGCGCCTGTATCTACGGTTTTCATATCTGCCAGAATTGTCCGATCTGGAAAAGCTTTCCTCATGGTGCGGATTGCGTCCATTCCCTCACTTTTGATTAGAGGAGTTCCGATTTCGATCCAGTCCGCTCCCCCTTCTATTGCCTCTTTTGCAATCTCTACCGCGCGATCCAATTCCAGAAGATCAAGTGCAACCTGAATTATGGGAACTATAGTATCACCTCAAACGGGAAACTTTTAATTTATTTTTAATTTAATTTAATTTAATTTTTAATCTATTCTTTTAATTTAATTTTCTTAATTTGATTATCTTAGATTTATTCTTTTATTTTGATTCGAATTACCTAATTTTTATATGTGAGTTTTTTATTACCTATATTTCTTTTTATTTGCGACTGTTTTTGTGTTAATGTTGTTGTTTTATATCTGACGTTCACAGATAAAGAATAAATATTGGCCAATTGTCACATCAATATGATAAATATGCAATATCTCCTAAGAAAGGACGATGAAGAAGAACCTTGGAATATGCGGGAAGAAAGCCCCTGGCAATTATATTACCGATGAGGAACGCAGGCAGCTGCTTTCGGCTCTGCATTCTCGCCTTTTCTGGGTCGGTCAGCATATCCCGGATTATGTTGAATTCGAGGGAGAAACTTATCCTCTGCACAACTATGTATGGGAATTGATTCAAAAAGACAAAATCAGTGTAGCTGAGAAATCCAGGATGGATAAATACATTGAAATTCTTTCAGCAAAGGAAATGAAGGATGAAAAGGAACTTGAAGAGAAGTCCCTTACTTCGGAAGAGGCAAGAAAACTCTATCATGAAACTGCAGGATTATTGCGTGCAATAACAGATCTGAAAGAGATCGAGAGCGGAGTCTTTAAAGAAAATACAAAACGCTTTCAAGAACAGTTCGCTAATCAGAGGGTTAAAGATGCAAGGCTCTGGCTTGAATTTATTAAAAAGGTGTCTAAGTAAAATGCCATAACTGAGATACAGTGACAGGTTTTAACTCCTTCAATACTTTTAGAAATTTCTGGAGCAAAGGTTATATCTCTGGGAACTACTTTATGAAAACAGGATGTCATTTAAGAACAGACACGTCATCTCTATGAAGGACTTTTCGCGGGAAGAAATCGATTACGTTCTAGATACGGCAGAAAAGCTTGAACCTGTAGCCAGAGGTGAAGAGAGGTCCCGGTTGCTGGATGGAAAAATAATAGCTCTTCTTTTTTTTGAACCAAGCACAAGGACGAGGCTGTCTTTTGAGGCTGCTACGCAGAGACTTGGAGGGCAGGTTCTCAACTTGGGTGCTGTGGAGGCAAGTTCAGTAATGAAAGGAGAAAATCTTGCCGATACTATCCGTGTAATCAGCAACTATGCAGACCTTATAGTGTTGCGTCATCCTCTTGACGGATCGGCACGAATGGCTGCGGAATTTGCAAGTGTACCTATAATCAATGGTGGAGACGGCTCTTTACACCATCCTACACAAACTTTCCTTGACCTTTATACTATTCGCAGGGAAAGTCATCTAGAAGGTCTGAAGATCGCTATGGCAGGAGATCTGAAATATGGAAGAACAGTCCATTCCCTATGCCATGCCCTATCTCTGTACGGAGCTGAAATTACTTTAGTTTCGCCTCCTGAACTCAGGATGCCCCAGGAGATTGTTAGGGATCTTCAAAAGAATAAGATCAAGATCAGAGAGACCGATTCTCTTGAAAAAATAATTGGTGATGTTGAAGTTCTTTATATGACAAGGGTTCAAAGGGAACGTTTCCCTGATCCTGAAGAGTATGAGAAGGTCAAAAACAGGTTGAGGGTTACAGGTGACCTGCTGAAAAATGCAGATCCGAGCCTTAAGATTCTTCATCCTCTCCCACGGGTCAACGAGATCTCCCCTGAAGTAGACTCAACGCCGTATGCATGTTATTTCGAGCAGGCTTTCTATGGGGTTCCTACGCGTATGGCACTTCTTGCTCTTGCTACGGGAGTGATTGAATGAAGGAAAAACGGGACCTGAAAATTCAGGCAATTGAAAATGGAACGGTGATCGACCATATAAAGGCTGGAGAGGCCTTGAATGTTCTGCGTATACTTGGAATTTCCAGTGCTTTTCGAGCTACTATCAGTTTTGTTATGAATGCACCTGGTGCCGCAGGCATAAAAGACGTTGTGAAGATTGAAGGCAAGGAACTCAGCGTCGAAGAGCTTAACAGGATTGCCCTTATATCTCCGAAAGCTACTATCAATATTATAAGGGATTTTGAAGTAGTTCAGAAAAATAATGTTGTACTTCCTTCTTATGTTGAAGGCGTTGTACGCTGTATCAATTCAAACTGTATTTCTAACAGCAGCGAACCCATAAAATCCAAATTTTCTGTGCTCCAGTCTGAAGAAGAAGGAGTAACTCTCCGCTGCCTGTATTGTGAACACGTAATTTCGGAAAATATAGCCGAAAATTTGCTGTAAATATATGAATTTCTGTAAGCTAAAATTAATTCTTGCTTTTATCTTGGAGTCTTCTCATAGAACTGAAGTAGCCAGGATATTAGTTTAGTATAATTCCAACATGATCCATTCGAATATGATCCTGCAGTTTTAACTGTATTAGCTTCAGGGGAAATTGCTCATGATAGAAAGAGATAATGACACGGAAGAGGCAGATAAAGAATATCTTGGTTACGAAGAGCGCAATAAGCTCCTCTGGAGTCTAAGGAGTGATTTTGCCTGGGCAGGAAAGAAAATCCCTGAAAGTGTGGAAATTGATGGACAGGAGTATAGACTTAGGGATCTGGTTCGAGAGCTGGGCGAAAAAGAATCACTCGATACCAATAAAGTTTCCGAAATCAGGGCTCTTATCCCAAAACTGAAAGAAAAGTCAAAGGTAGATGAGGAACTGCTGGAAACTGAAGAGCTTACAAAAGCAGAGGCTGAAGCCCTTTATGAAGAAGCAACTGGGCTTTTGCGGGCCTCAATGGAATTAAAAGACAAACTTGAGGGGAAAGGCGGGGAAAAAAGCGTCGATGAGTTTAAACGGATGCTCAATACCCAGAAAGTAATAGATGAAAAACGCTTTCAAGAACTTATTAAAAGTTTAAAGTAATGAGTTTGTTTGTGATTTCTCCAATAACTCCGGCTTCAGGGAATTTCAATTTCAGGATAGTTTTTCTATTTCTTCTTTATTTTCAATTTTCCACTCATTCTTATTTTTGAAGGTCGTCATAATCTCTTCTGGTTCTTCAGTATAGAATTCTAAATTTAAGTTTGAGTGCGTAGTAATTTTAAGGATCTGTTGATAAGGTACTGTGAGTTCGAAGATATAGTAAAGTACAAAGGCAAATGCAACTATCCAGAAATCTACCATAACTGAGCTGAGTATTACTAAAGCTGGAGCTGCTTCCAGCTGCAAATACCTAGTTATACTTTCTACGGTGTGAGGTAGTTGAATGCAAGGGGCAACAAGGATCAACAAACGTAGTGGCCGACGCAAAGAATTGCCTTTGTTCTTAGATGAAGTCTGCACGATATCCTCTTTCCTTAACACGAGAGACCTGAACAGATGCCTGTGAATAATTATTTTTTCAGGAGTTAACAGTACAGTAGTACGATTATAAAGGATTAAGGCCAAAAGAGCAAGATACTAGATGAAGGAGTAAAGGAGATCGAAAACAGGGTCGAGGTTAGAGATCATAGAGATGTATATCATCGCAAATAGGGTAACTAATAAAATTACATTGATTTTTACAATTCCCGCATCCTTAGAAAGGTTTGCATGCGCCTTCAAAATTTTACCTTCCTGTAAATCTAAAGGAAAAGGTGCTGGTTGGCCCTATTTTTCCAGTCCAAAACTAAAACAGCTGCCTTCCCTCCATTCTTTTTTGATTGAATCCTCCATAGGGCACCCCCCATCAATTTTCTAAAATATTTCACCAAAGCCATTTCATAAGCCTTCAAAACGTTTTTATTTCATTTTTCATCTCTTTCGTTTTTGAGGAAACTTGTAAGCTCTTCAGGTTTATCAGTAAAAAACGTAAGTTCCAGTTTTGAGTGCGTAGTGACTTTAAGAGCCCGTTGATAAGGCGTTAAGAGTTCGACGTTGTAAAATAGCACAAGAAAAATTGTTACTGTCGCGAGACGTCCCAGAAATAGACTGAAATCAACATAGTTTGAAAATGATACTTCGATATATTTAATGTATTGCAAGTTCCTTGGTATTCCTAGTATAAAGTCAAGTGGTATTGCAATAACATAAAATAACCGAATCAACCAGCGCAGGGAATGGCCTTCATTCTTTTTTACCGAAATTTGCGTAATATCTTCTTTTTCAACCACAATGGGCTTACGCATAGGTTGTTTAATTATGATTTCTCCAGGCATTACTGTGGCAGCATTAGAGCGAGTAAGAAATAATGTAAGAGGTAGAAGAAATATAATAAGTCCTGAAAATATGATTAAATAAGAGTCTTCAGAACTAAATGTCCATAAAAGCGAGGAAATTATTAATGTGATAGCAGTAACTATTAATAACCTTGACATCCACCACCAGTCAAAGAGACTAGTCTGCACCTTAAGAAATCTGCCTTCCTGCAGATCCGCGGGAGAGGAGCTCAACTGAATATTTCCATTTTCTAATTTAACGTTCGAAAAGCAACCTTCCTGTATTTCATTTTGGAAGGAGTTTTTTGTCGGGCACCATCCCATCAACTTTTTTATGTATCTGGACTCCCGGTTCATGGTTCTCTCCCCTTTTCTCCAAGGACATACAGCTTTTGATGTCCCTTTTCTCTTTTCGTATACATTTTCATATGGTTTTTCCTCTCCCAGTAAATTAGCTGGAAATAGAAGCCCCACATCAGAATCAGCGTTCCTGAAGTGAAAGAATACAATGTCTGATCGTTAAAAAGATAAGCTGCATGAGATGAGATATATGGCAAGAAAGCCATGAGCAAAGTGAAACCCAGAAATAGGAATAAGATCACACCGGCAAGCGTTTTTCTAAATGAAGGAGAAACGACAGGATTTCTTTTCACTGCATTGTACTGATGTATCTGTTTTTTCCAGCCAAGCAAATATATTGGCAAAGAAAGTAAAAGGCCTAGAAGGAAAGCCTCTTTGTTTATACCTTTTTGAAATAGGTTTATATAAACAGGAGTAAAGAAAATTGGTAACAGGAGGAGTTGGGTATCAAGTCTGGAATGCTGGCTAGGAACAGTCGGATTTTTTGCCTTTTCTCCTTCCGATTGATTGTTTGCTTCAAAATTAGCAGAGTTAATTCTGGCTCCGGTTGCAAGTGCTTTTGCATTCGGGCACCAACCCATAAACTTTTTGATCTGATCAAAAACAAAAATCTTAGCTGGCATTTATTTATTCTCCCGAATTATGTATGATTTTTCCACTTTCCGTAACTTTTATCGAAATAAATTCTTTTATGATTTTTTTGCTCCCAGTATAATATTTGGAAATATCCAAGCCAGAAGTAAGCAAGATAACCTCCAAAGAATGAAAGTATTACTTGCAGGGCAAGTCCATAGCCAATTATATAAACACAAACTATTACAAATGAAAAAAGTACATAAGTGAGTATAATGCACAGTCTTTTCAGGTTTGAATTGTCAATTAATCGTTGTTTTTCTAAGGAGTCATATAGCCTCATTTTAGCATTCCAGCTAAATATAAACGAAATCAGGGCAGTAAAAAATCCTGCAAGTAAAAAAATCAGGTTTACACCCAGCTGAATAAGTACCGAGAAATACATAAACGTAAGAAAAATATCAACTAGAAGAGTTCGAGTACTTGCTTTTCGGAACCATCCGGGATTTTTTGATCTCCGCTATCTCCCTTTGCTCTATCCGGAATATCAGATTCGAAACTTTCAAAGTTAGTGCGTTGTCTAGCTTCGTATGCTCTGGTGTTCGGGCACCATCCCATTAGCTTTTTTATGCTTTCGACTTTAAGACTCATAGTTTTCCCTCCTTTTCCTCAATAGCATACATCTTTTGGAACCCCTTTTCATTCTTTATGTAAATTTTCATGTGATTTTTCTTCTCCCATTTAAATAGCTGAAAACAGATTCCCCACATAGTAAGAATCCAAGTCGCTGCAATAAAAGAATATATTGACTGAGAGTTAATAGAAGAAGGCGTATAAGACAAGAAAACCATAGGTGGGAAACTCAAAAACAAAATTAGGGATAAGAAAACAGAGAAGAGTACTATTTTAGAGACATAACGAACAGTGGGTTTTTTTGCTGCGGCATCATACTCACGTACCTGATTTTTCCGGAAAAGTAAATTTATCAGCAAAGAAAACAAAATGCCCAAAAAGAAGAACTCAAAATTTACACCCTTTAGGAACAGCATAATTATGTAGATAGAAGTTAAGAAAAGGGCTGGTAGGAGTAGTCGGATATCAAGCCTGGAAAAACGGCTCAGAGTCATTGGGCTCCTAGCTTTTTCTCCTCGAGACCGATCATATGTTTCAAGATTAATAGGGCTAATTCTATATCCGGTTTCAAGTGTTTTTGCATTGGGGCACCATCCCATAAGTTTCTTGATGTGTTCCAGAGTCATAGTTGTTACTCCACTCCCTTATTTACAATGTAGAGTTCTGGCATGTTACGACCATATATAAGTACAATTTTTTTATTTTTCTTTTCCCAGTATATAGATGAGAGATAGTACAGAAAAGCTGTCAAACAAAAACCGGAAATAAACGTCAATAGGGACAGCCATCCAGACAATGAACCTACGCTAAGAAGTAATATCAAGGAGTTCATTGAATCAAGCTTAAAGTAGTATGTTAGGAACACTAAACAAAAGGCAGAAACAAAAGTTGAAATTAGTCCCCAGCCAAACTGTGAAAGTGAGAGATATAGTAATATAAAGGAAGGTATCGAAATTATGACTCTCCATTTTGGCGACCTACTTTTCATCTGGATTTTCCTACTGAGATTTTTTGTTTTATCTAGGTAGTCTAGGTTATGCCAGTCTGAAACGCAAAGTATCAGGTTAAAAGCGATTCCGATAATCAAACCCCATACGAAAGTCTCCTCCCTGAGGTGCACTCCCAGAAGTCCAATTCCCAGTACAGAAAAAAGAGTTAACACGGAGGATATCATTAATGCTCTATTATGGCGTTTGTTCCACCAACCAGTGGGTAAAACTGGAGGATTTTCATCATCTCTCCCTTTAGCCTGGTCATTCGCCTCAAAATATTCAGAATGAATGGAATGTTGAGTTTCAAGCATTTTTGCATTCCGACACCATCCCATCAGTTTCCTTATATTCTTAATTAATACGTTCATAGTCTATGTTTCCCCCATTCTCAGCTTATTCACACTGGAATCGTGAACAATCACCCTTTCTATCAAGAAACCTCATTCTGTCATGACTTCGATGCATGGAGTCGCTATCATCCTTTAATATAGAGAACGACGCCAATTAAAAATAAAACAGTCCCTATTCCTACCATGATCAATGATACGTTATCCTTTAAATCTAGAGCAAGTGACGAGACTGACACTAAAGAACCTAGACTTGTAAGTAACAATCCAATTTTTCTCATGCGACTTAGATTGTTTCCAGCTTTTTCTCCCCCAGATCTATCATATTCCTCAAAATTTGCAGGAATAATTTGAGATCCTACTTCAGAAGCTTTTGCATTGGGGCACCATCCCATTAGCTTTTTAATGTATTTTGCTTCCCGATTCATAGCTCTCACTCCTTTTCCCCAATAGCATACATCTTTTGGAACCCCTTTTCATTTTTTATATAAATTTTCATATGGTTTTTCCTTTCCCAGTAAATTAACTGAAGATAACTTCCCCACATAAAGATCCAGGCTCCAGCAACTAAGGAATACAGTGACCGAGCGTTGAGAAAAGATGGTATCTGAGATAAGAAAATCATAGGCAAAATTAAAAACAAGATTAGGGTTAAGAAAACCCATAAGAATGTTTTTCTTGAAGAAGAGCCGACAATGGGGTTTTTTACCAGGGCATCGTACTGTAACATCTGCTTTTTCCAACTGAGCAAATAGATAAGTAGAGAAAGTGAAAAACCTAATAAGAATGCTTTTTCATTTATGCCTTTTTGAAATAGCAAGTTTATGTAAACAGGAGTTATGAAAATTGTTGGTAGGAGAATTCTGATATCAAGCCTGGAAAATAGTCTGGAAAAACGACTTGAAATTCCTGGATTCCTGTCCTTTTCTCCTCCAGATTGATCATATGCCTCAAAAGTAATAGGGCTAATTCGAGATCCGGTTTCAAACGTTTTTGCATTCGGGCACCAACCCATCAGTTTCCTTATACTCTTTATGACTATGTTCACTGTTACCATTTCCCCCATTTTACCTGCTTTTTGTCAGGCCTATTCGATCGATTCTTTTAATTTCTCAAACAATTCATCAGCTATTTTTGTGGGATCATTTGTACTCTGAAGTTTGAGCTGCATTTCATCTGCAAAGTCCCAGAGAAGTTCAATACATTCCCTATATCTCTCACAAGATCCGCATTCTCCTTCGTGCTCGTACCAGACCTGCATTCCATGTTTTACCGAGACAAAAATTATTGCATTGGCTTTGAAAGGAACCGATCTTCCAAAGAGTATCCCCTTCTTTGAGTCCAGTTTTTCGACTTCGATCCTGTTTGCTCTGGCCATTTCAAACAGGATTTCTTCGATGCGCTTATCCATACTAAGAAGGGCTCGCGAGACCGCCTGTCTGGAGACTCCGAAACGCTTTGCGATATTGATATTCGGAAGCCCGTTTCGGCGCAAAACCCAGAATTCAAACTGTTTTTCACCTGCCGGTAGGAACATATGTAAACATCTGAACGTTGACTATATATAATTTTCTCTCTCATTAACTTTTTTGAGTCCCTTTAATGAAAATTTTTGTCAGATAGGGAAATCCTGAAGTTTTGTTAAGAATAGTTTAAAGATCTGGCCATAAGAAATATATGGAATAAGGTAAAAATTTATTTACAAATGTGACTATTTATTTAATGGTATTACATTTAAATCAGACTCCCTGACATCATAAGCTAGAAGCTGAGTATGTATTGAGGTTTTGATGTACTGAAGAGGATTATTCAGAAAAAATTTAGAAATCTTGTTTCTTTCGGAAGGTTCCCGAAGACTGGTGCTGACTTTCTTCGATGTAAACTCTCTAAAAATCCTGCAGCTCCTGGAAATTAAAGATATGTCAGCAGGTGAGCTTGCAGAAAAGCTCGGTTTGGGGCTAAGTACTCTCAAATGCAATCTTGATTCCTTATTGGATGCAGATATGTATGGGTTTCTGAGGTAAAATGGAGTCAGAGGGGCAGAAAAATAAAGATCGATGAACCTGTTGAAAAAATTATGATCCTTGTCCCTGGAATTGTCGAGGAAGGGTCTTCCTGCCTTCTGAAATAAAAGCAAAGAACTAAGTTTAAAGAGGGATGAATGTTGACTAGAATATCGAGTTCTCTCGTTATCGGAATAGTTGTAGTACTTATTGTGGGAGCCATACTTTTTTATTCATATTCCGTAGGCCAGCTCCTCTGGGGCATTATAGCTGCGGGAATGATTATTCTGATTGCAGGTATGCTACTTTTTTTGCCGCTTATTACAGATCCTTTTAACTCATCCGGTTACAGGGAAAATGAGAAATCCGAATCTTTTGGCGTTGAATCTACATGTCTAGGCGATTCCATAGTTTATGAAAGACCATTTTTCTTCATCGGCGTGCCTTTCATTATAATTGCTCTCGGAGGTATATTTTCTAAATACGAGAGTATGTTTTCCATAGCATATGAGAGTGGAACAACACTGGTTCTGTATCATGGAGTCTGTTTTGTTTCGAAAGACGACAAACTTAGCATTAGGGGTAAATGGTACAGGGGAAAAAAGCTCGGAATACAGGGAAATGTCGTTGTTGCGGACAGGATTGAAAATTTGAGTTCTGGACTTGTCTTCAGTAGTGAATGACTTTACATGGCAATTATTTTATCAGGTTTGCGCCTATCGGGTTGTGCCGATCAGTATTAGCATTTATCAAGATTCACGTCTATCCGAATCCACGTGGATTTGCTTTCGACTTCGACCTTTTTATCCACGCTTGCAGTTTTTCTTAAAACAGTTTTAATGGAATAATGCTTGCAAGCAAGTATCCCTATTGTTGTGGGATGATAGACGTTTTTGAGATTTCAGGGCTATATACCTGCAAGCAAGCAGTATCCTATTTCCTATCCAATCTTATTTATAGTTTGCCAATATCCTGCTAATATAATATCCAAAAAATAAATCTGCTTGACTTAAGTTAAAAAGATTAGAAAAAAGAAAGTAAATAACTTTGTTTCTAAATGAAAAAAGGGTAGGCCTGATCAGGAAACTCAGAGCCCATACTTATTATTCTAATTTTCTTTTTAATTGCTGATCTAAGAAACTGTCTTATAAACCAAGCACATCGTTCATGGAATAAATTCCTGGTTCTTGCCTGCAGACCCATTCGGCTGCAAGGACTGCACCTTTGGCAAAAATCTGGCGGGAGTGAGCCATGTGCTTGATCTCAATTCTTTCGGAATTCCCTGCAAAAAGGACAGTATGGTCGCCTGTGATATCACCGGCGCGAACTCCATGAATTCCAATTTCTTTTCCGCGCGGGGCAATACCCTCTCTGCCATAGACGTATTCCTTTCCACCGAGAGCCTCACTGATAATATCGGCTGCCCTAAGGGCAGTTCCGCTCGGGGCATCTTTCTTCTGATTGTGGTGAGCTTCAATAATCTCGATATCATAATCTGCAAGGTATCTTGCAGCCTCCCTGATTATCTTGAAAAAGACGTTAACGCCTACAGAATAATTCGGGGAGATAACGGCACTTACCTGACCTTCCTGAATAGCCTCATCAATTACTGCTCGCTGCTCCGCAGTCAGTCCTGTAGTTCCTATTATGAGATTTACTCCGGCTCTAGCTGCTACTGGAGCATTGACTATGGTTGCGCCAGCTGCAGTGAAGTCTATAAGTACGTTAGCTTTACTCTCTTTCAGGACAGATTCAAGATCTTTTACGTCCGAGATCTTGACTCCTAGATTCCCAACGTGGGCAAATTCTCCTGCATCCCTTCCGAAATTGTTGATGTCAAAAGCAGCAGCAAGCTGCATATCCGTTGAGTTGGTAATGTTCTCCACAATTAAAGAGCCCATTCTGCCGCAGGCTCCAAGTACTGCTACATTAATCATTCTATAACCCCCAATTTCCTTAGTTCATCTGCAACCTTCTGAGTATTTGTCTCACTAAGGGGAGCAAGTGGAAGTCTCAGGTGTCCGCTTGCAAGTCCTGCAAGTTCTGCAGCTTTTTTAATCGGAATTGGGTTCGTTTCCAGGAAAAGGGCACGAATCAGAGGAGCAATCTCAAAATGAATCTTCCTTGCGGTTTCGTAGTCTCCGGCAAGAGCTGAATTTACCATTCTGGACATTCTTTCTGGCACTATGTTTGCAGCAACAGAAATGACTCCGCTGCCTCCTACAGAGAGAATCGGAAGAGTCAAACCATCCTCTCCTGAAATAACTACGAAGTCTTCATCTGCAGTCTTTTCCAGGATCTGGGACACTTTCTCAACTTTCCCACTAGCTTCCTTAATTCCAACGATATTTTCAACTTTTGCAAGTTCTGCAATGACTTCTAGTGGCATATCCTGTCCTGTACGGGAGGGGATATTGTACATAATCATAGGAACATCGACGGCCTCTGCGATTTTCTTGAAGTGAGCAAGCAGGCCTGCAGGATTTGGCTTGTTATAATAGGGAGAAATCAGAAGTACACCGTCGACACCCGCGTCTGCAGCATGTTTTGTAAACTGAAGGGCTTCTCCTGTGTTATTTGAGCCTGTTCCTGCAATCACAGGAACTTTTGAACATTCCATTGCAATATCTATAACTTCTTCATGCTCACGTGCGGAAAGAGTTGCGGATTCTCCGGTAGTTCCACAGGGCACAATTCCTGAAACTCCTCCCTCTTCAACAAATTCAATATTCCTTTTTAAGCCTTCCCTGTCAATCCTGTCATCCTTAGTAAAAGGAGTTATCAGGGCAGGCATTGTTCCTTCAAACATTTTAGATATCCCCACCTTTGTCCAGAAGTAAATCTTCTGCTCAGTATACTTTCATGCGTGCAACTTTTCTTGTGACGTAACCTGCAACCCTGTTCCTTATAACTTTGCTTTCAATGGTTGTATACTTTGTCACAAGAGTCTTGTTAGTTTCAAAATCTTTTGTGAAGACATCTCCGTAGTTCTCAATCAGTCTGAATGCAATTCTTTTTATGTTTGTCTGTCTTATATTTCCCATCGTATCTCCTCTTAGATGTTTTTGCTGCTTTTTAGTCCAGTTATTCAATTCTACTTCTAGTTTATCTCACACATTTTCCTGTGAATTCTGGTTAACGTGAAGCTCGAGATAGAAAATAGTTCTTCGATGTCTATTTTCCTCTCTCAAATTGATAGGTTTAGCGAAAACTGGATGCAATAATTTGATTGATCATGATTTTGTCGACTAATAGGTCACTTGAGATTTATAAGTTTTGGGGTCGACACTCCAGTCTTAAGATGAGAGGCTTATTATTCTTTTTCTCAATTAATTAAATGTGTAATAGATGCTGGCAATTCTCCTTCAAATATACACTTTTTGCAGCATCGGTCCAACAGCTATAGTTAGATTCTGGGTACAATTTCTTTATGTGACGTTCGGAATATTCTACTTAAATATATTCTGTATCCTTCTGTATTCCCTCTTATTTTCTCTTTACATAATCTGTTTTACCAAGAAAACGGTCAAGAGTTCCTGCACTAGTAAAAACACGCTCTCTTATTCCTTTATGGTTAATAAAGAGTCCTATTAATACGATAAGCAGCCCAAGATTCGGTTTTGCCTCGACAGCAATTGCCCCTACCAATACAACAGAAGAAGCTACAAGTCCCTTCATGGCTCCTTTCCTGTAAGAACGATAACCTGTTCTTTTAAAAATCCGGACATCCCGAAGTGTCAGGAAAAGAACTACAAAATAAGCAAACATCGCAATTTCCAGATACATTCTTTTCTCCATATTCTGTTTTTGATTTTGCACTTCCGCTTCTTTATCGGATTCAAAATATAAATCTGATCTCTTCTTGACCTTTTATCCTGGTTATACCTTATACCCTGACTGTTTTTCAGCGAGCAGGCGAAAGTGATCAGTATATCAGTGCAAGCAAACAGGTATGCAAATTACGTATGTTAGATAATATAAAACCAGCAGGTTTTGGATTTACCGGCAATTTATAATTGTAACGAAAATTAGGAGAATACATTTCTTAGGTATTTTCAGGCTTATTTTTAATGTGTTTACAGCATATTCAAATTGAGTAGCCCACTCAGGAATAGGAATCCTAGAAAGAGCGGTTGATGAATGAAGTATATGAGCAGAGAATGTTGCCCCACTCTGGAAAACAGCCTGATGAGAGGATCTTTTCCAGTACAGGGAACTTCAAACTTCCTTTTTCCGCCTGCGTACAGGAAATTTCCCAGAATAACTCCTGCCAGCAATACCCCAAACCACGGAAATATAGGAAAGTAATCAAGGGTGCTGAAATTTTCGGGAGTGAAGCCCAACCAGAGCAGGCTGGAAAAATCAAAAGTTATATTCATGAGGTAAAGCCCTGACAAGCCGAAAAACAGGCTAAATAAAATATTTTCTTTCCCATATTTCAGGAAGGGATAGACGAGCACTGCCGAAACCCCAAAAAAGTGCAGGATCCCAAAGACAATATACTCTTCAGGTAAAAAGATCCAGGTTATACCTGTGAGTAAAAGCCCCATTAAATATAGTTTGATTCCTCTTTTCAGGTACCTAGAAAAGTTTTCTGTTCCGTTTCCAGAAAGCTCTTTATTAGGGGCTCTTGAATGGCTTATAGAAAGGACAGTTCCTGAGATCAAAATAAAAAGTAAAGCTGAGAATCTGCCTGCATATAAGATAAGGCCGGACCTGAGCTGAATATCCGCAAGCTCGAAAAAGTCCAAGTCATAAAGAAAATGATACAGGAGCATCAAGAGGACGGCAAACCCTCGTAGACAATCAATCTCCCAGAAACGATCTGCATACACGGCCATAAACTTTTCTCCGGAGCACATCGAATTACATTCATATAGAGTGGCAGTCTCCTTTTAAAGATATATATTTATAATTTCTGTTTATAATTTCTGGTTCTTCTAGGAAAAGGTAGCAGGTCTCTCAATCTTTAGTCTCTTATTTTCTTCTTATGCAGTGATAATATAGGTTCGGTCCTTTCCAGAATTCCGATCAGCAAGTCTGCTCTGCCGGATGATTTCTCTCTCGCAACAGGAAAAAACCTTGTAAGTAAAGAGCTCTGCGTAAGCGATCAGGACTGAGGTTTTACCTCACTTGTATTGAGACCGAATACGCTAACTTTCATGGCTTTTTCAAGGCATCTTTGCAGCTTTTTATATCAATCCAAGCATGGGTCCTGTATGTGGGAATATTCCAAATAAGAACACATTTATCGAGCCATGAATCATTACCACAAGGGGAAGACTTCGGGTTCTATAAAATAAGTATCCTAAAAAACCTCCTAAAAGGAAGGTATATGCCATTTCGTAGGGCGTGCCGTAAGCAGAATGCATTATCCCGAAAAGGAGACTTGAAAGGAAAATTCCCCAGGCTGATCCCATAAATTCTTCCAGGCTCGTCTGCAGAATCGACCTGAAGATGAGTTCTTCTATAAGTCCTACAATGAAGAACATTATAATTATAAGTATCAGCAGGTTTGTTGGTGAGAAATCCGGTATAAGTTCTCTGGCCCCTATCAGTGTGTATTCTACCTGGCCGAAAACCAGGCCTGTAAGGATAGATAGAGGAAGGTAGATCCATACCTTCTTCAAAGTGTCTCTTTTTCTTTCATATTCCACTTTCTGATGAACGGTAGCAAAAGTTATTGGAATTGCCAGAGGTGCGTAAATAAACACGAAAGAATAAAGATTACTCTCAAAAAAAACTGGCATTGAAAAATTTACCAGCCTGAAAATTGTCAGAAGCAAGAAGGCCTGGTAGATTTTACGTATCTCAGGCTTTTTTATAACTGCTATTGAATATGAAAGCGAGAGCAGAAGCAAGGTATAAGCTATTGAGGCTTCTCTTAGCCTTCCTCCGAAAATCAACAATTCGATAAGAGTAATTGCAGCTATAGGGACTCCTGCATAAATCATCTTTTTCAGAAATCCGGTTTTTTCTTCAGTTTGCATTTTAAGCATTTTCCCGAGCTCCGGCAGAGAGACCTTTCCTGCTTCCAGCTCTGAGGATGGAAGGTCCAAAATTGCCATCTTCAGGCCTCCTTAGTAACATTAATCCAGAGATGAAGGTTCCTGTAAGGTATGGTTTTTTCAGTTTCATTAAAGAGCAGAAACTCTAGCTTCATATTCTTTCCTTCAAGAGGTGGAGTAAAAGTAACTGGTTGTTCCCAGGACATATTCTGCCCAAGGCTTATTTTTTTCTGACTTCCCGAGAGAGACCTGTTTTCAAGCCTTACGTCTATTGTATAATCCACTGGCCTGTACTCGTGGTTTACGATGCCTACAGTGACTGTTCCTTTTTCTCCCTGTACAAACTCAGTAGGATAGTCTCCTATCGTACTGTTGTTTCCAAGAATATAAAATTCGGTAAAGTGCTCTCCCTCTTTAGGGTTTCCTATAATGTAAGCGAGGCTCCCCATAGAGGCCAGAATAGAAAGAACAAGGATAAACGTAATAACCTTATCAGTTTTCGATTTAGAGTTTTCAAAAGTTTTGGCCTTCATGCTAAGGTAACATGTTTTGAATGAAACTCCAAAGGCTTCGGTTTCAGACAGCAGTCTTCTTCTGTAATACGCAATTGCACACATAAGGAGAGTAAAAACTGAAAATTCTGTCAGCAGAGGAATCTCTCTGATCCCCCAAGTGGAATAGTTCAGGCCAAGTCCCAGTAACGGGGCAATTGCAATACTTAGTCCGAAAGAGATTGCAGCTCTCTCAGCTCCTTCTAAATCTTTTTTTGCCGGGAAGAGAGCTCCAGTGAGGGCATAGCCTGGCAAGAAAAGCACCAGAATAATGCCCAGGTACGTGCGGAGGAAACTGTCGCTAAGTACAGGCACGAGTATGAAAATGTTAGTAATAAGCACAAAACCTGCAACAAGCAACAGGTCCATAGAGAGTTGTCTATTTCCGGCCATTGTACCACTGATATAATTATTTTATATTGTGTCCTCTTTGAATTTATATCTATGTGATCCTTCTATCAACCAACTTTGTGTATTTTATTCCAAAGGTTGGATTATCCTTTCAGGTGGTCCTTTCAGGTCGCTCTTGCAGGAAAAATAAGGGAGAACATACCTTTACTTTTGAATCTAATCTTTGCTGGTATCATTCTCTATTTCCGAAATTTAGTTTCGCGGATGATTCAGTTCTTTATCAGGTCCAATTTTCTAAAAATACCCTCAAGTTTCCAAATTTTTTAGATCCCCCTTTATCCATAAGGTTTCTTTGTATGAGAAATTTTCCCTCTTTTGAAGGACGCTTTTCCTCTTTTAAAAGAAACCCTTTCCAGTCTGTACCATATTTTGCATACTTCAGGAACTTTCAACTTTACCTTATAAACTCCTGGGCGCGCACAGAAAATTTTATTTTGTATTTTTCCCTTTCTGCAAGCATGAAAGTGCTGGTTACTGGAGGAGCAGGTTTCATAGGCTCCCATATAGCTGAATATTTTGCAGAAGCAGGACACACTGTCAGGATTCTGGATAATCTTGCCACAGGTTTTTTCAGAAATATCCCGCAGTATAAAAATATCGAGTTCATTCAGGGAGATATCTGTGACCTTCCCTCAGTTGAAAAAGCGATTTCTGGCATGGATTATGTCTTTCACGAAGCTGCCCTTGTATCCGTGCCTTTAAGTTGCGAAAAACCTTCTGAAGCTTTCCAGATTAATACTCTTGGAACCCTTAATGTGCTGCAGGCCTGCGTTAAAGCCGGAGTCGATAAGTTTGTGACAGCGTCTTCAGCTGCGATCTACGGAAATAATCCAATCCTTCCAAAACGAGAGGATATGTATCCTGAACCGGGTTCTCCTTATGCTATTTCCAAACTCGATGGAGAGTATCTGGCAAGGATGTTTTATGAGAATTATGGGCTTCGTACCACTTGCCTGCGTTATTTCAATGTCTACGGCCCTCGCCAGGATCCAAAATCCCCGTACGCAGCCGTTATTCCAATTTTCCTTGAGAGGGCGAAACTGGGAAAGGACCTTGTTATTTATGGAGATGGACTTCAGAGCCGAGATTTCGTTCATATTAAAGATGTAGTCAGGGCAAACGCCGCGGCTCTTGATTATGGTGATGGTCAAGTCTTTAATGTGGCTATGGGAAAAAGCGTGACAGTTTTGGAACTTGCTGAAAATATTATTAAGTTAACTGGCTCTTCTAGCAGGATTGTACATGCCGCTTCAAGGGCAGGTGATGTTCGGGACTCAAAAGCCGATGTCTCAAAAATCTCAGGCTGGTGGAGAGGAGAGGTCGAACTCCAGGAAGGGTTAAAAAGCCTGGTTTAAGCCTGATTTAAGCGATTTAAAGGCTTTTTACGTTGGAGTAAAGAGGGTTGACTTTCTTAGCTACAAACCAGATTATTATGTAGTTTTAAAAGCAACTCTCTCTAAATTTTGAAAATAAATTTTTTAAAAAAAGAATAAAACAGAAGATTTTTATCTCCTGTTTTTACTGTTTAGAACACTACCTTTTATTGCTCAGGTCTTTTTTCGAATTACAATTATACCAATAACGAGGACTAAAAGGAATCCTAAAAACAAACTGGTAATTTTCAACATCACCTGGTTTTTATTTTCCTGAGAAGCAACTGCAGTCTCAGCCTTTGTCCTTTTTTCGTTCTCTGCCACCGTTTCATGAGGTAGCTGACTATTCCCTGTTTTCTCCTCTAACATCAATGCATTCTTTTGGGCCGTAATCGCAAACGGAGAAAAGCTAGGAGGTTTAGCTTCGAAGTAAATATATTCTTTATCTTCGTTTATTTTTGTGGTTGGAAGCGAGTTCCATTTTTTGTCACTGAAATGTTGAAGGGTTAATGAATCAGTATTGATGTTGTTTTCATTAATCCATTCCTTACTAACCTTAAAGCCTACTGTGGCGTTCTCAATATTTTTCAAATTTGCAAAATCGCTATTTCCAATCCGGATATTTAAGTATTTGTAAATTTCTCCTACTGGCTCACTAGATGTAAGGGCAGACTTTCCTTTTAGTTCCTCAACAATTGCTGTTATCTTTCCGACAGTTTTCTTGGCCGTAAACCCTACATATCCGACACAGGTAGCTCCTTTTGTGAACTCAAACCTTATTCTATTGCCTTTTGAAATAGATTGCTGGCAGAGCTCTTTTGAATCGATGTTTTTGGTAGATTCAGGAGAGATGCTGCATCCAGAGCTACCATGGCTTCCGGAGCTTCCGCCACTTCCAGACCCGTTATTTCCAGATTCATCATCTCCTCCAGATCCGTTGTCTCCAGATTCATCATCTCCTCCAGATCCGTTGTCTCCTCCAGAGCTTTTTGATACAATCGCAACTTTAAGCTGAGTAAGCCCTACAAGCCCTTTTCCCGGATAATATGCTCCCACAAAGAGGTAATAGTTGCCCTTAGACAAATCAAGAGTGGTAAGTGATAGTATTTTCTGGCCTCTTTCTCCTATTGCTATGGCACCGTTTTCTTCTCCTATCAGGGTTTGGATTTCTTTCTGCAGCTCGTTTTGAGTTAGCTTTGACCTATAATTTGAAGAGTTTATGCCAAACTTATCAATGATGTCCATGTCATTTACTATTACTGATGTGCCGTTTCTTTTGCCGTCGGTATCTACCTCTATTTTTGCCTTGTATGCCTGTTTACTGATCAGTACTGCTCCATAGGTACAGTTCCTTTCATCGGAAGCATTTACAAGATCAACATTTATTTTCAAGTCTTCCTTTTTTACTACGCTTTTTGGACTTGAGACTAACAATTTGTATTCTGCAACCATAAAAGCTGTCGTGGAAAGAGCTGTCAAGCTGCCGTCTTCATTTTCCTGAATCATAACTATGTTATACTGTCCAGGACCGAGCGGTCCTAAACTATAATTTAGCAAATCCCCATCCTTTCCGAGTACAGCAGAATATTTTTTGTAACTTTCTTTCACACTGCTGTTAAAGAGTCTGTTTAGGTTTCCTGTATCTTTTGCTTCAAAAGCGTTAAAGACTCCAAAAGCAGTTTCCGGTGTCACTTTGATAAGGAATATATTTACCTTTCCTTCTAGGCCGGATTCCCCATAGAAAGACATCGTTGCTTCTTCCCCGGGCAGGTAAATAGGAAGGGTGCTATAGGCATTAGCTGATGGGTAATCTATAGTGAAGCTTTTATTCTCGTCTTTATACAGAGTTCCAGAAGTTCCCCCAAATTCAACATGTTTCGGACCAGTGTATGTGAGTTTTATCGGGTGGGGAAGTTTGATTCTTGTCCCTGTATGTGGGTTTCCCATTATAATCCAGTTTCCTTCTTCCGAGCTGCTGGTATGATCTAGGACGTTAACAACACTATCTGTAAAATTTATACTTCCAATAGGGCTAATATTTTTTTCATTACTGTCGGCAATTGCTGTTGCAGAAGTTAATATGAACACAGTTAGCGCAATTATTAATAGACTATTTTTCAAATATATACCCCCATTCTATTTACCAAATATTTTTAACCGATCCATTCATGATAGCAAAATTTCTTTATGTTTTATCACCAGGGATTCGCATCTTTTACCTCATTTTTTTCTTAAATACACAATTAGGATCAGGACTCCTGCTCCCATTCCTGTCAGCAGATAAAACTTATCTACAGATGATCCGAAAAATTCGTGTTTTTGGATGCTTTCTTCCGAGGCCTGTACAGGAGTGTTCCTCTTTTCTAAATTTTTGTCTGGAGCTGAAACTTTGGAATTATTTTCGCCTTCCAGGGTTTTGGAAGCAACTGATTCTGGAGAAGGCTTAGTCTCTGGCAAAAGAGACAATTTGTTTTCAGCAGATGGAGAAAGCTTGGTCTTTTTAGAAGATGAGCCTGAGCTTGAATCTGAGTTTGAGTCCGATTTATAGTCTGAGTTTGAATCTGAGTTTGAGTCTGAGTTTGAGTCCAATTTATAGTCTGAGTTTGAATCTGAGTTTGAACCTGAGCCTATTTCAGAGTGAATAGTTACTTTTTTTGTTATGTCCCCAACTTTTATCTCAAAGTCTCCAGAGGGGGCAGCTTTTGTATTATAAGAGTAACTGAAATCTCCATTTGAATCAGCCTCTATTGCTTGAAAAGCTGTAATCTTCAGATTAACCTCTGAGGATCCTTCTCCAGCATCTCCATCGATCTTTATTGTATAGGTTCCCGGAGGTACTCTTGATTGAGATACGGTTGCAGTATCTCCTGAAGCCTCTGAACTTTTTGTTACCCAGACAACCATTTTTACCTTTACATTGAGGTTTTTGACTCCTCTGGCCTCAACTGTAAAGAGATTATTAAAACCCCCAGGAATTTCTACGTCTTCAAGGACATATTCAAACTTTCCCGATGACACAGGAACGGTTTTCTCAAAGTTCACGAAAACATCGACTTTCTCTTCCGGAGATGCATTCCCTTTTATGCTAATGGTGTCTCCACAAACAGGCTCCTGAGGAGAAAACTCCCAGTTATTAACGGACGCAGCTGCAGGAAAAATTAGTAGTAAACCCAAAATCGAAATGTAGGTAACCATCAAGGCCAATTTATTCCTTTTCTTAAGGAGATTAGTTAACTTGCACACTGGAGTTGCCTCTTTTCAAATTAGATTTAATTTAATTTCTAAACATGTATTGCTAACTTAATTACAATTTATTCACAGAGTAATCTTTCCGAAGCACAGTACTTTCAAAAAAACTTTGTAATCTTTTTCAATAACATACTATATATTTTTATCTATTCTACTCTGACTCTGTGGCAAAAACAGAAACTTTTCTAAGTTTTAAATTTGAAAACAGTTTAACTAACAATAACCAGTGAACACTCAAATCCTCAAGGTAATTTTATACTTATGCTGCTAAAGAATTCTCATAACTATTTTTCATAATTGATAAGTTATCTTTCACTAATTTCCAATATAAATTTCAGAATCTTTACATCACCCAACTTATTCAATTACTTATAAAAGATAACGGTTAACTCTTATATTTAATTTAGAATTTTATCTTTTCTTACTGGTTATTTTAATGATTAATAATATACTATTGAGCCATATACACACATGAAAAGTTTTTTATATGTTGTGGTTATTTTATACAATGCTTTTTCAATAAATAAAACAAATTCCTTTATTTATGGGGGCATTAATATATTATTGAGCGTTATTTCATCAAGTGCTATCTCTGCAAGTGCGATTTCCATGGTCACAACTCCTGGACTTCCTCAGTATGGAATTTCAGCTGCCGTAGGACTTATAGGCTTTCTTTCTTTGAAAGAGGTTCTTTCAGCGTCCCCAAAATGGAATAGCTCCCTTAGCAGTTCGTTAAATTTGGTAATACTGCCTTTACTTTTAGTTTTTGCAGGAGGTATCCTTTTCAAAATCTCAGAGATTATCTGATCCTGGATTTCCGTCCGGGGTTTACTCTTTAATTTCTTATTTTTATACGACTGATTGCTCTAATTCTTATTTTTCTAATTTTTATCTTTTAGACCTTTTTACAAGTTTTTCTCTCTTCATGCAATCAAATTATTCATTGAGCCTGTCCCAAAAGCCACTTTATTCTTAATCGTTGGGAATTTTCAAAGTTGTTTTCATGATCTTGGGCTTGATTGATTATTCGAAATACAAGGCTCAAGAAGCGAGTTTTAAGTTTTGGAATAAGTTCCTTCAAATTTTATACACAGTTTTTAACTTTTTGCATGTCTTTTAGGTTCTCAAGTTCAATTTCCAGTCTCGGTATTCGCAACTTTTCAGATTTTCTGCGGGTGACAAAAGTTGGGAATGAAGTGCATCGAGAAATTGAGAAAAACTCAGTTACCAAACTCTCTGGAATTACATAAATAGAGTCTATCCCATAACTCAAAACTGCTTCTGTATATCTCAAATTAGGAAATAACCAATAAGTTTCTGATTACGGAAAAAGTGAAAAGTGTTCTGAAATTCTTATCGACCTGAGGATAAAATTAGTTTTGGGATGAGTTCATAATGAAAAAAGGATTGAAATAATTTAAGATTAATTTACAAGCTAATTTTGGAAAGTATTAAAATCCTATCCCGCAAAATCCTACCCCACCAGTCATATAGTGAGGCAGGATCCCGAAAAGAAAAACATTGATAAAGCCGTGCATGACCACAATAAAGGGCAGGCTTTTTGTTTTGTAGAAGGCCAGTCCTATAAAGAATCCTACAAATCCGGTATATAATATTTCATAGAAGGTGCCGTATCCTGAGTGCATAAGTCCAAACAGGAGAGTTGTAATTAACAGTGACTCACGAATACCTAACGTCTGTTCAAGCCTGGTCTGGAGGATTGACCTGAAAGTAAGCTCCTCAACTAAGCCCACGAAGAAAACCATTATAAAAGTTAGTTTAAGTAAGTTTTCGAAAGTGAGATCCGGAATCAAGTATCCTGCTCTTATTGTCAGGTATTCTCCAAATCCAAGAACCAAACTTAAAGGGATTGAAAGAACCATATAAGTTTTTATATTCTTCATGGAGATCCCTATCTGCTCAAGAGAATAACGCTGGTGAATAATTATAAATGCAATCGGGATTGTCAGGGAACCATAGATAACAATAAATGTATAAAGAGTTGTCTCAAAAAAGACAGGCATTGAGAGATTTATAAGTCTCAGGAGAGGGAGGAGGATCAATACCTGGTGGATTTTCTGAACTTCAGAATCTTTTATGAACACGTTGGAAAGAGAAAGTGCAACCATGATTCCAATATGTATCCATATAGCAATTCCCACTTTTCCCAAAAACATTAAAATCTCGGCAAGGGCTATACACAGGATCGGTATTGCAGTAAGGAATCTACGTCTCTTGAGCTCCAAACTCTTCTGAGTTTCTTCTTCAGCTTCGGCTATTTTCCAGATTTTAAGCGAATTATGAGAGTTAATTGACTTTTGCATGAAATAACTCCTTTCAATGGGCGACTTTAGGTCTATTTGTATACTCCTTGACCATAATTTTGTTTTTTATAGGGAGTTATCAACGATTGTACACACCGATAACTGTCTAAACTATTAAACTATGTATATATAAGTTTTTTCACCAGTCATCGCTTCAATAATAACCTAATCATGAGGCTCTCAGACATCTATAAAAATAGAGTTTTTTACCGGCGTTTTTCGGTAGATCTAAATAACTTTTCTTATTAGCTCTCGCGAGAAGTAAAGATTCCAAGGATAAGTCTTAGTTTTATTATTCAAATTATTATTAAAAAATTTTATATAATTAAGTGAAATTTTTCTTAGAAAAAAGATTTAGGCTAATGATTAAACAGTATGAGCAGAAACTCTTAAATTGCAGGTTTTTAACTGAAGGGTATGTGGATTAAAAACCTGCATCAGAGGGTATTACTTCAAAATTTAAAAGCTCTTCCTATTAAATTGCCTTTTTAGTCTAACATTCAAGTTTCCAGTTGTTTCGTTGCATTTACATTTATCCACAGATGAAGGTCTCTATAAGGCACACTTTTCTCAGTATCATTAAAGAGCAGGAACTGAAGCTTCATGTTCTTTCCCTCAAAGGGAGGCATAATAGTAACCGGTTCTTCCCAGGTTTCGTTATGGGCAAGATTGATATACTTCACATTTTCCGGAAGGGACAGTGATTTATTTTCAAGCTTTATTTCCATTGTATAATTTACAGGCCTGTATTCATGGTTTACAACTCCAACTATTACGGTTCCACTTTGTCCGAGCGTGTAATTTGTAGTATAATTGTCTGCTTTTCCTTCAGATCCAAGAAGATAAAACTCTGTAAAATGTTCTCCTTCTTTTGGGCTCACAATCACATAAGCCAGGGTTGCTACAGACAGGAGAATGGAAATAATCAGGAAAACCGTGAGAGCTCTATCCAGTCTTGACTCTGAGTTTTCCATAACCTCGGCTTTGAGTGAAAGTGCTGCTGCTCTGAAGGAGATATCAAAAGTTTCGATGTCTGGGAGACTTGCCCGTCTCAGATATGCAAGCCCACACATGATAAAGGTGAAAACGGACAGGCTTGTGAGAATTGGCAGAAGCCTGATTCCCCACGGAGTATAATTAAGACCAAGGCCTATTAATGGCACAACCGCAATACTCAGCCCGAAAGAGAGAGCCACCCTTTCAATCCCGTCAAGATCAGATTTTGCAGGAAAAAGTGCTGCAATCAGAGCATATCCTGGTAGAAACAGCACAAGAGGCAGCCCAAGTATATTCCGGAACATTGTTTCATTTATTCCGGGAGTGAGCACAAAGATATCTGTTAGGAGCACGAGCCCCATAACAATAAACAGATCTGAGGGAATTTTTTTTCCAGTCATGCAGGTCATCCAGCTTATAATCAAAATTATATTTTTTAGTTTCTTTTAGATGAGTAAGTATTTTTCTAATCCATTTTATTCTTTCGATCTTTTTTTCCAGAACATGGGATACTCAGATTTTTCTCTAATTTTTGTGCCCATCTTTTTCTATCCATTCCAGTTATCTGCCATTCTACTACATGCACTTTCCTCTTTATTTACAGCTTCCCTTTTATTTCTTTTCCTAAATCTTTTTCTCAACTTCTCTGGCTTATACCTTTCTAATTAGATAGCTTAATTATTTTACATAAAACATTTTTGATGCTGCTTCACTTTTAATAACTCTCTTCTACTCCAGCTAAAACAAGCTCCGTAATTTGTCTTATCTCTTATAATTTTCGTCATTTCTTATTCTTAAATCTTAAAAATTGCGGCAAGTGGTGAGCAGGAGTAATATAGTTTTAAGACTTATAGTATTTCTAAAAAAATTCTCAAGGAGATCATAACTTTGCGGGACTCAAATCCTGAAGGTCTGAATTTCCGTAATATTGATTTTCAAGTATACTTTTCTATCCATTTATTTATATTTTTTATAATCTTTTAGTTAATACAGATTTTCAACAGCCAATATTTCAATTATCCAATTTTATATCTGTTATTGTATAGAGTCGCAGCATATCGATACATATTATACCTTATTTTACCAAAGTTGAACTATCAATAAATTTATATATGTATTTTCCAGATTTCACTTTAAAAAACTAATATTGTGGTAGCGTTAAAAAAGATCTAATCTCTTCCAGATTTAACAACTTTAAGGATTTTCATACCTAAACTTACTCTAAATATATGCGTAGCTACACAAGGGGGTTATAAAGAATGAGTGATCAGCTACTTATGGGAAATAGCACAGAGCCCATAATAAATAAAATAAATAAATGTACCATAAGCAGAGCCTCTAAAAATGTCACAGTGGTTCTTTCTGCCTACAATGAAGAAACGTCTATAGGAAGCATTATCCTTCTCACGAGACTCTATGCTGATAGAGTGATTGTAGTTGATGATGCCAGTTTAGATAAAACAGCCGAGATAGCAAAAAAAGCCGGGGCTGAAGTAATTATAAACAAGACTAATAGGGGAAAAGGTGCTTCTCTCGAAACAGGTTTTAAAGCTGCAGTTCATCTAGGCGCTGATATAATTGTGACAATGGACTCAAGAGGTCATCATAACCCTGATGACATCCCTAGGCTCATTGATCCGATAATAACAGGAGGTGCAGATGTGGTTCACGGGGCTCGGTATTTAAACAGCATGAGTGAGGGTGCTCCTATTTACCGCCGTGTTGGGCAGACGATTTTGGGCAGATTCGCCAATAAAAAATCGGGCAAAATTAGAGATTCTCAGATTACTTTTAGCGCCTTTGCAGCCTCTACAAAAGATACTATCCACTTCGATGCCCAAGACCTGGAAATAGAAAGCGAAATGCTTGCAGATGCAGGTAAATCCGGCCTCCGCATGAAAAAAGTCGAAATAGGTACACATTACAACTTTGAAGATCCTGTACAAGCTCCAATAAAGTATGTTCTTGGAGTCCTGAAAACTGTAGTCAGGGATATAGAGGTCAATAAGCAGCTGTACTTCTATGCAGTGCCAGGTTTTGCCCTTGCTACATGCGGTTTCTACATGGGTTTGAAATTTCTTGAAGCATCCTTCCTTGGAATAGAAAGTCTTCATTTCTGGTCTATATTTCTGATGGTTTTTCTATCTATTGCCGGAGTGTATATGACAGTGAGAGGAATTGTAATGCATTCCCTTATAGAGGTGGCCCAAACTGAAACTACATAATGCACAATTATTTAGGAGCATATTCTGGGGAAATCGTCAAGAAGAGCCTGTTATAACGAAAAAATGGATAAGGGAGCCGCTTTTAACAATGTGGGAAGTAAAAGAGTTAGTTCTCTTTGGTCCGCTTGAACAGAAGAAGCGAGTGAAACTGACTGTCTCCAAGTTGAGGATCCACCACATCAGGCTCGAAATTCTCTTATCATTTTTTTTATTTGTTTATCGGTTTTCAAAATATAAAGGTAATAAATGCCGATTATTATGCCGGAAAAGACAACAAGCAGAATCTGATTTATTTCTGCTGTTTTCAGGGCAATAACGACAATTCCTGCAGGCACAAAAAGAATAAAATTTGAGAATACGATTTTCAGGGCTCTTGAAGCTTTAACTCCGGAATAGGACATCATCTTCAGGCAAAGGTAACCATATACCGCAATTCCTGATATTGAAAAAAGAATAAGTGCTGTACGTGCACTTCCAAGCAAGCCGCCTATTGTAAGGGAAAGGAGGCGTGTGATTAGGTTGAAAAAATTATAATGAAAACCGAAGTGATATTTTTTTACTACTACGTATATAGCAGTTAATGGGGAGGAGATAAACCATACAAAAGCCCAGAGGCTAAGAATCTGGGCGTAGACGCCTGCTTCTGCCCAGGCTTGTCCGAAAATAACAGTAAAGACATCGCTGCCGACAATTGTCAGGATAAGTATCGGGAACATGCCTATAACCACAAGCATTTTGAACACATTTTCAACAAGGGTCGGAAGAGTACCCTCGGAGAAAGCTCTTGAAGCTCTCTGGAAGAATACCTGTGAAATCGAACCTCCAATAAAACTCATTGGCAGCTGCAGGAGGCGAAAACCGAGGGAATAGAAACCTACCACCACAGGCGTGAAGAAAGCCGAAAGAAGGAAAGCAGGAAGCTGCCAGGAGATTGAGTTCATGAGGGCAGCCCCGGTATCTACAAGTGAAAATTTGTGGTACTTCTTAAACCCCTCATAGATTTTTTCCCAGCTCAGGCTTTTCACAATTAGTTTCTTATCATCTCTCCAGATCTGTCCTCCAAGCACAAATGTTGCAATAAATTGACCGGCAAGGCTTCCAACTATCAACCCGCCTGCCCCAATTTTTTCTATAAACCCTAGGCCTATCTGTGTTGCAGTACTCGAGACCGAACTGAAGACTCTTGAAAGGGAAAGCCTTTTAAAAAGTTTTGTTCTTGAATTCCAGCTATTCAGTGCAAGAAATAACCCATTCACAAAAATAAAAGGAGGTACAAGCCAGAGATAGTCTCCTATCTGCTGAGAATTCAGAATATTAACTATAGGCTCTTTAAAATACCATATGATTGGGAAGGTTAAACCACCTACAAACAGTACTGCCAGAAAACTCAACCCTAACAAATTTACAGCCTCTTTATCCGATTCAGGCAGCATTATGGAGTATTCGTACCTCATACACGCGATGACACTAATTATACTGGTAATAGAAATGTATAAAGCCCATATTCCGAAATCCTCAGGCCCATAAAGGCGGGTTAACACAGGAGCAGATAGAATTGTGAGGATTTGAGCAAAGGTTGTTCCTCCTGCGAGTGTCAGCACATCGAAAGCAAAGCTTTTCTTCTTACTGTTATCAGATCGTTTCTCTAATGCATCTGCTGTTGTCTCATCCATATCAAGTACCTTAAATGAAGTTTCCTTAAGAGCTAAGCTCCATATATTCCTGGTTTTTCAAGCTGTTTTTATGGTGAAAACTCAGTTTCTGGGGGATGAAATTTTCAAACTGATGTTGGAGATCTGACTTTTCCCCTTCTAAGCCCCCCTATAAATAAACCTTCTTGAAATATATTTGTCTTCTTCCTTACTTTATATACACTATAATAACTGAGATAATTTGACCTATTTTCACTTCTCCTTAACATTGCTTTGCCATGGGTCTTTATGGGTTCTGAAAAGGAGTGTCATTTATGAGCAGAATTTGAACAGAATGTTATTGTTATTTTAAACTAACTAAGTCTCCCTAAACTGGAATTAATCTCTTTTCTACTTTAAAAACTTCACACAAATATAAAAAAAGTTTATTAACCAACCTATCTGTGGTGTTGATTAATGTTATTGATTTGATTATATGTCTTATTCCTAAAGAAAAACTTAGTTTATTTTAGTGTCGCTGGTAATTATCAGCGGAATATTCTCCGTGCCGAGATACTTTTTCACTCTCTTGGTTCAATGTTAGTAGACCACCAATTGTATATTTCCTCTCCGCTTGCAATCCAGGCTTTTTTGTCGGAAACATATTTGAGGAATTTCTCGTAATATTTAAGACCTTCTCCTTCAATTGATGTATTGTTGTGCCACAGAATTGTGATTACACCGTTATACTGTTCAACCTTATTTGTAAGGCTTTTTATGAGCTTCCATGCCTTTTTAACGTCAAGTCGCATGTAATCTCTTAATAAAGTCCGATCCATAACTATGAGAGGAAGCTCAATGATATCGATCTGTTTTCCGGTGCTTATATTGTAAGGCCTGAAAGGATGGCACATACCATTTCTAAAGCCGGCACAATCCGGATACCCGAATGTTGTGTCATATTTAAAGTTTGCTTTGCTTAACAGTTCCCATGTATCCGGTACTTTAAACCTTAAATAATGATTCCTGTATCCTATAATTTCTTTGCCTAATACTTTTTCAAGTCTCTGTTTTTTTTCCTTTATATCTTCCAAGTTACTGTAAGATTTGTGCCCTCCATGCAATCCGACTTCCCACCCATGAGAGGATATAAACTTCAATTCGGCTTCAAGATCCTCAATTTCATAGTTGAAGTCTTTCTCTCCAGGCCTCAAGGCAAGAAAATAAAAGCTGGATTTTGCATTATATTTTGCTTCCAGCTCCATTATTTCTCTAAAGTTCCAGTAAGGGTTCCACTTCTTGTTAATTCTGCAAAAAGGTGTCTTTATAGCATCCCTTATATTCCCTTTAACAAAGGCTTTGGCAGTTCCAATGATAGGATAGAGCTTTTCCGGATATACCACATCAATATCATGAGTAAGGCAAACCGCGAATTTTTTCCCGTCTGGATACTCAGGATGTAACCCGTTTTCTACCAGAAATCTAGAAATACTGGGGTCAAAAACATTCCTCTGGCGGCTTAAATAGTAAGGAAATCTATCGTACTGGTCAGAAAAGGTCAGATTGTATTCCTCTTTTTTGCTAAACAGATCCCAGAGTTCCTCGTTTAGTTTTAGTTTTTCGATCATTTTTTCGCCCCTTTTCCCAGATTCGAAAGACTGAACTAATCTTTCAGAGAGAGTTTATGTTCGAACTATTACATGTTCGTTCTTATCGCCCCTCCCAATCCCCTTATAGACAAATCCCTTGCCAATAAACTCATCCGGTTCAATTACATTTCTTCCGTCCACAATAACTGGGTTCGCCTTACCTGTAACTTCCTTTACCCAATCAGCCTTTAGACTAAGGTATGCGCTGTGCCCTGCAAGAACAACCACAGCATCTGCATCCCTGATAACATTTTCAAGATTATCTGAAATTTTAATTCCTGGGTAGTTCACAACATAAGGGTCGTGTACCGTAACTGTCGCACTTGCCTTAAGGCAGAGGTCTCTGTAAGGTTCTGAAGGTGTGTTCCTCGCATCGTCCGAGTCCCGAATGAAAGCCCAGCCAAGCATTGCAATCTTTGATCCTTTCATCTCCTTTCCAATCCTTTCAAGGGCTGCAACAGTCAGGTTGTACATATGGACAGGCATGAAATCATTGACTTTTCTTGCGAGTACGTAGATTGAATCTGCACCTTCCGGATAGTCAAGCTGCCCGTTTCCTATCTTAACTCCTCTTTCCAGGTGGTACGTGTCCTTAGTAAGGCAGTGACCTCCAACGCCTGCCCCTGGCCAGAGTACCGCTCTTGTAATACCTTCTCCTTTTAGACTGTCCACTCCAGTCCGGACATCATACACGTTTATGCGCATGGCTTCACAGTAAAGGGCAAGCTGGTTGATTGCTGCGATCTGGAGGTCGCGGAAAGTATTCTCTGCAGTTTTTGTAACCTCGGCTGCAGTTGCACTCATAGGAATTACTTTCCCCACAGTCAATACAGGAGAATAGAGCTCAATAGCCCGCCTGGTACTTGCTTCATTGATACCGCCCACGATCCTGTCATGTTCCCTGATATTCTTCAAAAGCCTGCCTACCATTACTCTTTCAGGGGCATGGGCAAGGGCAAAATCCTCTCCTGCTTTCAGGCCTGACTCTTCTTCAAGAATCTGTTTTGCCATACCTTCGGTTGTGCCAGGGGTGATTGTGGACTCAAGGACTACGAGCATTCCTGGTTTCAGGAATTTTCCTACGTTTCTTATACCTTCAGTAAGTGCGGAAAAGTCAGGTTCCAGATCTTTGGGATTTGCAAAAGGAGTTTGGATTGCAAGCGTGACGGCATCAAGTTCTGATATTCTTGAGAAATCGGGAGTGCACTTGAACTTGCCGGCTTTCACAACTTTGCTAATAAGGTCTTCAAGGCCTGGTTCTTCTCCTTTGAGAGGACTTTCTCCACGGTTGAGCATATCGATTTTGTAACTTGAACTCTTTGAGTTGCGCTGGAAGCCGAGAACTTTATTGAAACAAGGGGCATCTGCGAAAAGAACGGCTGAAGGAATACCTACATAGCCCATTCCGAGTACTCCTATCTTTTTGATTGGGCCTCTTTCCTCGATAAGTTTTTCTAATTTACTCATATTCACCACTTTCCAAATTGTTTTTTCAGATTTTCTCAAAATCTTTTCTAGTTTTAAAGTTTTTAAGATATTACTTCTTCAGAGCTTTTTCCGGTTTATTGTCCTACTTCAATTAATCTTTCTTCCTCGTAGGACTTTATGGCCGCCATTGCCACTTCAAGGGCATGTTTTCCATCTTCTCCGGAGGGGTTAGGGTTTTTACCCGTCGCAGCACAATCTACGAAATAGGTAAGTTCGTTTTTCAGTGGCTCACTATGTTCTACTTTGGCTTTTCTTATCCATTCGTTATCATGTAACTGTACTGTCTGATTAATGTAGTCCAAATAGGCAACACCCTTAACTCCTATTGCTGTCAGCTGCCTTACTTTGTGTGGAGTCAGCCAGTTTGTTTCCACAACTCCTGCAAAATTATGGTCCATACGCAGGATAATTGAGGCGTGATCTTCAAACGAGTGAATGTCGGCACCTGCAATTGCATAAACACTGTTTATTCTCTTACCGTAAAGGTATGAGATTACGTCTATGTCATGGACACCAATATCCAGGATTACTCCTACGTCCCTGATCCTCGGGTTATAGGGTCCGACTCGTTTGGTTGAGATTGAGACTATCTTTCCCAGGGTGCCTGAATTTATAATCTCTTTGAGCTTTATGACCGCAGGGTTAAAGCGCTCAATGTGCCCAACCATAAGAATTTTTCCCGCCTTTTTTGCGGCTGCTATCATCAGGTCCGCGTTTTCAGTCGTATCTGCAATCGGCTTTTCTACAAGGACATGTATCCCTGCTTCAAGGGCATCAAGTACGACCTGCTTATGCAGCTTGGTGGGCACAACCACACTTACCGCATCAAGCCCTTCGGCAAACATTTTCTTATAATCTGTAAAGGCTTTTGTCTTGAATTGCGTAGCCATTGCTTCAACACGCTTCTGGTCTACATCCGAGATTCCGGCNNCCTGTACCTATTACTCCTACTCTAATCAAAAGTCTCACTTCCTGGTTCTGAGAATGCAGTGGCTGGAAAACGAATCAATCCTTTGCATAAAATTCTTTGGTCGCTTCGACGATTTCCTGCAAATCGGTTCTGGATAATGCAGGGTGCACAGGGAGAGAAAGAACTTCTTCTGTTGTTTTTTCTGAGACCTGTAGGGAGTCTCTGTATCCAAGTTCCCTGTAGAAAGGCTGCTTGTGAATGGATATCGGATAGTGGACTCCTGTTCCAATTTCTTTTTCTTTTAGGAAAGCTGCCAGTTGATCTCTCTTTTCTGCTCTGATTGTATACTGGTGGAACACGTGGGTACAGTCGGGTTTTGTCACTGGCGGCACAATTCCGGATATGCCTTTTAACCCTGCTGAAAGAATCTCTGCATTCTTTTGTCTGGTTGCGGTGAATCCATCTAGCTTTCCAAGCTGTACAAGCCCGATTGCCGCTGCAATATCAGTCATGCGCAGGTTGAAGCCCAGCATTTCATGAAGATAGCGGACCTTTGAGCCGTGAGCCCGGATCATTTTTGCCTTCTCTGCAATTTCCTTATCATTTGTGGTGAGCATTCCGCCTTCACTGGTTGTCATATTTTTAGTAGGGTAAAAGCTGAATGCTCCTGTTCCGAAGCTACCCACCTTTTTTCCAAGGCATTTTGCGCCGTGGGACTGACAGGCATCCTCAATTACAATAAGCTTATTATCATCTGCAATTTCCATTATCGCTTTCATATCTGCAGGGTGTCCATAGAGATGAACAGGCAAAATAACTCTGGTTTTTGGAGTTATTTTCTCCTGAATTCTTTCAGGATCTATATTATATGTATCTGGTTCAATATCTGCAAAAACAGGTTTTGCCCCAGTATAAAGGACGCTGTTTGCTGTTGCAATGAAACTGAAGGGACTTGTAATCACTTCATCTCCTTTTCCTATGCCATGGGCAAGAAGCGCAATGTGCAGGGCTGCAGTGCCAGAGTTCACAGCTACTCCA
Organism: Methanosarcina sp. UBA5; assembly: GCF_002505485.1. GTDB lineage: Archaea > Halobacteriota > Methanosarcinia > Methanosarcinales > Methanosarcinaceae > Methanosarcina. The sequence continues at coordinate 41,399 of NZ_DAVG01000080.1, read as the reverse complement.
TACTCACAACCAGTATATTCAGAAAAAGCAAGCTCAAATTCTTCGACTTTCGGGCCCTGTGCAATCATTCCTGATCTCAGAACCTCTGTTACTGCATCAATCTCTTCCTTACCCATTAGGGGCTTGGCAATTGGAATCATTTTGGAACCTCTTTTAATAATTTTGATAAAACTAATCTTACTTAACCTTGATTTTTTGATAAGTTTATATTCGATTCAATTCCTTTAAATCTTTTGGGAGTTCTTGTATTCTGGCAGGCACTCCAACTGCAAGTTTCCAGGCGGGCACATTTTTTGTCACAAGTGCTCCTCCTGCAACCATTGCCCCCTCTCCTATTTCAACATCAGGGAGCAGGGTAGCGTTTGCACCTATAGACGCACCTTTTCTCAAGAAAGGACCCTTCAGTTCGTATTTTTTTCGAATAGGATATTTATCATTGGCCAGAACTGCACAGGGCCCGATAAATACATTGTCCTCGATAACAACATTGGTTGGAATGTAGACATTACCCTGAATACTTACATTGTTTCCTATCTTTACATGTCCATCTATAATGACATTGGTTCCAATGAGAACATTGTTTCCAATTTCCGTATTTTCTCTGATCATTACGTTATGCCCGGTTTTGAAGTTTTTTCCGGTTTTTACGTTGGAAAATATCGTTGATCCAGCCCTTACAATTGAATCAGGGCCTATTATACACCCTGGAAAATCAAAGTTTTCAATTTCGATATTTTGCTTCAGGATTTCCATCAGAATCCTATGTTCAGGGTACCCTAGAATCACATTTTCCATTATTACTGTGTCTTTCCCAATTACAGAGATTCCGTATATCTTAGAAGAATTGTGAATTTTAAATTCAGTCGAGTTCATTGTTCCCCCCGTTTTTCTGGTTTTTTCTTAGCCAGAAAAACTTTCTTTTGGAGCATAAGAACATCTGCTTACTTTTTTGCAGTTTTACATAGCTCTTCATTCTACATAGTTTCTCATTTTTATATTCCCGATAATCAGGCTAATTCAAACTCTCAGGACAAGCCCCATGATACTGTTATTACTTTTTCCGATGTTTATTCCCTCTGGTTTTTCTAACTATTTCTACATTTTCAAATTATATGACTTTTTAATTATTTAAATGATTTGGTCTATTTTTTACTCTACTTTTCTATATTTACCTAAAATTCTTCCATTTATATTTTTGCATTTATAGTTTTACAATACAATTTTTAATTTTATTTTGGTCAATAACTCACGCACTGATACTTTGATTGTGAATTCAAACCCATAATATTTTCGTCATCTATTAAGGGAATTTGTCGCCTTTTTCCAAAAATTGGGTTTAGTATTTCTTCTCTTGATATTTATCAATGGTATGAGGAGGATTTTTATATCTTATCGCGTATTTGTTCCTTTAATATGCTAATCAATTCGAGGAGTGCTGACTACGCTTACAAGTTTAATCACGTCTAACTCCGTTTCTTCAGGTGCGCTCTCAGTAACCACTGTAATACCAGGAATTTCTGAAGGCTCATCTGTGGCTACGGCAGTTTTACTTTTATTGCTTTTGCTCAGGGATTTCCTCCCTGCGTCGAAGCACTGGGAAAGTACGGTGAAGGTTTCTTTAAATATGGGAATTATTCCACTGATGTTTTCCTTTGGTGCAATCATTCTCTTTAAGGTTGTCGCACTATTTCAATAACTTTTCAGAGCGCTGCCGTCCAAGTGTCCGCCCGAGTTCATCTTCGGGAGCACGGGATCTTTTCGGTAATCAAGTTGCGTTTTGGCATCCCGCTGCCCTTTTTGCTACCCAGTTCTATCTCGGAAAGACATTGTCCTCTACCCTTAGCAACAGCATGGTCACACCCCTTCTTAAAAATTGCTTGTCTGCAAGCCTTTTTTGAAAAGGCTTGAGCGAAAACCCGAGAAATATTTGAGGATCTTATCCCAAACCCTATTGGCGTGATCAACTGGCGCAACGCTTGCGTTCTCAAGAAGAATAATTTCTGGATAAAATAATTTTTTGTTTAAAATCAACTTTCATAATTAATTCCATTTCGACTACAGTGATCAATCTCGATTATGGCAGTTGACGGTTTCATTTACTTTTTGCTCTGGCGGAATATAGTTTATACCTAAACTCTCTGGTTAATTTTAAAAAATGTGAAAACGCGAAAAGCATGAGGAACTGCTAATATTTAATCTATTCTGTAATTCTTTTTTATATAAACCGGAGTGAGTTTTCTGTTTTATCCTAATTATATAATCGAGAGTAGTCAGGAAGGAGGTCCCAACTATGTCGAAGCTTTCGAATTTAGCTTAATTTCCTTTGATCAAACCTTCTTTTCTCTTTTTCGGAATATGTTAGTGGACGTCGAGAATTTAATGGAGAAGGGGAATAATCCCGAAAAAGAATACATTCATAAATCCATGAATTAACGCAACTAGCGGGAGGCTTCGGGTCCCGTAAAATAGGTAGCCGATAACAGCACCTACTAAAGATATGTACAAAATTTCGTAAATGCTCCCATATCCTGAATGCATTAACCCGAATAAAATACTTGTAATTATTAGTGCTTCACGGCCGCCTAATACTATTTCTAACCGATTCTGCAGGAGTGACCGGAAGATCATCTCCTCTATAGGGCTCACGAAAAAGACCATAATTATGGTGAGACTCAGGAGGTTAAGGATTGATAAATCCTGAATAAGAGGATTTTTCCCCACTATAATGTATTCCCCCGCTCCTAATAAAAGGCCCATTAATACAGATAATGGAATATATATCCCTATTTTTTTGAAGGTTATCCCAAGCTGCGTGCGCGTAAAATCCTGATTAGTAGCTGCAATGCTTACAGGAATTGCCATAAGGCAGTATACGAAAATAAGGTTGTAAAGCTTCTCTTCATAAAAAAGAGGCATTGAAAAATCTACCAGGCGCAGGATCGGCAGAAGGATGAAAGCCTGATAGGTTTTCTGAATGTCCTTGTTTTTTATATATATTATGGAAAAGGAAAGCCCAAGCAGAATTAATGCATGTATTACTATGCCTTCGAGTCTCCTTCCCGAATATATCATCAGTTCCGCAAGAGCAATAACTGCAATCGGGATTGCTAGATAAACCCATTTGTTTTCTATCTCAGGTGTTTTTCCCTTCAGATTTTCAGACATCTTCGTTCTCATGCCTTCCGGAATCTTCACATTTGGACTCTCAAATGTTCCCATCCTCACACCTCCTCTCCAACATTTATCCAGAGACGCAGATCTTTGTAGGGTATATTCTTTTCAGTCTCATTGAATAGCAGGAACTCAAGCTTCATATTCTCTCCTTCAACAGAAGGCGTAATCTCAAGAGGCTCTACCAGAGTCTCATTATGGGCAAGCCTGATATGACGCAGATTTTCCGGAAGAGGCAGTGATTTATTTTCAAGCCTTACTTCCATTGTATAGCCCATTGTTCTGTGCTCTTTATTTGCTATTCCTATATAGTAGGTTCCACTTTCTCCCTGTATGTAATTTGTTGTATAGTTATTAGCCGTCCCGTTGGTCCCAAGGACATAAAACTCCGTATATGGCTCTCTGTCCTGAGGCACCAGAACAATGTAAGCTACAGTTCCTATCAAGATCAGGAAAGAAAGGACTAGAATTATCCTGAGGTTTTTTTCAGTTTTTGATTCCGGCTTTCCAATAATTCCTGATAGCAGGGTGAGGGCAAGAGTCCTGAAAGGTACCTCAAATTTCCTGTCTGCAGGTAGATAGTTTCTTCTAATGTATGCTGTTGCCAACATGAACAAGGTAAATATCGAGACAGTTGTAATAAGAGGTATCTCCTTAATTTCCCAGGGGGTATAACTGAGTGCAAGTCCTATCAAAGGCACAACTGAAACACTCATTGCAACAGAAAGAGCCATCCTCTCCATCCCTTCAAGTCCGCTTTTTTCCGGAAAAAGCGTGGCTATGAGGGCGTATCCTGGAAGGAAGAGTATTAGGGGCAGACCAAGAGCTGTGCGAATAACACTTCCGCTAAGTATAGGAATTAGTACGAAAATATCCGTAAGAATTACAAGGCCTGCTGCTAACAACAGGTCAGATGGGAACTTCTGGTTTCCGGCCATATAACTCCTCATAAAATGGTTTTATGTTTTTTGGCTTCCCAGCCGTTTCGTTATTCGGGCTAATCTGCCAATTTTTCTGTTCCCTAATGAGGTTTTTCGGAAACCTTCCGATTCCCTCTTACCGGCTGCTTTAATCTCCAATTGCGAAGAATTAAGCCGGAAAGGTGAAAGCTGTCCGAGCTTTAATCTCTCTTCTGATTTAGCAGAATATATTTCCTGAATTATATTCGTTTTCAAGAATGTTTTAACCCGATCTACTCAATTACCTAGTTGTATAAAATATCTTTCCCTTTTCCTGCATTGTATTATAAAATACTTTTCCCTTTTTTTCTATCTTCCTGAAAGAAGTTTTAGCCTTCTAAGTCTCTATCATTCTAATATTTTATATAACGTCTTGGGGTTGAGCTCACAGGGTTGTAAAAGTTGACATATAATAAGGAAGTCTTTAATTTCCTATATCTATGCAATTTTTTTTCTTTTATTGTTTATCTATACTAGTAAATAACAGATGTCTTCTAAACTATTATTCTGGTTAACAGGCTTTCACATGGGTTTAATTATTTTTCTTTCTCAAAATCACTGGCTAATTATTTTTCATGTCTAAATGCTTATATAGCTCATATATTAAAACACATACAGGTCTTCTATTAAATGCTGTGACTCACTTACGGAGTGTTTATGTTCATCCTTTTGGGTAAAAAGAGGAGAACAATTCCCCCAACTGATTCTCTGTAAGTGTAGCCGTAAAAGACCTTTTGAAACCCTCTAAAAATTATGGAGCGATGACTCTGAAAAATATATTTGTAGAATTTGGAATTTTTACTGATCCTTCTCTAATAAACTACGTTATCAAGGAGACTTCTTACCTTTATCTTCAAAGAGGTAGATGATTGCATATGGCCATTACGATTGCAGCCATGCCTGCCTATAACGAAGCCCACGCCATTGCAGATGTTATCAAGGGTTGCAAAAAATACGTCGACAGAGTAGTAGTTATAGATGACGGAAGCACCGATAATACTGTCGATATCGCCGAATCTCTTGGCGCCTATGTAGTTCGTCACGAAACAAATAAGGGATATGGAGCAGCCCTAAGAAATTGCTTTGAAACCGCCCGTAAGCTCGATGCAAATGCTATGGTTATAATTGACTCTGACGGTCAACATGATCCCTCCGAAATTCCCAAGCTTCTTGAACCCTTAAGAAATGGGTTTGATCTGGTAATTGGCTCAAGATTTGTCAATGGCAACGGCAAAAATGTTCCTATTTACCGTAAATTCGGAATGAAAATCCTTGACGTTGCAACCTATATTGCAGGTGGTCTGCATGTTACTGATTCCCAGAGTGGTTTTCGAGCTTATGGAAAAAAAGCTATTGAAAATATAAATTTGAATGGTACAGATATGTCTGCAGGCTCTGAAATTCTCATTCAGGCCAAAGATCACAATTTGAAGTTTACTGAGGTGGAAATCTATTGCAGGTATGATCTTGAGGAATGCTCAAGCGAGAATCCTTTCATACATGGGCCCAGAGTCCTGTTCCGCATCCTTAAAGATATGGAGTACAGGCGGCCTCTGTACTATTTCTCCGTTCCTGGCCTGATTATGACGTCTACAGGCTTTCTTATGGGACTTATATTTTTACAGGATTTTCTTCTAGGAGGATCCCTGCGCTTCGGGCCAACACTCCTTATGGTAATGCTGACGGTTATAGGAGCCTTCATGGTATTTACCGGAATAATACTGCATGCCATCTCAAGGATGATTTTTTTAAACGAGCATATCCGAAAACAATAATGTTAAAACGGGGTCAATTTGCATGAAATACCCTTTTGTTTCAGTCGTAGTAGGTATTCGTAACGAAGAAAAATTCATTGAAGAATGTATTGAGTCACTTCTTAATCTAGATTACCCGCGAGATTCTTACGAGATTATTATCGTTGATGGTATGTCCACCGACAAAACGCGGGATATAATACAGAAATATCCTGTCAAACTCTTTTTGAATGAAAAAAAGAATGTTGCTGCGGCAAGAAACCTTGGTGTGAAGAATGCCAAGGGAGAACTTGTTGCGTTTACTGACGGAGACTGTAAGGTCGATCCCCAGTGGTTGAAAGCTCTTGTCCATGAAATGCAAGCCTCTCCAGATGACGTTGTGTGTTTTGGAGGCCCTAACCTGATCTTTGATACTGATCCTGTATTTGGCAGGGTGGTGGGATATGCCCAGGAATCTTTCTTGGGGTCTGGAGGCTCGGCTCAGTCCAAAAACTCCACAAAAAAGCATTATGTTGGCTCTCTTCCTAACTGCAATGCAATGTACAAAAAAGCTGCAGTTCAGGAAGCTGGGGGTTTTGACGAACGGTTTATAGTGGGCCAGGATTGTGACCTAAACTACAGAATTGGTAAGAAAGGCAACAAATTTCTGTACATTCCGAAAGCACAGGTCCTGCATCATAGAAGAGGTACTTTCAAATCCTTTTCCGTAAGGATGTTTAAATATGGAATGTGGATGGCAGAACTTTTCAAGAAGCATGGAGAATTTGTCCGTTGGTACGCTTTTCTGCCTTCGATTGCCATCGTGTTTGCAGTCACTTTGCTTATCGCTTCTATCAAATATTCTACTCCAATCGTACTTCTTCTTGCACTCGCTGTCATGTACTTTATTCTTGTCTTTGTTACCTCAATCCAAGTTACCTATAAAATGAAATCAAAATACGGTCTTTTTGCCCTGTTTATTATTCCTGTGCAACACTTTGCTTATGGGCTGGGGTTTTTGTACAGCTTTACAAATTCTCCTCTGATCTCAAAAGTCAGTTCCTGCTCGGATATTTAATAATCACGAATTATTTCATTTACTTATAAATAAACCGAAATATTTGAATATCTTGGAGGCTTTTCAGGGCAAAATCTTCTTAATCAATAAAGCCCTGATGAACTCCCATTGATTTTCAAACACAGAAGTTTGGATGCCAGGTTCATTCAATTTATTAAATTACGATTATTTAAGCCAGGGAGATAGTATGCTCGGATTAAGCAAAGAAGCAGGATTCAAATTAGATAATGACCGTCTAATGAGGTCAATTTCTTTTCTGTTTCCGCTAGCTATAATTTTCGCAGTAATATTTGCGTTCTTATGGATGTTTGCAACCGGAAAGTTCGCTTATGCACTTCGGGGGCTATTTACAGGAATACCTGCAATCCTTTCCTGTCTTTTCATACTGTTCCTTTACAAAAAAGATGTAAGTTTGCACGATATCGATCTCTTTCCATCACTTAGTACAAAGTCCCTTACGTACCTTTTCGGGATATTTTATATTGGTTCCATAGTTGTACTTTTGCTGTCTCCGGGAAGCAGGCCGCTGTACTATTTCTTCTTTATTTTAGGGCTTTATCTGTCAGTATTCTTCCAAATTTTCTCTAAAAATGTAAATCCTACCCTTATTCTGGCAGAATCTATCTTAATCGCAGGTAATTTAATTTTCAGTGTGACTTTAAATTATGATTTCTATGTCGGTACCACAGACATCCTACCCCACATATTTATTTCGGAAGTTACTTCATTTACCGGAAAAATAATTCCAACTTCTTTAAGTGATTACGCTTACTTCCCTCTTTATCATGTGCTTATTGCAGAAGCTTCTGAGATCCTGAAAATAAGCATAAAGAACTCACTTTTTCTGGTAACTGCACCTATCTATGCAATAACCATAATTTTCCTTTATTACCTTTTTAATTACATAACAAACAACAGGCAGATCTCACTCCTTTCATGCGTACTGTTCTCCGCAAGTTCTACTGTACTCTATTACGGTACAAATGTAATCACCCGCACAATGGCATTCATAATGTTCGTTGTATTATTGTACCTGATTTATAGTGTCAATTTCAAAAAGGACAAATTTTCCTTAAAAACCCTCTCAGTAATTGTTGCAGTTTTTATAACTTTAGTTCACAATGTCTCCCTTCTACAGTTTGTCCTATTGCTGATCATTCTTCTTGCATCGGAATATATGATAGGGAATGGCGGCTACATTAGCAAATCATATTTTATATTGCTTAATGTCATTTTTACTACTTACTGGTTCTTTGCAGCATATGTATTTGTACAGAGGAGCCTGGCTCCCCGTTTGCAGAGCCAGTTTTTGGATTCTATGGTTCTGACTGCGGGAGGTTCAGAAGTTCTTCAGGAAAGCTTGATTGATTTGATAGGGCTTCTGGATAAATCGATATTTTTATTTTTTGCCTTGATAGGAATAGGTTTTCTCCTGAAAAATTACAAAAAAAATTATGCTTCTGTGCTAGGGTTATTTGCTCTGTTGACTCTAATACTTTATATTCCCAATCCCCTCAATACGATCTGGCAATTTAAAGTCCTCTTCAGAGTTGATCGGTTTATGCTTTTCGTCAGTCCCTTTATGGCTTTCGTAATGGGGTACGGATTGTATATCTTCTGGAATTATATGGCTAAGTATTCCTCTAAGAAATTAAACTCCGCTTTCTTAGTGATCTTATTGTTCTCTACTTTTGTTTTAGTCTCTTCGATCTACAGTGTTTCAGATTCGAATTGTCTTGGTCAAGAAGCAAAACACGAATACTTTACTTCCGAAGAGTTAAGTGGCTTTAATCATATTTTCAAATATGTTCCTATCAAATCCTCAACTAATTCAGTTTATACCGATTATTATGCTTCAAGATTCTTTTATGTCCCGTTGATCCCTGCAAAATCTGCGGCATTGAATATCTCGTCTTACAATAATTACAGAATCGGTGATGTAAATAAACTCCCAGAATACAAAGGTTATATAGTTCTCAGAAACAAAGAATTTCTAAGGAGTGGATTATACTTTGGCAGTGAGGAAAGCACCCTGAAAGACACTGCCAATTATTTTTATCAGTCGCTGCCCGAAAACAAGCTTAAGCTAGAAAACAACCTCAAGGGCCTTGACAAAATTTATTCAAATCCATCGATAGACATTTATATTCCACATCAGGGATTGACTGATTCCCTGAAATCTATTACATCGGGAAGAAGCGGGGTCACAAATACCTCGTCCGTTAACAGGGTGTCCGACGATTCAATTTTAGAGTAAAAAGATAACGAAAAGAAAGATTTAAGATCTTTAAATTGAAAGAGCAGGCATTCGTTTATTACTGTTAGTAATTATCGGACAGCCTGTTTAGGGTGGGGTGGTCACCCGCAATTTGATTTTACTACTTTTATAAGAATTAAATAAACAAAAATCGGTTTGTTAACTGATTTTAAAAGCTCCTATATTAAGAAGCTTTATGACTGAAAAAAAGAAAAAAAGAAATCAAGTCCTTTTTTATATTTTTTGACTCAGTACGGATGGTTCAGCCTGAATTAAAGCCTTTGGAGATGCCAATGGTTATCTATGAATTAGGAAGCTGCTAAGTCTTTAGCTTAACGGTAGTTCACTTCGAAGCTTTCTCCAAAAGCTCTGAATATATATCCACAGTCTTTTTGGCATGAGCTTCCCAGGTAAGTCCTCTCTGAATTATGCTTTTACGCCCGAGCTTCCCCATGTTTTCTCTCTGGCTTTTATTCTCAAGCAGTTTATTAATTTTTCTGGATAACTCTACAGGATTTTTTGCAGGTACCAGGTAGCCTGTTTCTCCATCGACCATTAGTTCAGGTATCCCGCCGACATCGGTTGCTACGACCGGGATTTCACAGGCAAGGGCTTCAAGTACTACGTTTGGCCTACCCTCTGAAAGGGAAGGCAATACTAGGATATCCGAAGCTGAGATCCAGAGCGGGATGTTCTCATGGTTTACGGGCCCAGTGAATTTAATGCGATCTGCAATTTTGAGCTCTTGTGCTCTTTTTTCCAGACTTTTTCTCAGGCCGTCGTCCCTGCCTACCATAAAAAGATCAGTATTCGTATTCACAAAGTCCTTTGCAGCCTCAATCAGATAGTCCACACCTTTTATTTTTCTAAGTGCTCCTACAAATAGGACAATACTCTTATCTTGCGGCAGATTTAGTAGATTCCTTGCATGTGCTTTTCCTACTGGTTTGAACTTTACGGTATCAACACCGTTTGGAACCACATGAACTTTCTCTTCGTTTATTCCCAGATTTACTATGTGGAGTTTGAGATCCTCGCTAACAGAAAGAACCTTATCTGCAAAGTTCATTGCTTCTATAATCTGTTTTGATGTGTAGGAGCCTTCATAAGCGACTTTCCTTTCTATTGTGCCAAGTGCACTTATTACAAGAGGAACTCTCCATTTCTTTGCAAGCTTCATCATTCCGTATCCATCTGGATATGAAAAGTGTGCGTGGATCAAGTCTGGCTCTGGCTTTATATTTTTAATCGCGTATTCGAAAACGAAGTGAGAGTATGAAAACCCTGTTATGGGATAAAAATATTTTTTAGGAACGGCATATACATAGCGTGGATAGTGAAGGTCATATTTGTCGGTATGCTCAATCCGTGGCAGTTTAAAAAAGTTATGATACGGAAATGCGGAAAAAGGAAGGACGAAAGGTTTTGGGGAAATTACAGTAACATCTACGCCCTGGTTTGCAATTGAGTCTATACTCTGTTTTATGAATGTCCCAAGTTGAGGATAATACCTGTTAGGAAATTCCTGACATGCTTCCAATACTTTCATAATCTTTTGCTCGTTTTCGCTTCGGATGCATCAAAAGCAGACAGAGGAGAGAATTAATCCTATAAATACTTCTCTCCAAAATGCATTAAATTCTTGTCCATGGGTTTTATACTAAACTGTCGTTGCTGAACTGGAATAAATAATAAATAAAGCTATGGGATAAACTAATTAACTACTTTTGCTATTCTGGTAACCGGCTACCATTATGTTTAAAAAAGTAAGTAATATTTTCCTGGTTTATTACGGCTCTTTCAATACTAAATCAGGTTCGAATGTTCACATTCTTGAACTTCTAAGGAATTTGAAAAAATATACTGATATAGTCCTGTTTGCACCCGGACAGAAGAGCGTAGACCGTGCTCTTCCAGGGATAAAATACGTGCCTGTAATAGACAATAAATATCTTGTACAGCCTTCTTACGAATTTATGCTTTCCTTTTACCTTCTTTATTCGTGCATAAAAAACAGGCCTGACGTGCTTTATCTTCGCCAGAATTCTTTTCCGTTATTTCCCATATTTCTATGTAAAATTCTAAAGATTCCTTCAATAGTAGAAGTCAATGGGATAGTTCTGGATGAGTTAAAGGTCGATCCGAATTCACAGTCTTTCGCATATAAAGTTTTTTCTTATTTGGCACTCTGCTCTGAGAATTTTAATTACAGGCATTGTGACAGAATTATTTCTGTCACGGATAAGCTCAAGGACGAGCTTGTGAGACTATACTCTGTTCCTGAGAGCAAAATCTATGTTATTAACAATGGGGCAAATACCGATGTATTCAAGCCTCTAGATTCCGAACAGACAAGAGCGAAGTTGCAGCTTGAAAACTCGAAAAAGTACGTATGCTTTGTAGGGAACCTTGCAGCCTGGCAGGGAGTTGAATTTCTCATCCATGCCTCTCCTTTAATTCTGGAGAAATGTCCTGATGCTCATTTTCTTATTGTTGGGGACGGAGTTATGAAGGATAAACTGATGGAAACAACTTCCAGGTTAGGGCTTTCGGATAAATTTACTTTCACCGGAAGAATCCCCTACGAACAGGTTCCTCTCTATATCAACGCGGCCGATGTTTGCGTTGCTCCTTTCATTAAGGAAAGGAACTCGAAGATAGGACTTTCAGCGTTGAAAACGTATGAGTATCTTGCTTGTGGGAAGCCGATTGTGGCAAGCAGTATTTCAGGAGTCAAAGATTTAATTGAAGCTTCATGTGGCGGAATTTCAGTAACTCCCGAGAATCCTAAAGAACTTGCAACTGCTGTAATAAGGTTACTTCTCGATGAAAATACCCGGGCCTTTATGGGAAAGAAAGGTCGAAGATATGTCGTTGAGAATCACAACTGGGATGGAGTTGCAAGAAAGATCTTGGACATATGCAAAGATATCGTTTAATTCTTTATGACTCGCAAAAGGAAAATCTGCAGCTTTATTCTATAGCTGCGTTTCATAAAACAAACGCAGGCTAAAAGGGTAGTTTTGTAATTTACGGCATTTTCCGACTTGAGTAGACTACTACCCTCCAATCCTGTAGTTCTTCATTAATTTAACATATTACAGCTCTGCGTAACAGAGTCCGGCAATTATATGATATTTATCACACATGATATTTATCACACTGTTTACTGCAAGGAATTAAAAATGGACAATAAATTTCTTTCTCAAGAAGAATTTGTGTAAGTTAGAGAAATTGGCCTGAGAAGTAGGAGATTTATTCCGAATTCCTATATCACACCTAATTTGATTCAGTAGTTTTCACTATGAATAATTTTTTTAGCACTTTTTTCTACAGTCTTTAAACTCATATAGATATCATTTACAAGATTTGTCTAAATTATATACAAATTAATTAATTTGTAAAGATTCTTAACAAACTATTCCAAATTTTGTATATGTATAACAGTGTTACTTCCCAAATATCTATCTACCAGAGATAATTACGAACTTGTTATGATTAATATTAAATAATTTCTATGTTAGAACAAAAATTAGGAATCTTTTTATTGATAAGTTGCCTTACCCTTAAAAACGTTCTTACATATTTACTCTCTACGCTTTCAGAAAAAATTTGTGTATATAAAGCCTTCAAATTCTGAAAGTATATAATCTTTGCAACATCTTGTCCAATAGGTCTGAAAAACTGATACACTTACTCAAGTTCTTAACAATCAATCATACATTTTGCGGAGTTGTGAATACGTCACTGCACGAATATTTAACTATCAAAGATATTAATGAATTTTATTCTGATCACCTTCAAATGATATCGATGTTAAAACGAGAATTAGGAATCCTTTTATTGGTAGGTTGCCTTATTCTTGCAAGCGTTCCTGCCGCTTTATGCCGAAGTCCCGCACCAACTGTTTATGTTGCAGGAGACGGCAGTGGAGATTTTAACTGTGATGGAAAAGATGATCATATACAGATAAATCAGGCCCTTAAGTTTGTAGCAGATAACTCTGAATATACCACTGTCCACCTCAAAGGTCCTTTTACGTATGTTATTGATGATACTCTTCTAATCGGCAGCAATACTATTCTTGAAGGGGATTCGACTGCTGTGATCAAACTGGTTGATCACGCAGGCTGGGTTCCAATGAAACCACTGATCCAGCAGATGAGCAATTCCGGAAATAACAACATTGTAATAAGAGGATTCGAGGTTAATGTGAACCATGACGGTAACACCGAGTTCGCTAAGGGTGACGGATACTATAATGTGATTTACTTTCTCCATTGCAAAAACGTAAAAGTATACGGTATGTATATGCACGATGGTCACGGAGACGGGCTCAGGATAAAATATGGCGAGAATGTCCGATTTTATAACAACAAGATCTATAAGCTCGGACACGACGGTCTGTTTGCAATTCAGTGTCAGAACGTAAAGGCCTGGAACAATACAATAACCTGCAGGACTAACAGCGGTCTTAGAATCTGGAACTCAAACCATGTAAAATTCCACGATAACGTAATCGATTCTTTCTACCACTGGAGTGCAGGCGGGCCAGGCATTCAGGTCGAAAAGTCTGCAGGTACTATGGATGACATAGAAATCTACGATAATGTTATCCATAACACCTATGGACCTGGAATCTGGCTTTTTAACTATGATTCTTCTGCTACCAAAGATAAGGGGAAAAATGTCCACATCCACCATAACGTCTTCTATAGTACAGGCACTAACCCTAGCATTACCTGGGTTGGAGGTATTGTAGCTAGTGGATTCCATGACACACTAATTGAAAATAACGTCTTTGACAGCGCATATCATGTTGCTATTGTTAATATGTATCCCGATGGTTATTCTCCAGATTACTCGTCAAAATACAAAACAATTGTTCGTAACAACATAATCGTAAACACCCAGACGCGTACAAAGTCCCCAAGTGGGACAGGATATGGAATTATCAATTATCTCCCTGAAACACACTCCTTTGCGATTTCGTATAATTGCCTTTACAAGAACTTTGCAGGTAACTATAAAAACTGTGTCTCAAAAGCTGATATCTACGTAAACCCACTATTTGTAGACCAGAAAAATCACGATTATCATCTCCAGTCAGTTTCAGGTCACTGGAATGAAAAAAAATGGGTAAAGGACAACGTGCATTCTCCCTGCATTGATGCCGGTTACCCATCCTCTGACTATTCCAAAGAACCTGAGGATAATGGAAACAGGATTAACATAGGAAGGTATGGGAACACAATCTATGCATCAAAATCAAAGCATTAAGCGTTGATTTCTGTGTTGCTACTTCTATCGAGAATCCCAAAGAACTGAGGTTGCAGTAGTAAATTAACATCGATACAAGTACCTGAACCGTTATGGAGAAACCAGATACATCGTTGAGAATTATATCTGGGAGGGAGTTGAAAAAATTCTGTATAGATGCAACGACATCAGTTGATAATATCCTTTTATGATAGTGGAGCAGACTGTCTCAATGGAACAAACTGTTTCAAAACTACATTTGATTCTACAATTGGATAATTTATTTGACGATAAAGTTAACTCATTATGACTTACGCGATTGAAACGAGAAATCGATAGCTTTAAACCTTTAACCGTCTAAGACTAATATTTAATTATAACGTCTATTGTTCTTGGTTTTGTATGTGAAGTGCGTAAGTCCTAGTCATAAATAAATTTGGAATAGTTTGCTATCTGAATTAAAGTCAAAAATATCCCTATCCAATTGTAGAAATTGTTAGAATTTTGAGGCCATCAGTGAATTTTAATAAAGCTATTTTTGACTTGTTTTGTCCAATATTTTCACTGACTTTTCTTATAATTTTAACCACTGGATAAAAATTTAAAAACACTGCACAAATATTTTTATAACATAACGATATAATTTACGATGTTGACTATAGAAATTTAATTACAGACCGAAAACCGATTTATTCACTATGGTTTCATGGGGGGACTAGGTGAATTCGAGGGATTGGCCTGAAAAACAGGGAGATTTATTCTGAATCTCTTGTTTATTCATATGATAGGATTCAGTAGCGATTGCCATGAATTATCTCTCCAGGGATTTCTATAGCCTTGAATGCCGGAGAGTGGATACTATTTGAAAAATCTCATCCACTATTCAGAGGACAGCGTAAGAAATTTGTCTAGTTACTAGTAGACAGTTTTTATTTTTGTAGACAAATGAGTCCTTTCCTACCTGATTCTTCTCTCCTATTAAATTAATAAATTTCTTTTAGTAGTCTCAGGTGATATAGATGCTGAAAAGAGAACTAGGAATCCTTTTATTGGTAGGTTGCTTTATTCTTGCAAGCGTTCCTACTGCCTCATGCCGAAGTCCTGCACCAACTGTTTATGTTGCAGGGGACGGTAGTGGGGATTTTAACTGCGATGGAAAAGATGATCATATACAGATAAATCAAGCCCTTAAATTTGTAGCAGGCAACTCTAAATATACCACTGTCCACCTCAAAGGTCCTTTTACGTATGTTATTGATGATACTCTTCTAATCGGCAGCAATACTATTCTTGAAGGGGATTCAACTGCTGTGATCAAGCTGGCTAATCACGCAGGCTGGGTTCCAATGAAACCTATGATCCAGCAGATGAGCAGTTCAGGAAATAACAACATTGTAATAAGAGGATTTGAGGTTAATGGAAACCATGACGGAAATTCCGAAAAGGATAAGGGTGACGGATACTATAATGTGATTTACTTTACTAAATGTAATAACGTAAAAGTATACAATATGTATATGCACGATGGGCTTGGAGATGGACTAAGGATAAAATCCGGAGAAAATATTCAATTTTATAACAACAGAATATATAAGCTCGGACACGACGGTCTGTTTGCAATTCAGTGCCAGAATGTAAAGGCTTGGAACAACAAAATAACTTGCAGGACTAACAGCGGTCTTAGAATCTGGAACACAAACCACGTAGAATTCCACGATAATGTGATCGATTCTTTCTACCATTGGAGCGCAGGTGGGTCGGCTGTTCAAGTCGAAAAGTCTGCAGGTATTATGGATGACATAGAAATCTACGATAATATTATTCATAATACCTATGGACCTGGAATCTGGATTTTCAACTATGATTCTTCTGCTACCAAAGACAAGGGGAAAAATGTCCATATTTATCATAATGTCTTCTACAGCACAGGCACTAATCCTAGCATTACTTGGGTTGGAGGTATTGTAGCCAGTGGATTCCATGATACTCTAATTGAAAATAATGTTTTTGATGGCGTATACCATGCTGCTGTTATTCATATGTATCCAGAAGTTTATTCTCCAAGTTACTCGTCAAAATACACAACAATTGTCCGTAACAACATAATTGTAAACACCCAGAAACGTACAAAGTCACCTAGTGGAACAGGGTACGGGGTGATCAATTACCTCACCAAGAACCATAACTTTGTGCTGGAAAATAACTGCCTCTACAACAATGCAGCAGGCAATTATAAAGGCTGCACCTCGAAAACTGATATCTATGTAAACCCACTATTCGTAGACCAGAAAAATCATGATTATCATCTCCAGTCAGTTTCAGGCCACTGGAATGGAAAAAAGTGGGTTAAGGACAAAGTTCATTCTCCCTGTATTGATGCCGGTTATCGATCCTCTGACTATTCTAAAGAACCAGAACCCAATGGTAACAGGATCAATATAGGAAGATATGGAAATTCAATATATGCTTCTCTGTCGGCTTCAGGAGTAAAAACTATACAATCCTCGTTAACGGACTCAAGCTCCGAGGCTACAAATGAAACTGGAGGAGATCTTAACTTTACAGCGGAAGTTCTTGACGCGGATGAAAGTAACTTTACATACTCCGAAGATCTTTCTGTTGAGATACAGGGTCCAGTTATTGAATCTATTCCCGAAGCTACAGTTAAGATTGGAGACAATTTGAACTTTACAGTGAAAGCTTCTGATGCGGATGGAGATAACCTTACATACTCAGCTTCAGGTCTTCCTGAAGGTGCAAGTTTTGATGAAAAAGGGGCTTTTAGCTGGATGCCTTCAGACGGACAGGAAGGAAACTACACAATATCTTTTGAGGTAAATGATGGTATGTTCAATGATTCTGAAGTTGCAATAATAAGCGTGATTGAAGAGACAAGCGTGGTTGAAGAGACCTCTTTAAATCTCTCCGCAATAATAAGCGTGGTTGAAGAGACTTCTTCAAATCTCTCTGACGTATACAACAACTACCTTTACGAAATTTCTTCTGAAGGTCTCAGTTTTAATAATTTATCTGCATACTGGAGGAATAATTAATGAATCAGTAAATTCTAATAAACCCAAAAAATTTGTGACTTGTGGTAAAATAGCTTTAGACAAAAAAGCTTTTTGGAGAGAAAAAATCAGGATATTTTAAGAATGTAGCTAGAATGGAATTGAAAGAAAGATACTAGAGAGGTGTAATCTGACAGTATTCTTATGAATATCAGATGTTTACGCTTAACTTCTATGCTCCTTTCTAGCTTCTATACTCCTCTTCTATTTTTCAATCTTTTTTCTTGGCTAATCTTCCATCGTTTTATAGAATCTTAATCTCTACTTTTTGACTTTTACTAATTTGTAAAACTATTCTTTAAATTGTATGATTCTCATTTTTATGGCAGTAAACAAAAGTCGATTTTGCCAACAAAATCTAAAATATTACTAAAAGTAACGATAAATTTTACTTCGGAAAATTTCTTTTTGCATAGATTTAAAAAAAATCGTATTTTTATTTGGTTTTTCTCGTTCCAGGCACTTGTTTTTTCTCTAAATATTTAAGAAACTATCTAACTATTTTAAAAAACCGTGCAAATACTTTTATAACATTGTGGTATAATTTACAGTGTTCACTCCATAAATTTAGTTACAGACCAAAAACTGATCTATTCTCTATGTTTTCATGGGGGGACCTAGATGAATTCGAGGAATTGGCCTAAAACAGGGAGATTTATTCTGAATCTCTTATTCATTCATTTGATAGAACTCAGTAGCCTTCGCTATGAATAATTTCTCCAGGGACTTCTATAGCCTTGAATGTCGGATAGTGAAGACTATCTACAAAATCTTGTCTATCATTCAGGAAACAAAGTAATTAATTTCAGTAAAATTTTGACAAACAGTAATAACTTTTGTGGGGGTATTGATACGTCACCACATGTATATCTGTCTAAGAAAAGTAGCAATATGCGATGTTGTGATCAAGCTCAGGTAATCTCGACAAGTAAAGGAGAATTAGGATTACTTCTCTTGGTAGGTTGCCTTATTCTTGTAAGCATTCCTACCGCTTCATGCCGAAGTCCTTCACCAACTGTTTATGTTGCAGGGGACGGTAGTGGGGATTTTAACTGTGATGGAAAAGATGATCATATACAGATAAATCAGGCCCTTAAGTTTGTAGCAGATAACTCTGAATATACCACTGTCCACCTCAAAGGTCCTTTTACGTATGTTATTGATGATACTCTTCTAATCGGCAGCAATACTATTCTTGAAGGGGATTCGACTGCTGTGATCAAACTGGTTGATCACGCAGGCTGGGTTCCAATGAAACCACTGATCCAGCAGATGAGCAATTTCGGAAATAACAACATTGTAATAAGAGGATTCGAGGTTAATGTGAACCATGACGGTAACACCGAGTTCGCTAAGGGTAAAGGATACTATAATGTGATTTACTTCCTTTACTGCAAGAATGTAACCGTATGCGATATGTACATGCACGACGGACACGGAGACGGGCTGAGGATAAAATATGGCGAGAACGTCCAATTTTACAACAATACTATCTACAAGCTCGGACACGACGGTCTGTTTGCAATTCAGTGCCAGAACGTAGAGGCCTGGAACAATACAATAACCTGCAGGACTAACAGCGGTCTTAGAATCTGGAACTCAAACCATGTAAAATTCCATGATAACGTAATAGATTCTTTCTACCACTGGAGTGCAGGCGGGCCAGGCATTCAGGTCGAAAAATCTGCAGGTATTATGGACGATGTAGAGATCTACAATAATACTATCCATAATACCTATTGTCCTGGAATCTGGCTTTTCAACTATGATAGCTCTTCTGCTACCAAAGACCAGGCAAAAAATGTCTATATCCATCACAATACTTTCTATGACACGGGCACTAATCCTAGCGTTACCTGGGTAGGTGGCATCATAGCAGGCGGATTCGAAGATACTGTCATTGAAAACAATATCTTTGACGGAATATATCACACTGCAATTGCCAATATGTATATCAATAGTTATTCGCCAACCTATGTACCAGAAGGTGACGGATTCACAACAATTGTTCGAAACAACATAATTGTAAACGCCCAGAAACGTACAAAGGATCCTAGTGGGACAGGGTATGGAATTATAAATTATCTGCCTGAAACACATTCCTTTGTGCTGGAAAATAACTGCCTTTACAATAACTCAGCAGGTGACTATAAAAACTGCACATCGACAACTGATATCTATGTAAACCCTCTTTTTGCAGACTCGGAAAAGCATGACTATCATCTTCAGTCGGTTTCAGGCCGCTGGGACGAAAAAACCTGGGTTAAGGACAAAGTGCATTCTCCCTGTATTGATGCTGGTTATCCATTCTCTAACTATTCTAACGAGCCTGAAGATAATGGAAACAGGATCAACATAGGAAGATATGGAAACACTATATATGCGTCTCTTTCAAGAGATAATCACGCTCCTGTACTGGACTCTATCCCCGAGACTACAGTTAAGATTGGAGATAATTTGAGCTTTATAGTGAAAGCTTCTGATGCGGATGGAGATAACCTTACATACTCAGCTTCAGTTCTTCCTGTAGGTGCAAGTTTTGATGGAAAGTCAAGGCTTTTTAGCTGGACGCCTTCAGACGGACAGGAGGGGCTATATGCAATATATTTTAAAGTTAGCGATGGTAAGCTCAACGATTCGGGGGTTGCAAAAATAAGTGTCGTTAAAGAAATTCCTTTGAATTTCTCTGGCGAGATGTATGACAACCGAATGCGTGAAGCTTCTCCTGAAGATATCTTTTCTGATAAACCATTTCTCGACGTCGGAGGAATGAGCGGTGTTGGCAAATACAGAGACCTTATATGGTTTAACGTAAGCGAATACACCAATAATACTGAAATCAGTAGCGCAACTCTTTCCCTTTTCTGGTATTATCCTTCCAATTCACGACCAAATGATACTATTATCGAGGTTTACAAGCCTGTTGCTTGGAATCCTGACTATGTGAGCTGGAATAAAAAGAATAAGGATATTGCGTGGAACAACGCTGGAGGAGATTGGTATGATAAAAATGGTATCCTTTTGGGCAGTACTCCATATGCTACACTAACCCTGAAATCCAGTAGCTTGCCAGATAACAGGTACTATGAGCTTAATGTAACTGACCTCGTAAAAGAGTACGTCAGCGGCAAATCTGCAAACATGGGTTTCCTGATAAAAGCCCGCAATGAAAGTGATAACTATATCGCTTTTTACAGTGCTGACTGTGGAAACACGAGCCAGGCACCAAAGCTTAATATTACGAAAAGGGTAGCTACAAACGCAACTATTATTGGCGCAAAAGACAACCGCCTGCGTGAAACCTCACCCGAGGACGTCTTTTCCGATACATCATATATCGATGTAGGAGGACTGGGTAGTGTTGGAAGGTACAGGGATGTTATATTATTTAATTTAAGTGAATATCCCAGCGCCATAGAAGTAAACAGTGCAACTCTTTCCCTTTTCTGGTATCATCCTTCCAATTCACGACCAAATGATACTGTTATCGAGGTTTACAGGCCTGTTGCCTGGAATCCTGACTATGTGAGCTGGAATAAAAAGAATAAGGATGTTGCGTGGAACAATGCTGGAGGAGATTGGTATGATAGAAATGGTGTCCTCTTGGGCAGTACTCCATATGCTACGCTAATCCTGAAAGCCAGTAGCTTGCCAGATAACAGGTACTATGAGCTTAATGTAACTGACCTCGTAAAAGAGTACGTCAGCGGCAAATCTGCAAACACGGGTTTTCTAATAAAAGCCCGCAATGAAAGTGATAACTATATTGCCTTCTACAGTGCTGACTGCGAAAACAAGAGTCAGGTACCAAAACTGAATCTAGTGTACAAGTAAGGTTTATATTCTCAACGAAGATTTCCATCACTTCCAACCCAAGAATAAACTTCTGTTGTCGGATGTTTCGGAACTTTTTTATTTTAATGTGCAAAAAACACGAATTTTTAAGATTTTCCAGAAGGAATCTTTTTAAGCGAACTAGTGTGGTTTTTAGACCTACTAATCGGGATTAATTTATTTTTGCTCCCAAACTTATTCTTCTTTTTAAAAGTTTTATTATCAGGTCAAAATTAATAGGCCAGAACTTACGGCGTCTACATTCTTATTTCTTTCTACATCTTCTATCTGCTTTTCAGAAAGTCTTATCCAAACGCGCACTGGACTTCTACCAAAATTTATCTCAACGCAAAGGCTTTTATCTCTTGTAGAAATCTCTTATTGAGGGTAGTTGGAGTTTGGTTGTTGTTGAAAAAAATATGTCTAAATAAATTTAAAGTTAACACTGAATATAAGTATGATATATTGAAACTTTTGAATTCAAAATTAAAGATACTTTATATGAATGAAACTTATTATAATATAGGTATAAATAGAACCTCTACTGAGAGGTTGAAATTTGAGCAAGATGATCAGCGTTCAAAAGGATTTAAATATCAGGTTTTGGATAGTGAGTGGATTAAGTTGCGAGATAAATTCTAGTAGGTTATCTTCGTGAATTCATAATCCAGGTAGTTAAAAATAGAGTCTTTTTAGGTGATATGGTGTCATATCGAAAGTTTGTAAAGGACGTTGGTCTTATCGGGACAGTTCAGATACTTACGAGCCTGGGCACTTTTTTCCTACTTCCGATAATCACAAAAACCCTTGGAACATATGATTACGGACTTTGGGCGCAGATCAATATTATTGTATCTCTAATATCTTCCCTTGCACTTATGGGTCTTTCCGCGGGCTTTGTCAGGTTTTTGTCTGCCGAAACTGATCAAAAAACGATAAGAGAAGCCGTATATTCTATTCTGTCCTTTGTGACGATCTCCGGCTTTCTGGCCTCTTTATTGGTCTATATGTTTGCAGAACCTCTCGCGACCTTTGTTTTTAAGGACCCTAAAGCAACTTATTTTATCCAAGCAGGTTCCGCCTTGATTCTCTTGAGTGTAGTTGAATCAATATCTCTTTTTTATTTCAGAGTCTTCAGGCAGATTAAAAAATACTCTTACTTTACTCTTTTCGAAACGTTTGGAAAGCTATTTTTTATTCTAATCCTTGTCAAAGTGGGATATGGGCTTTTAGGCATCATAGGTGCAACCATACTTGTACAAGGTTCCATTGTGTTAATTTCCCTTGTGATAATGGTATCGCAGATAGGATTTATTATTCCTAGATTTACTCACATAAAGGAGTACCTGCAATTTTCTCTTCCTTTAACTCCAAGTTCTCTTGTGAGATGGATCACAGAATCAAGTGACAGATTTTTAGTAAATTATTTTCTGGGTCTTGGGAGCGCGGGTGTATATTCAGCAGCTTATTCCATAGGAACTCTTATCCAGCTTCTTGTAACTCCTCTTCAGGTTATTCTTCTCCCTGAACTTTCAAAGTTATTTGATGAAAATAAACTTGATCAGGTAAAAATCTACTTATCGAGTTCATTGAGATATTTCCTTCTTATTACCGTTCCAGCTGTTTTTGGCCTTTCTGCTCTTGCAAAACCTCTTCTTGGAATTTTTACGACTCAAGACTTCCTTTCAGGTTGGCTTGTAATCCCGATTGTTGCATTTTCGGGCCTTTTAGCAGGGGTTTTTCAAATTTTTGTCAATATAATGTTTCTTGTAAAAGAAACGAAATCTACGACTTACATCAATATCATTGCTGCAGTTTCGAACGTACTACTCAATCTTTTGCTCATACCTTCTATTGGATTTATAGGAGCAGCACTATCAACCTTGATCTCTTATTTTTTAATGATTGTACTCTGTATCTACGTATCTAGAAAGCATTTTGTGTTTGACTATTATTATTATGACATTGCAAAAAGCATCCTCTCCTCTTTTGGGATGTATCTGTTTGTTTCTCACTTTGCTATTTCAAGTATCTTTGAGCTTTTTGAGATTGCAGGTATGGGTGTACTTATCTATGTGGTTATGATGTTTATGGTAGGTGGATTCAGCGACCACGAACTTTCTTTAATACGAAAGTACTTATTCAAAGTCAAAGGCGAAGTCAAACAGTAATCTTACATTTATTTTTATACTGGCCAATAAAATATTGTTTAGGAAAAACTGGAATAAAAGTTATTCTACTAACTTTTCCCCAAGTAGTGCCCTCACCGTTTCCCTAATACTTCTCTCCGATGTATAGACTGGTTTCCAGCTCAAACTTTTCATTTTTTCAATCCCTAATCTCATCCTTGGCACATCGCCTTTCCAGCCCCTGTTCCCTCCGGTATAGGTAAATTCGACATTAGAAAGCCCCATCTCTTCTGTGACAGCCTTTCCTATTTCTGTAGCACTGATGGTGTCCTCGGAGCCAATATTAAAAATATTTACTTTTTCTCCACTGTTCTCAATTAAAAACAATATCGCATCAACGCACTCCGACACATGCAGGTAGGATTTTTCCTGCTTGCCGTCGCCCAGGATTTCCAGAAGATTAGCGTTTTTCCGCAGCTTTTTTATAAAATCGATCGTAATTCCATGTGTACTGCGTGGGCCAACGATATTTGCGAAGCGAAATATCCAGGTCTGCATATCAAAGGTATGAGAATATGAAGTAATAAAGGCTTCACAGGCCAGTTTAGAGGCACCGTAAAGAGATATAGGAATAAGAGGGCCGTAATCTTCTGGAGTAGGCATAATGCTCGCTTCCCCATAAACTGTCGAGGTGGAAGTAAACGCAATTTTTTTAGTATTATTTTTCCTCATTGCTTCCAGAAGATTATAGGTCGCCATAATATTCTGATCTAGATGGACTCTTGTATCCGAGGCTCCGAGCCTGACATCAGGATTTGCGGCCACGTGACAAACAAAGTCAATACCTTTACAGGCTTTCTCTATCGCATCTTGGTCAAGAAGGTCTCCTTTTATTAGGGTAAATTTCGGGTTTTCAAGATGATTTTCTATAAATTTCATTTTTCCTGAACTCAGGTTATCAAAAACAGTAACTCTGCTTCCTTTTTCTATAAAGTGATCTACAAGGTGGCTCCCTATAAAACCGGCTCCTCCTGTCACAAGTATTTTATTCTTTGCAGCCATGGAAAATTCTCCAAACAATCTTTCCAAACAATCTTTAGATTAATACTTTATAATGTCTTAAAATAATCAGAAAATACTTTTATTTCATTTCCTATATGTGGGATGAGTAAATAACCAGGGAAATTAAAGATGTTCCGGTTAAGAAGTATTTTTAACTCAACTATATGAATAACCTTTTCACAGAATTCCTTTCACCGGAGAGTTTATCTTGACCGTTAAAAAAGCACTTATTCCTGCAGCAGGCCTTGGAACCCGTTTCCTGCCTGCTACCAAGTCGATGCCTAAAGAAATGCTTCCTATTATTGACACGCCTGTGATCCAGTATGTTGTAGAGGAAGCTATTGCCTCGGGAATTGAGGATATTATCATTATCACAGGCAGGGGTAAAAGGGCAATTGAAGACTATTTCGACGATTCTCCTGAACTCGAGATGCACCTTGCTAAAAAGCATAATACTGAACTTCTTAAGCTTGTCAGGGACGTTTCTTCCCTTGTGGATATTCACTATATCCGCCAGAAAGAGCCAAACGGGCTCGGGGATGCAGTCCTCAGGGCAGAAAACCATATTGGAGACGAACCTTTCGCCGTGCTTCTCGGAGACGATATTATTGTAAATGACAAGCCCTGCACTGCTCAGCTCATAGATAATTTTGAGAAATATGGGAGGTCCACGCTCGCAGTGGAAGAAGTTCCTCATGAAAAATTAAGCAGCTATGGAATTATAAAGGGAAAGCCTCTTAATAATTCCCTCTATGTACTTGAGGATATTGTCGAAAAGCCGTCCCCTGAAAATGCTCCCTCCAATCTGGGAGCAATAGGCCGCTATGTTTTTACTCCTGAAATCTTTGACTGTATAAAAGAAGCCGGGACAGGGGTAGGAAACGAAATCCAGCTGACTGATGGGATTCGGGTCCTTAACAGGTCGCAGATGATCTACGCATGCAGGTTCAAAGGAAAAAGATTCGATACCGGCGACAGGTTAGGGTACGTAAAATCAATAGTGGATTTTGCCCTTGAAAACGAAAACCTTAGAGAAGACGTACTTGAATACCTAAGAGAAATTATAGCAACTGTAAAGGAACCTTCAGACAAATAAGATCCCATAAATAAAGCAGTTAGAAACCAGAAAAATTAAACTATTAAACTTATGTAAAAAGGGAAATAATTTCTGCCGGTTTTTACCAGCAGAGCCCTTCACAATCTACGTTTTTCGCTTTAATTACCCTCCTTCCATCAATTACTATCTTTTCTTTCATGACTTTAAATTCAGAGTCAAGTTGCTTGAATTCATCCCATTCTGTCATTACGAGGCAGGCATCAGCACCTTCAAGAGCATCCTTAGCTTTCCCAGAGTATTCAATTGTTGGAAAGATTCGCTTCATATTCTCGGTTGCCATTGGGTCATAAGCCGAAACCTCTGCTCCTAGTCTTAGAAGTTCAGCAATGACAGGGATAGCTCTGGACTCCCTTATATCATCTGTATCGTTCTTAAAAGCAAGCCCAAGGACTGCAATCTTTTTGCCTGCAAGGCTTCCTATTTTCTTCTGGAGTATTTCGGTCATCAGAATTGGCTGTTTTTCGTTTACTCCAATTACGGATTCCAGAAGTGCTGGAGAATATCCTATTTCTTTTGCTTTTCTTATAAGCGCTTTCACATCTTTTGGGAAACAGGAACCTCCAAATCCTGCTCCTGAATTCAAAAACCTCGGGGATACCCTGGAATCCTTACCTACCGCTTCCATAACCTCGTAGGTATCAACGTTTAACTTTTTGCAAATATTGCCAATCTCATTAGCAAAAGATATTTTGGTTGCCAGAAGGGAGTTATTTGCATATTTGATCATTTCGGCTGTTGATAGATTCGTGTGGGTGACCTCACATTTAAAGGTCCGGTAAAGTTCCGAGACAAGATTTCCGGATTTTTGGTCAATTGCTCCAACAACTATTTTATCAGGATGCATAAAGTCGTAGACGGCTTTTCCTTCTCTGAGGAACTCGGGGTTCATTGCAACTCCAAAGTCTTTTCCGGCTATCTTTCCTGAAGTTTCTTCAAGGATGGGAAGGACAAATTTTTCAGTCGTCTCAGGCACAACTGTACTTTTAACAACCACTACATGGTATCCCTCTTTCTTTGCCAGTGTTGCTCCTATACTTGCTGTCGCCGCACGAACAATTGAAAGGTCTATACTTCCGTCCTGTGCGGAAGGAGTTCCTACACAGATAAAAGAAATGTCCGTATTCCTGATCGCAGATTCATAGTCATTGGTTGCAGTGAGACTTTTTCCGGCATGTTTTTGCAAAAGCTCTCCAAGTCCCTCTTCGTATATCGGGGGAATGCCTGCATTTATTTGATCCATCTTTTTTTTGTCGATATCTACGCAGACTACTTCATGCCCGACTTCTGCAAAACATGCGGCTGTGACCGAGCCCACATATCCTGACCCTATAACGGAAATTTTCATAAATTGAACCTCTTTACTGAGAATTGGAGAGTAATCAATTCCAATTCTTATTTATTTTTTGATAGGACCTCCTTCTAGGTCTACTATAGAAACCGCCAATCTATACGGCTTTCTGCACTAAGTTTCCAATAATTCTTCATAAGTTTATATAGTTTAAAGGCTTATACCTTGTATAGTTAGGATTTAACACATGTTTTGATAATTCCTTTACATAAGTTTTGGGGGATTTTATATTGTTTTCAATACTTGGCCTGAGTGCAGAGTTTGCAGTGGGAAATTCTCTTCCAGATTTAGGCATCTGCTTTCTCTCGACGGATTTTGGAATCCCTGTATATTATCGGATAACGGTCTTGGGACTAATTGCTCTTGTGGGTATGAAGGAAATGTTGCTGGCTTCCAGAGAAGAAGATGAGTTTTCTGTGGATTCGATGGATATGGGAATTTATCCTCTTGTAATATGCTTTATTGCTAGTTTCCTCGTCGCAGGCTTCAAAATAATTTTTACTAAGTAATCTCCCTATTATCAATAAATTTATTTATCCAGTGTTTCTTTTTTCTCCCAGTAAGTCTATTTTCCTGTCAAACTAGAAAAAGCTTTATAACGTTTATTTTCCTATTTTTGAGGATATAATGTCTATATTTCTCAACACTGAAAATTTTAATTATCTTAGTTCAGTAGTTTTGTTTCCATAATTATTTATCTTTGAGCCATTTATCTTCTAATCATAATATTGTCTGTTAATGGCTCTAACTGAGTTAAAAAATTAAATTTTATAACGGTACTATTAAGGGGGACCTCCAGCCGCTGGAGAAGGATAGTTATTAATTTTAATGTAGAGTGAGGTGGGAGAGGTCTATCTGACAGAACAGTTTGAAATCGGGGTTGAGTGAAAATCAGGAAATCTCGAAAGACTACTCGAACAGACAGACTTTCTTTCGGTGTATTATAGTCGTAGGAAATATTAATTGGGGAGTGAAAAGTTGAGAGTTCTTGTCGATATAGGGCATCCAGCCCATGTTCATTTTTTTAAAAACACTATATGGAGTCTTGAGAAAAAAGGGCATCAAGTAATGGTAGTCTCGCGAGACAAGGATGTAGTAATAGAGCTCTTGAACGCCTACGGAATTCCACATACGGTTTTGAGTAAAGTAAAACCAGGAAAGATTAATTTGCTTGAAGAATGGTTCATAAGAGAATTTAAAACTTTTAAAATTACCCAGAAATTTGATCCTGACCTTTTTATAGGTGTTCTTTCTCCAGTTATAGCTCAGGTAGCTTGGATACAGCGGAAAAAATCCATAATTTTTAACGACACGGAACACGCGGTACTGGCCCAGAAGTTAACCTATCCCTTCTGTGACATAATCTGTACTCCTTCATGCTATCTAAAAAACGAAGGACGAAAACAGATAAGGTATAGTGGATATCATGAACTGGCTTATCTTCACCCATCTTATTTTACTCCCCGTCCTGAGATCCTGAAAGACCTCGGGGTAGAGGAGGGGGAGCCTTTTACAATCCTTCGCTTTGTTTCATGGGGTGCTCATCATGATTTCGGCCAACATGGAATTAAAAATAAAGTAGCACTTATTCAGGAAGCCGAAAAATTCGGAAAAGTATTCATAACTTCAGAGGGGCCTCTTGAAAAAGAATTTGAAAAGTATCGAATCTGGGTCTCCCCAGAAAAAATTCACCATTTGCTCTATTATGCCACTCTATATGTGGGTGAAGGAGCAACGATGGCTGTTGAGAGTGCAATCCTGGGAACTCCAGCAATCTATATTTCCACTCTTGCGGGAACTATGGGGAACTTTTCTGAACTTGAGAAGAAATACGGTTTGCTTTTTAATTATAGTGATTCGCAATCTGCCCTCACAAAAACTATAGAACTTCTCAAAGATTCGGAACTCAAGAAAACCTGGGGTCTGAAAAGGGCTGCTCTTCTCAGGGATAAAATCAATGTTACCGAGTTCATGGTCAAACTCATAGAAAGCCTTCCTGAAAAAAAATCTAAATATTCTTTATCTTCGGTTTCGGATGAGTCTTATGCATGAATTACTGATGAAAAACCAGGATATATGGGATCTTTTCACTCGAAAAGAAGAATATTATCCCGAAAAGCTGGATGAGCACCAGCGTTTTCTTTTCTCTAAAAAAGATCTCCAAAATGCCTCTGAGCCTGAGGTCTCCAGATACCTTATGGAAAACGGGATGCAGGTCGAATTTCCTGAAAATAAATCATTTGCTGTTTGTTTGACTCATGACGTAGACGATATTTACCCAACTGTTTCCCATAGCTTGTTGTCAGCAGCCTACAGCCTTAAGCAGTTAAATTTCAAGGATTCTGTAGCTCAGTTACTGTGGAAATTGAGGGGAATAGACTACTCCCCTTACCTTAATTTTTCTAAAATTATAGATATTGAAGCCAGTTTTGAAGCAAAGTCCTCCTTTTACTTCATTACTGCAGAAGCCGATCCAATACGATTCAGGTATGATATAGAGGACATAGAACATCATTTGGGGGAAGTTTCAGATAGAGGATGGGAAGTTGGTCTTCACGGAGGTTACTATTCATATGACAATCCAGAAAAAATAAAAAAAGAAAAAGAAAGGCTTGAAGCAATTCTCGGTAAAAAAATCATAGGTTTTCGCAATCATTACCTCAGGTTCAAAACTCCAGACTCTTGGGAAATACTTGCAGATGTGGGTTTCAGCTATGATTCTACTTTCGGGCACAGATACTCAGTTGGCTTCAGGAATGGAATGTGCCATCCTTTCAGGCCATATAACCTTAACACAGGAAAAGAAATTGATATCCTCGAAGTTCCACTTATCGTTATGGACGTTGCTCTTTTTAAAACTTCAAACTCTTTTGAGGAAGCCTGGGAACGCACAAAAAATCTTATTGATACTACAGCAAGCCTCAACGGTGTTATTACCCTGCTATGGCACAATTTTGTATTCGGCTGCAATTTTCGAAAAGATTGGGTGAGACTGTATGAGAAGGTGCTTCAGTACTGCTCCGAGAAAGACGCCTGGATGACAAGTGGGGAAGAAATTTACAGGTGGTGGGCAGATAGAAACTGACTTCAACGGAAAGTATCTGCTGGTTACCCCGGCAAAGAATGAAGAACAAAATCTGCCCGACGTTTCGAAGGCTGTGATAGAACAGGAATTAAAACCTGAGTTATGGATTATAGTCGATGACGGAAGTACAGATGGAACACCCCGTATTCTCGAAGACCTGCAGTCAAACTGCTCTTGGATCCAGAGCATAAGATTGCCTCCAAGGCCAAGAGATATTACTTTTCACTACAGTTATGTCTGCAAGCAGGGCTTTGACTATGCGCTTGAGTATTGTAGGAAAAATAATATCGAATTCGAGTATATAGGCCTTCTTGATGCTGATACGGTACTTGAAGAAAATTATTTTGGAAAACTTCTGGCTGAGTTTAAAAAGGATAATTCTCTCGGAATTGTAAGTGGGGGAATATATTATGATACTGACGGAAAACTTTCCTTGGAAGTAACTGCAAAAAACCTTCCTCGAGGCACAGGAAGGATCTGGAAGAAAGAGTGCTTCCTCGAGACTGGTGGTTATCTGGTTGAACCGTCTCCAGATTCAATTTCTAACATCAAGGCTCTTTTGCAAGGCTGGCGGCTAATGCAGTATGCTGATGTGGTTCAGATCCAGAAGCGTAAAACGAGTGCAGCTAACGGGCTCTGGAGTGGATATCTCAAAAACGGTTGGATGGCTTATTACCTTGGCAAAAACTCTTTCATGGCCCTTCTAAACGTACTTTATTTTTCCGTGAAGTCTCCCTACTATACAGGCATTGCCTACTGCTGGGGGTATTTTGGCGCGGCAATTAGAAGGGAGAAGAAAATCCAGGATCCCGAAGTAAGGACTTACTATAGAAACCAGGGATTTGGAGGACTGTTATCCAGAATGTCAAAAAATTCTAGTCGGAATTCGAGAAATATAAAGGAGAGAGAGTAGTGAATATCGGCAAACGTCTAGAAAGAGCAGTTCACTTACAGGTGATAATTTGAAGATGCTTTTTCTGGATATGGTAAGACCTCTTTCTCTTGCTGATGGCTCGCTTATCCACAGGTACGAACTTGTTAGCAATCTTGCGAGACTTGACAATGAGATCCATATTTTTACTGTTGGTAAGACTTCGATTTCAAATATGACCAATGTTCACAGCCATTATGTTCCTCCTGGGAACTTCCTTTCACTTACTGTAAACTATTTTAAAAGTTCTATACGCCTTCTGGGTTCCGAGACTTTTGACGTGTTATATACTCGCAATCCAAATTTTGGTTTTCTTGCTGGACTATTCTGTAAAAGCAGATGTAAAATAGTTGTTTATGAATTAAATGGAATTCCTGAAGACGAAAAGAACCTCTTCAGGGAAAAATCTGAAGAAAATAAATTTTTACAGTCCGAAATAAGAAGTAAGTTCTCAAACCAATATTTTTCTGCACATGCAAGGTTAAAACTGTTTATTCTCAAGAAAGCTCTCGGGTTTTCGGACAGAATCATTGCTGTGACTCCCGGGATAAAAGCAAATCTTGAGAAGAGTTATAACATCCCTGGAGAAAAAATAGTCGTGGTTTCCAATGGGGCAAACACTTTCCTGTTCCGGCCGCTAGAACAGGAAACCTGCAGAAGAGAACTTGGTCTGGACCTTAAAATTACTTTTATATGCTTTGTGGGCAATCTTGCTCCCTGGCAGGGAGTCGAGTATCTATTAAAGGCAGCTCCATATATACTTTCCAAGTCTCCGGAATGTCACTTCTTGATTGTCGGAGATGGAGCCATGAAAAACGATCTTATGAAGCTCTCTCGGGAACTCGGAGTTGAGGACAGGTTCACTTTTACTGGTGTGATTGCCTACGACCGCGTGCCTCTCTACGTTAATGCCAGCGATATCTGTACCGCTCCTTTTATATTTGCCAGAAACGCAAAAATAGGCTTGTCTCCTTTGAAGTTATATGAGTACATGGCTTGTGGAAAACCTGTAGTTGCGAGCAATATCAGTGGTGTATCCGACGTACTCGAGGCTTCCGGAGGGGGGATTCCTGTTTTTCCTGAAAACCCGGGCGCTCTTGCAGAAGGCATTTTTAAACTGCTTGAAGACCCCGGTTTAAGGATGAAATTGGGTTCAAAAGGTTTAAGTTATGTTACTGAAAATTACAGCTGGTATAGCGTTGCGAAAAAGGTTAACGAAGTCTGCAAATCAGCATTTGAGGCCGAGAAATGAAGGCTTGAAATCAGTCTTATGTTTTCCTATAATTCATCAGGATAAAATAGTTATTTATTTGTACGGGGCTTAAAATGGACGAAATTGAAGTTAGAGAATTAGCGCCATCTGAATATCATGAATGGGATTTGCTCGTAGAAAAAGCTCAGCCTGGTACACTCTTCCATACAAGTGAGTGGCTTGGAATTTGCAGGGATGTCCTGTCAAAAGATCTTAGAATTTATGGTTGTTTCAGAAAAGACGAGCTTGTAGGAGGATGTCCTCTTTTTGTTAAAAATATCAAAGGAGCTTTGACAGTAGCGAATTCTACTTGTGATATGACCAGCTACAGTGGGCCTCTTATAAAAGAGAGTGCCAGTTCCAAAGCGAGTAAACAGGTACAGGAAGTTCACGACATTCTTAATCCTCTCAGGGAATTCCTCTGCAAGCAGGGATTTGATAGTATTCACCTTACGTTTGCTCCAGGTTTTAAAGACGTAAGACCTTTTACGTGGTACGGATGGGATTCCACTGTACACTATACCCATTATTTGAATCTGAACGAAGATGTAGATAATAACATTTCAAGAAAGATTCGAAGGGAACTTAAAACTGCAAATGAGGCAGGACTTAAAACAAGGATATGGAATGATCCTGAAACATATTACCATCTCCTCTCAATGGTCTACGAAAAACAGAACTTAGCCCCTCCCCTTCCCAGAGGGTTCTTCGAAAGAGTGTTTAAGCTAATTCAGGAAAAAGATATTGGCTATATGTTTGTCACAGAGACTCCTGAGGACGAAGCTATTGCAGCTCATTTAAATCTGTATGGAAAGAAATGCACTGTAACCTGGACCTCAGCCCTGAACCCAGATTTTGGCCGTTTGGGTCCCAATGCTCTTCTGTATTATAATGAATTTCTTGACCTGAAGTCCCGAAATTTCGAGTACATGAACGTAATGGCAGCAAATATTTCCAGGTTTGCGGATTTCATTATGGGCTTTTCTCCTGAGTTAATTCCCTATTATAGTGTGACTCTAGAGAGCAAAAAATATTCAATCGCAAAAACCCTGTATAAAACTACTCACAAAGAAACTTACTGACAAAAATCATAATTTTAAGAATATGAAAGTCAGGAAAACCCCAAAATTACTTTTTTCATTTTTTCTAATAATCTTTCTTTGATTTATTCCTGACTGATACTCTACTTTTTTATGAACTGTATATAGATCCACGACTGGAAAGCGTTGGTTTATTCCTGACTGATACTCTGCTTTTCTCTATAAACGAGATTTCTTAAAAAAATCAGCTTTCAAGGTTTTTTTCTAAAAAGGGAATTAAACCTTTTCAGGTTCTATTTTTTATATTCACGAGAAAGGCCGAAAATATCTTCTTGAAAGTAGGATCATCACGAAGAGCTACCCCGTAATAGATAGGAGTTATGATGATAGCTGCAAGCATAATGATATAAAAACTCGCAGAAAGCGCTTCTAGCAGAATCAATGGGATTGAGATAACTACCCCGATTGCTGTATATTTAATGAGGATTTCCAAGCTTTTCCTTTTATTAATCCCTACAAGATTAAGTAAGTATGCATTATTCCATAGCGAGAATATAACTCCTGTGAGGCTAAACAAGCAAAGGGAAAACTCAGCACTTTTTCCGTAAATTCCCCCTATAGCAAGTACTATGAACCTTGAGATTAAAAGAGCCGTACTGTAAGTAAACCAGACTTTTTGCTTTTCAAATACACTGTAGAGAGTTGAAATGGGTAAGGCAAGGAAAACAAGGAATATAAACGGCACAAGGATTTTTACATAAGTGCCTGCTACATACCAGTTTTTTCCGAAAGCAAACGTAAATATTTCTTCTCCCAGAATTAGTAGGAGTATCATAGGGAATATTCCTATTAAAATTAGCTTTTTGTAAACTTCGCCTACAATAGTTTTCATATCGCCACTCGAATTCCCATTTTTCACTTCACTGATTTTCTGAAAGAAAACCTGTTGTATAGCTGTCCCGATAAGTCCCATGGGCATATTTACTACCTGATTCGCAAGTGAAAAATATCCGACAGCGCTTGTGCTGTAAAAGTATGCGAGCAAGAAGGTAGGCACCTGTGGCGAAATCGTATTTGCAAGTGTAGACCACGAGCTAAATAACGGAAAATTTTTATATTCAATAGCCATCTCCTTCATTTTTTTAACTGATACTTTACTGAAGACCTTTAAGTCTTCTCTTACGCCTTTAAGCATTGCCAAGTCTGCAAGTCCATATCCAAGAGTATAACCTGCTATTAGACCCAAAGGTGATGCGGTCCAGAAAGGAATTAACTGAAAAACTTTGGTCGATAAAGCGTTTAATACTCTGGATCCTGCAACAACTCCAAAACGTAGTTTTCTTGAAAGCCAGTAATTCTGCACGAAAAAAAGACCATTAAAGAATACTATTGCAGGAAGATAGATTAGATACTTTGAGGATCCCTTGGTATGAAATATATACTCAATAATATGCTCAATACCCTCAGGAAAGATTATCACTGCTACAGCTATGAGTAAGGATATAAAAGTGACTAAAATTGAGGAAAGGAAAAATATATTTGCAGAATCCTCTTCGGATTTTGGTAACATAATAGCAAACTGGTATGAAAAAGTAGAGAAAATTACCAGGATGCCTGATACTGCCACAAAAAGCTGAAACACTCCCATATCATCAGGGGTGTAAATTCTAGTGATTATTGGTACAAGAAGTATTCCCAGAATCTGTGAAGCAACACTTCCTGATACAAGTTTTAACACATTACCGATAAAGTTTGACATACTATTTCCAACTCTAAAACATAAACCCTAATAGGTGGGCTCTTTTTTCGTTCCTCAGTTAGTAAACAGAGACCATTTGGGGCTCTTAGTTTCTAGCCGCTTTTCCTTCCTTCATGTAAGCAAGTACCTCTT
The DNA here is from genome assembly GCF_002505485.1 of Methanosarcina sp. UBA5. Taxonomy (GTDB): domain Archaea; phylum Halobacteriota; class Methanosarcinia; order Methanosarcinales; family Methanosarcinaceae; genus Methanosarcina. The sequence goes on along the minus strand of NZ_DAVG01000080.1, from coordinate 6,182 downwards.
CGTTATCATATACCCGAGCGTAGTCATATGCTTCAAATCTATTGAAGAATCCTACTGGCAATGCCTGGATAAAATTCACTCCATAACGTTCAGGATCGTTAATAGAGACAGGTTCTTTTAATGTCGACTTCCTCAACAAAATCATAGGATTGCCGTCAATCTCTCCAGTCTGTATATGCTGAATGTTAAAATACGTTGCGTTACTGGAATCATATCCTCCGTCCCTGTAAAAGAGACAACTGTCATAGGGAGAATCCATCAGGATGTTTCCGGAGTACTTCAAGGTTACTGTTTGAATGGCATTAATTTCAATATTTTTAAACTGATTTCTTACGGTCGTGTCCTTTCCCACAAGTGGGTTGTCTTTATTTATACCTGGTGTCGTAACCATTACAAACGAAAATAGCAGAATGATTGTGAACATCACAGGAACCTTTGCTCTTTTTGAGTTAAAGAGACTTACTAATTTTAACATATATGAAGCGGATACAAGTACCAAGAACACTGCTATCAGTGGGAACCATCGGCTTGTAAGGAAATTCCTCATCCCAAGTAAAGGAATTCCATAAGCAAGACCATACAGAATTATAACAACTAAGGCAATAGAGAATTTATTGATTTTTTTGACATTTCCGCGAGAAAACCACGCTAATACCCCTCCTATTGCGAAAAAAGGTAGAGCAAGGTAGCTTATGTGGAGTAAGAGTGTTTCCAGTGTTTCCTGATTATTTGCGGGACCCAAAATCAGTTCCTCGCTTGAGTAGCTTGTTCCTATCTGAAGTACATCCATAAGAGGACTGAGAACCATTTCAAGAAAAGAGGTTTTAGGGTCGACAAATGTGAACATCCAGTATGTTTGTAAACTAATAACAAAAAAGAGTATATAATTAAAACTGGTTGTTCTCACGGAAAGACTCTTATATACATAATTATGCAGATATTTGCCTGCGCAAATTGAGACTATAGAAAGAAATACTACAAAAGTTGTCAACTGGTGAGTCAGAACCATTAGAATAGTAATTAGCAGGATAAATCCTGTATATCTCAAGCTCTGTTTCTCGCTAAATATCGCATATATGATGAATATAAAGTAGCAAAGAACAAGAGAACCCGGAGTTATGTTTGTAATGCCTGCAACGATATTATGATTATTTAAGTTTATTAGTAAAGTCGCCAGCAAACCCATCTGAACACCTTCAAGTTTCTTTCCTACAAGGTAAACGCCTATTGTACTGAAAATGCTGGCAAAGCCTATGGAATAAAATATTGCGTCTTTGATATCGGTTTCGCCTATTACCTGAACAATTGATAAAAAAATATGAAATAATGGGTAGTAGAAGTACTTACTGCTCGTTTCAATCGGCGCAACAAACCCGGTATCAGTAATTGCCCGTGCCATGCTTGCGTGGAAATAAGCATCATAGCCCATTAAACTCGGAAAATTGTAAAAAATTCCGACTCTGATGAGAATAGATAGCAGGAATATCTGCAATAATAAAGAGGTCACTCCGTCTCCCTCTCTAATGTAAAGAATTTGGGAGGCAATAATGGCTGCAAGAATACATATCAGTATAAAAGAAGATATAGGCCTGTAGTACAGATTCGTGCTATATATAAAAACACATGCTAGATAAATGAAATAAAACGAGACGCCCATTATACTTTTAAATCTGTCTTCTCGGGAAGAGATTGCGGCCTCACTCTTAAATTTATTTCTAAATATATAATAGATCAAACAGGAGGAAAGAATGGCAATTCCAATGTCTTTCTGGTTTAGGTTGATGATATAGTACAAAGAAATAATTAATAATCCTAAACCGAACCCTATGACGCTGAGAATCACATCAAGATTTGTTGTAAATCTCTCCGCGTATCCTTTTACAGTTTCCATACAACCCCACAACATAATAATTTTTATAACTTCATTTTTCAACTTAAAATATTTTTTGCCGTAAGTCCGGACCTTTTTTACGGATTGCTTCTCCTTTTATATCCTTTCACATCTCAGCCTGTCTTAATTTCAATATTTTTCTTCCAACATCTGTATATTTCAGCTCCCGATGACGCCCAGAATCGATGTCATGAGTCAGGCATACAGCAAATTTTTTTCCTTCAGGATATTCGGGATTCAGACCGTTTTTTTATTAGAAAGCTCGAGATCTCAGGCTCAAAAATGTTTCTTTGATTGCTCAGGTAATATGAAAATTTTCCGTATTTATCTAAAAGGATAGGGTCGTACTCTTCTCTTTTTGTAAACAGCTCCCACAGCTCTTTATTTTGTTTCACTTTTTTGATCAAAGTATCCCCCATAATCATACTTCTTAGATCTTCAACTTTATTAAATATTTGGTTAACTCTCTTTTGTCCTTCTCATTTAGGAACTTATCTTGATGAGCCTGTCATATCAATCTCTTCCCTACTGAAACCCCGTAACTTTTTCACAGGTATCTTATATCTCTCAAATTACAACTAAAAACTTTATTTTTTGCTCTGCCAAAGTCACTCTGGAACTTTCAAGTCCGGTTTACACATCATCCTTTGGATTACATAAAGTTGGAATGAAATATTATAATAACTGACTCTATCATCAATTCTCCTATTCCCCCAGAATCTCTTTCAGTACGGTTTCTTTCCATATTCTGACATCTTCTTAATCAGAATTGTTTTAATTACGCAAA
>NZ_DAVG01000080.1:0-3437 GCF_002505485.1 Methanosarcina sp. UBA5 | reverse complement strand
ACGCAAAAAGTACAACTATTCCACTAGTCACTGGATTTAATATGACCCCAACAATGTCCCCAGAAATATTTGCAGCTTTTTCAATCATAGTCTAGTTAGCACACTCCGCTGCAATCGACGGGGGGTATATTCGCGATGCTGTCAAAATTCCGTTAAAGGAAATAATACCCTAAACAACTTAGTTTGAGCAGAAATTAATAACCGAAAAATGGAATTGATACATAATATTATCATCAACGGTTACCTGGGAAGTCTTCCATCCCCACAGCTAGCTAGCGGGGCATTCGACTGACATAAGTCGAGGTTCCGCAGTCCCTATCATTTTATAATGTTTCCCCTTATATGACTAAATATTATTATAACGTGAGCTTTAGTGTTAGATTGAATTTTTTTTTTCAGTCTTGTCTAACTCTCATATTATTTTTAATAATTTCTCCTGCTGATATTTAAAGTTGTTCAATATTTCCCAGGTCTGGTATCTGTATAGCTACACTCAGGAAAGTTGCGCATTAAGTTTCGGTTTATTCGAGATTGGGAATTTCTTTTCCTGACTCATTGTCTCTTGAAGGTTTCCTTTTCACGAAAATATGAACTAATTGCAAAGAGGGAAATTTTCTTTGTCATAATTAGTTTACGTACATATGACTAAGCAAGTTGCGCGAATAACTAATGTGTCCATCAATTTCCCTACTCTTTAACTTATTCAAAATCATGTTCTGTTTTTAATATTTACTGCATAATGAGGTTTTAGCCATTCAATTTATTTCTTTTATTTTATTCATAGAGATCTTTTGTAAGGATATCTCTTCCTTATTAATATTTTTATAAATCTATCTATATCAAGTGTTAACTTTATATATATCTTGATCTAATAATTTTTAGTATGATATCCTTTAATATTTTTGCACTTATACAGATAAAGGGGGTTATAGCATATGCATATGTATAGGGGGGAGGATTGGGTTTGTTTTCAGCCCTTACACTTGGTCTTAATTCTCTGATCTCTGATCCTATCAGTGTAGTATCTTCGCCATCTCAACTTACTGATAGGTTACTCAGGCATGAACTTACTGTGTTAATTCCAGCTCAGAACGAGGAGACTTCCATTGGAAGCAAAGTCTTGATTGCGGCAAGTTACGCTGACCGTGTACTAGTTCTTGACGAAGGTTCTACCGATCGAACTATGGAAGTAGCTGCTTTGGGAGGAGCACGAGTTGTTCCTATCTCCGGTGGGGAGGATGCATTACTTGATGTCCTCTACAAGGCATCTCTTGATTCAGAACTTGTGGTTCTTATCTATCCGGAATGCATGCAGGACATAGATCTTCTTTCCCATGTCCTTGAACCTTTAAGGCAGGGGTTTGACCTATCTGTGGGTTCGTGGCCCTGCCGTATCTCCTGTGAGCAAGAAACAGTAATGCTCTTTAATGGGAAAAACACATTTAAAGAGAAAATAGGCTTTCTTGCAATAACTGCAGGTTCACTGCAGAAAATCAGTTCGGGCAAAGGACATTTAACTTTAAAATCCTTGCTTTCTGCAGCAAAAACCGAAGGACTCAAGGTTAACTACCTGAGTTTTGATGTGGATCCTATATTCAGGAAACTTGAGAGTACACGTATCGGAGTTGTCGTGCCTGCTTATAATGAGGAATTACTTATAGGTGAGACTCTAAGTGGTATCCCGGAATACGTGGACAGAATTTACGTGATCGATGATGGTAGTATCGATCGGACAGGTGAAATTGTAAAAAAGTTCGGAGATCCCAGAATTGTGTATTTGCGCCATGAAGTAAATAAGGGAGTAGGCGCAGGAATAATTGACGGGTATAAACTTGCTCTGAAAGACGAAATGGACATCGTTGTGGTTATGGCCGGAGATAATCAAATGGACCCTGCTCAGCTTCCCAGGTTGATTTTTCCAATCATTGAGGGAAGAGCAGATTATACAAAGGGCAACAGATTACTCACTGACGATTTTATGACCGGGATGAGTAAGTGGCGATCTTTTGGAAACCTTCTCCTCAGCTTTATCACAAAAATAGGCAGTGGTTACTGGCAGGTTATGGATCCCCAGAATGGATATACAGCTATTTCCAGGCAGGCCCTGGAGGTTATTGATCTGGATTCAGTTTATCCTTATTATGGTTATTGTAATGATCTATTGATCAAGCTTAATGCCTTTGGAATGAGAGTAATGGATGTGGTAATGCCCGCCCGTTACGGTAGAGAGAGATCGAAGATTCGATACGGCAAGTTTATCCGCAAAGTAGCTCCTATGATCTTCAGGGGTTTTCTATGGAGGCTAAGGGTCAAATATACGGTGCTGGATTTCCATCCACTTGTACTATTCTATTTCCTTGGAATGGTTGCCTTGCCTGTAGGTGTTCTTTTAGGGCTATGGGGCTTTTTGCAGATCTTGTTGCAAAATCCTCTCCCTTCCTACTACCCTCTGCTCGGCTTCCTTGTACTGGGTACTGGGCTTCAGATGCTTCTTTTCGGAATGCTCTTCGATATGCAGGTCGAAAAGAAACGGAACGAAAGAGTAGGGATTGCTCGTTAAGTCCCAGAAGATTATTCTTCCGGATTTTTCATTTTAATCTACCCCTTCTGTTTTATTCATTGCCTTTTGACTCCATTTTTTCATTCATTATCCCTTAATTCTTCTTTTTTAACCAGTCTACAGCAAAACAACTATTATACTAATCCCAAGTATTTCAGCAATGAAAGTTTGTAAAAACTCAAGTTCGAAGGACTTTTCTAACACTCTTACAATATAATCTATAGTTCCTTACTCAACAAACTACACTCTTTATTTGTGGATTGAAAGTTTCCATCCATCTCTTTGCAAACGATAATGAATTTTCCACTTTTATAAACTCATTTTTTATAATGTTTTTTAGATGTTCTTTTGATTGAATAAATCTGACAGGCACTTCTCTTTTTATTGTTTTCCATACAAATTCTACAGGATTTAGATCTGGTGAATAAGGAGGGAGAAACACAAGTGTTATTTCTAATTCTCTTGCTTTTCTCACCGTTTTATCAGCGTGATGTGACCTTGAATTCTCTAAAACAAGAATTATTTTCTTTTTTGGATTCTGTTCCACAATTTTCTTTAGGAACTCACATACGTTTTCTGTCCTTGAACTTTCCATAAAATCGATGAAATTTCTACCGTTGATAGAATAAAAGGCAAATGCATTTGCCTTTATATAATTTGTATTCTTAATCATTAAAGGCTTTTTAAATGACCATAATCGTTGCGTATTTGCTTTTGTTTGTGGTGAAGATTCATCCCGAAAACCTATGATATATTGATCATCTGGACCAGTATATTCTGGAATTGCTTCTATTAACTTTTTTTAAAATTTCCTCAGCGTTTTCAGGTCTTCTGTAGTCAAGAGTATATGGTTTAGAATGATACATATTAAAACTAT
>NZ_DAVG01000118.1 GCF_002505485.1 Methanosarcina sp. UBA5 | reverse complement strand
GGATACCTTTCTGCGCATTTTTATCTACGAAAAGGTAAAATTCCTTTGTAGCAGTTTTGCCAGGATTGAGGGCTCCGACGTTTTTCACGGCATTTGCCTCAGAATCAAGAGAGAAAGGATATTGAGGCACAACTTCGATATCAACATTGTCAGCTTTATCCCCTCCAATGTTTTCCACCTGAACAGTAAGATTTAGGTATTCTCCTATTTTTGCAGGATAGGGATTTGTTTCGACTATTGTAACTTTCAGATTGGCTCCTCCAACAGCTGCGGAGGCAGGAGCTGCAAAAAGTAAGGAAACTAAAAGTAAAGATAATACAAAAGCGACAGGTGAATTTTTGATTTTTGTCATTCTAATTCCACACCCCAATTAGCTTGAGTTTTGAAATATAACACCCGAGATTATTCTATATTCTGAATGATCCCATCCTTTACGAGCACTATCCTGTCTGCATATCCTGCAATTTCCGAATCGTGAGTAATCATTACAATGGTTCTTCCGTCTTCGTTGAGTCTTCTAAACATATTTAGAATTTCACAGCCTGTCTTCGAGTCCAGATTTCCAGTGGGCTCATCTGCGAGGAGGATCGCAGGGTCATTGATTAGAGCTCTGGCTATAGCAACTCTCTGAGATTGGCCACCTGAGAGTTCACCCGGCTTGTGGTGCATTCGATCCTCCAGCCCCACGAGCTTAAGTAATTCCTTTGCTCTTTCATGAGCATCGACTCCATTCCTTGTGTTAGCATAGGTAGGGAGCTCAACGTTTTCAAGAGCTGTAAGCCTGGGGATCAGGTTGAATGTCTGAAAAACGAAACCGATTTCTAACCCTCTGAGCTTCGCAACTTCCTTGTCAGATAGTTTATTTATATCTAGGCCTTTAATTGTGATTGTCCCTTTCGTAGGCCTATCAAGAAAACCTATAAGATTCATAAGTGTGCTCTTTCCTGAGCCAGAGGGCCCCATTATAGCAAGGAATTCTCCCTCCCGCACTTTAAGGTTGATATCATGAAGAATTGGAACCTCCATATCTCCAAGAGTATAACTCTTTTTGACATTAATAACTTCAATAACGGGAGCTGCTGTCCCATGTGTTTCGTCACTCTGCGTATATCTCGAACTGCCCAATTCACATTTGAACAGCTCTTCGTTTGGATTAACGAGGCCTTCTCTAGAGGGCAGTTCTTCTTCAAGTGTGAGATTTTCGATTTCTGTCTCCAAGATTGAATCTCCGGGAGCAGAAACGTCTTCAATCGAGATCTTCGTTTCCATGTCTACTCCTCGTTTTTCAAATGCTCAGATTCATTCATAGGTATTCTGGTTATTCATACATATAGCCTACAATGATTTTCATTTTTTAAGAATTCAATTAAGTGATTTAACGATGCTCTAAATTCGTTAAATGGGTTCATAGAGCTACTCGACATAAAGTTATTTTGAAACAATTTTTAGCTAATCAATATCTAATTGAGCTGGTCAAGAAGAACGGATTTAAAAAGAAAAGGGCTATTCTCCAGATGGAGTAGCCCTATTTAAGGGGCAGATTCTTATTCATATCTTAAAGCATCCACAGGATTCATACGTGAAGCTTTTCTTGCAGGATATAAACCAGCAGTTACCCCAACAAGAACTGAAACTGCAATCCCTATTCCAATCAATGTTGAGGGGAAAACAGGAGGAAGTTTAAGGGCAATTTCAAGAGCGTAAGCTCCAAGGCCACCGATTACAGTACCTACGATCCCCCCAAAGGAACTGACCATTACAGATTCCAGCAAGAAAAGAGATAGAATATTGGAATTGCTGTAGCCTACAGATTTCATTATCCCGATTTCTCTGGTTCTTTCAGTTACGGTCACAAGCATAATATTCATAATTCCTATCGAGCCCACAAAGAGAGATATTAGGGCAAGAACAAGCAGGAAAGAACTCAAAGCATCTCCTATTTTTCCAGTTTGCTCAAGGACCTCCTCCTGATTAAAGACGTAATAGGGTTTTAAATCTTCATCATCAATATCTCTTTCCGGGATTCCGAAGTTCCTGGCTAATCTGCTATCCACGTCATCTGAAATGTCACGAACTTTTGCAGGACTTTCTGCCATCGCAAGGAAAGCTCCATAGTCTTTCTCCCCGATCATCCCATTCATAGTAGAAACGGGAATGAAAACCGTCAAATCATAGTCGCTGTCTTCACTTACAACAGTTGGCTCGGAATTTTTCAAGATTCCTTTTACCTTAAAGCTCTTCTTCACAACCGTACCGTTCTCCTGTCGAAAAGCGATCTCTACAGTGCTCCTGTGGGAAATATTCTTACTGAACTTGTCATTTGCGATATCATATCCAAGAACAGCAGCAGAGCTATCTTTATCCGTCAGGAAAGTGCCTCTTTCCATTTGTAGACCCTGAATCTCCTGAAAATCTTTGTTGATTCCTGCAACATTAACGTTTTTGGTTTCCGAAAGATATGTGAGATCCCCACTCATCGATTTTCTGGGAGATACACCGGAAATTCCCGGCGTATTCTTCATTAGATTGTACTCGTTATCAAAGAAGAGATTTGGCTGCTCGCTAGCTGCGATAATAAAATTAGAGCCTACAGAAGAAATTTCATCAGTAAAAAACTGGTTAAAACTGGCACCAAGAGATGCATTAACAACTACTGCAGCTATACCAATTATTATCCCCAGTGTTGTAAGTGCAGATCTTAGTTTAGCACTTCCTATACTCCCAGATGCTATACGAGCTGCCTGTGTAAATTTTATCATATTTTCCCCCACAAATATGATGTCAGCTAACCTTTCTTTAATTATTGTTTCCTTCTTCTGTAGTACAATAAAGCTGCAGGAACAGAAATTAAAATAAGTCCACCTGCTAGTACGGATGTTGAATTGGATTCAGTAGATCCCGAAAAACTCGTAAAGTTCAGGTTTCCTACAGTGTTTGCATGTCTGTTGATTCCGTTGTTATAATTTGCAG
>NZ_DAVG01000051.1 GCF_002505485.1 Methanosarcina sp. UBA5 | reverse complement strand
GCAGCTACTAAAGATAGTTTTACACCATCAGCCAGAGACATTATGTAAAATAACCCGCTATATTGTATAATTGTTTGTTTTTATATAAATTATTTAATGATATTCTTTAATTTTATCCCCGACAGCCAAAAAGGAAAAACAAATAATGAAAATTATTCATTAAAGATAAAATCTCTAATAGGAATTCTCGGTCAAACTTTCTGTTCAACCCTACCTTCATAGATAAAAACACATTTTAGCACTCCAGGATATAGTTCCCGCTGTCGCCGTTGCAATTGACTTTAATATAGTAATGTGCCTTCAGGGAAGAAGGCAAGCCTATAGGCTTATTTTCTATTTTTATTTTCATCATGCTACTCCATTTCAGTTGATTTTCAATTATCGAAAATTAGTAGACTAGAGATATAAATCAAAATTTATAATATCTGATTTTAATTTAGAAAAACAGATTCCTATACTTCTATAATCGACAAAACTAACCTTACTTTACAGATAGATAGATTTTTGAAAACTTTCTCATGATAGAACGTCCTGATAATTTAAAAATTATATTTGAACAAGGGGGATTTATTTTGCCAGAAGAAGACAAAGAACCATCTTTTCAGCCTGAACCGATACCTGAACCTGAGCCTGAACCTGTTCCTCCACCTGAGCCGATACCTCATCCGGAGCCGGAAAATGAGCACGATAAGAAACCAAAGAAAGTAGAGTAATTCCATTAAAGTACGGCAGCTATGATTTCAAAAATTTATATATCTCACTGCGAGCAGGACGAACCACTTGCTCAGGAACTTGCCAGAGCTCTCTGGGTCGTGGAGTTGGAAAGCTTTTCATCCCTGTACAGGAAAGCTCGTATTCTTTCACTGGGCGAAAGGATACGTTTTGGTATTCGCCAGTCAGACTGTTTTATCCCGATTCTCACACAGAAAGGTGCAGGATCTCCGGAAGTAAATCAGGAGATTGGCCTTGCAGTCGGAATTGAACAGCTTGTAATTCCGCTGGTGGAAGCAGGAGTCGAATTACCTGTCCTGATACACCATCTTCAGCCAATTGTCTTTTCTCCTGAGACTTATGAGGATGCTCTGGGAAAATTAATACAGAACCTAAGGGAACTGACCAGGCTTGACTGGCTGAAGATAAAGTGTCCCTATTGCGCAGAGGAGATGACACAGTACATCTCACCTCAGGAAGAGGTAGAGAGAGCTCTTCTCGCAGGGAAGCACCTTGAGACAAGATGCAATTATTGCCAGAAAAACATTCATCTGGACCCAAGAACCTTCAGACCTTTGCTCTGATTATTGATCAGCAACCGGATTGAAAATAGAGAAGGGGTTGAATTGATGGGAAGAAAAGCAACAAGTGAAATAAAAGATGAGCCCGAAGAGCCAATAGTAGCTCGATTCAAAATGGGTAAAACGGCTGTAAGCGAGCCAGAGGTTAAAGGAATCGAAAATCTCACCCCAGCGGAAAAAAAACATCTGCTTCTGCAACTTTCCCGCGATAAGATCAAAGATAGCTCTGCTGGCCCATGGGAAATTGTTGACATATTCAGGGAAAACTGGAGAGCCGTCAAAGCTACGTTAACTCAACCAGTAGAAATTGATGTAAGGGATGTAGGAAGGGATGCTCTCTTTCGGGTGTCACTGGATATAACGCAGTTAGAAAGAGAACTCGAAACACAGGAACCGGAATAATATTCTTAAATTTAAAGCTGCTTCATTTTAGATTTCATTCATTTTTAAATTATAGATTATCGTATTTTCAGGGCGACGTAAAGAAAATTAACAGAAAGAAGAAAATTGAAGAAAAAGACAAAAAGACAAACCAGAAAAGAAAAAGGAAGCTTGAGGTAAGAATAGTAACCTCAGCGAATCAATTAAAGATTATTAATTAGAATGAAACAACAGGGATTGATCCCAAATTTATTAATACCTTTTAGGTTTACGCTTTGCGTAACACTCCCTGCAGTAGACCGGCCTTTCAGGATCCGGTTTAAAAGGCACTTCTGTTTCTTCACCACAGTCTGAACACTTTGCTTTGTACATCGTCTGTGGCCCTTTACCATAGCCGCGTTCTCTGCTGGAACCCCGATCCCTACTCTGGGAACCTTTTCTTTCCATTATGATTTCCCCTATTTGACTTCTCGTTAAAGTTAACACAAAGAGAATTATCAAATAATTCAAAAAGAGCCTCATTTATGAACATGTTATTGTCTGGGGATCTCGATGAACTAATTGAATTATTAATATCTGGTATAATGGTATTTATTTTTACTGCATTAAGCTTTATTAAACTTTAACAATTTCTTGGCTTTTGAGCCGAATGTTTCTTAATTTATTCCAATGAGCAATGAGATTTTACTCAAATTATTACAAGATTTATCGCATTAGACCCCGCTAATATTTGGGTTTCCAGAAGTAATATTAGGAGTTCAGACAAAAATTTTGTAATATCATTTTCACTTTGAATTAGTCTGCTTCTCACAAAATAGTACATAACTATTTTATTATATTTTTATAGTGTATTTACAGTATATTTAAAGCACATAAAGCGCATTCAAAGCATATTTAAAGTACTTTTGATATTTGTTAAATTTTTAATATTGAAGTTGCCAGAGAAATAGCCCAGAAATCTTGATCAGATGTCACATTCCAAAGAAAGAAAGGGGGTTTATTAGCCTCCTTTTTTATTTGGATAAAGAGGGAGCCTTTTTTACTCGCTCCCCATTTAATACCTCCCATTTAATACCTTACTGAATCTAAAGTAGAATTATTTTCCTTGAAATTCTTTGCTGACAGCTGCAGCATTGGTATACTCCTTGTCAGGAAGGTCTTCCAGAACCTCAATTACCTTATCGCTAGCATTGTGCTTCTTAGCGTGCTCAATAAGCTGCTTCTTCTTTACGGGATAATCTATATCCTTTAAAGCCTTCTGAACTTCAATTGGACTTGTTTGCATAAATTCCCCCCACTTTTTATTATTTTTGAATTTTCGGTCATTCTCGGTTATATCGACTATACAATGTTCAATAACTTACCTCTTGCATAGGGTAAGCCATTATTTCGGTACCACCTGGACCTAGAGATACTGTTCTAAAACACCTGCTTAGTGAATCAGTACTCTTTTGGGTTTGGTGGTTTGATGGTTCGCTTTCCAGACATTCGATTTTTCTGGTAACCTCTCAAGGCTGTTAACCTCTCAAGGCTGTTATGCTCTATTTCAGGTATCCACTCAGAAGATCCAGAACATTATTGCTTGCCTGCTCACCTTCGGCAAACTTTACAAGGTCATCTCTACTTGCAGGATAACCTATTCCCCGCCGGTTATAGATTCTTCAGCCTGGCGTGGACCTTTTATATAAGTTCACCTCCCTGGATTCAGGTAGCTATTGCCTTTCCCAATTAGTTGCCCACCCACCATTGAGTATTATGTTAGATATAATATAAAAAAGAATTCAAATCAAACGTTTGGTAGAAGATGATTATTTAGATCTAACAGCTTTTTGCTTTTTTTTGAAATTAAAGACAGAACATATCTGTAAACCAAGGGTTTTGGTTAGCATCTATTGAAAGGTATGCCTTAAGAAATAGCTTGGTTTAACAGGTAGATTGAAGAAAGAAAAGTCCCTTCATGGGAGTAAACGACGCCGAAAAACTACTCTATCAGTAAATAAATTCGCCACATATATAGAAAAACTTTCTTGAAAGCTACCGAGGCTCAGAGTTAGTAAATGAAAATAAATTGATATGATTTTGGCTTATAATTCTGTAATATAAAACTAACGCTGAACTCCGCATGATTTGATAAGCTTAATATTTCTCGTGCCTATCAGTACAGGCTGGGAAATAAAAAAGCGAAATGGGTAGCTTTGATAGCCTATTATACAGCTTATCTAATAGTGCTGTTCGGAATGTGTTGAAGAAGTAGAGGAAAAGTAGAAAACTGAAAAATTCCCGAAAAACAGGCTTGAGTAAAAATCTCTGTTTGTTTTACAGAGAAGTTCAAATTTTTGCTGCATTTTCTAATCAGATACCTGAGCTTGCTAGTTTTTCCGACGCTAAGGCTAATAAATTCAGATTAGAGGTGCCTGCGAAAAGCCAGTTTAAAACCCCTGTACCATTATTTGCTTTCCTGCTAATTAGAGCAAGCTCATCAATAGCCGGATGAGGATCAGAAGGATGATCAATCCGATAATTAACCTTAGAATCCCGATTGCCATTTTACATACCCCTATTTAGAGATAAATAAAACATAATTTTTATATAATTTAAATCTACAGCATACCTCGAGAAAATCATTCTCAGTTGCTAGATAAACCTACAATATACATGAGCAAACCTGAAAATAAAGGAATTAAGAAATTATCATTAAAGAAAAATTTGAAGATCATTTGCGAGTTAAATTCCCGGATTGTCTGCAAACCTATAACGCTTTCCAGCAGCATTCCACCTGTAGCCCCAGTAAAAGCCTGAGCAGGTGTCACAAAAAGTAAAGACGCTAAAAAGGCTGCTATTATACCTGATACTGTCCCTTCTGTGGTTTTTTTCTCCCGAGTACGGCAGCTTATGCCTACCTGCCAGCACGCCTAAGGCGGTTGCTATCGAATCTCCGAACGCGACTACTGCAATTGAAGCATACACAATTTCTTCAGGGAATAATATAAGAGAAAGGATTATTCCGCAAAGGAGCAGGATAGTTCCTTTAAGCGGTATAGTTTGCTTGGAAGGCCTTCCCCATCTACACAGGAAAGTGGATAAGCGAAGCGGAAGCTTATCCAGAATAATAGCTATTGAAGTTGTTATATAGAAAGCAAGCAGAAACAGCAGGAGAGGCAGTGCCATATCGCCGGCTACCCGGATTAGAAGAATTAAAGTTATACCTGTGAATAGGTGTATTAACTGGCGCTCAACTTCACCTTTAAGAGCGGCTTTTTTATCAAGGTCACATTTTAAGTTTTGATTGTGTTCATTTATCATAAAATCACATTTTGGTGACCTTATACAATTATAATCCCAATCAAAGAAATGGAGTTAAAAACTCTTAAAAATGAAAGAACTGAAATGTGAGCCTTATTATCGGAAATTCTGCATATAAATGAAATATATTATAAAATATATAAATATATACATGATAAATTTAGAAATTAACATTAGACAGAAAATTAGGTATAAGATTAATATTAGACAGAAAATCCGGAGCTTCGGCTCTATAAATAGAAAAATACAGGTATTCAACTTGAACTTGATAAGAAAAAGAAAATGCTTTATGTAAAAAGAGATCCTCTTCCCCAAATTTCTGTTAGAACGACCCTTTAAGGTATAAACGCCTGTGAAGGCTTATGAAATCAGCTCAAGTGGACAACAGTAGACTACCATGATTCAGCAAGCGAGGCAAAGTAAGCGAGGCAAAAATAACTTAATTTACTTTATTTTTACCTGGGAGGCTCTATTAACCAAAGTGGATTCCCATACAAATCTACTATGTGCGCCTGTATACCGTAAGGCGCCTCTCCTGGCTCCTCGACAATCGTTACGCCTTTTGCCCTTAGTTCATCGCACGTTTTCTTGCAGTCATCGACTTTAAATATCAGCGCTGGGGTTTTACCTATGAGTTCAGTCTCCCGCTTTGCTTCGGCCTCGCCCTGCATTGCAGGATTGGGCACATGGAGAATTATTTCTGTACCCTGGCCGTTTGGAGCGACGGACAAAAAGCGCCATCCAGGCACTGGGCTAACATCTGTTACTTTTACAAAGCCGAGCTTATTCGTATAAAAATCAAGCGCCTCATTATAGTCTTTGACGAATAGCATTACGTGCGTCATGTCTTCGATCATATACATACCTCAAATAATAACGCACACTTAAAACAACCGCAAACGTTATAATTCTTTGAAGAAGGCTCAAGTATGCCATTTCATAAAGGGTTTTCTCAAAACAAACTTTTGATCTTGACACAGGTAAATGCGTCATCTATTGTCTCGAATCAACATACACTGTAGAAGAGGAAAGTATAAATAAATTACATAACTCAGAAACGTTGAAAAGGGGAAAGGAGATCATCCCATCTCTTTTAACCCCGATAAAACATCTTTTCCGTAGGCTTTGAGGAAAGTTACCTGGTCTGAAGCTGCCGAATGGAAATAAATGTGCGTGAAACCTAAATCAATAAATTTCTTTACAAAATTAATGTGGTCTTCAGGATTTTCGGAAAAACAACCATGTTTTCGTATTGTATCCGGACCTACGACTTTCCCATTTTGAGCAGACATCTCCGGAGTGTATATTTTATTAACGAAAAGGGCAGGTATAAGTGCTCCAGCCCAGTACTCCATGAAGTTTTCAATAGATGCTTCAGAACCTGTCCCATAGTCCACAAAAAGCTCTATAGCCTTTGGCAGATCTTCTGGGATCTTATCTGAATCCCTGGCTCCCTTTTCAAACTCGGAAAGAATCTGCTCATACTTCTGCGTATCTGACTCTCCCCCTACAGTTAGAAGACCGTCCCCATAGTAGCCTGCAACGTAAGCACTTTCAGGCACAAGAGAGGAAATATAAATAGAGATATTATTTTTAGGCAGAGTATATATTTTTGCGTTCTTTGTCCGGTAGTAGCACCCATCAAAACTGACCTTCTGTCCGGTCCAGAGTTCACGGATAAGTCCGATTGCCTCTATCATTCGTATCTGACGCTCGTCATACTGCGGCCATTCGAGGGTCACGGGATATTCATTTAGAGCTTCCCCTGTTCCGACTGCAAGATAGGTCCGTCCTCCTGCAAGCGAAGATACGGTTGCAGCGGCCTGAGCGATAACAGCAGGGTTGTAACGCAGAATCGGGCAGGTCAGGCCTGTTCCCAGCTCTATGCTTTGAGTACTCACAGCCGCCGCTCCAAGCCAGCTCCAGACAAAACAGGCCTGCCCATTTTCACTCCAGGGATGGAAATGGTCACTGGCACCAATACTCTCAAAGCCTGCCTTTTCGGCCGTTACGACCTGTTGCAGCAACTCCGATGGAGGAAACTGTTCAGGCGCGATTTTATATCCTAGTTTAAGCAATCTTACCCCCCCATTGATCAGTTTATCAATTGATTAGTTTATAAGTTAAATTATAAATAATATTAGATAATTGTATTCAGACTCAAAAATTCAAAGTCCAGCCCAATACATCCTGCTGAAAGAATACGACCTTCTTGAGACCTGAACTCAGAAAGAAAAAAGGAAATGGGAAAGTGGGCAGAGAAAAATAAAGAAACAATAGAAGAAAAAAGAAACAATAGAAGGAAAAAGTAAAAAAGAAAATAATAAAAGAAAAGACTCAGGTTTGGTCCAGATTCGATCCAGAGCTTAATCCACGAGCGTAAAGTACATTCTCCTGTTGCTCTTTCCTTTATTCTGAAGTTTTGCAATCTTTATGCCTTTTATTTCCTCAGTATTTTTAACATGGGTCCCCCCACAGGCTTCAATCGTAACCCCTTCGATTTCGACTATGCGCACTTCTTTTATTTCATCGGAAAAGCCTTTCGCCAGCGTGGTTAACCGCGAAAGTTTTTCTTCGGCTTCTTCGCGGCTTACAAGGTAGAGATTAACAGGATTTTTCCGGGCTATAATATCATTGGCAATTTTCTCATATTCAGCAAATTTGTCCCTGTCAAAAATCTCAAGGCTGAAATCAACTCTGCTCTGATCAAGACCAAGCTGGTTTCCAGTTATCTGAGCTCCTGCCTCCTTCTCAATCACATTTGCGATTACGTGAGTTGCCGTATGCATCCGCATGTGCCTGTAACGGTGATCCCAGTCAATGAATCCTTTTACTTTGTCCCCTGCTTTTAATCCGTTAGAAACACTTTCGTCAGCTACCTCGTGACTGATATCTCCATTGAACTTACCCACATACAGGACATTAAATTCAGCCCCATCTGATTCACGAACTAATTTTCCGGTATCATTAGGCTGACCCCCGCTTTCGGGATAAAAAGCGGTACGGTCAAGAACTACAAACCGATCATCTGTAACTTTTTGGACAGTTGCTTCGAATTCTTTCAGATAACAATCAAGGAAGTAAAGCGCTTCTGTCATTGCCAAACCTCTTTTCTTAGACATTATTAAAGGAGATAAAAACTTTCAGAATACATACACTATACAGTTTTGAGCAAAACCCAGACCTCGCCAACCTGATTCTCCATAACTGCAGAAAACAGTAACCATGGGAAAACTTATTTCGGTTACTTATACCATAAACATATCCGCAGCTTGGAAAATTCAGACTCCATAAATCTGCCCTATTAATTTAGTTAAGTATCTTAATTATAATACATCTCTCTTGAGCGAAGCGAAAAGGGCTTCGTGCTCCCGAGGCGCGATTAGGGCCGTGCTCCCGAAGTGGAACTCGGGAAGTTCACATGTACATAGCTGTCGATTAAACTGAGACTGGCAAGAAATTTTTCCTTTCGGTGTTCCAGTTCTTCCATTAAAGCGGCCAGCTTCTTTTCAGACTCCTCAATATCCTCTTCAAGCGAGCGAGTCCTGCTTAAAAGTTCAGTTTCCTTATGTTCGAGTTCAACCAGTTTTCCGGTATCCGAGCTTTCGAGTTCAACTTTCTTTGCCTCAAATTCCTGCAAGGCTTTAAGATACTCTTTTTTTCGATCTGGAAAACTCGAGATCGCAGCTTTAACCTGTGACAGGGCTTTTTCTTTTTTCTGGGCCTGCATATCCAGAGCATTGTCCTCAAATATCTTTTGGAGTTCCGGGAAAAAAGAAGGATCTACATGCACTGGAGACTCAAGGCAAATATCAAGTTGTTTCTTTACTTCCGGCTTTAAGGTATACCTGCTGCTTTCATGAAGTTTCTTAATCCTTGAGAGATGGCCTGAAAGCGGGAGCACTAGAGAACTCAAGCCTGTCTCGGCTTTTTTGAGTTTTTCCCTGGCGGCAGTAGATTCTGCCTGCAGATTCTGTAAACTCTGCCAGATAGCTCCTTTTTTGAAATCCTCGAGAACTTGGCTGGCTTCGAGAGTTTCAGCCTTCAAAGCCTGTATTTTTTGGTTTCTGGATTCAAATTCCAGCGCTTCGGCAGCTATTGAGGCAGAAAGCTCCTGTATATTATTAGTATCTGAGCGAGCTGCTTCTATGGTGTCCATTTCCTTCTTATTTACCTGAATTACCTCTCCGAGCTCGTTAAAAACCTTACCCAGGCTGGCAAGGCTTTCACTAACTTCTTTTGATTCTTCAGAAAAAACGCCTCTGGTATACCTGAAACTCTGATTCATATGCTCCAAGCAAGTGTTCAGGTTCTGCGTAGCTGCCCCATAGAAACTTTCAAGAGCCCTGAAATCCCTGTTTTCCGTCACTCTGATTTTATCTATCAACATTGTGACCTGTTTTATCACATTTTCTCTGTTGCTCTTCGCTCGCTTTACAGCCCTGAGATCAAAGTCTCCCTCGACTTTAGCTTCCGCAAGCCTAAAGTTACTTTCCTTGAGTGCCAGAAGCGAAGCTTCAAGTTCTCTCAAAAGGTCGGATACATCCTCTTCCACCCCGGAAGAGATTTTTTGAGATCTTGTATCCAGCCATGCTGGCAGGTCTTCAAAATTAATCTCCCTGAGACCAGTCTCCACACTGGAACCTTCTTTTTTTCCAAAGAGCTTTTTAATCCACTTCAACAATGACATTCCCTGAATTTGATAAAACTATATAACTTATTGCATTAATTCGGTATATTTTTGAAATTTGTTATATGAAAGACTTATTCTGTAAAAGACTTTCCTGAACTAAAAAACAAAATAAAAGAAAGATAGATCCTACAGATACATATAAAAGAAATTAAATGCATTTTATATTGATAGTCAATGGATTAGTATAATCCTGCACTTTACTTTAGAGGTTTACTTATTATAAGTCATACTTTTCATAAGTTCTATTATTTATAAACTCTGCTGTTAATAAGTTCTGCT
>NZ_DAVG01000034.1 GCF_002505485.1 Methanosarcina sp. UBA5 | reverse complement strand
AGTTTGCATTGAAAAATCCTCCCCCGTTGGTACCGAGTTCTTTTATTGCTTCCTGGGAGGCTACCGGTCCCATTGCGATTGTCTGCTGTCCTGTAGAACCATATCCTGTAGCCTGGACATAAGGGTCAATATTCTGGATGACACCCTGGGAAGCCAGAATTAAGGCAAAAATAAAAGCTATCGGAAGAAGAATGTAAAGAGTACAGCGAGTCATATCCACCCAGAAATTCCCTATTTTATCTGTAGAATGGCGGGTTATTCCCCGCATCACTGCAATTGCTATACAGATTCCCGTAGCTGCGGAAAGGAAATTCTGGACTGTAAAACCGGCCATCTGGGCAAGATAGCTTGCTGTCGCTTCCCCACTGTAAACCTGCCAGTTTGTATTGGTGACAAAACTAACAGCAGTGTTGATTGCAGTGAAAAGATCAAAAGCCCCGAATTTTTCTGGGTTAAAAGGAAGAAAACCTTGAAGAAGAAGCAGTGAGAATAGAATTACAAAACCTATACCATTGAATACGAGCATGTTCCGGGCGTAGCCCTTCCAACTATCTTCTTGGTCAGGATCGGTCTCGATTAAGCTATAGATTGCTTTTTCTATACGACCCGGAATTCCTCGGGATAATTCTCCGGAAAAGACCCGGACGAAAAAGCTGCTTAAAGGTAATGCCACCCCGGTAACAATGACCAAAAAGAGGATGAGCATTAAACCTTCTACGGTTGTATCGTCTGTTATCATTTGGTTCACGACTGTTTTACTCAGTTTGAAACAAGAACCGTTTCTGGTTCGCTGTTGTTGAATTCAGTTTGAAACAGAACCTTTTTAGGTCTGCTGTTGTTGAATTCCGTTTGAAACAGAACCTTTGCTTAGATAGATAACAAATGGAGTGCATAGTGCAGAAGGGCTATAAATACCTTGTTCGTCTTTTAAATAAGTTTAACCTGTAATAAATTTAGATAACGGTAGAATTTTATATATTATTTAGAAATAAATTTTATACTGAAAAATCCTGTAATTAGCTCAAAAAGGCGAAAAAGACAAAATCTAAAGCCATAATAGGCAGAAAAGGTATTTAAAGAAGGACAAAAAAATACCGTAAAAATGAAAAAAAAGGAGAAGTCGGGGAAAATATATAATAATTGGATGAGTTCATCATTAAAGAAACAGCTTTAACCATTAAAACGAAAAACAACACATATAAAAAGATTAAAAAGTAGCTAAAAGCTGCTTTTAACTTTCAAAGGCATCCTTTACTTTCTCAAAAAATCCTTTGTTTTTCCGGGATTTTTCAGTGGATCTCTCGTTCCTGCCTTTCTCATCTCCTTCCGGGTTTTTGCCACTACTCAGAGCTTCGAACTGGCGGAGGAGCTCTTTTTGTTCGTGAGTAAGTTTTGTCGGAGTCTTGATTAAAACCCTGACGAGCTGGTCGCCTTTTCTACTCCCGTGCAGGTGCTGAATCCCTTTATCTTTAAGCCTGAATACGGAGTGGGTCTGGGTTCCTGCAGGAATATTCATCTTGACCTTTCCGTGGAGGGTATCGACCATTGTATCCGTCCCGAGCGCAGCCTGGGCAAAGGAGATAGGAAGCTCGGAAATTACATCGTAATCAACTCTCTTAAAATAGGGGTGTTCCATCACATGAAGCACGACATAAAGATCTCCTGAGGGAGCGCCGGGTTCTCCCGAATCTCCTTCCCCGCTGAGCCTCAGAGTCATGCCTGAGTCGGCTCCGGCAGGCACATTTACTGTTATTTTTCTTGTATTTCGGACTCTGCCTGTACCGCTGCAGATAGGGCAGGGAGATTCAATAACCTGACCCCTGCCATGACAGGTAGTGCAGGCAGAAGTGCTTACAAACTGCATACCCAATCCGGAGCGAGTGGTGCGGATTTGTCCTGTGCCGCCACATGTGGGACAGCGTTTCGGGCTTGTGCCGGGTTTGGAACCGGTTCCGGAACAATTAGAACATCTTTCCGTTCTAGGAATGTCGATATCTTTGCGGACTCCAAAAGCTGCTTCCTCAAAGGTGATGTAAAGGTCATACTGGAGATCGGACCCTCTCCTCGGCCCCATAGGACCCCGTCTACTTCCCCCACCACCAAAAAACATTTCAAATATATCCCCGAAGCCGCCGAAGTCTGCACCCCGGAAGATATCTTCTGCGCTGTATTGCCCGTTTATTCCGGCATGTCCAAAACGGTCGTACTGAGCACGTTTCTCATCATCTGAAAGAACGGCATAAGCCTCGGAAATCTCCTTGAACTTTTCCTCAGCCCCTGGTTCCTTATTTCTGTCAGGATGATACTTTAGCGCAAGTTTTCGATACGTTTTCTTTATATCCTCGGGTGAGGCATCTTTGGATAATCCAAGAACTTCGTAATAATCACGTGTTGTGGCCATCAGGATTCCCTGTTATTTTAAAAAAGATAAAGCTCCGGAGCCTGCAAGCAGGTTTCGGGGAAGGCCTGAGAATCTCCAGGCCTGTTTTATTACTTAATTTCTCTTTATTTACGCTTTTCGTCGTCAACTACCTCATAATCGGCGTCAACTACCGTGTCATCAGGACCTTTTGCATCAGGATTTCCTGCTCCGCCTGCAGCCTGTTGAGCCTGCTGCGCCTGTTGCTGGGCTTTCTGGTACATTGCAGTGGAAATCGGGTATACGGCTTCCTGAAGAGCTTCGGTTTTTGACTTAATGGCTTCGCTGTCCTTACCTTCAAGAGCTTTCTTAAGGTCGTCGATTGCGGCAGTTACCTTTGACTTCTGGTCTTCTGTGGCCACATCTCCGGCTTCCTTTAAAGTCTTTTCCGCAGCATTGATGAGGGCTTCGGCATTGTTCCTGGTCTCGACATCTTCTTTGCGTTTTTTATCTTCTTCAGCATGCATTTCCGCATCTTTGACCATGCGCTCGATTTCGGCATCCGAGAGTCCACCCGGCTTCTGGATAGAAATGGACTGCTCTTTGCCGGTTCCGAGGTCTTTTGCACCTACATGCAGGATCCCGTTTGCATCAATATCAAAGGTAACTTCGATCTGCGGAATGCCTCTTGGAGCCGGGGGGATACCGTCCAGAGTAAAGCGGCCGAGAGTCTTATTTTCGGAAGCAACTCCCCTTTCTCCCTGAAGAACATGGATCTCTACTGAAGGCTGGTTATCAGCAGCAGTTGAGAAGACCTGGCTTTTCTTCGTTGGGATTGTCGTGTTTCTCGGGATAAGCGGGGTTGCTATGCCTCCGAGCGTTTCGATTCCGAGAGTCAGAGGAGTAACATCAAGCAACAGGACATCTTTGACTTCGCCTCCGAGAACACCGGCCTGGATAGCTGCCCCAATTGCAACAGCCTCATCAGGGTTAATGTTCTTATAGGGTTTCTTGCCCGTAAAGTTCTCCACAAGCTCGACTACCGCAGGCATTCTTGTGGCGCCTCCGACCAGAATCACTTTATGAAGATCATTTGGAGTGAACTTTGCATCGCTTAGAGCCTGGCGCATGGATACGAGGGTCTTTTCAAGGAGGTCCTCGGTCATCTTCTGGAACTGGGCTCTGGTCAGGTCGATATCAAGGTGCTTTGGTTCTCCGTCCGGACCAACTGTAAGGAAAGGAAGGTTGATATTTGTGCTTGCAACTCCGGATAGCTCGATCTTGGCTTTTTCCGCAGCATCGGTTAAGCGCTGGAGTACAGCTTTATCTTTGGAGAGATCAATTCCCTCGGTTTTTCTGAACTCGGCAAGTAAGTAGTTAACTATACGCTGGTCAAAGTCATCTCCTCCGAGATGAGTGTCACCGCTTGTGGATTTTACCTCAAAGACTCCGCCTCCAAGTTCGAGAATAGATACATCAAAGGTTCCGCCTCCCAAGTCGTAGACAAGAATTGTTTGTTCTACATCTCCCTTATCGAGACCATAAGCCAGGGATGCGGAAGTTGGCTCATTGATAATTCTCAGGACATCAAGGCCTGCAATTGCCCCTGCGTCCTTTGTAGCCTGCCTCTGGGCATCATTGAAATAGGCAGGAACCGTGATAACAGCCTGTTTGATAGTCTCTCCAAGATAAGCTTCTGCATCGGTTTTGAGCTTCTGAAGAATCATTGCAGAAATTTCCTGCGGCTTATACTGCGTTCCCTGAAGAGTTACCTTGTAATTGGCGTCTCCCATATGCCTTTTAATGGAATAAACAGTATTTTCAGGATTCGAAACGGCCTGCCTCTTTGCAACCTGGCCTACAAGTTTCTCTCCCTTCTTAGAAAATCCGACCACTGACGGGGTTGTCCTGGCGCCTTCGGCATTCGGGATCACGACAGCTTCCCCGCCTTCCATTACTGCCATGCATGAGTTCGTAGTACCTAGGTCAATACCCAGTATTTTTGCCATGTTTTATCCTCACTAAATTACTTGGTTAAATTTCCAATTAAAGTTTTTATTCAATTATAATGTTAGATAAAATATTTAGACAAATTAAATATTTAGATAAATCAGCAAGGTAAATTTTTTATTAAGTTATCTAATAAAGTTATTTAGTTTAATTGGAGAGTAAGCATACCTGAATTCAGGATTAAAGTTTATCTCCTTTATTTCTCTGCTTCATCAGGGTTTCTGGCCACTGAGACCATAGCAGGCCTGATAACTTTAGAGTTAAGAGCGTATCCGGTTTTATAAACCTCTACTATAGTATTGTCCGGGACTTCAGAGGTCTCGATGTGTTGAACTGCTTCGTGCCTGTGAGGGTCAAATTCACTGGCTTTTTCACTCTCAATCTTCTCAAGTCCGTATTTTTCGAGGATTGAGAAAAACTGCCTTGAAAGCTGTTCTATTCCGCTGACGATCGAGCTCATGTCTTCTGCGGTTTTTGCAGATTTAAGGGCGCGATCGAAATTGTCCGTCACTTCAAGGAAGTCAAGAAATACTTGTTCAAGCACTGCTTTCCGGTTTTCCTCCATCTGGCGGGCGGTCCGTTTTCTGAAATTGTCAAAGTCTGCTGCAAGTCGATAGTACTTATCCATGAGAACCTGTTTCTCCTCCTGGCACCTGACTTCAGGACTTTTCCCAGCTTCCGAACTGGCAGAAGCCTCTTCGGGGTTTTCCCGTGCTTCATTAACCTCTTCCGCCGAAGAACCAGAGTTTTGAGCTTCAGAATTTTCAGCTCCAGCCTGGGTATCTTCTTTAGAATTCTTATTTTCTTCTTTATTGAATATTTTCATTCGTCGAACCCCATCAAGTAAGTATAACGGTTTCGCTCGTCCTGATCTGTGATTGTTTGTAATTCTATAAATACTTTTTGGGAATTTGAAAACACAGACTACTCAAGAAAGGGAAGTAAAAGAAAAATCAGTAAGAGTGATTTTGAAGTTTATAAAAGAGTGCTTTGAGCATTACGACGCTTGCAATCATGGAAGCCGCGACTGCTGAAATCACCTGGTCCCACCCGACTACTGAGATTCCTCCTCTCAGTGCAAACTGAACGCCGCCTACAAGCGACACAAGCACGAAGGAAAAACCAAAACCAGCAAGAGCTCCTCCTACAAGTGAACTTAGAGTGTCTAGCCCATTTTTTTCGTAAAAAACCATGCCTGCAATAAACGTTACCGCAAAGATCAACAGTACGACTGCGGAGGGCAATGGACTTTCTTTTGTGGAAAAAATATCAAAGAGTCCAAGCCCCATATCAACCAGGAATATACCCATGAAAACTGCAATGGCAAGAGTTTTGACAAAAGGGTTTTCATAGATTGACTGAGAATTAGGATTTATGCTACTAATATTACCAGGCACCTTTATGTTTTCCAATGTTTAACTTTATGATATAAACTGTATAATTTATATAAACTTTTACATACTCAATTTCATTTTTAGCCCAACCGTTGCGCCGGTTGATCACGCCGATAGGGTTTGGGGATAAGGCTCTCAAACTCAAACGTCTCCAGGGGTTTTCGCTCAAGCCTTTTTTGAAAAGGCTTGGAACAAAAAGTAATAAATAAATTCCCGAGTTTTTCCTTTCCAATGAAAATCCTGATTGCAGAATTTGCTGTCGGCACGGACATTGAAAAGTCCCTTATCCCTGAGGGGGCAGCTATGCTTGAAACCCTTGCTAAAAGCTTTGCCCGCCTTGGGCATGAAGTATACTACCCTTCAGCAGGTACGAAAATCTGTGCAGGCACACGCGTCGAATCTACAGCCGAAAATTTCAGGCAGGTAATTGAGAGAAAAGCAAAGGGCTGTGATGCAGGGTTGATTATTGCCCCTGATTCTATGCTTCCTGAGTTGAATGAAGTTCTTGAAGAAAATACCGTAAACCTGGGATGTTCGCCTAAATCGGCAGCAGACTGTGCGGATAAGCTGATGTGTACGGAAATCCTTAAGAAAGCAGGGATTAAAGCCCCTGAGATCACAAAAAAAGCTGAAGAAGGCAAAAAATATGTTACAAAACCCAGGTTCGGCTGCGGCGCAGAGGCAACATATCTTGTCACGGAGTTTGAGAAGAACGAAAAAATCATTGCAAGCGAGTATATTGAAGGAGAAACCCTGAGCGTAAGCCTTATCGCAGGAAAAAAATCGCTTCCTCTTACTGTAAACCGCCAATTCATCGAGTTTGGCGATAAAGAGGTCAAAACCAGAGAAGATGGAAAAACAGGAGCATCCGGCATAAAATACAACGGAAGCCTTACTCCTTACCAGACTCCAAGGCGAGATGAACTCTATGAAACCGCAATCTCCTCAGTCAAATGTCTGGACTGTTTCGGGTATGTGGGTGTAGACATCGTACTTGCTGACCTTCCGTATGTAGTGGACGTAAACCCCAGGCCCACGGCCTCGCTTTTCGGCATTAGCCGCGTTATGCGAGAGGAAACTGGAGACCTGCTTTTGAAAAATAAGTTTGGAGAACTTCCGGACTCGATACATATTGAGGGAGAATGCCGCTTTTCAAAGGATGCGCTGGGCGAGCTTTTCGGAAAGGCTTAAAATATAGGGAACAGATTGAAAAGCCAGAAAAAGAACACGGGGAAGCTTGAAAAAACATGATAAAGGGTTCAAAAATGAATTCAAAGGTTATCGGGCTTGACATTGGAGGAGCAAATACCAAACTTGCCTCCTCAGACGGAACGATTGTAGAACTGCATTATTTGCCTCTCTGGAAGAATACACAGCTTCCGGAAGTTTTAAAAGAAATTGCACAGCGGCTGCAGCCCGAAAAAGTTGCTGTTGTTATGACCGGTGAACTTGCAGACTGCTTTGAGAACAAAGAACAGGGCATCCTGTTTATAAAGTCATGTGTAGATTCTGCCTTTGGGCTCTCAAAAGTGTTTTATATAAACAGCGAGGGAAGGTTCCAGAGCGAAGCTGATGATATAAGGGAACTTGCTGCTGCTAACTGGGCAGCTTCAGCCAAGTTGATAGGAAAAGAGATAGGAGACTGTATTTTTGTGGATGTGGGAAGTACCACAAGCGATATTATCCCTATCCTGTCAGGCGAACAGAAAGCCGGGCTTACTGATTTTGAGCGGCTGGTCAGAAGTGAACTCGTATATGCAGGCACCCTGCGGACAAACCTTGCCTCACTTCTCGAAAAAGTAAAACTTGGACGGACCTGGTGCAGGACAGCTTCTGAGCTTTTTGCCACTACTGCGGACGCTTATCTCCTGCTTGGAAAAATTGATGAAAGCATGTATACCTGCGAGACCGCTGATGGGGCAGGCAGGAGCAAAACCGATGCTATGCGCAGGCTTGCAAGGTTGGTCTGTGCGGACCTTTCTGAAATCCGGGAAGACGAAATCTACGAAATCGCTAACCAGGTAAAGGAAAAGCAGATCTCTGTCCTAGTTGAGGCAATTTCCGAGGTTGCGGAAAAGAATGGACTTAAAAGAATTGCAGCTGCAGGCCTTGGGGAATTCCTGATAAAAGAAGCTGCAGAGAGGCTTGGTTTCGAATGCATTTCAGTATCCGGACGCTGGGGAGAAGAAATCTCAAAAGTCTTTCCTGCATATGCGGCTGCCAGATTACTTGACTGCCAGCCTTTCTAAAAACAATCCTTTTGAAAAAAGGCTTGAGCGAAAACCTTTTTAGAAAAGGTTTTATCGAAAACCCGATAAACGTTTGAATTTGATATCTTATCCCCAAACCCTATCGGCGTGATCAAACGGCGCAACGGTTGCGGCTCAACGGTTGAAAGGAAACCTATGAGAGTGGTAATTAAAATAGGGGGAAGCCTTATCAAAGAGGCTCCCGAGCTTGTGGACAGGCTTGTAACTGAGTTTGGCTCAGGAAGCCAGAAAATTCCAGAGGAAGCGTGTGTATCCGAAGGACTTCCTTATTCCATTCTCATAGTGCCCGGAGGAGGAGTGTTTGCCGATGCCGTAAGGACAACTGATGAGAGCTTTTCGCTGAGTGCGGATGCGGCCCACTGGATGGCCATACTCGGTATGGAGCAGTATGCCTGTTATCTTCAGGATAAAAGCTGCGCTCCTGGTATCGATTCAATAGCCAGTATGCCTCATGGTGTCTCTGTTCTTTTCCCATACCGGCTCCTGAGAAAGGAGGATCCTCTGCCTCATACCTGGGATGTGACCTCGGATACTATCGCTGCCTGGGTTGCAAAGCAGATTGGGGCAATCTTAATAAAGGCCACGGATGTGGATGGTATATTCAGAAATGGAAAATTAGTCAGGGAAATTTCTGCTGTTAGCTATAGAGGAAATCGCGAAAGCTGTATTGATTTTGCCCTGCCGGAATATATCCAAAAAAACCGAATGGAATGCCTCATTGTAAATGGGAAATTTTCGGATAGGGTTGTTCGGGCAGTGTATGGGAAGCCTGTGCTTGGTACTGTGGTAAAGGGGAATATTTAAATTGTATATCGTATATGACTAGGGCAGAAGCAAAGCGTGTCCAAAAGCATTAATTAAATTCAGTTCATTAAATCTGCTAACGTTAACAAAGGTGCCCAGAAAAGCAGAAGCTCGATGCTTAAGGAAGGCGCCTGATTCATCGACAACTTGTTACAAAACTTTATATTTGAAGTAAATATTAAGGAGAAAAAAAATGTCAGCACAAAAAGTTGAGTACTGTACTTCATGCGGAATCCGCCTCGTGGAAAAGGGCTATGTAAAATTCCCCTGCCCACAATGTGGATCAGAAATTGGAAGATGTTTAAGCTGCAGGCAGCAGGGTAATGTATACACCTGCCCCAAGTGCGGATACAAGGCACCCTGATTCAGGCAAAATCCCGAATCATTCTAATGCCTGGTGTGTAAACAAGATTAAACTCGATCAAAAAGATCAGATAAAAATCTAAGAGGAATCAGAATGGGCGATGTTGCAGCAAAAATTAAAATTATGCCAGAAAGCGTTGATACCGACCTTGCAGAGCTGAAAGAGAAGATAAAAGGCGTAATTCCAGCAGGGGCCGACCTTCACGGAGATATTGTTGAAGAGCCGATCGCTTTTGGCTTGAAGGCTCTGATTGTAGCATTAATAGTTAATGATGAAGAAGGCGGAACTGAGCCTGCAGAAGAAGCCTTTGCAAAAGTTTCCGGCGTTGAAAACGTCCAGGTTGTGGACGTCTATCGTATTTAAGAGGAGAAGAGACCCGGACAACGTGTCCGGAAAACAGTCTTTTCATATTCTCCTTTCTTGGGCTCGTAGATCAGGGGAAGATCGTTACGTTCGCAACGTAAAGGCCGCGGGTTCGAATCCCGCCGAGTCCACTTAAAAACTTTTAATATTCCTAATTATTACCACTATTTTCCAAACTCCTTTTTACACTTACCGACACTTTGGAGAGCAGGTAGTAGCCAGAAGGTATCTGCCCTCCTTTAGAATTCCCTTTTCGCCAAATGGCAGGCTAAAGTATATTTTAAAGAATTGAAATAAAAAATCTAATTGTGGATTGGTAACCAGGAAAGTCGGAACTTTTCATGGCAAATCCAACTCATTTTCAGCCTGAATATTGAGTTTTTAGAGTGTAATAGGTGAAATTGTATTAAACATGACTTGAAAGTTTCTTAAACCGCCTCTAAATATATCGATATTTGCCCTTGAAGGCGGCTTTAGGTCTGGTTATATGCCCGAAGGCTTTAACGATTACAGCCCGGCAAAGACGGAAGTAAAGAAGAACGGAAAAAAGCAGTAAGAGATGAGAAAAAGTATCTATAGGCTTATTGTTAAAGTTGGTTGTAAGGTGGTTCACAAGGTTTGACCTTCATCAATGAAGTATATTACGGGATCAGTTTTGAAGCTGTCCTGAATTTGCTCCATTTTACGAATACGCGTCAATGAAGTATATTACGAGATCAGTTTTGAAGCTGTCCTGAATTTGCTCCATTTTACAGATACGCGCAATGAAGTATATTACGGGATCAGATTTCAAGCTGTCCTGAATTTACTCCACAGATCACTCCCTCATGAACCAATTTATAATATGTAATTACTATTATAAAAAACTAGCCATTTAATTAAATTTATTTAATCAGTTTGTATATTTAATGGGCTCATCCAAAAACCTGGTCACCTACAGTTACCTGATCTATTTTTATTTTTTAGAAGTGTCAGATCAAGAAGTTCTTCTAAGGAGTTCTTCTATAACCTGCACAATGTCAATCCAAAAGGTAAATTTAATGCGTTGTCGATTGGTTTGAGTATTTAACGAGATCAGCGACGCTCAGAGAACGAATAAATTACATTATGAGATGCAAATTTAGTGTTAATTTCTATCGTTTTTAGTTCTTTTATGACAAAGTAGGGTGAAAAGAGATCCCTTATTTCGGACTCCGAAGAGAAGTATAGTGTCGTTTCCAATTGAGTTTTCCGGAATTTACCCTTGCCGTCAAACTGTTGATCCTTTTCAGAAAAACAGACAGAAAGGTACTGTGCTCCTGGTTTCAGGAGATTATACACATTTTTTACGTATTTTTCCCGGTCTTCAGGAAATATATGGTGCAAAAATTCCCAATCGTATCCAAAGTCAAAAGTCTCTTTTACTTCATGCAGGTCTCCGAGGAGATCAGCGACAATAAATCTGCACCTGACTCCCCTTTTTTGTGCATTTTCAGTCGCGATCTTTACTGCGGTAGGGGAACTATCGACACCGGTTACCTCAAATCCCTGGCCAGCAAGGTATATCGCATAGTTGCCGGCACCACAACCAAGATCAATGGTCTTGCAGGGCCGGACTTTTCCACTTTGTACCAACTCAACAAGCGCATCTGGAGGCGTCTCGCTATTCCAGGGAATTTTTTCAAGCGGCAGATTCTGATAAATTTTGTCGACATCGACGTATTTCATAAATGCTACTTCCGTGAAATAATTGAGTTTCTTATTTCTTTGCCAGACATTGCCGGTACATTGTCTCAAGCTCAGCAAGATCGTTTATCGGTGTCGGGATCACCCGTGAATCATTTTCTATAATAGCTTTTGCGAGATTCCGGAAGATTTCTGCTTCCCGTGAATCAGGGGCATATTCCACAAGTGGTCTCCCTTCTAGCTCACAAGCCTGAATCAAAGGACTCCTAGGGACAAATTGGACAAATGAGGTTCCCAGCTTTTTTGCAAATGCAGGAATAAACGCATGCTCGAAAGCCTCATCGCCGTTGCTGTTACAAATTATCCCGGCAAGACCCGCATCTCCTCGCTTTGCAAGGCGCTGCACGGCCCGTGCAATGTTGTTTGCAGCGTATATACTCATGAACCCACCGGAACAGATTAGGTAGATTTCTTCTGCAAATCCTTCGCGAATCGGCATAGAGAATCCACCACATACGACATCACCGAGTACGTCGTAGATTGCCACGTCAATGTTGTAGGTTGAAAACGCCCTGAGGTCTTTTAGGATCTGCAGTGCGGTCAGCACGCCTCTGCCGGCACACCCTATACCTGGTTCCGGTCCCCCTGCTTCGACAAGGTAGACCCCGCCAGGCGACCTGAATACAATATTATCCAGATTGATCGCATACTCATCTTTTCCTACCCTTAGCTGTTCCCGATGCTCTTCCAGCACTGCAGGAATAAACTTTCCTTCTGCAAGAATCCTGGTCGAATCCCTCTTGGGATCACAACCAACCTGCATAACCGTGTGCCCGATCTCATGTAATGCGGCGGACAGGTTCGAGGAGATAGTACTCTTCCCGATTCCCCCTTTGCCGTAGATCGCGATCTGTCTCATAGTTCCTTCACCACTTTGCCCCGTATCTTTTTTCTTTCGAACGCCACCCCATCGTCCATTCGTTCTGGACATACTCGAACAAGTTCAGGATGCCATTATACCCGAAGTATTCCCGGTTGATCATCCTAAACTGGCGCACCATTCTGACTACCTCAATAACATAGGCAACGGAAAGTCCCTCGCTGGCGTGCCTTTCGATTGTACTACCAAACACGACCTGTGGCCTGACCTCCTGGAGACTCTTTCGTGTTTTATACACGTCTGTTCCGTACACGACCTTAGGATTAAGCCCGAGGCTCTGGAGTTCCCGCTCAAGCAATTCCCGCACTGGCCGTTGTGAAGTGTATAGAGCAACAAGTTCCGGAGTCATCTCCATCTCCTCGGTGACAAAACGAACCAGTGGTATCCCTACTGTAGCATCGGCAACAATTGCTGCCGGGGTTCGGTACAGGAATCTTGCCATCGGCCACTTTCGCCGGCACGTTGCCATTACCATTCTTTCGCCTTCCGCAACCATCTCCTCCGTCGTTTTCAGCGCATCGAAACGTTCTCCAAGCGCGGTCAACCAGCGATGCGTGTTTGTCATCCCTATAGGCAGAGGTATTCCTTTGCAGACCTGCTTGATGCCATACGCCGAGGAAAGGTAATCCGCTGCTTTCTGCCCTGCATCGTGACTCAGCAGGAGAGACGTCTCGGCAGATGCTATGTTCTCGATTTCAGCAATAGGGGTTCGGTGTGTGAGCGTAGCTACAACCTTAACGCCCATCCGGGAGAGAACCTGTTTCACCCACGCAAGGTCTGCTGGCCAAGTAGGGTTAGCATTTGCATGGGGAGCGACAAGGCAAACTGAATTCGGGACTTTCTCAACGTTATCTTTTACCAACTTTTTCAGGATTGTATCCAGCGCGATATCGATACCGTCATACTGCGACCCCCTAAATCCGGCACATTCAATAGGAACGAGGCGAAACTTTACTTCAGGCTGCAAGGTCTCGCACACTCCCACGATATCATCTCCCACTATCTCAGGTCCACATGCACTGAGTACAAATAGGGCCGAAATCGGTAGATCTTTTACCTCCCGGATCGTGCGGGCAAGTATATCCTCTCCGCCATGCACGATCTCGTCCACACAGAGCTTCGTACATAGGGTCATCGTCTCCATGTAGTCGCACTCCTGTGAGGCGAAGGCATTGTTGACAAGGTACTCGCATCCTTGCGGGGAATGAGCTAACAAGGCAGAATTAGATATTCCCAGTGCTGTAAGGGCAGCGCCGTTGAAAGCACAGCGGAGGTAGGGGTCGGTACAAGCCTCCGAAGATGAAGCTGATGGCGCAGCTGGTTCCTTAATTGGTTCTTGTTCCATAGAGCATCCCCTTAAATAAGCGTGAACGTGGAAGATTTTTGTTCTCAAGGGCTTGCCTGACGAGAGCTGCAATGTTCTTTATTCCTCTGAAACCATACTGGGGCTGGAATGCCGGATTCATGAGTGTTAAGTTTACTACCGGACAGGGAGGGAACCGACCGGAGTTCCCGAAAAATATGGGGTTTTCATATCCCTTTACGATCTCCTCAAGTTCGTCTTCGGTCTCTTTTGACGACCGAAAACTCCCCAAACGGAAGAGCCCTTTTGTCAGAATAATCTCTGGATTAACCCCAGTTTCCAGGAGAAACTTGATGCTGGGCATACGTTCCTTGATAGTATATGGGTGGACGTTGATTACAACTGGATGGGCGCCAAACTCTTCTGCCATCCGTGCAAGTGAAAGTGCTCGTATCGGCCCTGGAAACTCCGATATTTCGATAATGGCTGTTTTTCCGGAGAGAGCCTTTCTCAGGTATTTGATATCAGGTTCCACTTCCTTTATCTCTCGTTCAATTACCTTTATGGCTTCAGCCTCCATTCCAAGAGGTGTTGCCACTCCGAGCAGCCATTCCTTTGTGGCTTCAGGCCCATAGGGTTGTCCGGTATTGCTATATGGGATACCGAACCGTTCCTGCATCAGGTCACCCAATTTCTGTCCCCAATCAAAGCACCATGAAGCATTTAGTTCAACCTCTCTAGCATGCTTGATTTGCTCCACAGTGCATCCTCCAGCGATGATGGCATTAATCTTTATTCCGACTTCACCAAGGAGACGTTCTATTTCATCCATGTCCCAGTTGAACTCTGTGGGGGTAGGGCCCCAACGGGCTCCAAGGATGTTAATCGTCCCTTTCATTTTCTTTTCAGGAGGCTCCATCAAATCCATAATGAGCTTGAAGGCATCTTCATAGCCGCTTCGGAAATCGCCGCCAAATCCTTCGCTGCGGAGTGCCAGTACCCGGCAACCGACCAGCTTCTCTGCCTCATGGGCAATACTTTCAACGTCATCGCCGATAATTCCTGAGCAGCAGCAAGAGAGGATGACGATTAAGTCTGGGTGATACTTAGCATATGCTTCCTTTACTGCTTCCAGAAGTTTTCCCTCTCCACCATAAATGATGTTGCTCTCATTAAGTGAGGTGCAGGCTGTGGGTTCTAGCGGAACTCCGCGGATTTCACAGCACTCCCGTGTTCTGACAAAATCCGACATGTAAAGTGGGCATC
This sequence comes from Methanosarcina sp. UBA5, assembly GCF_002505485.1. Lineage (GTDB taxonomy): Archaea > Halobacteriota > Methanosarcinia > Methanosarcinales > Methanosarcinaceae > Methanosarcina. Next base: position 20,396 of record NZ_DAVG01000034.1, on the reverse strand, counting down.
CGGTCGGACCGTGGACAAGAGGAACAACATGACGAATCCCGCTGATAACGTAGTATGAAGTAAAAAATTTACACATGGGAGCATGCGAAGCTTGTAGCTTGGGAATCATCTCTCCAGTTTCTACTTTATTCAATAACTGCTGCAGGTCACCGTGAAATACTATTGAATTGTTTCCCGGATTCACACATTCTCCAATGTTGCTTAGAGATAAATATTTTTTCAAATTTTATCATGGAAAATAATGAGGATCTCCAGGACTTGTAGAGGCAGTCAGCTAGGAGCCTGTCGAGCCAGCCAGGCCACTAGAAGCCAGGCAGTTAATAGGACCGCTGGGTTCACTTAAAAATTTTAATATCCTACAAATAACGTTTTTCAATTTTCTTTTCTATACTTACTGGTTTTTGTAAAAGCAGGTCGTAACAAGAAGCTTTCTGTAATCCCTTTGAATATTTTTTAGCTTAACGAGAAAAAGTATTTAAGAAATTATTATTCCGGTTCCTAGATTCTGTTCAGGAAGGAAAAAACTCATGATGTCTTCCGATAGCCCCAAATCTTCAAAGATATATCGACCATCAGGTCGGTCAGGGATTCTTCACTCTTGATGAGGGACAGGGAATAGATTACGTCGCAGTGGATAATGCCTTTTACTGCAATCCCCCAGTCCATAAGGACTTCCAGAGGGTCTTTATCGCCTATTTCAACGCCATTGAAACGGCAAAAAAGTTCGGACACAGCTTTGTAGTATTCATTCTTAAAATCCATATTTTTGATTTCGTCCACGATCTCGCCGTCGAGCAGTGACGCTATGATCAATGCTTTTGACAAGGATATATTGTCTTTGGTGTATTGCTGCATATTTTTTATTACATGCCTGATGTAGCCTGGAAAATCATTAAAATCAATATTTTCGGACTGATTTGTCATCAGTAGCTCATCCGTATATCGATAACTGATCTCCTTAAGAATATCAAACTTACCTCCCGGGAAATACTTGTAGATCAGTCCTATGCTCACACCGCCAGCCTCAGCTATGTCCCGGATGGTCACATTTTCATAACCTTTTGTCTCTATCAGCATGCACATAGCATCCTGAATAGAGATAATTTTCGCCTTTTTGTCCCGTTTGACACTCATCTGATTATCCTGAACACTTTTTTTAGCTAGCATATGAAATTTCCTAAGTGAACATTGTTCAAAATCTTTATTAATAAGTTGTGTTCATTAATCTTTACTAAGTGAACATTGTTCATGAATTTTATAATAAGCTTTATTCATTGAATCTTAGTAAACTTATGTATAACTCAAAAAATAACTATAAGTCTTTCAGATCAAAATAATGTTTTTATTATCGAATCGGGGAAATATCATGAAATCCGCGCTTTTCTTACTTGTTTTGTTTCTTATATCGATCCTCCCGGCCTCTGCAGCAAACACCACACAGATTGACAGAACAGGTCCAGCTCGCATAGCCGATCTTTATAGTGATCTTGAATCCTTTGATGTAACTCTTTATTCGGATCAGCCAGAAAATAACTTGAGTCTTGAAGTGCTTCTTGCCAGACCCGTGGGAACAAATGAGGAAATGCTTGACAGGCAGGTATTTTCAATAGATAGTATTCCTGCAAATAAACAGGTAATAAAGGTTGGTTTCTGGAATGTCGGAAGCTCTGAACGTGGAGCTTATAAGTTAAAGGCCAGGCTTCTTGAGGGAAAGCTGGCCCTCTCAGAGGCTGAGTATAATTTTGCTTACGGTACTAATTCTGCATCAAGGCTTCAGGTAAATGACCTGGTTGCTAACTCCGAGGGAATCAGTGTCGCACTCTCTCCAAAAGAAGCCTCACTTTTTGATATCGAATATATGCTTGTAAATGGTTCGGATGTCGTTTATACAACAAAAGCTGAAAAATTATCACTTACCAGCGCTCCATATATTTTTTCCGCTACCTGGGGTGCACTACTTGAAAACAATAAAGAGTATGTTGGAAGAGTAAAGATTCAGGTTTATTCCCCTGAAAAAGAGGTTATAAGCTCAGCCGAGCAGTTTACTGCCAGCGACAAGGCGGAGATTACCGATACCTACAAAGATGAGACCGGAGCAAGTGCAACTGTTTATGGGCGTTCCCAGGTGCCTTTTGAAGGAAGCCTGGTTTTTTCGGTATATAAACTGAATGCAAATTCTGAAAAAGGGAATGCCAGTCTTGTTGAGTCTGTCCAGCAAAGAGTTCCAGTGTTGCTGAATAATGATGACGAAACCGTTGAAGTAGCCTGGAACCACAGGCTTCCGGCAGGGATATACAGGCTTGAGATCGAGCTTCTGGGAAATGAAGGTGATGTTATTGAACACAGGGAAACAGTTATCGAATCCGATCTCTCTCCGAATTCCAGCGTTAGCCTGGCAAATAATACTACTTCAGAAACAGAGGCATCAGGTAAAAACGGAATCCCCGGTTTTTCTGCGGCAGCTTTAGTCTCAGGGCTTGCTGCGATTTCTATCCTTTTCAGGAATAAAATTTGAAACCAGATAGAAGGCTGTGAGTCCCATGCGCTATGAACTCTTTATCGCACTCAGGCAGATTAGGGCAAGAAAATTCCAGACAATTCTTTCGGTTGGAGCTATAGCTCTTGCTGTGATGGTACTTACCGTTTCCCAGGCTCTTATGGTTGGTTTCACTGGCGAGCTCTATAATACTACGGTAAATAAATTTCCTCACGTCTCGGTATCTCCGCAGGAAGGTGAAGACTATATTTACCTTTACAGGACCCTTGTTGACGAGACCAGTAAAGTCGAGGGTGTTTCTGCAGTTTCTCCGTTTCTTACGGGAAAAGCTTCCTTCAGGTTCAAGACAAATTCCCTTAACGCCGAATTGAAAGGTGTTCTCCCTTTACAGGAAAATAATATCAGCAATATTGAAACTGACATGGTTGAAGGAGATCTCAGGGAGCTTGAATATTCGAGAAATACGATTGTAATTGGCTCGAAACTGGCAGATAAGCTTGAGGTTAATCTTGGAGACTCGGTTGATGTGTCTTTTCCCAATTCAAATCCTCTTTCCCTGAGAGTAGTTGGGATCTTCCATACAGGCTCTCCTCTTGACGAATCCCTTACTTATACATCTCTGGATACCGCCCAGGAGTTCTACAATGTTCAGGACGTGATAAATGGTGTATCTGTCAAGCTTGAGGATTTTAATAGAGATAGGGAAGTTGCAGCTAAGATAGAAAAGACCGGCTATAAGGCAAGAGGGTGGACAGAAACTAACCCTGAAATCCTTCGGACAATCGCGATAGAAACTACCTCCAACAACGTAGTCCTTGGTCTGATTGTAGTTATTGCTTCTTTTGGAGTGGTTAGCGCCCTGAATCTTTCAGTTATCGGTGCGATAAGCCAGATAGGTATGCTCCGAGCTATGGGAGCTACCATTTCTAGTATCAAGACAATTTTTGTGCTTCAAAGCGGTATTCTGGGTTTGCTAGGTGCTCTTGTAGGGACTCTTACAGGAGTTGCAATATCTCTGGGAATAGGCCAGTACGAAATGCCAGCTGCCTCCTCGAAACTTTACGGTGGCATGACAACTATTCCCATCATAGTCCGAATTGGGGATATTCTGGTCATTATTCTTGCAGTTTTTCTGCTAAACCTTATTGCCGGGATTTATCCTGCCCAGCAGGCAGCTAAACTCGATCCTGTAAAGGCTATAAGCTCAAAGTAAGTACAAACTTAAGATTATTCCTTAACTTATTTCATATTTAATTATTAAATTATGTCAATAAAATAGTTTGACAGATTGAATATTCTGGAAATTATGAGATTCCCCGCTGACTAAAAACCCTAAGATGTATCATCTCCAGGAGCCTATTCAGATGTATGAATTTATTCAGATGTATGAATTGAAAATCGCATTGAGGCAAGCTTTTTCCAGAAAAAGGCAAACCTTTTTTGCCATACTTGCAGTTGCTCTTGCCGTAGCCGTAATTACAGTAATGATGGCAATGCTTTCTGGCTTTCAAGGAGAGCTTATAAAGTCCAGTATTGAGAATAATCCTCATATTGTTGTCAATCCTCATGATGAAAAAGAAGAGTTTATTCATCTCTACAGATACAATTCGGCCCTGATTTCGGAAAAAGAAGGAGTTATAGCGGTGTCTCCCAAATATCTGGGACAGACTGCCCTGGAACACAGGGATAATGCTGAAGGAGTTTCACTTCAGGGAGTTGAACCTGAGGCTGAAGATAAGGTTATGCGAGTAAGCAAGGATATAGTAAAAGGGAGCTTTCTATCGCTTACCCATACAAGGCACGGAATCGTACTTGGAGATAAGCTTGCGGAAAATCTTGGGGTTCAGATTGGGGATCGGGTAGATGCGGTGTTTCCGGGCTCAAAAACAACTTCTTTTAAGGTTATAGGTCTGATCCATACCGGGACTGCGGCAGATGAGGTAACAGCCTATGCAAGGCTGGACTCGGTGCAGGATTTCTTCAATGAACCTGGAATTGTAAGCACAATAGGGGTCAGGGTCGCAGACCCTTATAAGGCAGATAGTACTGCAAGGTCAATTGAAAGAGAAACCGGACTTAACGCAGTAAGCTGGATTGAAGCAAATGCAGAAATCCTTAATCTTTTAAACACTCAGAAGATTTTCGTAAATGTTTTCTATCTACTTATTTACGGAATTGCAGGGTTCGGGATTGCAAATGCTCTGATTACCATTATTTCCCAGAGAACCCGAGAAATAGGTATCTTAAAAGCTATGGGAGCCTCTCAAAAAAGCATAATGATTGTCTTTCTTTTCCAGTCTGTAATTCTCGGAGCTATTGGGCTAGTTTTGGGCACTATTCTGGGTTATATTGCAACCATTACTCTGCAAAGTTATAAAATCGCAGTTCCTCAAGAGATGTATTACGGGCTCCAGACCCTCCCTCTTGAGGTTGAACCTCTCAATTTCGTATATGCTGCTTTCTTTGCTTTCATAATCAACATAATCTCAGGTATATACCCTGCAAGGAAAGCTGCAAAGCTTGACCCTGTAAAAGCCATAGAAAGCGCCTGATAGATCTACTTTTAGATCTACTTTTCACTGGCGTGAAAAAGCTGTTTGCTTCCTGGTTTTAGCGCAGAATTTGTATATATATTTAAGACTGCTCACTTAAAATCTGAGAGCTTACGGAGTTGAAATCAAAAAAGAATCAGTAAAATCTTAACTGTTTAAATTTCAATAATTCTTGAGGAGTAGGAAATATGACAGAAGAAAGCCCAATAATCGAGCTTAAAAACCTGACAAAAACTTATAAAAATGGAATGGAGTTCCATGCTCTCGATAATGCAAATCTAAAAATAAAAAAGGGGGAATTCGTTGCAATTGTTGGACCATCAGGTTCAGGCAAAAGTACACTTATGCATTTAATAGGTCTACTGGATACTCCGAGCTCAGGCACTCTACTGATAGACAGAAATGATGTAACAAATATGTCTGACAAAGAGCGTTCTGAGATAAGGAATAGGATGCTTGGTTTTGTCTTCCAGTACCATCATCTGCTCCCTGATTTTACAGCCCTGGAAAATGTAATGATGCCACTTTTGATTGCTGGAAAAAAGAGGAAAGAAGCAAAGGTAATCGCCGAAAAACTCCTGAAAGAAGTAGGGCTTGAAGACCGGATGGATCACAAACCCGGTGAACTTTCAGGAGGGCAGAATCAGAGAGTTGCAATAGCAAGAGCGTTGAGCTGTTCTCCTGCAATTGTACTGGGGGATGAACCTACAGGCAACCTTGATACAAAAACAGGTGACATGATCTACGAGCTGCTCAGGCAGCTGAACAAGGAGTATAATCAGACATTTATCGTAGTTACTCATAACGATGATATGGCCTTAAAAGCTGATAGAATCATCAGGCTTGTGGATGGAAAAATTACGGTTCAGTAAGGGAAAAATGTGAAGCATGTAAAAGGAAAATGAAAAGGCAATTGAAGCGCCAGGAGAAAAAAACGATGGAAATCCTGGTAATGAAGAAGCAGTATTATGTATGAATTATTTTGAAGGCGAAACTATGCGACTCCAAGGCGAAGTAATATCCGATAGCGATTACAGCAATTAGTATTGCTACAAAAAGTATCAATCTATTCTTTTGTTTTGAAAATTGCATGCGCATTTTCCCCTCATCTCTTAAATGTAATAAACAGAAATTATAAAAATATTACTACTATCTATAAAGAGTGGATGGAAAATGCCGGTTGGTGTCAGACTCTGGAGCCAAATTCTTGACTCTGTGTAGCCAATAGACACATAAATTTTTCCAAAACTGCTATACTTAAAAACATTTAACGCTAATTTTTACTTTACGGATGCGCAGGTTCAAAAAGTTATCAACCAAAAAACAACTGGAATCCCTAAAAAATTGAAATACTTAAAAAAGAATTGAAACTCTTAAAGCAGAATTGAAACTCTTAAAAAAATGCTTTAAAAAAATTAGAAAGAGCCTGGAAGAATTTATTCTTGTACTGTAGCCCCCGATACAGTAACTCCGAAAATACCCCATCAGTATATTATTCGGATTAGAACATCTTCCAGGCAATTCTTTACTAACATACTTTACCAGTCATTTCCCATTGTGTCGATCCATCCATTTTTTCTACCGTGGTCTAAATCTATTTTCTTTAATCCGTTCGCTTTGATCTGTTCTATTCGGTTTACAAAGCTATAATTATTCCTAAACTTATTTAATATAAATTATATGAAAAATTGTTTGCAAACAAAAAATGTCCTTATGTAAAATGTTTTTTTAGTAGACAATAATTTAATATTAATCATGATTCTATTATTTATTGAGCTTTTTCAAAAATTTAGCATCAAACTTTTTCCATAAAAACAAGCTGCAATTAACTTTAAACCAAATTCTTAATCCCTAAAAGCTGACAAAAATTATTAAAATATCTTTTTAAAAAATGAAAATAGTAAACTCGCAAATTGCAAAATTTTATGAAAACGGTTTTAAGATCAAGTGCTTCTCCAATTGTTTGCCACTAAAATATAGGAGCGTTTAAAATCAAAGATAATCTCCTACGGGCTGAGAATATTCTTAGTAAACCGACAGTACTCTAGCAGATATTCAGAAAAAGTGTATCCCCGCAGACTCTACTTTAACCTATCTAATTTTGAATAACTCGAGGGACTTTTAAAAATCCTGATAATATCATATAACTTTTTAAATAGTGGATACATATGGGTCCATATCAGTTTTTTAACTTAGATAAACTAAAAACGTTGGATTAAAGGAATAAAGGACGTAAAAATAGGAAAATCCCCAAAAGAAATTTTTAGCCTGGAACTCAACCAAGATATTGATGCCCTTTCCTGTAAACTGGCAAATATGTAAATTAAAAAATGGAGGACTGGAAGTTATTAAAAGTAGTGATCTACTAGAGAAAGCAGAAAAAATACTAGAAATATTTGAAAAAATGACAGAGAAGCTTTCTCCAGAAATTCCCAGCATTTTCCTGAGATTAGGAACGGAAGGAACAGTTCTCTGTGCCAACAGGGCAGCCGGTGCTCTTCTCGAATACTGGGGTATAAAAGAAGGAGAGAAGGTTCCTCAGGCATTAAGACACAGTTTAAGAAGAGTCCTCACACAGGAAGACCCAAAAAATCTTGAAATTCAGGCAGGAAAAGCAACGTATGCTGTAGTACTCTACCCTTTTCCGGAAAAGGAATATGTAAACCTTGAAGGGTTTGATATAAGTTTCGGAATGCTTACCGAAGAAAAAACTCCCATAAGGGAAAAACAATACCTTACCCTGAGCACCCTGAGCACCCTGAGCAGGATGCCCTTAACATGCAAAAATTTTCAGGCGATTCTGGAAGAAAGTGCCATGCTAATCGCTAAGGGCCTTAGCACAGAATTTTCCAGGATTATGGAACTCATGCCCGATGGAACATTTATAATGAGGGCGGGATATGGCTGGGAAAAAGGGCTTACAGGAAACGCTGGCACTACAAAAAGAACTATCACAAAAGAGAATTCTCAGGCCGAACATACCCTTGTTTTGAGAAGACCAATTATCATGAAATATCCTGAAACCGAAACCCGCTTTGAGTGCAGTGAGTTTCTCAGGCAGTACGGTATAGCCAGTGGAGTGACAGTCCTGATCGGAGATATGAATAAGCCTTTTGGGATAATGGAAGTTTACAGTGGAGAAAAAAGAAAATTTAATGAAAATGATATACATTTCCTTAACTCTGCCGCTTTTTTGTTGTCTGAGATCATAGAACGACTGCACGCCGAGGAAGAATTTCGGATTCATCAGCAGGAGCTAGAAGAGCTTGCCGAAAGAAGAAAACTGGAGTACAAGGAAACAAATGAGAAACTTGTACATGAAATAATGGAAAGAAGAAAAATTGAGAACAAGCTTCAGAATAATGTGCAGTTTCTGGAAACCCTGCTTGATAATATTCCAAGCCCTGTTTTCCAGAGGGATTTGAATGAAATATATGTAAACTGTAATGAGAGTTTTGCCAGGCAGATCTTGGGGCTTCCTAAAGAAGAGGTTATAGGGGTTTCTTTCCGAGAGTTTCAGAAAAGAGTTCCAAAAGAGCTTGCAGAAATATATCATAAGGATGACAGGAGCCTTATTGAAAAAGAGGGAAGCAACTATTACGAAACCAAGGTTATCTGTGCCGACGGAGTACAGAGGGATTTCCTTTTCCATAAAGCTACCTACCAGGACAGCTCAGCAGAGGTAGCCGGAGTTGTCGGGGTAATGCTTGATATAACCCTACGTAAAGCGGCTGAAAAGACCTTCAGGAAAAGCGAAGAAAGATACCGGATTGCTGCCGAGCAGACAGGCCAGATTGTGTATGACTATAATACAAAAAAACAGGAAGTCGATTGGGCGGGAGCTATTACAGAGCTTACCGGCTACAACTTTGATGAATTCCAGAAAATCAGTCCTGAAATCTGGCTAGAGCATATTCATCCTGATGACCGCGAAAAAGTGATAGAAAAAGTAAGGCTTTTTTTTGAAAGAGGGGGGAGGCTAAGGGAAGAATTCAGGTTCAGAAGAAAGGACGGAAATTATATTTATGTAGAAGACAGGGGAGTACTTCTTAGGGACGAGGAAGGGAGCGCATATAGACTGATTGGTGTAATGAAAGATATAACCAAACTGAAACTAATCCAGGAAAGCCTTGAGAGAAGCGAAGAAAGATACCGGATTGCTGCTGAACAGACAGGCCAGATAGTATATCATTATGACAGGCTCACAGGTAAAATCGAATGGGCCGGAGCAATTAAAGAGCTTACCCAGTATAGTCTGGAAGAATTCCAAAATTTTAACAGGAACGACTGGGAAGTAAATATTCATCCTGATAACCGCAAAAAGATTATTGAAAAACTTGAACAGTACAGGGAGAGTGGAGAGAGATTCAGCACTGAGTACAGGTTCAGAAGGAAAGACGGAAGTTATCTGTATGTGGAAGACAGCGGAATTTTCCTGAAAGATGAACAGGGACACTCTTACAGGGATATCGGGGTAATGAAAGATATTACAGGGCTAAAACTTGCATCGAAAAAACTGAAAGAAAGTGAAGAGCGGTATAGGTCCTTTATGAAGAACTTCAGGGGAATAGCCTTCCAGGGAGATCTGGATTTCAAACTCATTCTTTTGGAAGGAAGTGTGGAGGAAATTACAGGATACCGGGAAGAAGACTTCATCTCCGGGAAAGTAAACTGGCACCAGATTGTTCTTCCTGAAGACTGGAAGAAACTTGTTAATAATAATGAAAGATTGAAGAATGATCCACTACTTTTTATAGAGCACGAATATCGTATAAGGCACAGGGACGGAAAAATAAAATGGGTTCGTGAGATTGTCCAGAATATTTCGGATCCTACAGACAAGAAAAGAATCCTGCATGGTGCAGTTTACGATATAACTGGGCAAAAAGAAGCCGAAGAGTCTCTGAAGAAAATGGAAGAAATCCGTAAAAAAGAAATCCATCACCGCATAAAGAATAACCTCCAGGTTATTTCCAGCCTGCTGGAACTCCAGGCTGAAAGATTCAGCGAAAAGGAAGTCCTTGAAGCTTTCCGTGAAAGCCAGAATCGGGTCGCCACAATGGCTATAATCCATGAAGAACTGTACAGGTCAAGAAATAACGAAATCTTTAATTTCTCGGAATACCTTCAAAAACTGACCTCAGATCTCCTTCGCTCATACAATATCAGGAAAGAAGATATCAAAATGTGCCTGGATATTGAAGAGATTTTTCTCGGAATGGACACGGCAACTCCTCTCGGAATAATAATTAATGAGCTCATATCCAATTCTTTGAAGCACGCCTTTCCTCAGGGTAGAAAAGGAGAAATCCGAATAAAACTCTGCAAGGCTGAAGAGAATGTAAAGAATAAAAGTATAAGTAATAGCACCAATAATATTGGTACAAAGAGCTCAGTTAATAAAAGTAGTCAATATTCGCTGGTAGTTTCGGACAATGGGTTGGGTTTTCCGGAAGACCTTGATTTCAGGAATACTGGTTCTCTGGGTCTACAGCTTGTAAACATTCTTGTTGAACAACTGGAGGGTACAATCGAACTTCAAAAAGGTACAGAGACTACCTTCAAAATATTATTTAGGGAAAACAACTGATTATCCGGAGGCTTATCCGATATCAAGGGGAGATACAATGAAAAAAGCAAAAATTCTGGTTGTCGAAGACCAGAATATCGTGGCTCTTAATATTCGAAACAAATTGAAAAATCTTGGTTATACTGTGCCGGGCACCGCCTCTACAGGAGAGGAAGCCATAAGGAAAGCCGAGTTGACGAACGCAGACCTTGTTTTGATGGATATTATGTTAAAAGGGGAAATGGATGGAATTGAGGCTGCCCGTGAAATTAAAAATCGGCTCCGGATTCCAGTACTATATCTTACCGCCTATACTGATGACGAAACTCTTGAGAGGGCAAAAACGACAGAGCCTGCAGGATATATCTCAAAACCCTTTAAGGAAGAAGATCTGCACAGCAATATAGAAATGGCGCTTCACAAGTACAGGACCGAGAAAAAAGAAGCTGGAAAAGAAGCCGAAAATAAAAATGAAAAAACTCCTGAGTAAATTTTTTACTACAGATTGTAGCCGGTCACAACTCTATAAAAACTTTGAGGTATCCTTACTGGATACAGAGAATTTGAAAACCCGAAAAAGTAAAATTGAGAGCGAAGAAATAAGCAGAGAGAATAATCTCAGCCACTGGTTAAATAACTCTCTAAACCCTCTATATAAGATAAAAATACAATTTTGATTCACCTGCAACATTGAAACTATATGTATTATTTTATCAAAACGATTTAATTCACTAAAAATATCTTATTCACCTCAGTTTTGAATCAATGAGACCTACTGAAAGCTGAAGTATGCCACTCATTTTTAGAATATGCGTTATCTAGAACGGTTACTGGAGGGAGTCTCGAGTTTGAATATTGTATAAACTCCCTTGTTATTCAATACTATCTACCTCAGCGATGGTACAGAAAATTAGATCTATAATTTTAATAGTTCACTTGAGTGAGTTAAAACAATCTTTCGTTCTCTAGATCAGCTTTCTTGACATGCAACCGTTGGGCTGCAACCGTTGCGCCGGCTGATCACGCCGCTGCTCGGGGTAAGTTTTTCATTGCAACATTTTCGGTCAAGCCTTTTTTCAAAAGGGTTGTGATCACGCCGGGTCGAAGGTTGGGGATAAGGCCTCAAACTCAAACGTTGCTATGGTTTTCGATCAAACCTTTTCTCAAAAGGTTTGCGCTTAAGCCTTTTCTCAAAAGGCTTGCGGAACTAGGGCGGTGATTTAGGAGAGATATTCATCAGGTTCTCAGGCTTTCTTACTTCTCAGGAGGCAAGTAACTGCAAGAAGGCTTGTTATAACAAGGTAAGGGCCGAACCCGGGAGTATCTTCAGACTCTTCATTTTGCGCCATAACTGAGGATTCATTTTTTTCCTGATTGGAGCCCGTTTTTCCTTCAGGCTGCTCGCTGCTTCCTTCAAGAGAAATCGGTACTCCTACGTAAACAACGGGAGTGTCCGAAATAACCTCTCCTGAGTATTCATCAAGGTCAAGGAAACTTGCTTTGCATGCAGGCAGATGAATTTCCCCTTCTCTATGCATTTGCAGGATATAGGTTACTGTTTTTGAATCGCCATTACTTCCAAGAATCTGCTTGAAACTGGTTTCCCCACTTATTAGCTTAGCTTCCGGAGGTACGGTGTCGGTTACGGTCACACTTGAATCAATGTTTCCGGTGTTTTTCACAGTTAGCGTTACAGTCAGTTTTTCTCCGGAGTTCAGTTGCTGCCTGTCAATGGTTTTTGTAATTGAGATTTCAGGCCCGTAAATTTTTACCTTTTCCGAATTATTAGAACCAGCTTCCCCATTCTGCCCATTGGGCAGGGTAAAGGTAGCCATTGTTTTTGGGAAGGTGAACTCTCCAGGCTTGTCAGGAATCAGGGTGTACACAAAAACTTTTTCAGCTAGTTCTCCGGATTTAAGGGAAAGGGTCTTCTCGAGCACCGCGTCTTTCTGAAGGTGTGTTTCAGGAGCGATCGAATCCTTAAGTTCGATATCATCTATGTCGCAGAGCCCCTCGTTCCGGACATTGACCGAGACATAAATAGGTTTTCCCATGTGGTTATCTCTTGTAATAACCTTTGAAATAACAAGGCCCCATTTTTTTTCTATTTTTATGACTTTGAAGCCTATGTCTTCGTACTTCTTATCCCTTACATCCTCGCATGTAATTTTTGCAGTTATATTAAGATCAGTGTCTTCCCATGGCTTAGGAGCTTTTAATGTAAGGTTCACAGGTTCAAGAGTCTCGTCTTTAAGGACCTCCCCAAGCGTGTATTTCGTTTTTCCTTTAAGCACCTCCATTCCAGCTGTGTCTATGGTTAGAACGGCATCTTCTGATTTTGCTTCTCCGTCATTTTTAATTTTTATCGATACATCGATTGCACTGTCTCCAGTAGATTTCGAATCATATGTATCTTTTTTAGTTTCAACGTCTATGTCAAATCCTGGCTCTCCTTTTATGAGAATATCCAGTTTCGCATAAGGGTTCCAGTTTCCTGTCTTGAACTCCTTTCCATCTTTCTTGATAGTTTCATAATTCGGGTCTACTTCCTGGGCATAAACCTTTATCCTGTCGTTATATACGACTTCCAAACCTGCGGAAAGAGGAGAAGTCTTCAGTTTTTCCCCGTCCTTTGAGATTGAAACAAACACCTGTTTGTCATCATTGAAATCTTCTGCCTTTATAACATAGCCGTCGACTGTTACTGTATCCCCCCAGTACAGTGTTGTTCCATCCTGTTTCTCTACCCATTCGACGTCTTCTTCCGCAAGAGCGGCCATTGAAAAGGCTGAAATGAAGAAAACGGCAAGTAATGCAATCAGTGCAAGCTTCTTAGCCATAATTACCTTCCCTGATTTTGATTATTATACCGAATCTGCGCACTGGAAGCATGCATTTTGAGCTGCTGTAATCGCTACGGCTCTTTAAAAATATATATGAAATATATAATTACTAACTGTTTATTTACGATTGATACCAGCCGTATTTTACTATTCGATGCATTGGTTTCGCCCCAGCACTCCCCTATGATTTATGTTTTTCTAACTCAATGTTGCTTTATTAACTCTAATTTCATGGCTTTCTTATCGAAGTCCAAGATAGTTTAAAATTCTGTAATTTGTTTGTCTACACTGGTTAGGTCTACACTTGTAGTATTAAGATCGTTTTAATAAGAAGTTTGTCTAAACTCTATAAATTATCTTGACATTAGGTATTTTAATTTTTTGTACTGTTGCCATATCTAATAAACTTCTTATATGAGAGTCGTTTTCTTTTTAAGGCTGCATGTCCCTGACAGGATCAGGAAAGAGAGTCTCGGAAGTCTCCAAATCGAATAAGAAAGTAGCAGTTCCTTCCGGATATCGGAGGTTTTTTCATGGAACTTATGAAGGTCGTAGAAATTCTCGAAGAAATAGCGCCGCCTGAACTTGCTGAAGACTTTGACGAAGGCAGGATCGGGCTAATTCTCAACCTGGAAAACAATATAGAAAGAATTGCAGTTGCGCTCGATGCCAGTTCTTATGTGCTTAAGAAAGCTGCTGAAATGAGAGCAAATCTTCTGGTTACCCACCACACCCTTATCTTCCATCCGATAAATAAAGTATCAAAATCCCTGGCTGAATCCCTCAGGATTGCCCTTGATAACGGGATATCCCTTTACAGCATGCACACAAACTATGATAGGGCCAAAGGAGGCGTTAATGACGTGCTTGCTGCAAGACTCGGGCTAAAGAATATCAAAATTGTGGAATTTGGCAGGATAGGAGAGATTGAACCCTGTACTTCGGCTGAACTGGCGTCTCATGTTTCGGAGACCCTGCAAACTCCTGTCATGTATGCTGGAGAAAAAGAGGGGATAAAGAGAGTAATGGTCGTCGGAGGCAGTGGCTTTGCGACTGAATTCCTTGAAATTGCGAGGGCAAATAAAGTTAATGCTTTCATATCTTCCGAACTTAAGCATAATATTCTCCGCGAGTATGAAGATCTCTGCCTGATTGACGCCACTCACTATGCCACGGAAAATCCTGGTACGGAGGCTTTATGCTCCAAACTGCGCGAAATTCCCGGTCTTGAAGTGGAATTTATTGAACAGCCATCTGGACTTAAAGCAATCGATAAGTCCTGAATATTTTCCCGGATTCTGGCCAAAAGAAGAAGGGCTGAAATACTCTTATTAAAATAATACTATAATTAAGATCTTCGAAAATAAGTTTACGTGAAAATGTAGATAACAGCAAAACATGTTTTAATCTCGGTGAACGCAGGGATGATTTTAATATGAGAAAGGAAAAGGATAAAAGTAGACAAGAGACAGGGAAAAGGAGTCTAAATAGACAGGAAATAAGGGAAAAGGATCAAAATAGACAGGAAGAACTTGAAGAGGATTCCTTGGAATCAATGCTTGAAGAACAATCAAGAAACCAGATTCGTTCGGATTACCGGCGCAGTCTAGGCAATGAATATCGTAGAAGATATATGGAATGAGCTCATTAGTTAACTCCTTTTTTCGAATAAATCATTTTTATGATTTTTGTATATCGCTTTCTTCCTGTTTTTGTTTCAGTTTATCTAACGGTTTATTAATGTTTCAGTTTAACCTAATCTTTACTCTTTTGGATTTATTGGCTTAGCTGGCATTCGTTTTTATGGTTTATATTCGATATTCGGTTTCAACTGTATTCAAACAGCTCTCAAGATGTTCGCGTACCATCTGCACTTCTTCGGTTTCTGGCATTGAGTACAGAATTGTATCGAGATAGCCTCGTTCTTTGAGGAGGGCAAGAGTCGCAGGAAAACTAATGTCAAAAATCCAGCTCAGGCGAAGGAGTTTAACATCATTCAGGTTTCTGGTGTCTGTAAGCTTTGCCATCCTATTATTCAGGATATCCATAACTACCTTTTCCGAGCATCCAGGCGTATCGGGCATATCGAATTCAAGAGCCGGGTTCCTGAATTTTTTCTCTTTCTCGTAATCTTCGCTTACAATCTTCAGGATATCCAGCTTATCTGCGTCCCGGATTAATTTTGAATAAAAAACTAATTCCCTGGAGTTTTCTGAGCATTCGGGAATTTCCATGAGATTATGATATTCCACAGCTTTCAGGATTAAATCTTTCTCCCTAAGGGGCAAACGGGAAAGAATTACAGTATTTTCCAGGATTTTTACCCCAAGCAGAGCATGATTTTCAGATTCCGAATCTTTAAACGTCCCGTATTTCATAAACTGTTCAAACCGACCCAGATCGTGAAATAAAGCAATTGTTTCGGCGAGCCTGCAACTTTCCTCCCCAACTTCTTCCGCTTTAGCAAGTAAAAGGATATTTTCACATACTCTTGACGTATGTTCGATTTTCAGCTTAATATTTTCCTGGATAAAGACTTCAGGAGAGGTGAATCTGTCTACGTAATCCAGAAACCATTTTTTGAAGAAATCCAAATCTTCCTTCTGCATACTTTTGCAATAGGAGTTTCAATGTATAATATTTTCGC
This sequence comes from Methanosarcina sp. UBA5, assembly GCF_002505485.1. Classification (GTDB taxonomy): domain Archaea; phylum Halobacteriota; class Methanosarcinia; order Methanosarcinales; family Methanosarcinaceae; genus Methanosarcina. Next base: position 4,288 of record NZ_DAVG01000034.1, on the reverse strand, counting down.
ATATCCATAGAGGATTTGAGGCTATACTTCGATCCTTAACTCTATTTTTTAGTATTAACTTTATTCTTTTATCATTAGCTCTATTTCTATCATTAACTCTATTATACTGTCAGAATGTTTTTGTTTTACGATTTATTATTTCTGTAACAATAATATACTGTTGAGTTAAATAGAATAACAATCCAAGGGGTCTTTTTAAACTGCATAAATTTTATATGGAATAACTCACAAAATTATATTCGAATGAATGAGACTGAATTCACAAACTGAACAAATTATTTAGAATGGAAGCAAAAAGATTTTATTTAGTTACTTTTATTCATTAATTGTTCGCGCTTACGCAGTATATAAACAGTATAGAATAGTGAATATAATGATAATGTGAGACTCTTTGTGAAAAGTCTCCGTAAGAACTCATTAGAATAAACCGGGGTATTTAATGAGCTCAGTTAGAAAAAATAATTTGATTGTTAGTTCTTATATCCTCCTTGCTTTGATGTTATATTTCTTTTCAGGTTTTTTACCTGTGGCAGGAGCTATTACAGGTCAGGAACTGATTGTAGAAAATAATGAAAAGACTAATGTTAATGAAAAGACTGAAGTCACTCCTGATCTTTCTGAGATAATGGCACAGAGCCCAGCTTCTGTAGAAGGCCTGATTGATAAGGGAAATACATTATACTCCCTTAAAAAATATCAGCCTTCTATAAACTGCTTTAACGATGCACTTAAGATCGACTCGAATTCCTCATTGGCCTGGTACGGAAAAGGGCGTTCTCTGGCCGAACTGAGAAAGAATGACGAAGCAGTTAACTGTTATGAGAAGGCTCTTTTGACCTTTCCTGTTTCTTCCGAAAACTGGTATGATAAGGGTAACAAACAGCTTGAGCTAAAAAAATATGTTGAAGCCATCAACTGCTATGATAAAAGCTTTGCTGCCGATACCTATCTTTCCACAGTGTGGTATCAAAAAGCTCTTGCTTCTGAGCAACTGGGGCTTGGTCAGGAAACTCTGGATTCTTATGATAAATCTATTGAATTGAATTCCAATTCTTCCAGCTCTCTGCATATGCAGGGAATGGCTTACCTCGGACTTGAGCGGTATCCTGAGGCAATTAAATGCTTTGACATAGCTCTTAATATTACTCCTGACAATGCTGAACTCTGGTATCAGAAAGGAGTAGTTCTTGATAAGTTCGAGGATTACAAAACTGCCATAGACTGTTATGACAAAGCAATATCTTTTAACCCAGATATGGTAAATGCCTGGCATAATAAAGGAATCAACCTTGAAAAAATGGGAAATTATGAGGAGGCGCTTACTTGCTACGAGTTTGTTCTTATGTCAGAGCCTGAAAATCTTGATGTTTTACAGAGAAAGGGTGTATGCCTTGAAAAGCTTGGGAGAAATGACGAAGCTCTTCAGTGCTATGATGAGGTTCTGGTCTACAATCCTGGTAATTCCGAGGTATGGTACAATAAAGGATCTCTGCTTAATAAAACCGGCCAATACGATGCTGCAATAGCGTGCTATGATAAGGCACTTAACCCGGATACAGGGATTCAGGCTGAGGAAATCGTCAGTGATTCACTCGAGCAGCTAAGTGTTCACGAATCTGCACTTTTGTCTTACCCCGAAAATCCAGAATTTAAGTCCCCCACAGTTAAGATCTGGTATGAGAAAGCCCTGTCTTTTGATAAGCTTGAAAAATACGAATCTGCGCTTGAGTGCTATGATAAAGTCCTTGAAACTGAGTCCGGACATGCTGTCGTCTGGTATATGAAGGGCCTAGACCTTGAAAGGCTTGGCAGATATAAAGAGGCGATTGAATGCTATGAACGAGCCCTGAAACTGGATTCCGGGTATGCTAAAGTCTGGTACCAGAAAGGCTTTGACTCTTCAAAAATCAAAGACTACAAAGATGCAGTAGAAAGCTATGATAAAGCTCTCGAGATTGACGAAAACTATACACTTGCCTGGTCTGGTAAAGCTTTTGCCCTGGCGAAACTTGGAGAATACGAGAGCTCGCTCACGTGTTACAACAAAGTCATTGGGGCTGTGCCCAGCAACGCTGTTGCCTGGTATAATAAAGGGCTTGTTCTTGATGAACTCGGAAAGCATGAAGAAGCCTCAGAATGCTATAACCAGACTCTCCTGATCGATCCAAAATATTCCGCTGCACGTTTTAAGTTGAACAAAAGCATGGAACAGAACTCAACAGAAATTCCAGTATCAGAACACGTTAAAAACAATAGTGCAGATGCCAATCCTGCCCAGGTGCTTTCTGGAGGTTTTTGGGTTTATCTTCTGAACTATGAAGACGCGAGTTCAGAAGACCGCGCTGAGCCTTCCGAAGATCTGAACCTGTTTAGCCCCGAGATCAATTACGATGCGGCATGGTATGGGAAGGCCTTGATCTACAGCAAACTAGGAATGTATGACGATGCTCTTACCTCTTATGATATGGTGCTTGCAATTAATCCTGCACGTGCTGAGGCCTGGTATGAAAAAGGCTCGATACTCGACAGGTTAGACAGAAATGAGGAAGCTCTGGAATGCTATAAGAAAGCCCTTGACCTTGACCCACAGTCAAGTACGGCTCTTTATGGGATAGCCTCTACTGTAGGTGATCTTGGAAAGCTTGAAGAAGCAGTCAGTTATTATGACCAGATGCTTGCTCTAAACTCCAGCAACTCAGAGGCCCTCTTTGGGAAAGGTCTTGCCCTCTCGAATCTAAGCAGGTATGACGAGGCAATTTCCTGTTACACTACGCTTCTTAACTCTGAGCCTGAAAACCTTGAGGCTCTCAGAAGTCGGGCTCTTGCTCTGTCGAAATCCAATAAATCCGATGACGCGCTGGTAGATTACGATAGAATAATTGAGCTTCAGCCTGAAAATTCCCAGGTCCTGGCTGAGAAAGCCTCTTTACTTGAGTCGCTTGGCAGGTATCAGGAAACTGCTGCATGCTATGAGAGAATGATTGAAATCTCACCGGACAACAAGGAGACAATTTACAAACAGGGAAAAGCCCTGGAGAATAGCGGAAACTTTGAGGGAGCAGTAGGCTGTTACGACAGAATTCTTGAGCTGAATCCAGGCAATGTGGATGCCTACAATAATAAAGGCTTTGCACTCTACAAGCTGGAAAAATACCAGCAAGCAATTGACTGTTACAATAAGGCTCTGGAATACAACCCAGATAATGCTACAGCCTGGTATCTCCAAGGCTGCACTTATCTCACGATAAGCAGCAATAAAGCGGCCCTTAATTGTTTCAACAAAACAGTACAGCTTAAACCTGATTGTATTACAGCCTGGTATAACAAGGGATACATCCACAACATGATGGGAGAAACTGAAGAAGCAGTTTTATGTTATGACAAAGCCCTTGAAATTAACCCTAACTCGTCTTCGGCTCTTTACAACAAACGGTTTGCCCTTTATACTCTAAAGAAATTGGATGAGGCTGCTGTATGCAAGGAAAAACTCGATGAAGTCGATCCTGGTTTTGTGGATGCTCTGCAGAAAAGAGGAACTAAGTTCTTCCTTCCTGAATATTATAATAGCACTTTGAATTACTCCCTGCCTTCAAGATGGTACGGAGGAGAAAACGTATCAGAAAACGTATCAGAAAATGTTTCAGAAAATGTATCAGGAAATGTAAGTATAAATACGACTGAGCCTTCTCAATCAGGAACGATAATTGAACCTTCTGACATCCCAGAAAATAATAGCATTAATTATACTCTGGGGCTTGATCAGGGACAGGAAAGTGAGAATACAGATTACTGGTATGTTCCCGAGCCTGATGAGGGGAGCTCAAATAGCAGTGAAGAACGGAATATTCAGGAGCCCAGCTAAAGCTAAAATTCCGGAAATTGAAACCTAGAAGCCTTTTCCGGTATGCATTAATTGCATACCGGTAAGATTTGCTTTTATCAGTTTTTATGCTGCTACCTTCACTTATTGATTTTTTTTCGTTGGGATTATTAACTCTCATTCTTTTATAGTTAAAATTCTTTATCCTGAAAGTTTTAAACTTCATGCCATCCTAACCGTAAGCATCCATGACAGACAATTCCAGTAAGACCGAAGCAAATCTTAAGGCTGATGCCCATATCTTGAGAGAAAACAAGCATACATCGAAAAGGTATCTCGAAAATCCAGATAACCCTGGTTCTGACTCCTCTTCTTTGAGGTCTGAAATTCCATCTAATGTAGTAATAGTTCGGTATGGTGAACTTGCCCTTAAAAGTACCGGAGTCCGAAACTGGTATGAGAAAATTC
>NZ_DAVG01000119.1 GCF_002505485.1 Methanosarcina sp. UBA5 | reverse complement strand
CCAGAAGCTGTAAGTTCCGATCCAAAGCAGAGATAAGCTATCATAAGAGAAGTCAATGTCATAAACAGCAGCAGCACCATGACTTTTTCTTCTTTTTCCATACTTTGCCTCCTGCTTTTGCAGGCCTGGAATCAGTTTACAATCGAGACCAGTTTTATTTCAAGGACTAGAGTTTTGCCTGCAAGTTCATGGTTAAAGTCCAGAGTGGCAGAAGTTTCCGTGGAGTTGAGCACTTTAACCTCACTCCCAGCGGGTGTTATGATTTTCGTTCCTGGTTCAGGAGGGTTCTGGAGTTCAAGCCTTGCGAGGGGGATCTTCTGGATAAGATAACTCTTAGATTCTCCGTAGGCGTCTCCAGGCGGGATTATGAGGGTCTTTTCTTCGCCCTCTTTCATTCCAAGCACCCCCCTGTCAATGCCTTTTATTACCTGGCGCGTGTCCGCTATGAAAAACAAAGGTCTGTACTCTTTTTCTTCGTCATATATCCCTGCTCCAAGGGCTTTTTCCTTCAAGGTGGTATCAAAGACCGTTCCGTCTTCGAATTTTCCAGTGTAATCAATAAGAAGGTAATCCCCTTTTTTCACAGTACGAGAATTTTCCATTATCCCTTTCTCCTGTGCATTTTCCTTTCAGTATCCATGTCATCTTAAAATCTACGTGGATACAGAAAAGATGCACATTTTGAAGAAATATTATAACTCTCAATTTGATCTTCAGTAACTTAAATTTATTCTATTGAGATGAGTTTTATATCAAAAATCAAGGTCTTGCCTGCAAGCTCGTGATTAGCATCAAGAGTGATATGCGTATCGTTTACAGCTATTACTTTGTACTGGTTCCCGTACATATCTATGAGAGTTTGTCCTACTTCAGGGAGTTTGGATCGGTTTGTTAGATTTAATTCTTCTATTGGAACAGCCAGGACGTTGGTTTTATTATATTCCCCATAAGCTTTTTCTGGAGGAATCGTCAAGGTCTTTTCTTCCCCTACTTTCATTCCGATTACACCCTCGTCAAAGCCCTGGATTACCTGTTTCGAGCTAACGACAAAGGTAAGAGGGGTGTACTCCCTTCCATCAACGTATATGCCGGCCTGCTTTGCAACGTCTTCTCTTGAAGTGTCAAAAACCGTGCCGTCTTCAAGCTTCCCGGTATAATCGACCTTGATCGTATCTCCGGATTTTACTGCTCTACTGTCTCCTCTCTCGCTCCCGTTACCCGTGCATCCGCTACCAAGAATTGTGCTTATCAGGAGCAGTATCGCCATGAAGAAAATTGCTTCTTTCCTGGTCTTCATCCCTTTTGTTCCTCCACAGAAACAATTTTGACTGAGAAAATTAGGGTCTTTCCTGCAAGCTCATGGTTGAAGTCTACAACAAAGTTGTTTTCATTTACTTTTGTTATAGCCCCTGTCAGACCGCTGTCCGTGGCCAGCCTCATTCCGACTTCCGGAGTAAAATCAACAGCATCAACCGGGATCTCTCTTACGAATTCTTGCCTGTACTCTCCATACCCTTCATCAGGTGGGATTGTAATGCTCTTTTCCTCCCCCACTTGCATACCGACAACACCCTCATCAAACCCTTTTATCATCTGACCTGCGCCGACCGTAAATGTAAGGGGTTCATAATTTCTCATTTGATTGTATTTTCCTGCCTCGATAGCAACTTCCTTAAAGGAAGTATCGAAAATTGTGCCATCTTCAAGTTTTCCTACGTAATTAACTGAGATTGTATCCCCATTCTCAATTTTTTTACTGGTGTCTTTTGTTATATCCTCGGCCATAAGAATCAATAAAACAAAAGAGAACATGCTAGATAAAAGTGCTGATAAAAATAGAAGTCAAAAAACCGATTAAACGGGAAATTCGAAATTTGAAATTACAGGAAATCCTGGAATCTTCTTTTTCAAGTTTTAATTTGAGGTTCATTTTCTTTCAGTTCTTTGCGATATTCGAAATATGAGTAAACAACCATGAACCCCGCAATAAGAAGTGCAGGCCCAAGAATGAAAATTAATTCAAATTTGGGGAAAAAGGCTCCAAGCACAGCAACTATTCCTGCGACCTTGAATAACTTTCCTCCAAGCTGGTTAGTTTTCTTCCAGACGTTATCGCTACTGAGAGTCCAGGGAGTCCTTATGCCGAGGAACCAGTTTCTCTCTGAATTTTGCATAAGAATCCCTATGTAGTAAAACAGAACTCCCACGCCTGCAGGAAGCACGGCACTGAGGTTAATTCGGATGCCTGTGTTCCAGAGCAGTGTCTGGAGATGGACGGCAAGTAGAAAGAAAATCAAAAAAATTACAAATCCTTCCGGATACTTTTTAAATTTTAATATATTTATCTTCATAGGGTCGATTCTGGGAATTGCCAGGTAGAATAATGCAAGTCCGGTCATCAGTAATGGCATGAAAAAAAGTCCCCAGAACTTCGACATATATCCATCTGCTTCTCCCTCGGAATTCCAGTGAGTTGCCATAGATTCAGGTACAAGCGGGTAAAAATAGATTGAAATTATAAAAGATAAAAGAATCAGTCCTGTGGTTACAGCTGTGGCTTTATGCATATAAACTGTTTATATATTTCAACTATATAAACAAAGTGGGGACTTAAAAGCAAGCCTTTTCAAAAAACTGCTTGACCGCAAGCCTTTTCAAAAAAGGCTTGAGCGAAAACGTTATTGTCGGCGTGATCAACCAGCGCGACGGTTGCGGATCAACAGTTTATCTTTATTACGTGTCTGAAGAAAATTTCTCAGACCGTATTTTGAGTTCGCTTATTAAGGCTGAAATCCCACCCCCTAATTAAGGAGAAAACATATACCCAGGGCTGGATAATGATCCCGGCAAGCGGATTAATTAGCGAGAGTATGCCAGCGACAATTGTTAGGAACCCGATAGCAGTTGTTCTTATACCTCTGTTTATAAATTCACCTCTTAAATGTCCAGACAAGCCAGAATGTACTACAGACGATCTTATCAATTTTTAGTTATATATGTTAATATATACTTATTTCTGATATAATATAGAGAAACTTGAGCAAATGTTTTCTAAATTTAAGTTATATTCTCTACTATCAAAGGTTTAAAATATTCATTACGTATATAACAGTTTAATTAAAATTGGTATGTTGTGGGTAGTTATGGTAACAAGTCAGGAAAGACAGAAGGCAAATCTGGCCAAAATGAAAAAAATAATGGAAGAAATTGAAAGTACGACAGATGATTCCGATCTGATTGTCGAATTGCACGAACTTTTAAAAAAACCATACTCGCTGTCCCTTAAATGGCATATGATTGTGTTTAAAAGTGAAATTGATAAGAGTTTATGGTATCTGGAAGATATAAGAAAAGAAGAGATTGAAATAGAAAAAATGAAGCGAAGGAAAAGAAAAGATCCAAAAGAAGAATTAAACCAGGTTAACTGTAAATTTTGCGAAATAATGAGCGCATTTAAACTTGACCACCAGATGGTATATGACACGAAAACAAATCAGTATAAATTGTCAAAGTCCAGAGTTTCAAGAACAACACGAGAAAACATTTTTGCAATCCCAAAATCTATGATTGGGAAAGGTAAACTTCAGTGGAGTGAGGCAGTTAAACAGAAATGGGGAGAAGACACTATAGGGCAAACAGAATTACTGGAAAGGGATCTTTATAACCGAAAAAGTATGAGAGTCGCCTGCAATAACGAGGATGAATCTATCTTTTAATTAACTGATCTTTCAATTACCAATTTTTCAATTACCTAATTGTTTAATTAATACATATGTCAATCAACTGGAATTTCCCAACACAACCTCGGAATGGATTCGATATGGACCGCACTCCTGTTTGAGGAGGGAAAGAAGGAGATATGCGGTGAACTCGCCCGGAAAAATAATTAATTCGGGCACAAATGTGCTTTTTCCGAGTGAGACATTGATCCGTATCTCGAAACTCTGCTTCGGGACAATAATATCCTTGATCTTAAAAAATTGAAAATAAAGAATCTCAAAAAGCTTGCAGAAACAACGGGTAAGATTCTTATTTCTGTTGTAAATATTGGCTAGCAACGTTTCCTTTATATTTAGGTTTACAAATTTGCT
>NZ_DAVG01000106.1 GCF_002505485.1 Methanosarcina sp. UBA5 | reverse complement strand
CCATTTATTATCTCATCTTTATCTTCAAGGTCTCGTGTAAACAGGTGAACCTCATGTCCCTCTGCCGCAAGAGCATCTGAGAGTTCAGATACGTGGGGTGAAATCCCTCCTACACGGATCGAATACAAACTTTCCCAGGAAAACATTCCTATTCGAATCTTTTTCATAGCCCCACTACCCCTTTTTGTCAGAATGAGATTTAAGGAACTAAGTTATAAATTATAGGCCTCCCTTGCCTGTAAGAATCATTGGATATCTATCTGTTTGGCAGCAGTCAAATATATTCCCCTTATATTTGGCAGCCTTCAAATTTCTCAAATGTCTGCAAGATCCAATCTTTTATTTCATCTCTGACTCGCCGGAAAACTATGAGTTGCTCTTCCTCTGACCCCACAGCCACAGCAGGATCCTCAAAACTTTTGTGAATTACCTCTCTTGCTTTTGGAGATTTAGTCGGAAGCTGTAGATTTGTACTGCAAATAGGGCAGGCCACTTTAGCCCGATCGCAGACCATAACCGCTAGATCAAATATAGTATCCTGGAATTCCTGTGGAGTTTTAGAGCGCTGATTGGAAATATCGATGCCGATTTCCTTCATGACTATAACAGCGTGAGGATAACAGATGTGGCCTCAACGCCGGCGCTGTAAGCCTCGTATCGATCGATCTCCATAAATAGCCCTTAAAAGACCTTCTGCCATCTGTGACCTAGCCGAGTTATGGGTAACACAGAAAGAGAATCTTCTTTTTTTCCTGTATCCGGATTTCGGAAGATTAGGAATACCCGAGAAGATTTCGTTGGCTTTAATCCTCTCTTTTAGCTGCATCTGGTTCTCTTTTGTAACCTGTCTTAAATAAATTATATTATACTATCAACAACCCTCTCTTTTTCTCCTCTAAAGAAAATTCTGTAAACTTGCAAATGCCAACGTTTGCAATCGGATTCTGGCGCATCAACCTCAATCAAGTTGTAACATTGAGATATTTTTCCACGAACTTTAGAAGAGCAGACAGTTCCCGCACTGATGACGAGCATGTCGTTTAATCTCCAGACCCAGGGGATATGCCAGTGCCCACAGAGCACAAGGTTCACACCTGAACGGTCCAGGAGTTCCAAAACGTCTCCCGCATCTACAAGTACATTATTTCCTCTGCCAGTTCTGGGAATTGGAATAAGGTGGTGATGCAGAGCAAAAATTTTGAAACCATTTACTGAAAAAGTGTTCTCTATCCAGCTGTAATTCTCCCTTCCGATATGTCCTTCGTCAAGTTCTGGCTGGGAAGAATCAAGCCCTACAACAGTGACTTCACCAAAGTGCCCGAAAGTTGATCTGGTTTTGAAAAGATCCTCAAAAAAGAGGTAACCAGCATTTTTCGAATCATGGTTTCCTGGAACTATCACCTTGTTTTTGCATTCAATCCTATCAATAAATTTCTTTGCTCCATTATACTCGGCTGCAAGTCCATTCTCAGTAAGGTCGCCGGTGATTATTACAATATCCGGAGAGTTCCTGTTTATGTTTTCAAGCATTGAATCTGCAATCTCAGGCATATAATATGCCTCTGAGAAATGAATGTCTGAAATATGTACTATTTTTCTGATATCTTATTCCTCTGTCTTATTTATTCACGTTTTGACTTCTAGAATTAGAAGTCACAGAGTTATAGATATAGTTATTCGATTTAGTCAATATATATGAAAGAAAAAAAGAGATTAATAATATAAGTATATTCTCTATATACAAGATTAAATTCTCTAAGCCTAGATGAGATTCTTTCTTTGAGTATTCTTTTGTTTAGCTGAATCTGTATTCAAAAACTAACCTGCGAGAAAACTCAAAAGGAGCTTCATGAGAATTGAGGTGCAAAACGCAATTACGCGAAAATCTTGAAGATGTCAACTTGTTGACTTATTGCCATCCAAAAAAGAAAAAGAAGAGATTTGAGCTACTGGTTCACTGTAAAAGAAGTAACATGGGATAGTTAGTTAATTTCTTGCTGATAGCATGTAGGGTCTGTTCGTATATTTCTGTTCCCACGCTACTAATCAATGATATTCTTATCTTGTACATATAGTTTTCCCATTTCTATATAAGAATCACGATAGATATTGTTATAATATCTAAAAAAAATATTTTCTTTTTATTGTAAACCTATTTGAAGTCAAAGTATGCTATGACTACTTTGCTAGCCTAATTTCAAATTTATATATTTACTATAGTAGCTATATTAGATCTTACTTAGGTATATGTTTATAATGGATTACTAATTCCCTATAGAGTATATTGAGAATCTTTATATATTTCTTTTATCTATTATGCGTTATACGGTACACTCAGTTAATGTATGTAAATTGTTGATTAGTCATATTTATTTAAAGGAGCGTCTTTGACATGGTAGATAAATTAAAAACTTACTCAGTTCTTTTATTGTTAGTAATCGGACTGGTGTTTTTGGGAATTGGATGTGCTGAAAAGAATAAGGGAGGTTCTTCCCCAGCTCAGGAAACCTCTTCAGAAGCTCCCGTGCAGGAAACCACTGCTGCAGAAGCACCACAGGGAGCTACTTCTGGTGAAGTGCAGAGCATTTCTTTGAAAGGATCTGATACAGTTCTGCCTCTTGCACAGGCTGAAGCTGAAGAATTTATGAATAAGAACTCTGGGAAAAGCATAACAGTCACTGGAGGCGGATCCGGTGTTGGAATTGCTGCGCTCATTGACGGTGAAGTAAATATTGCTACCGCATCCAGAGAAATTGATGCTAATGAAACTGAAGCCGCTAAGAAAAATGGCGTTAATCCTGTAGAAACTACTGTTGCCTATGACGGTATTACAGTTGTTGTAAATCCTTCTAATTCTGTTTCTAACCTTACTTTTGACCAGCTTCGCGGTATCTACAATGGAAGCATCAGCAACTGGAAGGAAGTCGGTGGTGAAGACAAGCCAATAACAGTTATTTCTAGAGATACCAGTTCCGGAACGTATAAAGACTTCCAGAAAGACGTTTTGAAAGGCGATGAATACCGACCTGATGCTCTTACTCAGCCTGCTACTGGTGGAGTAGTTTCTGAAGTAACTCAGAACACTAATGCAATAGGATACATTGGTTTTGCGTATCTCGACAGCAGTGTAAAAGCCCTTAGTCTGGATGCTGGAAACGGCTCTGTAGCTCCAACTGCCAAAAGTATACTTAATGGTTCATATCCACTTTCAAGGTCTCTTTACTTCTACACCAATGGTGAACCTTCAGGTCTTACAAAGGAATTCATCGACTTTGTGAGGAGTGAGGACGGGCAAAAAATTGTGAGTACAATCGGGTATATTCCATTAAAAAAGTAACAATTTTTAAAAGGTTCAAGGGAAAAATATGTTTGACAGAAATTATAAGGAAAAGGCGATCGAATCGGTGCTTTTCTCAGTAAGTGCCCTTACGGTCATTGTCCTTCTCCTTATATGCATCTTTTTATTTAGGGATAGTTTACTTCTCTTTAAAGACACGTCCCTTCTAGACTTTCTCACAGGAAAATTCTGGTACCCGACATCAGTAAACAGGCAGTTTGGGCTATTACCTCTATTTTTAGGTTCTCTTCTTGTTACTGCCGGAGCAATCATTTTTGCAGTACCTCTGGGTATTGCTTGTGCTATTTATATTTCTGAGATTGCCCCACCAAAGATTGCAGGGTTCCTTAAACCTTTTGTTGAAATCTTGGCAGGGATTCCTTCTGTTGTATTCGGATTCTTTGGACTTGTTATACTTGTTCCGTTTATACAAAATACTCTTAATCTACCTACTGGGCAAACCGCTCTTACAGGTTCCATTATGCTTGCAGTTATGGCACTTCCTACAATCATTACCATCTCAGAAGATGCAATAAGCTCGGTTCCCAGTACTCTCAAGCAGGGTTCGCTCGCTCTGGGAGCTACAAGATGGCAGACTATATATAAGGTCATAGTTCCTGCAGCTCTATCGGGAATCTCAGCGGCGGTAATGCTTGGGGTTGGAAGAGCTATAGGGGAAACAATGACACTCATGATGGTTACAGGAAATACTGCAGTAATTCCTTCTTTTCCCGGTGGCATTCTCAACCCTGTAAGGACAATGACTGCTACAATTGCACTTGAAATGGGTGAAGTCCCTCAGGGGAGTGCTCACTTTCATGCTCTTTTTGCAGTTGGAACTGTGCTTTTCGTTATAACTTTCTTGATTAACCTGATTGGAGATATGATCAAAAAAAGATACAAATTCAAGGTGGATTGAGCATGGAATTAAGTTCTAATGTAAATGAAAATGAGCATAAATCTATTCGGGTTCAAGGTGGGCTAAGTATGGGACTGAATGCAAGAACTAGTGAAAAAGTTGCCTTTGCACTTCTTAGCCTTTCAGCTGTGGCAATAGCTGCATTTGTAGTAATTATCCTTGCTTATATTATGTACAATGGGTACAGTGCAATTAGTATTGAGTTCCTTACTGAAATGCCCCGTATGATGATGACCGAAGGCGGAATTTATCCCGCGATTATAGGCACTATTCTCTTGATAATAGGATCAATGGCTGTAGCTCTCCCTATGGGAATTATGGCTGCCGTTTACTTGAACGAATATGCAGTAGAAAACCGCACAACCTGGATTATAGAAATGGCAATTAACAATCTTGCAGGAACCCCTTCTGTAGTGTTCGGGCTTTTTGGGCTGGCACTTTTTGTTAAATATTTTGATTTTGGTTCTTCTTTATTGTCGTCCTGCCTTACTCTTTCTCTTCTGATTATTCCTGTCATTATCCGTTCTACCCAGGAAGCCCTGATTGCAGTTCCAAAAGAGTATCGAGAATCCTCTCTTGCACTCGGGGTCAGCAAATGGCAGACTATCAAGCATGTGGTATTACCTGCTGCTATTCCTGGAATTGTTACAGGTTCTATTCTCAGCATTGGAAGGGTTGCAGGGGAGACAGCTCCTATTCTCCTCACAGGTGTCGTTTACTTCCTGCCAAGGCTGCCCGACTCTATGTATTCTCAGTTCATGGCTCTTCCATATCATCTCTTTGTGCTGGCCACTTCTGGGACAAGCATCGCTCAAACTCGCTCTCTTCAGTACGGGACGGCCTTGGTTTTGTTGATTATCGTGCTAGGTTTGAATATCATTGCGGTTTTGATCCGCAGTCATTACAGGCAAAAAGTAAAAATTTAACATTTTCATAATTTTTAATGTATATGTGAAAATTGAGGTTCATAAATGACTGAAGCTGTTCAAAACGTAGCTCAGCCCCAGATATCTGTTGAGAATTTAAATCTGTGGTATGGGGAAAAGCAGGCTCTTAATAATATCTCCATGCGGATCCCCAAAAACAGCGTAACTGCTCTTATAGGTCCCTCAGGTTGCGGAAAATCTACTTTTATCCGCTGCTTAAACAGGATGAATGATCTTATCAAAAACTGTAAGGTTGAAGGTAAAGTTTCAATTAAAGGTAGGAATCTTTACGGAAAAGATGTTGATGTTGTTGAACTCCGGAAGCAGGTAGGTATGGTTTTCCAGAAACCCAATCCTTTTCCTATGTCCATTTATGATAATATTGCCTATGGACCGCGTATCCATGACGTAGGTAAAAAGGATATGGATGGAGTTGTTGAGGGTGCCCTTCGTTCGGCTGCGATCT
>NZ_DAVG01000068.1 GCF_002505485.1 Methanosarcina sp. UBA5 | reverse complement strand
AGCCCCTCTTGATAAGTTCGGTCCCGTATCGTAATTTTTCAAAGTCCATGAATGTCATCCTTGTTTTTCAGTTAAATATTCCAAAAAAAGTTGATAAAAGTTGATACGACAAAGTTAATTGACAAAGCAAAATTACTGAAAATAGATGAGTTTTACCTCATCAATTTACAGCGTTTTTAATGCCTTTTTGTAATGTAAGATATAAATTAGCCTTGGTGCCAGAGAGCAATAATTAAAATTACACTTTCTCAAGAGCCTGTTCCAGATCTGAGATTATATCTTCTATATCCTCAGTACCTATAGAAAGGCGTATGTAATCTGGCTTAACTCCATTTGCTTCCTGCTCGGCCGGGGTTAATTGTTGGTGTGTGGTACTTGCTGGATGGATAACAAGACTTTTGGAATCTCCTATATTCGCAACGTGTGAAAGCAGTTTCACAGAATTAATAAATTTTTTACCTTCTTCCACGCCACCTTTCACGCCGAAACCTAGCAATGCGCCATAACCACCTTTGAGATACCTTGACGCAAGTTCATGGCTTGGATGATTCGGTAAACCGGGATAATTGACCCACGAGACTTTCGGATGTTTTGATAGGTATTCTGCTACCTTGAGGGCATTCTCTGAGTGCCTCTGTATTCTCAGGTGCAGTGTTTCAAGTCCCTGAAGCAGCAGGAACGAGTTAAAAGGGGAAACCGCGGCGCCAGTATCTCGAAGGAATTGCAGCCTTGCTTTGTAGACAAATGCTATGTTCCCAAGTCCAGGGAAGGCTGAAAATGTGTCCCAGTATTTCAGGCCGTGATACTCTGGATCAGGATCTGTGAATTCCGGGAACTTACCATTGTTCCAGGCGAACTTTCCAGAATCGACTATAGAACCGGCAATTGAGTTTCCATGTCCGCCAATGAATTTGGTCGCGGAATGCACAACGATATCAGCTCCATGTTCAATAGGTCGGACAAGCCCTACAGCACTTGTGTTGTCTACTACAAGCGGAATCCCGGCTTCATGGGCAATAGCTGCGATTGCCTCAAAATCTGGAACATCAAGTTTTGGGTTACCCAGTGACTCAATATAAATAGCCCTGGTTTTCTCATTAATAGCTTTTCGGTATGCTTCTACATCAGTTGAGTCTACAAATATCACTTTTCTTCCAAGCTTAGGAAAAGTATAACTGAAAAGTTCATAGGTTCCGCCGTAAAGATTATTTCCGGATACTATTTCATCGCCTACTCTGGTAATAGTTAACAGGGCATAGGTTATTGCTGCTGAACCGGATGCAACTCCAAGAGCTCCAGTCCCACCTTCAATGGCAGCGATGCGCTTTTCGAACACATCAGTAGTGGGATTCATGATACGTGTGTAAATATTGCCAAGCTCTTTGAGCCCAAAACGATTGGCTGCCTGATCTGCATCCTTGAATGCATATGAGGTAGTCTGATATATAGGTACTACAAGTGCTCCTGTAGTTGGATCCGGGTTCTGCCCGGCATGAAGGGCGAGTGTTCCTAATTTATAGTTATTAGTCATTGGAATTTTTCTCCTTGTTTACCTGAAGGTTGTATTTCTCAGCGATTTCCTGGAATGTGTCTACTACATAGCGAACTTTCTCCCATGAAAGCCCGTATGTATTAAGTTTCCACACGCGTGTAGCTCCTGCAAATTCTCCGACAATGCCCTTGCTTGAAAGTTCATCTGAAAGGAAGAAACCTCTGCGTTTGTGCTCCTGAGCTATAAGATCGAAGCTCTTGATAGTGTCAACTTTGGAGAGGGTATGTTTGCGTGGATATTCTGAGACGACTTTACTACCTTCAATAGCAAGCAAACCATCGATTAGATAATTCGATTTTTTCAACTCGTCTTCCCAGTTATTTACTCTCTCCTTGACTGTGGGGAATGAAGCCATCATACCTAGCAATGTTGAGCCCATCAGTGTGCAGCCAAGCATTTCAACTTCTTTTACACCAAATTTGCGTTTGGTTAGATCACCCGTCATCTGAGTTGTACGGAATATCTTCGGAGCCCACTCCTCGGTTGTTGCCAGTACTCCAGACGGTGCAGGAGATGCCATGCTTTTGTGGCCTGAACCTACAATAAAGTCTGCACCGATATCTTTTCCATCAACTGGCCTTACTCCAACAGTATATGCCCCGTTATACAGGAAAGGAATGTCATACTGGTGGGCAACTTTTGCAATGCCTTTTACATCATGCTCATTTGCATACTGGTAATCAAAGTGATCGATCATTACCAGTACAGGTAATTTACCTGTTTCCTGCTTAACCGCTTCAATTTTCTCAGCAGTAGCATCTGCAGTCACAATATTGTGCTCGTTTAAGGGAACTTCTCGAACTATTCCCCCTGCTCCCTCTACTGCAAGAAATTCAGTATAATGAGCAAGAGCTGAGACTATTACAGAATCACCTTTATTGACCAGAGAGGATGTCACTGCCTGGAATCCTCTCCTTGCACCTGGTACTACTCGAGCAACGTCCATGTTAACGAAGCTTGCAAGTTGTTCATGAAATGGAGCAATAGGTGGACTGCTTATTTTGTCCAGCCTGAAAGGTTTGCGGCAGGCATCACAGGTGGAGTAGCCATCGCCGTATGCTATGAGAGCTTTTCGGGCTTCGGGTGTGAGCCTTCCTGCTGCCTGGATTGGCTGTATATTGATGTGTGTTTCTTCTCTGGACCGAATATCAATATTATCAGCTATTTTTCTTATTTCCGGAGTTCCGGTGTTGTTTTCGATATCATCCAGAATTTTTCTGACCCTATTTACATTTTCTTTAATGGTGTTTTCTTCTTCTGGACTTGTGGTATTTGGAAGCCTTTGTCTAAGTGTCTCCCTAATATCTTCAAGGGCAAAAAGTGCCTCAAATGTTTTTTGTGTTCTTATATCCATATACTACCCCTAAGCTAAGACCCGGAATCGAACCGGGATAGAATGGAGTTGCAATCCATCGCGTAGCCTTTCCGCCATCTCAGCATCTTTTGTAATCTTGTTATTCTTTGTGATTTTGTTGTTCAATACTCCGTTCAATACTCCTATTCCGCAGATGCACACAATTGAGGGGTTATCTGCCTAGTATCCTGTATAACTGATACCGATTTAGGAGGCTATACCCATATTGATAAACGGGTATTTTTTTGTGCACTTCTGCGGAAAGTGAGTTTTACCGATTTGGTTGTGAGTTTTGCTATTTGAGCTTGGTCTGTTCATCTACAACTAGGAGTTTTTCATATCTTGTAAATTGAATCACTTGGTGACTGGCACCTCCAAGCTTCACAATTCTGAAGCTTGCACCTGCCATTTGTTTCTGTTATAGTTTCTTTATGTTGAACCTCCTTTAGGGCAAAAATCCCTAAAATTTTCTTGCTAAAAGTTTTCCTGTTATATCCGCAAGAAAACTTTCAAGCCAGAGCCTGGAATCGAACCGGGATTAATGGATCTGCAATCCATCGCATAGCCTTTCTGCTACCCTGGCATTCCGTGTTCACAATTGTGAACTAACAACACGTCATACTCATTTTTAATATATAAACCTGCTTTTTGAGGCAAAATGTGCCTTTTACGGCAAAGAGAAACTGAAATTTTTCTTCAAAAGCTTCCTTGTTTATATTTACAAGAAATCTTTCAAGCCAGAGCCTGGAATCGAACCGGGATTAATGGATCTGCAGTCCATTACGTAGCCTTTCCGCCATCCTGGCATCAATTGTTCACAATTGTGAATGCATAGCACGTCATAATCATTTATGATATTTAAACCTGCTTTTTGGAGAAAAACTAATTCAAATATTTCTCATGTTTGATGTCAGAAGTAAAATTAAAGAAGAATATATAACTGAATATACAATTTAGGAGAATACTCAATATTAAAAAAGAGTTTTCTTTTCGAAACCATTATGTTACAGCGAATTTTCATAACAAAAAAGAAAATAGGAGGTTATGGATTTTATATTGCTTCAATCAACAACAGTATAAGGAAGTTATGGTTTCGGTTATATCTGGAAACATAGGGTGAGTTAATGTGCTATTGGACTCTATGACAAAGTTCCCAGACAACTCCGTATCTTTTTTATTTTCTGTTCTTAGCTGTCTGCGCATTTTGATCCCTGTTCCTGAAATGTGATATTTATTGAATATCTGCCACAGCCGGGATTTTCCTTCTTCAAGGAGATCGTTCTCATTTTGAGCGATCTTCTGTTCAATCATATTAAGAGGGCTGGTTCTAACTTCAAGAGATACATACTCCACTGCAAGAAGCACATGATACATTGTACGCAAGAGAATGTAGAATCCAGTTAGATCAAGAGCTTCCCAGAATATTTCAACTGTAAGCTCATCATCAAGCTCCCTCCATACTTCTTCAACAATATTTTCATTCAGATCGAGGGCAGAACTCCTTGTTCCGTCAACGATCTCTCCTTTCATACTTTAACCTTGTTGAGTTCATGCTTTTACCTTCTTTAAATTAATTTATCTGTTCTATTATTTTTTCAATTTTTTTATCTTTTTCAACTTTTTTGATTTTTCCAATTTTTTCAACTTTTGTTAAATTTTTCACTTTTTTCTATTTTTTCCAATTTTTTCAGAGGATTTCCGGATAGTTTTCAGGGATGACAGCTCAAAATATTTCTGTCCCCTTTTATCTGGAGAGCCTCAAGCCAAGATCCGGACTCGAACCGGAATTAATGGATCTGCAGTCCATTGCGTAGCCTTTCCGCCATCCTGGCACAAGTGTTCACAATTGTGAATTGACAAAACATCCTATTCATTATTAATATTTAAATTTCGTTTTTAAGGCAAAAAGTACCTGAAAATTATCTGTATCCTTAGACTAAGGATGTAAATTGCCTGTTTGATAGAAAAAAAGCAGTTGTGCAACCTCCCGATTTCAACACGAATTTGAAGATTATCTTGCGGGCTCAAGAAGTTAAATAGGGATTGTTGCATAGGAATTGTTGCGGCTCAAAAATACGTTTATAATATCACAGTATCCATACTTTCATATCTGGAAAATTATTATATTTGCTAAACATTTGTGAATCATAGTTTGGAAATAAGATGATTTTGAACCACTGAACTCTGATTATTCAACTTCTAAGATATTTTTTAAAGCTTCATCAATAAAGTATGGAGCTTCAACTGGCTTGATCCCTTTTTTCCTTAATTCTTCTTGCGGCCTGCTGCCAATTCTGGAGCAAAGCAAAGCCTCACAGTCAGAAATCAAAGAAATTGTTCTGCTCAAAACCTCATCTGCATGCCCGTGATCCGCCGAGCCACATAAAGGTATAGTCTCTCTCACTTCTAAGAACTGTATTTTACCACAATCATCAACTTCAAATATAAAAAATCTAGATGCTTTTCCAAAATGCTGGTTGATAACCTTGCCATCACTTGAAACAACAGCGACTTTCACTTTTTCATCTCCATTTTTCCTGTTTAAAAGTAAAAATATAAATTTTACCTTTTTAAAGGTTAAATAAAATTTGTTTTTATTAGTTGTATGCGGATTACATGCATTAGCAAGATATATCTGTAAAGAAAGGAGAAAACTCGTAATTAAAAATATTCCTGATTTTTGATTTCCTCCGTGTATAATTATTTTTTTGGGGAGCTTCTCATTTTCACATACCAACGGCTCAAAAATAACCTCAATTTTCCTATTAAGTCACTACTTTGTATAAGGCTTTGAGAATTGAATATTTCTTGCTTTCTAAGGTTACACTGTAGTAAGGTACGAGTTTGGGAGAAAAGCCCATAATATAATCCGCATACTTGGGAACATTTCCTGCCATAACATTCATGTATTCGAAATTTCTGGACTGCAAGTCAAGGAACTCGTTATAGTAAAGGAGAGCATTGGATCCTCTCAGGTTAAAAGCCGGATTCCGGGCAGAAGACCAGCCAATCGTACTTTCTTTTCCGTAAAGAGTCAAATGTGCTGCAACGGCTTCTCCTTCTGGAGTTTCGGACACAAGCATGTAACCGATATCTTTTTTTTGAATAAGGTCAAAAACCTTTTCGAAAAACCTTTTGGGTAGTGGTGTTTTTAGGTTCTGCCTCTCATATGTTTTGGAAAGCAGACTATAATAAGTTTCAAGATCATTCCATATCTTTGTTTCAAGTCCTACCTTAAATACAGACTTGAGATCCTTCCTGATTGTCCTTGATATCTTATTATCGACATCTTCCTTCAGATCCAGGTGATGGGTATAATGAACCTTTGAGCCCCAGTCATTCCAGGTAAATGATCTGATATCCTCAATTCCCGGAGAGAATCTCAGGTGAATACTATCAAAACCCTGTCTGCACAGAAATTTCCTGAGTGCGTCAAAGATTTCGTGAGTTTCCTGCACTCTTTTGCTTGTTTTGGCGCTGGAACTTTCTTTTACAAGAGGTCCACAGTAATCAGTCATATTACTGGTCGAAGATGCCATTTTTAGAATTCCTTTGAAGTTCCTAACAAATAGGGGACACCCGCCTACAAGCTCATCGTTTCTGAAACAACCGTAAATTCTAAGGTCCTTTGAAAGAACATTTCTGTAAGTTTCCAGCCAGTCACTCGTATGAAAAAGTGTACCAGGTTGAGCTTCTTCAACAAGCAAGTCCCATTCTCTATATTCGGACGGCACTAATTCTCTAACTTCAATATCAGTCATTTTGAATCCCGTTGAATAAAAGTTTGTTTTTCTCGTAATAGATTCAAACCTACACAGTTGAGAAAAGAAATCAATAGTACCAGATTTAAGTTGCTAGTATCAGATTTAGGTTGCTTAAATATCAACATACTCAATAAGGTTATAAGTACCTGTTTTTGCTATTAATTTACTGTTGTTTAAATCTCCCAAGAGTAAAAAATCCTAAGACTTTCTTGTTAAAAGTTTTCTGCGAAGGTTATGAGAAAACTTTTAAGCCAGAGCCTGGAATCGAACCGGGATAAATGGATCTGCAGTCCATTGCGTAGCCTTTCCGCCACTCTGGCACAGGTGTTCACAATTGTGAACGCACAACACGTCATACTCGTTTCTGATATTTAAACCTGCTTTTTGAGGCAAAATATGCCTTTTACGGAAAAGAGAATTTAAAATTTTATTTTAAAAGCTTCGTTACTATATTTACAAGAGAACTTCTAAGCCAAACATTGGAATCAAACCTAATATAAAATAGATCTTTTTCAATTTTAATATCCATATTTTATGATTAATTGGAATTGATCATAAGCTTTTTAAGTTTACAATTGTTAATATTACACAGTTCACAATTGTTAATTAGTTTGGTTTACAATTGTAAACACTACTATTAGTACACATTAACTGTACTGAGCAAATACACTGAGTATTTTGCTTTCTGAAGTGCATAATTATGGACAAGGAACTAAATACAAATATTAAGGCAGCTCTGTTAAGTGTAGGGAGTGTTCAGGTAGATGATTCCCTTTTTCCTGATAAACTTGAGAGCAAGGCTACAGCTGGCCCCGGAGCAGGTGGCTCCTCAATTTTTCTGAAGTCAGGAAACCGAAGGGTGAGGCTTACAATCAATGATGCATCTCCTTTGCGTGTAGTACCGGAAGATGAGCATGTGGTAGCTGTTAAAGGCGATGATGTAGTTGCCAGGGGGGTACTTGAACGTCCGCTTTGTCACTGTCCGGAACAGGCATACATTACGTTATCTGAAAAATGTGTATATGATTGCCAGTTTTGCCCGGTACCAAAAATGAATGGCGGGATAAAGGACAGTACAAAAGTTCTCCAGATGGTTGAGGAAGCTTATGCAACAGGTGAACTGAAGGCGATTTCCCTTACCAGCGGTGTAGCTGTTTCGCCAAAGAAAGAAGTCCAGAGGGCGGCAAGTATCATAAAGCAGCTCACACGTGAGTACGATCTCCCAATAGGTGTCTCGGTCTATCCCACAGCAGGTTCATCAGAAGAACTTTATTCTGCAGGCGCATGCGAAATAAAATACAATGTTGAGACTATGGACCCTGAGCTTTTCCGCCGTTTCTGTCCAGATCTTTCTCTTTACACAGTTCTTGATGCTCTCGACACCGCAGTGAATGTTTTCGGCAGAAACAGGGTCTCTTCAAACTTCATAATCGGCCTTGGGGAAAGTGATGAAACCGTCCTGAAGGGTATCAAGCTCCTTACGAGCCGATGTATAATTCCAATTCTCAGACCTATTTCTCCCAACCCTCTGAGGAAAAATGTGAAGATCACAAGGCCAGACAGTGCACGGCTTTTAAAACTTGGAGGTATTTTGAAGGATATGCTTGACCGTGAGTCACTCTGTGTCGATAAATCGCGAACAATGTGTCTTCTATGCACTGGCTGTGACCTAACGCCTCATAAAGACATTTAAGCACATAGAATCAATTTCAGCACAATTTTGAGGAGCAGATAACTGTTTTTCCATCTAAATCTTGCAATAATTTCCTGAAATTATTATTGAGGAAAAATTGTAGGTTTGAATTAATCTATTCTTTCCACTATTTTATTATTATTTTCCTATAAAGGATACAATTTACTCATTTTTTGGCTTTTAAGGATATATTTATTTATTTTGCGGAAAGATTTATAACTCACAAATCTTCACAATTGTGTACATGACAAAGCAATTCACTCTTACGGTTCAATCTGGGAAAAACAGATTTGGAGAACAGGAAGGATTTGAAACCATAGAAATAAGACCAGGGGATACTCTTGCAATTGTAGGCCCAACTGGCTCAGGAAAGTCAGCTTTAATCAATGATATTGAAACTCTTGCGCAGGGAGATAGTATTACAGGCAGACGAGTCCTTATCAATGGTCAGGAGCCCCCCGAGTCCTTTGTACGGGAACCAGCCTCCAAACCAATTGCCATGATAACCCAGAATACCCGTTGTCTGGCAGATCTCTCAGTTGAAGAATTCCTGCGAATGCATATCAGAGCACGGAAACCAGGAAGAGAAGACTTGCTTGAAGAAACAATAAATCTTGCAAATACATTTACAGGTGAAGCGATCAGTCTTAAAAGCAGGATGAGTGGTTTATCCGGAGGACAAACCCGGTCTCTTATGATTGCAGATGCCCTTGTAATCGGCGATACCCCGATACTTTTGCTTGATGAGATTGAAAATGCAGGTATCTTCAAAGATCGGGTTATTCAGTCTCTTCACGGAGGAACCAAAGCAGTCATCCTTGTAACACACGACCCTTATCTTGCTCTTACAGCAGACAGGCGCATAGTGATGAAGAATGGGGGAGTTGCGTCTGTAATCGAATCGACTGGAGAGGAACAGTATCTTATTGAAGATCTTGCTTTAATCGAAGACAGGCTCCATCAAATCAGGGAAAAACTCAGACATGGAGCTGATTTTTCATCCTTATCTTCAAAAGTCTTGATAACCCCAGCCAGACAAAGTCTCCAGTTGAACAGGGTGTGAGCCCAAATGAAGCTTCTCATTATTGCCGGTCCTCCAAGTGGAGGAAAAACCGCTGTGATCCGCCAGGTTATAAAAAATCTTCCTGAAGGATCACTTCCTGCCTTCCTGAAGATCGATGTTGTACATGCGACAGAAGACCAGGAACTTGCAGAAGAGTTTGATATTCCTGTCAAAAAGATCTATTCAGGGGACGTGTGTCCTGACCACATGGGAATTCTGGTTCTTGACGACGCATTACGCTGGGCCGAGAGCATCTCAAGAAATATCCTTATAATTGAAAGCGCAGGGCTCTGTCTCAGGTGTACTCCATACACGACTTATTCTCTTGGAATTGCAGTTGTTAGTGCGATCTCAGGAACCAATTCCCCGCTCAAAATGGCCCCTTTGCTTGCTCTTGCAGATGTGGCAGTTGTTACCAAGACTGATCTGGTGTCCCAGGCAGAAAAGGAAGTTTTCAGAGAAAGTATCCGAAAAGTTGTCCCGGAAATTGACATTGTAGAGACAAATGCAATTCAGGGAACCGGTTTACGATATCTGATGAGGAGGATTGCCAATCACCCGGCTATAGGGCCTGACCAGATAAAGCTCAGAGGTGCACCTCCGCTTGGTGTATGTACTGTATGTATCGGGAAAAAAGAAATTGGATGGAAAAACCACTTTGGAGTCATCCGGCCGCTGGATATGCCAGAGCCCTTGTACAGAGGTGACTGATGGTGAATAAATGGGATCCCCCTGGCAAAAACTGTGGAGCTTGCGGCTCTCAAACCTGTTCAGATTTTGTTGATCGGCTTGAAGCAGGATTAACAGATTTGGATATGTGTCCATTCTACAGTATAGAAAACACCGTAGAAAAGACAGTGAGTCCTGAGAAAATTGTGAGCCGGGAAAATCTAGCGATCCAGACAAGAAACATCACTTATTCCGGTATAGATGTGGCTGGAAAAGAATACGACTTCGTTCTCCTGCCATTTCCGGATGAACCGTCAGCCCGGAAGTTTATAGTGCCTTTCAGGGCAGACCTTGTAGAAAAATGGGATATCAAAAAAGGAGACCTCGTAACTGGCCGTCCGGCAGGTCCGGGATGCCCGGTATACCATGCTTTGAGGGTTCTGAGCGCAAACCCGATTACAGGCGTAATTGAATGCCATACCGTAGGTCCCATGGTTGCTAGAAAAGAAGATGCCCATGATATTCAGGCATACCATGTGCACGCTTTTGAAGGAATTGCCAGTACTATAAAAAGACCTCCTGTGTTCGGAACCCGTCAATATTTTCTTCCTGGCAACTGTATGATAGGGCTTGCACATACTGCTCTGGTGAATATGTGTTTTCAAAAGCCTTCTGGACTTCACGTTCGGCTTGAGGACATCAGGATATTATGAAGACTATTGAAAAGATCGGGATACTATGAAAACGATTGAAGAGATAAACGAGAAGATTGCAAACAAAGAAGCCATAATCCTTACAGCTGTCGAGCTCAAGTCGATGGTTCGTGAAGGCAAAAATGTGACTGTTGACGACGTGGATGTGGTCACGACCGGAACGTTTGGCGTGATGTCAGGAACTATGGCAGTTATGATGGTGCCAGTAGCCGAAAAGTGCAGTTTTGAGAGGGCGGATGCAATATGGCTGAATGGCGTGCCTGCTCAACCCGGCCCCTGTCCGAACGAAAGGCTCGGGGTTGTAGACCTTGTGATAAACGGGACAGCACATGCAAATGACCAATACGGGGGAGGACACCTTTTCCGGGACCTTGTAAAAGGAAAAGCCGTTGACGTGCTGGTAGAAGCACACGGAAGGCATTATGAAAACCAGGTTACGCTTGATGAGATCAAATTTGCCAGGATCATTACCACAAGGCTCGCGTTTAAAAATTACAATGCACTGATAAATCCAGCTTCTCCAACGATTAACACTATCTTCTCTGTGACAGGCCTGACAGGTCCTTTTACGGAAACAACGGTATCAGGATGTGGAGAAATAAATCCTCTGCAGAATGACCCCTCTCACAGGTCAATAGGTGTGGGTACAAGAGTTCTTTTAAATGGTGCACCCGGTTATATCATGGGAAAAGGAACCAGAGCCAGCCCTGATAAGCCGAACGTCTCAGCCTATGCAGACATGAAAGATATGGACCCGACCATGATGGGAGGGATGAAAACCGCACACGGACCTGAATGCTTGACCTCACTTGCAGTCCCTATCCCTGTCCTTGATGAAGAGATTCTTTCAGGATTAAAAATTTTGGACCAGAATGTCCCTCTACCAGTAGCAGACGTAAACGGGCGCACTGCGCATGCAAAAGTGAATTATGGGAATATATGGGGAGGCACTGATAAAGTCATTCGCATCGAAAAAGAAAAGTGTCTGCACCATCCGGACTGTGCCGCAATGCGCACCTGTCCTACAGAAGCGATTTCAAATGATTGTGTTATCAACAGAGACCTTTGCATCAACTGCGGAACCTGTACACTTCAGTGTTCTGAAGGAGTATTCCGTGCAAGACTTGGGTCTATAGAACTGGCTGAAGGAACTATCCCTGTATCCCTGAGGCAGTCAGATAGGGCAAGGGCAGAAAGGCTATGTACCATGCTTAAGAACCGTATCCTGGAGCATGAGTTCGTACCTACAAGGATGCTTGAACCTCTCTAACTTGGGCTATTTATTGATATACGGTTGGTATTTTTCATGGTAAAAGAAAAAATTGAATCTGACATTCGTACCCTTCAGGAAAACAGAGGCATCCAAAAAAATGGTGCTGAAAAATGTGATTGTTCGGATTCTAAATCCTCTTACTCCGGATATAGGGTTCAGACAGAGGTGGTTATAATCCGCTATGGCGAACTTGCCCTTAAAAGTACCGGAGTTCGAAACTGGTATGAGAAAATTC
>NZ_DAVG01000083.1 GCF_002505485.1 Methanosarcina sp. UBA5 | reverse complement strand
CTGCAGCAGGAGGTCCGGGAGGCCCAGGTAGTAACGCTGGATTTGGTTCGTACCTACCGTACATTGGATTACTTGTCCTTGCAGGTGGAGTACTCGTTTATCGCAGGAAGATACACGAAAAGATACAGGTAATGAAAATGAAAAAAGCCGGGTACAAAAAACCTGAAGACCAAAAGATCTGAAAGAACACATCAATAGAGAACGGAAGGATGCGAAATGAGACAATCGACCTACCTGAAAATGGGTCTGAACATGCTTGTTCACAGTAAACTCCGAAGCTGGTTAACCATTATCGGGATAGTTATAGGGATCGGATCTGTAGTTGGCATCCTTTCCCTCGGGGATGCCATGCAAGAGCAAGTTCAGAGTAGACTTTCCGAGATGGATCTGACAAAAATAACCATAACTCCAGGATACTCCAAGGCATCATCCAATATGCCGGGGGGTCCAGGAGGTGGAGGAAGAGGGGAAGGTACGACAACAGATGTTGAATTAACAGATAAGGACATTGCGGCACTTCGAGGATTGAATAATATATCATATATAGAAGGAGAGATTGCCGGTAGTGTGCCAGTAATTTATGCAGCGCAAAATGCAACCCTTTCAATCACAGGTGTAGATCCACAGGTCTGGCAATATATGACTACACTAAAAACACAATCCGGAAGATTGCTTGAACCTTCTGATAAGTATGTTGCAGTCATTGGAAGCGGCATTGCAAGTGGGACTTATAAACAGGATATCGGAGTTAACCAGGTAATAACTGTAAATGGTAAAGCAGTGCGTGTTGTTGGGATTCTGTCAGAAGAAGGTCAAGGTGATAGAAGTATTTATATGCCTATCGATGGAGCAGTAACCCTGATCGATGATGCACAAAATGATGTTTATGATTCCATAACTGTAAAAGCCAAGAGCGAAGATGTAGTAGACAATCTGACAGAAGATATCGTAGATAAGCTCATGATCTCAAGGCACATTGTCAATGATGATGATAGAGACTTTTCGGTGTCAGCTTCCAAATCGATGGCAGAATCTGTCACTGAAATGACGAGTTCAATGACCCTCTTCCTTGGTGCTATTGCAGCAGTGTCGCTTCTTGTGGGAGCAGTCGGGATTGCCAACACTATGTTTACCTCTGTCCTTGAAAAGACGAAGGAGATAGGGACTATGAAAGCTATTGGGGCAAAAAACAGGGATATCCTTATGATTTTCCTTTTTAATTCCGCAATGGTCGGTCTTGTTGGCGGTATCCTTGGAGATATTCTGGGAGCTTGTGTTTCAACTGTTTTCCCTATGCTGGGTCTGCAGATGATGAGAGGGGGAGGTTCAGGTTCTTCAGGCATGTACTTTGCTCCTGATCTGATGGCTTTAGGGCTTCTCCTGGCAATTTTAATAGGTGTGATTTCAGGAGTTGTCCCCGCGTATAGGGCTTCAAAGTTAAAACCAGTAGACGCATTGAGATATGAATAAACGGAAAAGAAAGGAAATGGAAAAGAAAGGGTTGATTCCCTTTTTTTAATTTCCTGCTTTTTTGGTATTGAGGTTTTGTGAAAAATGATTTTATCGCCTTGATCCTGTTTGAAACCTTGATCCTGTTTGAAAACTGGTTTATTTAAAAAGGGGATAACTGGAGAGAAAGCAGTTGAGCAAAAGGATCCAAATTTTGCTGTTATTGGGAATCTTATTAGTGATAATAGGTACACTCTTGAAAATTACCGTGAACCTGTTTTTTTGGGGCACATGGACTGTAGCTGCATTATTCATGATTTTGCTTTTCAGAATAGATCCTCTCAATCCGGGAGGTAAAGATTGAATGAAAGAAACATGTTTATCTGGCAGTGCCTTATGAATGAAAAATCATCTCAACTTATTATTGCAACTGTTTTGAATAACCCTGATATATGGTTAATTTCTGCTGGCAAAACAGGCTTTGTATATCTTTAAGTATAATTCCTTCATTTAGTGTTTATACTAATACTTGTGAATTGATGTTTTTAATTTGGTTTCTTAAGTAACTGAAATAC
Organism: Methanosarcina sp. UBA5; assembly: GCF_002505485.1. Classification (GTDB taxonomy): domain Archaea; phylum Halobacteriota; class Methanosarcinia; order Methanosarcinales; family Methanosarcinaceae; genus Methanosarcina. Next base: position 2,758 of record NZ_DAVG01000083.1, on the reverse strand, counting down.
GTTTTTGGGTTACGTTGCAAAAAATCTCAGGATAAGCATGTAAATCTATATGGATAATGAACAAAAGATAAAATATTCAAGAAGATGTGCCAATAGAATAGAACTATTCCAAATAATTGATTAATATATTTAGCTTCATTAAGAACAGAGTAATTTAGATTCTTGATTTGTCCTTTTTTAATCATATTCATAGCTTCAATTCCTTTTAAAGTTTTATTTGCAGATTGAAAATAATGCTATTCAAATACTTGATTTGTCTAATTCCTATGTTTTTAGGTAATATTTTGTCATTTTTCAGTGTATCTATAGCAGGTGGATAAGCTGAATTTTTATCAGCTGTTATTACTTTTGGAATTTGATTATAATTAGAACTCAAAGCTTTCTTAATAAAGAATCTCTTGGCTGCTTTTCGATTTCATTTAAAGGAATTAGATAGCATGTCACTACCTTTGATTTCCTTTTTATTTTATTATATCCGTAGCAGATATTTTTTCTAACGGAGCCGTTATTCTCCTTTCCCTGTATACAAACTGGATGGAGTCTGGGCAGCTTTTCCGGTTGCGGAATCTCTGGCTTATTTGCTGTCTAGCTTTCTGCTTTTCAGGCTATACAGAATCTTCAAAGAAAGTAAATATTCTTCAAAAACAGCTCCAAGGTCAGAAACTGCAGATAAAATGTCTAATATATAACATCTTATCAAAGATGTTCAGACCATACCACAAGGCTGTTAATGAAAGCGATACAATATGCACAAAGATAGAATTGGACCTATGTTCATTAAAAAGGTTCAGCTCAGATACGACTAAGTATTTAGAGGGTGAGTATGACACTTAGTGAAATACTAGATTCTTTTAAAACAAAATTTAACCCCTCAAAATTTATAGATTCGCTCGAAAAAAGGGCGAGTTTCTATGATGAATCCGAAAACGATTCAGAGGGAAATTCTTTGGGGGAGAATCTAAAAAACAATCCATATCTCAATTCTGGAAATAATTCTGCTGAAAGCTTTAAAGGGGTAAAGATCTACAAGAATAAAGACGAGCCTCTTATTAAACTGACCGATGTCTGGAAAATTTACCAGATGGGAGAAGTTGAGTTTGCAGCTCTTAAAGGAATAAACCTGGAAATTTACGAAGGGGAATTTCTGATCATTCTTGGTCCCAGCGGAAGTGGGAAAAGTACCATGATGAACCTGCTGGGCTGCCTGGATTTGCCCTCAAAAGGCACGGTTTGCCTGAATTCAAAGGACATCTCAGAACTTAACGAGTCTGAGCTTGCCAGGATCAGGGGACAGATGATAGGATTTATTTTCCAGAGCTTTAACCTTATTCCAACCTTGAGCACCTATGAAAATGTGCTCCTGCCCCTGGAATTTCAGGAAGAAGATAGACAAATAGCCCGACAAAAAGCCTCATACCTGCTTGACGTTGTCGGACTCTCGGAAAAGAAAGGAAACCTTCCTTCCCAGCTTTCAGGTGGACAGAGGCAGAGAGTTGCAATAGCCCGTTCCCTGGCTGTAAACCCGCCTATAATCCTGGCAGATGAGCCTACAGGAAACCTGGATACCAAGACTGGGGATTATATCCTTGATTTTCTGGACGAGTTGCACACAAGAGAAGGTAAGACGATTATTATTGTTACTCATGACGTCGAGCTTCTAAGATATGCAACTAGAATTGTGTACATTCGAGACGGTGAAATCGAAAAAATCGAAACATGTACGAAAAATGAACCTGAGGGATTAAAATGAAAAAGCTCTCTTTGCTAACATTAATACTGTTATTCTCTTCTGCATTTATATGCCTTGGAGTCGGAACAGCACTCGGTGCATCAAATGTGCATCTAAACTCTTCATCTATGCAGACAAATTTAACTAATCAAAGCTCTGGTGCGTACATGGAGGCTGACACATCACTTAGTTCGTCAAATGATAATATGAACCCTTCATATGTGCAGGAAAATTTAACTAATCAAAATAATCAAAATTCTAATACGATCGGAACCGGAACAACACTCAGTGCGTCAAATGGAAATATAAATTCTGCAGATCTGCAGGTAAGTGTGACTAATCAAAACCCTGATAATGCCAGGCCTGGGGAGCCTGTTGAGCTTACTATGAGTGTGCAGAACGTAGGAAACACCGACCTCAAAAATATTAATGTTAAAGTTAACCCAAAATATCCTTTCAGCCAAATTTCTGGAGAAGATCTTGAAAAGAGCATCTCTTATCTAAATGCAAGACAGGATACTGATGAAGCTGGGGTTCTGAAATTCAAACTCATGACCGATTCAAATGCTTCAGAGGGCACTTATAATCTTGATATCGTCACCACCTATAAAAGCGGATCAGGGTCTTCAGAACAGACTTACACTACTACAAAAACAGTTCAGTTAAAGGTTCAGGGTAAAGAATACGCTCAGGTCGTGACCGTAAGCAAGGCTGATATTGATATAGCAAAGGAAGAGCCTCTTGAGTTTATTGTGACAAATACTGGGGCTTCTCCATTGAAAAACCTGGTTTTCTCCTGGACTGATCCAAAAGGTGTGGTTTTACCTGTATATTCTGATAACACAAAATACATAAAGTATCTGGATGCAGGTCAATCAGTAAAAGTCGATTATACCGTGATGGCAGACGTAAGCGCTACTCCGGGACTCTATACCTTGAACGTGAACCTCTCGTATGAAAATTCAGACTCCAATTCGAAAAATATCCAGACCACAGCAGGACTTTTCGTAGGAGGAGCAACGGATTTTG
>NZ_DAVG01000087.1 GCF_002505485.1 Methanosarcina sp. UBA5 | reverse complement strand
TCCCTATTTATCATCCTTTGATCGCCTTTGATAAAACCGAGATCATAGACATTGCCCGCAAAATTGGGACCTATGATATTTCCAGTCAACCAGCAGGCAGTTGCACTGCTGTGCCTGAGCGGCCTGAAATAGGAGCAAATTACGACCTTATCGTACTTGAGGAAAAAAAAATGGATACCGAAACTATGGTTTTCAATGCTATGAAAGCAGCAAAAGTCCTTAAACTTTGAAAAACATTCCAACCTTTCTGGCTCGTACATGCTATTCACTCTCTTGTATTGTTTTCTAGATTAATAGAAGCATTCTTCGGGCTAGGAAGGTATTTCCCTATAGTATTCACTTTCTCTTAATATCAACATGAATCTATCTGTTACCTTTTTCTTGCGTGGTTTTTCATTTTCTATTGTTTTTCTGTTATTTTTCTATATTTTTCTATTACTCACATGTTGACAAAGTGATTTTTACACGATGAAGAGCGAAGACTTTTCAGGCGCATTTTGCCCGAAAAAAGAGGTTTAAATATTAACAAATGTAATTATGGTTATAAGTTCACAATTGTGAATTGACTGACACCAGCGGATCATAAGCTCATAATCTGCTATGTTCGCTCAAGTGGTAAATTCATAATTTGGACAAAACACTGCTGAGACAGCATACGGCTATGCAGCGATGCAGGTCCGTTTAGTTAGGTTCGATTCTAAACTATCGCGTTGAGGTTTTTTATGTCTTTACAAAACATTCATAACACAAACTTCTTGAAAATTCGATTAGTATTTATCAGATCGGTGTGCTCAGTTGTACATTTTTTGATAAAGTAACTCAAACTGTGTGTGACTACACGATGCCTTCTACTAATACGCTTGAAAAGCGGGTTGTCTTCGGAGGGGAGAATCACTTAAGAGAACTGACAAAGACCACATGGGGGTCATTGATGCTTATGTCTATTTTGTATGGACTTATAAGCGACGATATACGGCAGTTGTCAATGATTTTTCAGGCAGTGAAAAGCCTTGATATTTGCAGAAACTCCAGAATTTAAAGGTGACACTTTAAAGGTGACACTTACAGGGGATACGAGATAGCCTATAATTCGAGAATTGACCAGCTTACGGTTCGATCGAAAAGAATAAAGGGAATTTCAATCTCTTGAGCATTGTGTCTCTTATGGATGCTTTCTGGCAGGGCGATATAAACGAAAAGGACAGGAAAAATATAATAAACAATTGCTATAGAAAAATATAAAAAAACGACTGGAGAAAAACAGAAGAAAATAAATGCTGAATAATATATAAAAAAAGACGGAAGAAAAATCCGAAGAGAGAAGTTACTGAGAGGATCTGGCCTTCTGTCTACCGATTTCCGAAAGGATTTTTACCTTTGTTTCAAGCGCAGGAACGAAGCCAGGTTTCAATTCCAGGGCCCGATTGCAATTCTCCAGTGCTTCCTCCTGTTTATCCATTCCCGAAAGGACGAAACCCCTGGCTGCCCAGAGACGGGGTTCTGTAGGGGCGAGCTGAAGCGCCTTATCGTAAATCTTCAGGGCTTCCTCGTACCTGCCCAGGCTGGAAAGCAGGCTTCCGGTAGAGGTAAGGGCTTCAAGGTAATCGGGCCTTATTCGAAGGGCGCAACTGTAAGCTTCAAGAGCTTCTTCTTCTCTGCCGAGAATTGAAAGGATCGAGCCTTTACCTGCCCAGGCTTCAGCATATTCGGGATATCTCAAGAGAATTTCTTCATATGCCTGGAGAGCTTCTTCAAATCTGCCAAGCCTTGCAAGAACAACTCCCTTGTTGTCCCAAGCAACTTCAAAACCCGGTTCAAGCTCAATTGTCTTGTTATAAGCCTCAATCGCTTCTTTAAGCCTGCCCAGCTCCGAGAGAATGACGCCCCGGTTATACCAGACCCTGTGATCGTCAGGAATAATTTTCAGAACCTTTGCAGTAAGTTGCAAGGCAGTTTCGAACCGCCTGGCCTTATACATGAGCACGGCCTTCTGAAAGAGAGCTGTTGCGTCCTGTGGATCCTTCTCAAGCCGCTCAGCACAGGCCTGAAGTTCTTCGAAAAACTGCAGGGAAGTATAAAGGTCTCTTACAGCCAGGAAAAGAGGCAGGATTTCATAGTCATTCCCATGAAATGTAAGTTTTTTTGCTTCTGTATTATATAAGAAGACTGTCGATTTCCCTTGATCAAGTTCTTCTCCCTGTGTACCTTGCTTTTTTTTGTTCCTGAAAGTTTTTTCTATTTCTGGAGTATTTTCTATTTCTGGAGTATTTTCTGTTTCTCTATTATTTTCCGTTTCTCCAGTTTTTTCTGTTCCGTCAGTATTCTCTGTTCCTTCAGTTTTTCCTATTCCTGCCATTCTCTCTTTCTCCATTCCTTTAATCACGGCTCTGAGCCCGGAAAAGGCTGCTGAAGAAAGAGGGAAATTGTTAGAGATTGAAAATATAGATCTGAGTTGTTTCCCGAGTTTTCGATCTTTATTGTGCCATAAGACCATTGAAACGCCCTGACACTCATATAGGAATTTTTCCAGGCAGAGCCTCTGGGCCATCTGAATCCCGGAATGCTCAAGCGCGGAAAAGGCTGAAATTGCTGCCCTGCAGTGTTCCCGAAGTTCATTTTGGGAACTGTTTATTCTAGAAGAATAAGTCTCCGTTTTAAACCCTCCTTTACCTTGTTCAGATACGGTCGGAAAAAGAGTCGCACAATGAGTATTTATTAGGTGGCAAGAGTTTGCCTTTTACTGCAACTACAAGCTTTACGGCTGATCCAGCTGGGGACTTCGTGCCTGGTTTCGGTTCCTGCCTGAGAATATCTCCTGCCATAACTCCTACGGGAAGAACTCCTTTTTGCTCAACGATCTCTCCTGCGGTAAGCCCGGCTTCTTCCAGAGTTTTAATAGCTTTTTCAAGGGGCTGTCTTATAACATTCGGAACCTCTACGTTTCCTGTGATAGTTCTTGGCCCTGTTCTGGCTTCTGGTCTCTCTGCGCCTTCTTTTCCTTCCAGCACCTCTTCAAGTAATTCAATTGCTCCGCTAATGCGAAGGAGAGTCTCATTCAAACTCTTTTTCCGGTTTTCGAGCTCTGCAAGCTTTAACTCGATGTCTTTGAGAATTTTCTGCCCTGATTCATATTCTGCCCTGAGCTCAGTTAAACGCTGTTCAAGTTTTACTTCCATATTCCTAAATACCTCTTCTGGTTAGTTATTTGGTTTTATTCGGTCTTTTCCGCTTTATTCGAAATTTCCATTTTATCAGAAATTTCCTGTTCTATTCGGACTCAGCCTTCAGTTTCGGTTCAAACAAGCCGTGATTTACTTTTATGCATTATTTTTGCTTTTGTTGCTTAGTTTTATCTTTTTAGCTTTATTGATTGTTTTATTTTTATTTTCTTTATATTAGGTGCCTTTTTGCTTTCTGTACATTTCCAACCCAATACATTTTAAGTTTTATATTTTTACACGCCATTGGATTGAAAACGTAAAATTTTTTAGAGAATGGGAAAAATCTTCCCGGATATGAAAAGGAAAAAGAACTATTGATTTGAAGTCATATCTACAATCGAGAAGCTGCTTTTTTACAAAAAGTACAGGATCACAGGCAGTAAGATAACTCCCATTGCATGGGATTTCCTGACATTCATAAAGGAAGAGAGCATGCCTATTGGAGTCGAAATTACAAAAATGAAAAATCCGAAAAGCCCTGTAAAAAGGTAAACCATTAATGCAAGCCCGAGAAGGACACCTGCACAGAGTTTGTTGTAATCAACTTTCTTTAAGAGGAGATGGGCATTATTCCCTATCCAGATAGTAGAAAAGTAGGAAAAAAGAGCAGTTAAGACTATAGCGGCAAAAAAGAGCAGTAGTACAGATAAATCAAGCGTGTTTGTTCCCAGAATATCTTCTATAGCTACCATTGCCCCGCTCCGGGTTCTTCCTATCACCACAAAAGCGACCAGTCCGAAAATCGCGTTTGAGGTGTTTACTCCGGAATTTGAAATTATGAATTCCTTCGAGCTCTCAAGCGTTGAAGGGTTACTGGCATAAGGGTCAGAATAAAGAGAGGTTCTTAACCTTCCCAGTTCGGGTTCGGAGGTTTTTTTCTTAAGTGGAATCCTGTCAAAATCGACTTTTGCAACAAGGCCCGTAAGGAGTGCTGCAATCGCTGAGGAGAGGCCTGGCAGCCATGCAACAAGCGAGCCTGCCGCGCTGCCTGTAAGGATTCCCCTGAGAATTCTTTTTCGGGAGAGCTTGAGTGCTGAAACGGATTCTTCGGGAATTTTCGAGCTTGTGAGAAGGCTTATAATTAGCTGTGACGCTCCGAAAAGCCCGCTCAGCAGGGGCAGGAGTATCGACGGCTCTCCAAAATTAATAACCGGAACCATAAGAGATTCCCTGGCAAAAGCGAAGAGTCCAAGCACGCCTGTGATCAAAAACAAAACCAGGGCAAAAAATTTGTACTTATATTTTGCAAATGGGCTTTTCTCCTTTGAATCTTCAGCGTTTTCGCCTTTTTCACTTGCAAGCATCAGAAAGACGATTAAAATAAGAATCAAAGCCATATGTGCTTCAATATAAGGATATACAGCCTTAAAGAAAAGCGAAAACGGCAGCACGAAAATAAGGGAAGCAACTACAGAGCCTGCGCTTCCGAGTGCTGAAAGCCGGACTGCCTCAGCTCCTGCTCCGTCAAGCAGAAGCCTGTGCCCTGGCAGGACCATTAGCGCTGTATCTCCATCTGGTGCCCCTAGAAAAACTGAAGGGATCACATCATGAAAAGTTTGTGAGAGCGCATTTGAGAGAATGATCACGGCTATATAAAAAGGGGCAAGCCCTTTTTCAGCCAGGAAAGGGGCAAGGGCTACAAGGGCAAGCGCAAAATTATTATTGTGTATTCCGGGCAGGAGCCCTGAGATTATGCCAAGCAGGTAACCTCCTAAAACTGATAAAAAAAGAATAATTAGTGAGACATCTTCCACCCAGCCAGCCCTCTGAAACTTGATTGCATCTTGCGAATTTCACTCAAACTTTTGTAAGCTACACCAGATAGTATAATCATTACTATTTAAAAATATTTCTACTATCTTTCAACTTAACTGCTTTTACCGACTTAACTATCTTTTATTTAGTTCCGTTATGTAGAATGCAGCCAGCAGGCTTATAATTCCACAAACTATTGTAAACTCAGGAATTTTTTTGCTTTCTTTTGTAAGATTGCCTGTCTTTTTTCTTGAAATAACGCCGGCACTTTTTCCTTCGTCTTCGCCGCTACTTTCTTCATCGGAGCCAGTAGTTTCCAGCACAGTTATTGTAGCCGTTTTTGAGGCTGTTTTATTTGTATTGCTTACTATCAGGTTAACAGTATAGGTTCCTGCTGAAGAGTAAGTATGGACCGGATTCTGGTTTGTTGAATTAAATCCGTCTCCAAAGTCCCAGTTCCAGGCAATTGCGTTCTGAGAACTGTCATTAAACTGAACCAAGAGAGGCGCGCAACCGGATGTGATATTGCTGCTGAAATCTGCGAAAAGAGGTGCTGTTTTTCCTGGATTTGCTTTTAGAATAACAAGACCGTTAACACCTTCAGCTACATAGACATAACTGTCGGAAACTGAAACATCGCTAGCAGAAACGGTATAACGTCCTTTAAGAATTGGAAATGAAAGATTGCTGATATCGACAATTGCAAGATTATCATCAGTGGCTACATATGCATAGTTGCCTGAAACTGAAACATATTGAGCATATCCGTTATTATTGTAGCTCCCTTTAAGAACCGGAGAAGAAGGATTGCTTATATCAATAATCGCAAGACCATTATTGCTATCGGCTACATAGGCGTAATTACCGAAAACTGAAACATCGCAGGCGTTCCCGGCAGTATCATAACTTCCCTTGAGAACTGGAGAAGAAGGATTACTGATGTCAACAATCAAAAGACCGTTTCCTTCATCGGCTACATAGGCGTAATTGCCGGAAACCGAAACACTCCAGATACACCCGCTATAGCCGTAATTTCCTTTAATAACTGGAGAAGTGTCATAAATTCCCTTAAGCACTGGAGAAGAAGGATTGCTGATATCAACGATGAAAATACCCTTAGCATTATCGATAACATAGGCATAGTTACCGGAAACTGTAATGTGTTGAGCCCATCCACCAGTGCTGAAATTTCCTTTGAGATAAGGAGAAGAGGGATTGCTAATATCAACGATAACAAGATCATTATCATCAGCTATATAGGCGTAATTGCCGGAAATTGCAACATCCTGAGCAGATCCGGGAGTATCATAGCTTCCTTTCAGATCTGGAGAAGAAGGGTTGCTGATATCAACAATCATAAGGCCATTATCCCACTCGGCTACATAGGCGTAATTGCCGGAAACTGAAATACTTTTAGTTATTCCGATAGTATCATAACTTCTTTTTAGAGTAGGAGAAGAAAGATTGCTTATATCAATAATCACAAATCCATTATTGTCTGCAATATAGGCATAATTGCCGGAAACTGAAACACCTCTAGCATATCCTGGAGTATCGCAGCTTCCCTTAAGAGTTGGAGAAGAAGGATTACTTATATCAACAATCGTAAGACCATTATCATTATCGGCTACATAGGCGTAGTTACCTGAAATTAAAATATCCACTGCGATTCCAGAAGTATCATAGCTTCCTTTCAGAACTGGAGAAGAAGGATTACTAATATCAATTATCACAAGACCGGTACTGTCATCGGCTACATAAGCATAATTACCTGAAACCGAAACATCGCAGGCGTTCCCGGCAGTATCATAACTTCCCTTGAGAACTGGAGAAGAAGGATTACTTATGTCAATAATCACAAGACCATTATCCAGATCAACTAAGTAAGCGTAATTGCCAGAAACCGAAATATCTTCAATATTTCCAGTATAATGTCCTTTTAAAATTGGGGATGAAGGATTGCTTATGTCAATAATCATAAGATCATTCAAATTGGCTACATAGGCGTAATTGCCAGAAACCGAAACACAACGAACAGATCCTGCGTAATACCCTTTTATGGTTGGAGAAGAGAGATTGCTAATATCAATAATCACAAGACCGTTATCGCCATTGGCTACATAGGCGTAATTGCCGGAAATTTCTATGTCTCCTACTAAACCTTTTGTCATAACCTTACCCACTAAAACAGGTGAAGAAGGGTTAGTAATGTCCAAGATCAAAAGATCCTGTCCCTGTTCAACATAAGCGTAATTGCCTTTGACATCAAGAGTGTCTATCGTCCCACCAAAATGTCCTACCATTTCCATGTTAACTTCAGGATCGGATGCTGCCCCGACAACTATTTCTGTAATCGTTATCAAAAAAACAACGGATAGAAATGAATTAATTATTTGTCTACTTATTCTCATTAATTATACATCCTGCCCTTTAAGTCCTCATTTTTTACTTTTAAAATATCAAATTCTTTCATCCCTAAATTTTAATACTTTAATTCAAAAAAATCCCGCTATCCAATAAGATTTCAAGAAATAATTTCTGAATAGACTTATTTACGGAGTCGTCCTTGTGCTCTGCACTCATGAATTACCTCAGCTGACAATCTAGAAAATTGTGGATATTGTACAAAATATTAATTACAGTTAAAGTTTAAATGAATAAAAGAACTTTTCTATTTTTTAAAAAGGGATTAGAAAACAAAGCAACTCAGTTGAGTTAACTATATCATGCACATTACGTTAAAGCATACATTCCGATATTTAAGATTGTAATAAATATGAAAAGCCATATTTATAGAAAGATTACAGAAGAAGCGAATCTAAAACTTTATTTATAACTTAAAAATTTCTATATAGATTCACAATTATTTTATTTATGCATGTTTATATCTGGCGTAAAAGAAGATTCTTTTTAATTTGAGAATAGGATTGAGAAATCGAGAGAAACTATGTGTAAGAATAAATGTATTAATAAAGCAGAAAAATTTAACTTTATAGTTACGAAATTTCGAATATAAATATCTTGTGTTCAGTCCCAGATAATTTTCACGGCAATTGGCGGTAAGTGATAATAATAGTCTACGTGGACGATAAGCCACTTAAAAATTTTGAGTGTTCTTTATTACATCAAAGAAAAAGAAAAATCATTTCCACTTATGTTTTATATGTGATTGGTATTCTATATCATGCAGTTCTAAATGCTAATATTGAATGGGGTTCATGAGTAGCATTTAGCGAAAAAGTAGAGCAAGGAAAATGAGGTTCGCCATTCCTCAACCCTGACCTCCACAAATCCGAAACCCCGCCTGAATAAGAAAGTTATTGAGGTTTTTTGCCATTCCTCAAGCTTTAGTTCGGAAGAGGTTTCAAGGGAAACGGAAATGAGGTTCGCCATTCCTCACTCCGATTCCGGAATATCAGAAGCAAAAAGAAGTGAGAGGAAAATCCCTCTCTATACTATTTTTACCTCTCACTTCAATTCTTTTCTAACTGCAGTCCGGCCTTGATATCTATTGAATCCTTTTGATCTGCCTCTAGCTTTAGCCTATGCTCTTTTATGATTTTTTATTCTCAGTCTCTCCCTCTCCCAGGCTGCTCTTCTTTTTTGTCACTTCCTCTCTCAGGCTGCTCTTCTTCAGCCTCACTTGACTGCTCTGACCTTCCATCACTTCCTCTCTCAGGCTGTTCCTGTTCAAGTTCTTCCGAAGGCCCCTGCCTTCCATTACTTCCTCTTCGAGGCCGTTTCTGTTCAATTTCTCCCGATTGTTTCCGTTTTCCATTGCTTCCTTTTTGAGGTTGTTCCTTTTTGTCATTATCTCTCTCAGACTGCTCCTGACTCATTTAACGCCTCTTCTCTGTTTTCCTTTTCTTTATTTCACAAATTTTTCACAATTTGCAAGTCTATCAATCGGCATGAATTCCGCAGAAGAAGCTATCTCCAGATGACTCGAGGCTGGTACGGTAAACGATCGCATCCGCGTTAATCTTCAGGAAATCCTCAAAGCCCTGACCGGAAGCAAGAGGAAGCAGTCGGTTTTTCCAGCCTGAAACTTCAAATTTCTTTTTAGAGTATGCCGGCTCCAGATTGCTTCTGGACGGAGATATCCAGATCTGGTATAAATGCAGGGATTACTTTCCCCTGTTAAACTCCGAATGTTCTATACCCGTGCCTGTGGTAACACACTGTACATCTTCTTTCTCCAGAACCTCCCTGTTTTCCATATTGTCTTCGTGAGTAAGTTCTCCTTCAAGCACTATCGTTATTATCTCCACTTCATAATGCAGATGAGATGAAAATCCCTTGCCTGGCTCGAGAATAAATTCATTAAAAGCGCGCAGATCCCCGAACTGGAGATTTTTCGGATCATAATAATCCGAATAAGAGAAAAGAAAAAAGCTTTTAACCCAACCTTATCGGAATAGTACCTTGCTTCTGCCGGAATAATTCTGACTATAAAAACCCCCTTGCTGCTCTGCCCAACTATTATTCAGCTATTTGAATAATATGGAACTTTTATTTACTGAAAAGGATAATACCCCTGGAAACAAAGGTTCTGAACAATCTTCATAGAGCCTGAAAAATAAACCGAAAATAAACAAAGAGTTAGCAGAAAAATCGAAAATAGACAGAGAATATGCATAAAATAAAAAAGAGAAAGAAAACGTCGACAATGACTTCAATGCTCATTCCTTTCATAGACATTTTTAGAGTTAAATCGATACTCACTATTTTTATTTGATTAAATCTATTTTTCAGTTTTTCAGGATTTTCTTTTCTCCATAAATCTATTTTTCAGTTTTTCAGGATTTTCTTTTCTCCATACCCTCCACCGCCTGGGGTTTCGATTACAAAAAGCTCGCCGGACTTCAACTCAACTTCGTCCTGCCCTCCAATTTCGAGAACACTGCCGTCCCTTCGGACAAGTGCGTTTCTTCCACACGCTCCAGGCATTCCGCCTTTGAGCCCG
>NZ_DAVG01000007.1 GCF_002505485.1 Methanosarcina sp. UBA5 | reverse complement strand
TGGGATTCTCTCCTGTGCTCCTGCAGATTTATATCCTGAGTATATTCCCTCTCAGAAAAATTGGTCTGGTCCAATGGGATTATAACTCACATTTTCTATGGATCTGAGCCAAATAAGGCCAGAGGTCCGCAATCCGACTATTTATGGTGTGATGAGCTGGCAAAATGGCAGTTTGCTGAGAAAATTTTGATAACCTTCTGATGGGATTGAGATTAGGCCAGAATCCACTGTGTATGATAACCTCCACTCTCAGACCTCCAAAGTTTTTGATGGAGCTGGAGAATAGAACAAATAAACAGGAGCGCAAATGCACAGTAACTACTAGAGGCATTACACGAGATAATTTTAGAAATCTCTCTCCTGTATTCATCTCAACCATTATCTCAAAATATGAAGGTACCTGTCTTGGCAGACAGGAACTTGAAGGCTTCTTTCTAAATGATAATCCAGATGATCTCTGGAAAAGAGCAGATATTGATAATAACAGAGTCCGACAGATTCCTCAATTGTCCTATGTCGTAGTTGGCGTTGATCCTGCAGTCACAAGCAAAGTGGGTTCAGACGATACAGGTATTATAGTTGCAGGGAAAAGTGCAGACGGCCAAGTTTACGTCCTTGGAGATTATACGGTGCACGTCCCTAATAGATGGGCTGAGGCTGTCATAACTGCTTATAACCGTCACGAAGCAAATTTGATTGTGGGTGAAGTCAACAATGGTGGCGATCTTGTGAAAATGAATCTCAAGCCATTGATACTAATATTTCCTTCAGGGTTTGTGCACGCCTCTATTGGAGAGGAAACACGGGCATAGCCTATAAGCACTATATATGAACAGGGCAGAGCGCATCATTTCGGTACTTTCCTACTACTTGAAGATCAAATGTATAACGGTTTCCATGAGCAGAGAAGCCTCCGGACATAATAGATGCTCTTGCCCATTCTTTGTCAATATCAAACCTGAATATATGTGGACAGCAACTTTGAGATCCAATACTCAAACATTTCCAATTAAGAGGAAACTAACTCCTATTGTGGCTTCGAATTATTTAAAAGATATATGATCAGATAACTATTGATTAGACGTATAACCTTCTGTGTTTTCGATCCTTACAAAAACCTAGGTCTTCTATTGATATATGTTTTCAGGAAAAATTTCCAATGCTATTTGATCGCACTTTGATACTTTTAAACGCTGCTCATTAATTCCTAAACCAAAAAGAATTATTTTAAGCTTTATGGAAACTTATGATGTCAGGCAATTTATTAATAAGGAGCAAAATATTATATTATCCCTTATATAATTTATTATCAAGCGATTTTGTTTTAAACTCAAGAGTGGGATAAGAATGCAAGATATTCCAGAGTATATTAAGAAATTAAGGACTTTTATTATTGGAAAACCTCGTAATCCATTAGATTCAAGTATTTTTCATAAACTTTCCTTAATCTCACTCTTTGCATGGGTTGGTCTGGGATCTGACGCGATGTCTTCCTCATCATATGGTCCCCAGGAAGCGTATCTAGCATTGGGAGAACATTTTTATCTTGCCATATTTGTGGCAATCAGCATTATATTGACAATTTTTGTAATCAGTACTAGCTATTCACAAATCGTTGAATTATTTCCCACTGGTGGTGGTGGATATTTAGTTGCAAGCAAATTATTGTCCCCATCTCTTGGAATGCTTTCTGGCTGTGCACTTCTGATAGACTATGTCCTTACAATTTCCATTTCTATAGCAAGTGGTGTGGACGCTGTATTAAGCTTTTTGCCAGCAAATTGGCAAATGTTAAAATTAGAAATTGCATTTTTTGTGATCATTGTACTTATTTTATTGAATTTGAGAGGAATAAAAGAATCAGTGTTATTTTTAATTCCAATATTTGCATTATTTCTAATTGCTCATGTCATCTTAATAATATATGCCCTTTATTTCCATTCAGCAAATCTGCCGACAGTAGTGAGTAATACTAGTACTGATGTCCACAATGTAATATCTGGAGTAGGGCTTTCAGGGTTGCTTTTAATCATCATCCATTCATATAGTATGGGGGCAGGAACATATACAGGTATTGAGGCTGTGAGTAACGCAGTACCTGTAATGAGAGAGCCTAGAGTTCAGACTGCTAAGAGAACTATGAATCTCATGGCAATTTCATTGGCATTCATGGCAGCAGGACTGCTGATTTCTTACGTACTTTACAACGTTGCTCATGAACCTGGAAAGACTCTAAATGCAGTTTTATTTGAGAATGTAACAAAGCCCTGGGGAATTTTTGGTACTTATTTTGTAATAGCAACTCTCATCTCCGAAGCAGGTCTATTGTTCGTAGCAGCACAGACTGGATTTATAGATGGTCCACGAGTTTTGGCAAACATGGCATTAGACCGATGGGTTCCTACCAAGTTTGCAACCCTGAGTGATAGATTTGTGACACAAAACGGCGTATTAATAATGGGTATTTCAGCCTTAATTATGGTTTCTCTTACAGAAGGATCGGTCGCACATCTCGTAGTTCTTTATAGCATTGCAGTTTTCATAACATTTATTCTGTCCCAAGCAGGAATGGTACGCCATTGGTGGAAAGCTAAAGCGAAGGTCAAAGACTGGAAGAAGAGATTAGTTGTCAATGGTGTGGGCCTGATAATGACAGTTGTGATATTAATGTCAGTGATATTGGTTAAGTTCAGTGAAGGGGGCTGGATAACACTGTTTATTATCGGAGCCTTTGCTGGAGTTGTTCTTGTCATAAGACGCCATTATGACTATGTCTCAGGGCTTATTGCAGAATTGAACGCCAAGATAATCGTATATCCATCAAATATATACATAGTTAAAAATGAAACCCCTGGAAAGGTCAACCTCGAAGATAAGACTGCTGTATTGCTTGTAAACGGTTTTAACGGTTTAGGAATGCTTGCGCTGTCCAGTATATTTGAATTGTTTGGTGGAGTATACAAGAATTTTGTATTTGTACAGATTGGAGTAATTGATGCAGGAGTATTCAAAGGAGTAGACGAAATTAAAGGACTTCAAATTACGATAAATAGAGATGTAGATAAATACGTAAAATTGGTTTCATCATATGGTTATTATGCCGAAAGTTATACTACAATCGGTACTGACGTTGTTGATGAGATTACAAAGCTAGCACCAGATGTATTAAAGAAGTTTCCCAATGCTGTATTCTTTGGTGGGCAAATTGTCATTCCGAATGAAACAATACTTTCAAGATGGCTCCATAACTATACTGTATTTGCATCACAGAAGAAGCTATATGCAAAATGCATTCCCTTTGTAGTTTTGCCAATCAGAGTGGATTTAGAATGCAAAATCCCTAATACGGCTGTATAATAATAAAAACTTCAAATTATCGATTTAACAGTTTTAAATCTCACTATTTCCTTTATTTTGCTATGAGAATTGAAGTATAAACGATACTGCTAAATGCATTATTGTGTCTGCTCCTCACTTTTAATCAGAGCCTTTAATAATAAATCCTCAGATTCTCCTTTTACAACAAGTACCGCTCTTTCCGAGTGCCTAACTACATTTTCAGATACGCTTCCAATAAAAAATCTCTGGATTCCAGTTTTTCCATGTGTGCCCATAACAATAAGGTCAATGTCGTTTCTTTCCGCGAATTCAAGAATTTCATTCGCAGGGTTTCCTTTGAGGATTATGGATTCAACCTCAACGTTTGCAGCTCTTCCGGCATTTTCGACATAGGCTGTTGCTTTCTTACCTTCTATTGTGAGCTGTTCCTCAATTGTTCTTTTCCACTCCTTATCTCTGGAAGGAACTAGCAAATCACTTCCCAATGCGACCACGTGTACAGCATACAGCTTTGCCTCAGCCAACTTTGCAATTTCAATTGCAAAATCAACTGCTCTTTTTACTAGCTCTGAACCATCGGTTGCAACCATAATCTTCCTGAAAACAGTACTTTTCATACCTGACTCCCCTTTTATTATCTATATTTGTAAGTAATAGAGTTTTTTGTCACGGAAATAATTCTGAAGACTTACTGATTTAAGAATAAAGTTGTTTTGGGATGAGCTCACTATTATGTATTACAGAACTTTCACTACACTACCACATGCAAAAAAGAATTTAATTATTCTGCTTTAATCTCTCTTTTCGTATGGTTTTCGGTTTATTAAGTTATAGTTTTATGTTTTTTAGAAACTACTATTTATTGATGAAAAGACTTTTATATTTTATAGTTATATTAAAGGGTCATTTTGTTGCACGCGTGGTCGAAAATACTACTTCTGGGACTCTTACCTCAGAGAAATTGCACTTTCGAACTAAGAACATGTATAATACTAATTTGAGATTTTTGACAGCGAATAGATAAGTATAAACATTGAATTTTTTTGATTTTTGTTTTGCTGGCTTATTTCTATATTAAAGTTTGCAAAGGAATTTTGGTAGTTGGTTACAAATGGCAACACCGAATATAACCTCTGATACTATAATGCTCATCCTCTTTTTGGTCATTGTTACCGGGATAGCATTACCTTTAAGCAGTTTCTTCGTCCGGGTCTTTTCCGGAGAACTATCCCGTGGAATACCGGGTCGTATAGAAAAAACAATCTACAGATTAATCGAAACAGATCCTGACCAAGAAGATAGTTGGAAGGGCTACGCCCGGAACATGCTCGTATTCAATGGTATAGGTTTTGTAATTCTATTCTCACTGCTTCTTCTTCAAGGTTTTCTTCCTTTTAACCCAGAAAAATTCGGGGCTTTTGATCTTTTCACTGCAATCAACACTGCGGTCAGTTTTGTCACCAATACAAACTGGCAGGTCTACAGCGGTGAAACGACAGCAAGCTATCTTACCCAGATGGTCGGTTTTACAGTCCAGAATTTCCTTTCCGCTGCTACAAGCATCTGTATAGCGATTGCAGTAATGAGAGGAATTACCCGCCATTCTACCGATAAAATAGGGAATTTCTGGGTGGATATGACTCGCTGTACTCTTTACATTCTTCTTCCGATAGCTTTTATTTTTGCCTTAGTTCTAGCTTCCCAGGGTGTTATCCAGAATCTTGACCCTTATGTCCAGGCTACAGGATATGGCTCTACAGGACAACAGACAATTGCAATGGGACCGGTAGCCTCCCAGGAAGCAATAAAAGAGTTTGGCACCAATGGAGGAGGATTTTTCAATGCAAACT
>NZ_DAVG01000120.1:7287-9512 GCF_002505485.1 Methanosarcina sp. UBA5 | reverse complement strand
AACAGAAAACACAGTTCCTTTTAATACGTCTTAGGTTAAGTGAGGAATCGTGACAAATGCCTCCATTTCCACAACAGTTGTTATAAATTTGAAAATTTTGAGGACTGGAACTAGGTATCGATTTCATGTAAAAAAGCCAAAATCTAATAGACTTAAGATGCAAAATCGATAGCTTACAGGCAAGAAAATTTCTTAACCGATGACCAATGAGTTCCTTTTAAGTAAAGTATTAATATTATTTTTTCTTAAATTTCAAAAACAGGTTATTTAAATCGCGTTTTCTATCAACCACAAATTTTGGAACGTCCACTTCTATTTTTGTATTAAGCAACTTTTGGAATTATCGAAATGGCAATCTCAAGTTTCTGAGTCACTGTACTTGAAGGCATATTCAGTTTAGAAAGGACTTCATCTATTTGCAATTTCATTCCAGGAATATAATCCTTGATTTCTTTCAGGTCCCTATGAATAATATCAAGATATTCTTGTGGGTTCTACAGTTCAGTAATTAGTTATTTAATTTCTTTTAATACAGGGTTAAAAAACAAACTGGAAATGGGAGTTTTAGAAAAGAGAACACCCACACAAGAGTATAGAACTGCTAATAAGAAATGGAAATTAATAGAGTTGTTAAACTACAGGAGTCTCAAAAATGTCAACTGATTAAATAGAGAGCACCGAATTTTAAGACACGCTCTGATCTCAAGTTACTTTAGATTTTGTAAGAATGCTTGTGATTGACATCAACAGACTAAGACAGGCCACGTAGAAGTTCTTCAAGGTTATTCAATTACAAAGACAAATTCTTAAATTTATATACAAACTTCATACCACACGAGAACAATGCCAAACCAATCCCAACATAAAAGAATCCTATGTCAAAAGCTGGCAAAAGACTAAATTTCCGAATAGTAATTCCACCTAATATCATTACCACCATAATCAGGTATGACTTTCTATCAAAAAATTCCATAACAAACATTTTCTTTCTATTATCTTTACTTATTCGAGTCGTGTGCTTTTCAACTAATTTAGAGAAAATGAGAAAATAAAATACTGAAAATACTGATGCAGCTAAAAAAACACTAAAAATATATCTTCCTTGACTTATAAAATATGGTAATCCAGTCTCTATTACCATTGTTCCAGCAAACATCCAAACGAGACCTGCAATCAAAATTAAATATTTATTAGGAATCGATGATTTCTGTTTGAAGTTGTTGTTCATATTGGCTATTTAACCTGCATTCATGACATAAAAACTTATAGCATTATGGTTCTGTAGAAAACTTACATTTTAACTGAAACTACAGATAAACACATGTGCACATGGATAATCCATCTACATTTATCTGTGCACATCTTGTGGTTTGTAATCAAGGAATGGGATTTCAACAGAAAATGTCAACTACTTATGGTATAGCCAAAATCAAATGGTCGTGCACTATTAATTAGTTGATGTCATTTCCAAAACACTTTTAGTGGCGCATCATACCTTTTTTGCAATTCAGTAAAGTTATAATAGCATGCTTGATGCACGAAACATAAGGCATTTCTAGCACTGGAAAATTAATCATGAAAACATCAACCACATAATGATGGACTACCTATTTTTAATTCATTGAAATGTTTGTTTGTATTTTTATGTACCTACTAACAAGGTGATTTTTTTCAAGGAGCTTTCCTGTTATTGAATATAAACAAAAGGTATGTATCCTTTTAGAGCTAACCGAAGTTTTCTTCTTTTATTCTCTTTCCCATAACTAATTTGATTTGCTGTAAAAGATAGTTTTAAGAAAAGGAAGGATAAATATATCATGTCTCTATACATAAAATGACATAAAACATATACCCAAAACCTCTCAGGGTCAACTTAATTAGTTAGAATATAATAAGGTGAAAGGGTATCCAGTAAACTTTGAACATCAGTAGTGTAGCGGTCATCACCGGGCGTTGCCAACGCTCGAACCCGGGTTCGAATCCCGGCTGATGTATTGCACGAGTTCCGCCAACCGAGTCCCGTCTCAGAAGGACGGTGCCCTTTTCGCTTCGCTCAAGAAGGCTGAATTATGGGTTAGAGGAACTGGTTTTCAACTCGCTAGCGGCTACCTAAATATTTTACTGGTCAAACAGAGAATGTGATTACAAACCTTTTTAAAAAATGTTTAATCTAAAACGGTTCACGTTTGAGTTTGAGAACCTTATCCCCAAACCCTATCGGCGTG
>NZ_DAVG01000120.1:6920-7274 GCF_002505485.1 Methanosarcina sp. UBA5 | reverse complement strand
GGCGCAACGGTTGCAGCTCAACGGTTGCGGATCAACGGTTGTTTCAAAAAAGAAAGATAAGCAGCTTTGAGGGCTGCTTCATATAGAATTTGTTTCTAGATTCAGTACTTTATTACTTTCTTCTCAGGATCTGGTATACAACTCCAAGGACTCCAACGGCTACTGCAGACTCAAAACCCGGGATAGAGCTCTTGTCAGAAGGTTTTTCTGCATCATTTTTAGGACTCTGTTCCGAACTTTTTGTGGTTGAAGAGCTGGTGTCTACAGGATTGGAGGGTTTCATTTCTACAGTCTTACCGGGTACTACAATTGTGAAGCATCCGAAACTCGGAGAAGTCTTGGACTCGAAGAAGA
>NZ_DAVG01000120.1:3580-6814 GCF_002505485.1 Methanosarcina sp. UBA5 | reverse complement strand
GAATTTGCAATTCCTCCTGAACCTACCCAGATGTTTACGTTCTTATAAATCGTACCATCTGGCAGGCTCGAAACCAGCTTGGACTGGCCTTTCAGCATTTCTACAATAGTAGTTATTTTTCCCAGACTCTTTTTGGCATCAAACTCCACATACCTTATGCAGGTTGCACCCTGCGTGAACTCGAACTTTACACGGTCCCCAGCGTTGACCGATTTTTTAGACAGTTCTTTGACTGCAACATTGCTCTGAGGCTCGGCTGAAGCGCCTCCTCCACCACCTGAACTACCGCCTGAGCTACCACCGCTTGACCCGCCATTGTCTGGTGGGGTGTAGGATGATTGACTGACAGTAATACAACACTCGGCAGGACTGACAGGGAACTCAGCTTTGCTGACGTTTCTTAAAAGTCCCACAATTTTATACTCGCCAGTTGTTGCCGGAGCTTTCAAAGTGTAGCTGAAGCTCGTTTCAGTCATGAGCAGGAAGGAAACTTCACTGCCATTTACAGTTACAGCTCTTTCCGGCAGGGTAGAACTAACAAATGTGAAGCCAGCAGGAAGCTTTTCAAGTACCTGTCCGGCACCACCGTAGTCAGCTACATTGACTGTTATCTTGAACTCCTGATTGGGACTAACCGAAGTAGGGAAAATCCTTTCTGCACTGCATGCAGAAGCCGGGACAGTAACTAAAGTCAGGGCCAGGAGCAGTATAACAACAAATTTTAATTCAGGCCGTTTCATATCCGATCCCACCCATCAGCAAAGTATGTACCCAGAACTGCATATTTGATCCCGCTAGATACGTTGTTATTGTTTACAAGGGCCGCAATTTCTTCAGGAGAGAAGACCCCATCAGAACCTCCAAACGTTGTTGTAAGTTGATTTTCGTTCAGTATAGTGATAGAAATGCTGTTTTTATCTTCAACACTGTTTCCAGAGGGGTTCGCAGCCGTGAATTTGAAATTAAATTCGTCTGCTATAGTACTAGCTATATTATAAGTATACAGATCTCCACCCTCTGACTTTAATGAAACTATGCTTTGCCCTATGTCGGTAAGATCGAGAGTTACTGATTTAATTCCAGAGTCATCTACAACCTTTGCCTTGACAGTTGAGAAATCCTTACCGTCATTCAGGATGTATATTGGGGATGCAGATAAACTTTGTATTGTAGGAGGTTCAAAGTCTCCATTAAATGTCAGGTCAAGTTCAACTGGCACAGCTCCGTGCTTATAGGTCACGGAAACAGGCTCGGATGCTATGCCTCCCAGCTTGAAGGTTATCGCTTTTCCGTTATCTTTCTCGGTACCATCAACTGCTACCTTGTACTCCCCAGTTTTTTGAAGGGTGTATGAGCCAACAAGCTTTGAATCTATATATGCAGAGATTACTAGTCCAGGACCCGCGTGTGCAGCATCTCCTTTCAGACTTCCTTCAAACACATTGGGAGTAGAAGGAATAGTAGAAGAACTGCTGGCAGATGCGGCCGGAACAAGGAACATGCCCAGTAGCAGAATAACCAGGCATAATAAAACTTTTAAATGTTTATCCTTGATCGTCATCATGTCACCTTGAAATTTTACCATTAATTATGTAGACTTTTTTTAAGAAGTCCTTCAGGGATTCCTTCTAGATCCCTTCCCGAAATCGGATCCGAAAGCAAGCAGAAGTATGCCTGCAACCGCATAGACAATAAGGAAACCTGGAGCACTTTCTGGTGTAGGAGAATTTTCGGAAGATTCTGCTGCCTTTGATTCTGCTACCTTTTTATCTACGGAATTTTCGCTTGACCTTTTCAAAGCCGTCATGTTCGGCTCAAGGACTGAACTTTTAACGGCATCGACTTTGGAATCCTCTGCGGAAACTCCCTGTTCTTTATTATCTGTCAAAGGTTCTGAACCTGTTTTTAAATTTGAGTTACTGTTTGAATTGCTATTCGAGTTGCNNTATTTGAATCGCTATTTGAATCACTTTCAGTAGTCTCGGAATAGACTGCCTTACCATCAGGTAGCTCGAGGGTAACTATAACTCCGGATTTCCAGGCAACACTGCTTGCAGCATTCTTTCCATCCACCTTGAAAGTAATCAGTTTTCCTTCATCTTCAGCAGTACCAGGAATAAAGAAGGAGTAATTTCCTGAGGAAGTATTTGCAAGATACTCCTTTTCATTAAGATAAGCTGCAACAACAGTCCCATCGGGAGCAGGCGTGCCGTTAATGAGAGCAACTCCCATTACTGTCATCGGAAGCATCGGGGGAGATGGAGGGACATCCGCTGCTGCCATACACCCCTGAGAGAAGGCCAGGAAAAACAACAGTAGTACGGATGTTCCTAAAAGGCCATTTTTTAATATTTTATTCATTGTAGACCTCCAATTATATGTGAACAACAAAAAGAAAAAGAACAATTCAGCCTGAACAGGCTGAACAGTCAGTTGTTCTAAAAATTAGGCTTATACGACCGTCGTGTTCACATTTTCGATGGATGCGTAGGTACCTTTATCCTTCATGAAAATCCAGTATCCCTGCCCTGGAACCATAAAGTTTTCAGACTGAAGTGCTCCAACTGGCATTGGATCATCGCTATTAATGTATGAACCTCCAGCGTTCGTGTTAAGATACTGGTCAGAAATTATGCCACCCCAACCTTCATCTTGGCTATAGGTAATGAGATTGGAGAACTTGAAGTTTGGAGATATCGTCGTACCTAAGATGCTATCACTGAGAGAAGCCAGAGTTGTGGGCCACTCTACTGGAGATGTTTTGGTGTGCCCTATCATGTGCCATCCTTGAGTGAGCTCAAGAGAGGCAGGTACATCGGGATTGGCACCGTTTGGCATTCCTTTGAACTTGACACTGGTCATGAGAGGCTCTTTAGCGTAGACCCAGTAACCCTTGCACGGTTCAATAGTCTCAGGGAATTGCCAGCATGAGCCGTCCCAATAGAGGACTGTGCTGCCATCGCCAAAGACATCTTCAGGACAGGCTTTCGAAGCAACAAGTGCCTTTGGTACGGATTTAAGGTTCCAGCCTTCCTCAAGCGTCATATTCATATCTTCATATGTCTGTACAGGCCCGCACTTGGAGAAATCAGAGTTGTAGTTGCTGGCGTTGTCCCGAGCAATAACAGCAACCCAGTAGTCCTTACCGTAGACAAGGTCTTTCCCGTTGATTGCTTCAATGCATACATTCCACAGCTTCGCATCTTCTGAATACTCTAATGCCTGGTTTGGAGT
>NZ_DAVG01000120.1:0-3571 GCF_002505485.1 Methanosarcina sp. UBA5 | reverse complement strand
TTGGCTTAGATGTGCTGATATAAACCTCATATGGGTCCTTACTGGCAAGATCTTTGTCAGTGCTTGCATTCCAGCTAACCATCAGCCCGGGATAATCTACCACATACCGCCAGTCAGTGAGACCAAGTGCATCTTCAACATTAAGGTTTGCAACACAAGCCGGAGCAACACTGTCAACTGAGAAATATTTTACAGAGGGCTGGTAGGTTTTACCAGTTGTACTGTCAGTAATAATTACTGTCCAGTTTTTGTGAACTCCATCTGCTACCGAAGCTTTTATGGAATAGTTGGTTTTACCGACAACGAAGCAATTTCCGTCGCAATTTCCTTCAGAGCAGCTCACGCAGCCATTATCTCCTCCGTTATTTCCTTCGTCACAGTCATTTTCTCCGTCACAGTCGCAGTCGCAGCAACTTGCCTTTACTTCTTTACCGTCAACGAGAAGTTTGTAGTTGAAAGGTAGCCCTTCTCCTGCTGGTATTTCGGATTCATCCCAGTTATTTCCCATATCTCCCGTATTTCCCGTAACAGTAAAGTTGAACATCGGGTTCGCAGGAACATATTGGTTTCCATCAGGAGAAGCGAGGCTCACTGTAAGCCCGTTAAGGTCCACATAGAATTTCCTGACTTCACTTGTAGCGTTGTTTCCAGCTCCGTCTTCAACATAAACCGACCAGTTGTGAGCACCGTCAGCAAGTTCAAGTTCCTTAACTATGGATTGTCCAGACTTCGCACTCCCAGAAAACTCATCTCCATTATTAGAAAAGTTGTCAGCAAGTTCTCCATCTATATACAGCTGGTATGACAGATCAAGATCACTATATTGAGCAGCTAAAGCATCTTCACAGGTGAAATTAAACTGAGTAGGACCTATTATCTCTTTGTAGCAATCTTGAGGGGAATTAAGTTTTACACTAGGACATTTAGTGTCCACATACAGAGTACGAGAGCCGGTTGTGTGTGTCTGTCCGTCACTGTCCCTGGTTTTAATTTCCCAGGTATAATTGCCGTCATCCAAATTAAACTCAAGTTGTTTATATTGGCCAGCAGTTATAGTCCCACTACTCTTTGAGATACCGTTAAGATAGAAAGTGTAGCTAAGTTGACTTCCAGACTGATAGGATGCATCGTATGCTGTAAAGTTAAAGTCGACACACTCTTTGCCAACAAACTCAGAGGTAGGGCTAATTATCGTTATGAATGAATCATCAACTCCAAATTCGTCAGGGAAAGAGTCGTCGCCCAGCAGATTGTCATTCTCGTCAAAGCCAGATACGTCCATATCCAGAGGACCGCTTATATCTTCTGGAATCTCATAGTCATAACCAAAGGTGTCATCATCTATTTTGTCCATTGGCTCATTATCCAACAAACTAGCGCCTACGTTTACATTGCTAGCTCTGGGTAAACCATTGCTAATAGATATATTGGCGTGATCGACCGGCTTGGTGAAATCCGCAGTGATATTTACAATGTCCCCGGGTCTTAAATTACCAGTTCTATTGAGTTTAACACCAATGTCTAAATAGTCATTAACATTAAACACAAATGCATTATCCACAATTTTACTACCCTCGATTGAGGAGTTAAATGCGGAGATATTTAGATCCAAAGGCTCAATTACTATTCCATATGGAATCTCATAGTCATATCCAAAGGAATTACCGCCTATTTCATTCTCACCTATTAGTGTCATCGACACATTATTTTCAAAAGTGGACCTAGAATTGTTAATCGATATAGTAGCTTGATCAACAGATCTATTGAAATCGGCAGTGATATTTACAACGTCTCCAGGTTTGAATAAATTATCGGTTCCGTTGTGCGTGATATTAATGCCTAAATCATTTTCTTGAGCACTTGCTACCCCTAGTAAAAGGGACGTAATTAGCAGTGCACTAAATAGTATCAATCTTTGTTTCATATTTTACACCTAGATTCCGCAAATATCCAATTTTCTTCCAGTTTAAACATTGAATAGATCTTTTTTAGTAATATTTGTAAGTTGAAAGATATAGCAGATCCCAGCTATTAAAACGGTTTCGACAAACAGTATATAAATAATGAGCTAGTTGATATCTCAGGTATTAAATAAATAAATACTGTTTGATAATCGAAATTCACAGTTTGCCCCTATTTCTCAACCCAACCCCCTCTATATAATTAGATTGATATTTAAATTGATATTGTTTCTATCTGTTCGGTAGACAAGAAACCCAACGCTTCTCCGAAATCGTTTTTGGTAGAAGTGGGGTAACATTTGATCCTGATGCGGCAAGTATTAACCTCACTGGTTCTTGCTGCTCAGGGAGGCTGATAACCCATTTTTGCATCAGTGCTGACTAGACAGCTCTGAACATAAGACATGCACATGTTATCGAAAAGTGGAAATTTATCGTGAGCTAAATTTCCACCGACTGCAAACTTTTGATTTTAATGCAGGGTGCATATCTGTGTATATTATCTTAGGATGATAATATAGCTAAGATTGCACAATAACTGATATAAATCTTTCTGACAGAATAGAATAATTAAATTTAATTAGTGCTAAAAAATAATTTGATGCATATTAATAAAAATTGTTTAGATTGTTGAACCAAAAGTTTGATTATTTATTGGAATTTTTAGTAAAAATTAGATAATTTGGCGTTAAAAATATAACATTTGAATATAGAAGGAATAAATTGTAGAAGATTTAGAAATTAAAAAGTTTTGTTTCGAAAGAGATTTTATAGGCTTTTTAAGTCCTGAAATAAAGAAACTTCTGAGAAAAAGAAACCGCATTATTTTATTCGAAGTCAAAGCTGGTAAACTTAAAATGTAACAAAACATAAATTAAATAAAAACATTTTTTTATGCGGAAAGAATGGGGGTCTTAAAATTCGATATACTTTTCAGAATTCTACCGATCTTCCAGTTCAGAGAGACTTTATTCAGGATATGCAGGATTTTATAGCGATTTCAAAGGAAGTTATACCTCTGGAAAAATCAGCTATTACAATAAAAAATGAAAACCGAGAAAGGCTTGCAATCTTCGAAAAAAGGATTCAAGAAATAGACTTGTTTGAGAAGGAAATGAGGGACTGTATTGAGACTCGCGCAGCCGGTGTAGATGCAGCTGAAATTCGTGAGGTCATAGAGAGAACTCTTGAAACCTCCTCAAGCGTGGCGCTGGCAAAGAAAAACGAAAAACTTGCCGAACTCGACAGGGAGAATAAACTGGACTTAATGGAAGTGCAGCAACTTAATACAAGGATACTCTCAACCCTTGATCCCTTTTTTGAAGATAGCATCTATGGAGCCCAAAATGTGTGTTATGCCTTCATAGAGGATAAAACGCTAAGGGGAAAGCAGGTTGGCTTTGTTGACAATCTGCAGTATGAGTTTGAACTTCTTTTCACACAGGACACCTTGAAGGTAAAAGACCTGCAAAACCTCACTTTGCCTATATGGTCAAAGAGCGGAATCTTATCAAGAGAAGAGAAAGTAAAGAAAGTAGATGTATCCGACTTCTATATAAAGAATATCAAGTATGAGAAAAATAGCCTGGAAACCGTGCTCGAAGACAAGG
>NZ_DAVG01000037.1:1554-38890 GCF_002505485.1 Methanosarcina sp. UBA5 | reverse complement strand
GAACTGGTTTCTTGACTGGTTTAACTACCTTCTTCTGAATTGGTTTCTGTAATGGTTTGATTATTTTCTTGCTAACTTGTTTATTATGATCTTCATGCACCACATAGTTTCCATTGTTATCTGCATGTGCACTTACTGCTCCAGCTGTCACCGTAGCCATAAAACAGACTGCGAGTAGAATTGCTAATACCTTTTTCATTCTTTGCAACATTTTTTAGCCTCTGTAAATTTCGATAAATTCTAATACATATCGAGGTTTTTATCGCCTCTGCAATTCAAGATAGGTTATGGCCTGATCTTTGGTGCAGATTTGATTACTGGTTTGTGAACGGGTTGGGGGACTGGTTTGTGAACCGACTTGTGAACTTGTTTATGGACTGGTGGGGGTACTGGTTTATGGATTTGTTTATGATGATCTTCATGTACTATGTAGTGTCCATTATCATCTGCATGTGCACTTACTGCTCCAGCTGTCACCGTAGCCAGAAAACAGACTGCGAGTAAAATTGCTAATACCTTTTTTATTCTTTGCATCATTTTTTAGCCTCTGTAAATTTCGATAAATTCTAATTTTTCAGCTGGTGGTTTATATAAAATATATAAATCAGTTGAAATCTGGTTTTATCAAAATTTTTTTATTGATCAGTTTAGGACTATGCAGTTGAAGTGAAAAAGCAGATATAGCCACCAACAACTTTTGTTAGTTCAACTGCATAAATCCTATTTTGATCAACTTAGTCCCGTTGACTCTGTGTCAACAACCTCCTAAATCGGCTAAATAAAATATAATTATACTTGTATATGTAAAGCTTTATAGAAATTGTTTTTTTAAACACACTTTATTTGATATTTAATCTCAAAAAAATATAATAATTTTATATTTAATACTTATTAGGGATCATTAATGGCTTATATCTTAAAAACAGTTATATTTAGCTCTTATTTTCCAATTAATAACTTTTATTCCGTATGTTTTCTCTAAATAATTCTATAATGGCTACTATTTTTAACTTTAATTATAAATTAATTGATTATTTTGAACATAAAAGCTTAAAATTATCTATCTGATAAAAATAATCTTTATTTAACTATTATAATTCTATTATATGCTCTTATCATGATTTTTTCTTCTAATTTCTCTATTTAATCCTTCATTTTCCTTTTGAGTTGAAAAAAGCAAGTGTTTCTTTGACACTAAATATTACGGTTATCGGCAGTAACCCGGAAATTCCTATAACCTGAATACTAAAGTTCAGAAACGGCTTTCATAAAATCAGGTCAATCTACTAAAAATCCAATTATTACCTGTAGTATGAAGGACAGGTCAGAGACCAGGCCAGATAATCCAATAGTATTGTAGGAAAACTACTTTATGAACCTACTAAACTAATGTTCTATATAAATTATAAATATAGAACTATATCATTCCGTGGAATCGATGGCTTTCTATGGAATTTCATAGAGCCCTATTTTTCCTTCAAATAACCCACATACATGAAGGCACGTGAAGATTTGCGAAAATTGTTGAATAGTACTTTGTATGTCATTAATAAAGTCTACTATACCAATAAATAAAAGAAATCAGAAGAAAAAGAAGAGAGAAAGGTCAATAAAGGTAGATCATGAAGAATCTAAAAGGAAAAAATGCAATAAAGAGATTCTTTAGCTGGGTAGAGTCATATAAATTAGCCCTCATAATGTTTTACAATAGCTCTCTGTTCAGCAATAACATTGCTACTTTTAGTGTCAACAACTTTAATGATAATTTCGGAACCTACCTTGAAGCCGTAATTATCGGAGGTGTCACTGTCCCCGTCCACACTAACTTTTACGCTGGATTTTGTGGCCCCTACTGCACTATCCTTCCCGCAGAGGACAAGCCTTTCTCCTACATTCCATGAGCCGTCTTCAAGAGTAGCTTTATTATTAACAAGATAGTATGTGGGATTTTTTCCTGTCAGGCTCAGGTTCTCATAAAAGATCTCTGCGTTTCCTACAATCTTTGTCCCATTTCCATCAGCAATGCCATGATAAGAGTTCCCATATCCTGAGATCTTTATGGAAATAGCGTCAACAGGAAGAGAACTGCCTCCTTCGTGCAAAAGCACAATTGTGTTATTCTCAAGCGTGGCTCTCTTATTTTGGGGTCCATCATTAAACAGTCCTCCCTCGCATGATTCAAGTGAAATCTTTGCCATAAGCGGGTGAGTGCTTGCTCCGTCCCCGGCAATATTGTAAAAATTGATAGCAACCACACCTGCAAGTGCGACCAGAACCATTAACATAAGAAGAGAACCCATAATAGGAGTTACGGCTTCTGATGCTAATTTAAATGAAAAAAAATATTTATTCCGGATTTTTCCCCAGACTTTCATCAATAAGGAAATACGGGCAAACTATCATAAATAATTTATTAACTTCAAAAAGAGTTGCTATCTGGAATGAAATCTGGAGGAAAAATCTCCTCACAGAATCATTTCCTTTTTCGCTGTTTCCTCTCATATTCTTTTTCGAGATCGAGAATTCCTCTAACAGCCTCAAGTTTCTTTTTACTTCTTGCATAATGTAAAAGTACAAGGCCAACTCCAAAGAGCAGGGCTATAATTGCGGTTGAGAATAACAAGGGGGCTGACTGGGTATAGTATTTCACCTGAATAGTCTCTTCCCTGTCTCCCATCTTCGAGGAAATCCACAGGAGAGTTTGCCTTCCTTTTTCATCATAGGTTACACTCGAAGGCTCAGGCCTTGCTATCCCGAATACCCTGTTGCCGGTAACATATCCTTCTGGAAGTACCACGCGAATGAATTCGGAATCGGGTTTAACAAATGCAAAGCTCTGATCTCCTGAAGTCTCGAGCGTATACGCGACAAAACCTGTAACAGGCTCCTTAAACTCCAGGTTTATAACTTTCATGCCCTGAGTAACTTCCTGAGTTAGGGTACAATTAATAGCCGAAGTTCCGTTTTTGCTCGAAAGCTCTTCAAACGTTTGCGGGTTCGCTGTGGTCTCGTTTGCCGGGTTCACAAGCTGTACGAAATTTTGAATAGGACTTTTCTCTGAACCACCATCCAGGATGTCGGGAGGATAGATCTCAAGCTTGCTGGTATTTACTACCATATTGACAACCTGTACTTTTGTATCGTTTTGCAGCAGGTAGTAAGTAGTGGTATTTGCAAGCGTTTGATTGCTCGACTCATTCTGAAAAATCTCAAATTCATAGTTAGAAATATTACCAGGCTTATCTATGACAATTTCCTTTTTTTGCTCCATACAGCCCGATACCAAGACCACCAGCAGGGCAAGGAACATAAACACGATTTTCGTTCTCATTTTCACAAATAAATTCTCCCTTGAGCTTGAAGCGGTCTCTTTTCAGTCTGCGGCGATTCCCCTTGCTTTCGAGGTAAAGCCTGTACAGGGTCTAGAACAGGTTAACATTACCTTATGCTCCCTCTTCTTAATAAATAACACGGGTAGACATCTCTAAGAAGTATGACAAAAAGCTTACTTTCTCAAATAAAAGGAGTAAGCCAGTCAGGTAACAAAATTCAGATATCGAACTCTCTGGAAGGATTCAGAATTTATTTTTTAATTCTCTTCACTTTCGCCATTAATAGTAGCCATAATTTCCTTAAAACTCGCTAAGGAAGCTTCCATATTTTCTATTATTTCATTTGCAAGAATATCAGGGTCTGGAAGGTTGTCCAGATCAGCCAGGCTCTCGTCTTTGAGCCAGAAAATGTCCAGATTCGTTTTATCCCTTGCTACAATTTCATCATAGCTAAATTTCCGGAACCTACCTTCGGGAGATTCTTCACTCCAGGTTTCTTTACGGCTGTGGCGATTTTCGGGGTTGTAGCATTTAATAAAGTCTTCCAGATCCGAATATTTCATCGGGTTCTTTTTCAATGTGTGGTGCACATTTGTGCGGTAATCGTAGATCCATACTTCTTTTGTCCAGGATTCTTTTGATGCGGGTTTTGCTTCAAAGAAGAGCACGTTTGCCTTTACACCGTTTGCATAAAAGATACCTGTCGGCAGCCGAAGAATTGTGTGCAGGTCGGTGGTTTCGAGAAGCTTTTTGCGGATAGTCTCGCCTGCCCCGCCTTCGAACAGGACATTGTCAGGCAATACAACTGCTGCCTGCCCACCGGTTTTAAGGATAGTATGGATGTGCTGTAAAAAGTTTAGCTGCTTGTTGCTTGTGGTTGTCCAGAAGTCCTGACGGTTATAAGTGAGATCTTCTTTTTCCTGCTCGCCTTCTTCGTTGGTGAAGGTCATGCTGCTCTTTTTTCCAAAGGGCGGGTTTGTGAGGATGTAATCGTAACGGTAGCCCGGATCGGCTATGAGAGCATCGGAATTTGAGATCATGGGCTCTCCGTCGATTTCCCCTATGTTGTGCAGGAACATGTTCATCAGGGCAAGCCGCCGGGTTCCGGCAACGATTTCGTTCCCGCCAAATGTTTTGTTTTTCAGGAAGCGGCTCTGCTCCCGGTCCAGCCGGTAATTTGAGGTAAGGAAATCATAAGCTGCTAAAAAGAACCCGCCTGTGCCGCAGCAGGGATCTCCGATTGTTTTCAGGGGCTCGGGCTGGAGGCACTGAACCATGACCTTAATCAGCGGCCTTGGGGTGAAATACTGGCCGGCTCCGCTTTTTGTATCCTCGGCATTCTTCTGCAGGAGCCCTTCGTAGATTTCGCCTTTTGTATCCACACCCATCATGACCCAGCTTTCGTTGTCGATCATATCAATGATCTTATACAGCATTGCAGGATCGCTGACCTTGTTCTGGGCTTTGAGGAAAATCTGCCCGAGCATCCCTGGTTTTTTTCCAAGTTCTTCCAGCAGTTCCCTGTAGCGAGTATCGAGTTCGGCTCCGCGCTGCTGTTTCAGTTTGTCCCAGGTATATTCTTCAGGGATGCCGATATTTCTGCTATACGGAGGCTTACTGAATTCTTCAGCCATTTTCAGAAATATGAGATAGGTCAACTGTTCCAGATAATCGCCATAGCTCACTCCTCCGTCCCGCAGGACGTTGCAGAAGCTCCAGACTTTGGAAACGATGGATGAGGTATTTTCAGACATGGTTTGAATCCTTGAAATAAGAGTAATATTTTGCTTTAAAATTTGATTATTAACGTTTACTTGTCAATTTGCTCGAAAGCTTGCAAAGTAGCTTGTTGGACTAATTCTTTGTCGTCCTGAATAATGCTTTTCACTTTTCCAGTTTCCTGTTTCACTTTCTTCCCATTTCCTGATTTTTCAGCCTTTATCCTCTCTAACAGGGCCTCAGCCGGCTCCCAATCTTCTTCTCCTCGAACCTCTGCCAGCTCTTTTTCATTAAGCAACTTCCCCTCAAACGCTTTTTTCAAAATACTCTGCCGCAGTGCTTCGGCTTTTTCCAGATTCGTTTCAATATCCTGCTCTATCTTATTGCAGACTGAAAGGCGGGTTTCTATTTCCTGAACGATGGCTTGTTGTTCGGCGGTTGGGGGAAGAGGAACTTTTATTGTTCGAAGACCTGAAAGTGGCACAGTTAATTGAGCAGTGCCTGTAGCAACTTTTGTTGCTTGTTTATATACAAAAGGAGATTTCAAAATATAATATACATACTTAGAGGAAATTTCCATATGAGGGCGAATGAGAGCAATATGACGCTGAAAACAGAATCTATAATTTTCTGAGATTAATATAGGTATGCCATACGAACCCGTTACCGAATATAAAATATCTCTTGGTTGTGGTTTTCTTTTTGCTGCAAGATTCTCGTAATATTTTTCAGGAACATACATCGTTTCAGACATGTCTAGTTTTCCTGAACTTATATTTGAGATCACAATAAAAGGAACACCTGAATTGGCTTTAGGGGGAGCTTGATGATCTCCATCTGTAATTGATATTGATACATCGCTTAGAGATACCCAGTTCCACTTAAATGGTAACTCATATGGTACTTCTCCATATTGGAAATTTTGAATTTTTTTAGTCTTATTTTGAGTAGATATTTGATTTTTAATTTTATTCAAAACATATTTTGAATCTTCAATTTCAGGATTTTCCTCCCGCCATTTTTTCGTAAGCTCCCCCTCAAAAGCTTTCTTCAGCACCGCCTGCCGATAAACTTTGAGTTGTTCATGTGCCAGTTTGAGATTAGAAACTCCGTTGTCCAGTTCGCTGAAGAGTTGCTCGATTTTGGAGACTATGGCGCGTTGTTCGGAAAGTGGTGGAAGATTTATGTTCAAATTGTAAGCATCATTTCTATTTAATCCTGGGATTGCTGTTGATTTATCAAGTTGACTTAGGACAAGGGATTTCAATAAAAAAAATGAAAATATAAAATCCAAATATTGAGGAACTTTTACGAAATAAGTAGTATCAATGGGCCAGAGATTCTTTTCTTCAAACGCTACTTCTCCGGCAGCTCCCTTTCTTCCAATGATGATGGCAGGACCTTCAATTAAATACTCGTCATGAAAACCAACAATTCCATTTGAACCGTAAACAGGATAGCTACCTGTCTCGTTTCTTTGTTTTTTGGGTAGACCTTTTCCATATTCAAACTCAAAAAGATCTCCTAATTTACAATTAACTCTTTCTTCCATTTTTACGCCGCCAGAGCCTCATATATTCTGTATTTAAACTATTCCTTCAACTTTTTCACACAGTTTCCCACAGTTTTCTCCAAACCTTCCATTATCAATTTTGAAGTACTTTTAAGATGTCAGTTGATTAAATAATTGTCTACTTGTGTCTTTCAGGGATGTAATCAAAATTTAAACTATACACAGCATATAGATATTTACTAAGAAAAGACAAAATGAAAAACATCTCGAAGATATAGCAAAATAGTATTCATTGTGAGATCTTCACTCAATAATTTAATGGGCACAAGTGTGTAATTAAGTTTAAACAGTTCAAAAAAGATAGACTGACTTCAGTATTGCCTATGACTCTTACCCTGACTGCCTGTCTCCTCTCCATCAAAACTCACTT
This sequence comes from Methanosarcina sp. UBA5, assembly GCF_002505485.1. GTDB lineage: Archaea > Halobacteriota > Methanosarcinia > Methanosarcinales > Methanosarcinaceae > Methanosarcina. The sequence continues at coordinate 31,896 of NZ_DAVG01000037.1, read as the reverse complement.
CCCCGAGAAACAGGTCACTGACAAAAAGGAGTGTTTCTATAGTGATCTGGTTATACCTTCTTGCTTTCCAGCTCTTTAATTTCCTTTTCTATCCTGGAACACTCATTTTTGAGTTCTAGAAGCTTCCTATGCAGCTCTTCTTTTTTTAGTCTGGTTTTATCCCGATTCTCCCAGAAAATGATCGCTAATTCCGAGTGAGTTTCTCCATCTATATGTACCACCATATAAAACATGGACCACTTTGAATATATAAGCGATGAAGTTATCCATTTATTTTTATTATGTGATTTGAATAACCCAATTTACTAGCAACAACTCAACAATTAGAATCTGTGTAGCATCTGTACATTTTGGCGGGATTGGATGAGTAAGTTATAAGCTTAGCTTGAAAGATGCAAAGTGTCAGGACGAGCATTTGTCCAGTTTGCGGGAATGGATATCACCTAACCTTTCATCCAACAACTATTAATTTTCATATTCACGCCGCCAAAGCCTCATTCAATTCACTAATAACCATATTCATTTCGTCCCCGAAAAGCTGGTACATTTTGCCGCGCCCGCCAAGGGCATCAAAGGGGGTGTAATCAAGGTCGTCGATTTCCAGATGGACGCTGGTTGCAACATAATCTTTAATCATACGGAGCCAGTTCATCTGATCTTCATTAAATTTCAGGGTTCCGGCTTGCTTTTTAAATACCCAGTTCTGGAAATTCCTGTTCACGATATGGTCGTAAGCTGTCAGCACAGGGTCGATCTCGGTTATCCTGCGGATCAGGGAAACTAGAGCCGTCAGTTCGTTTTTCGGGGAATTCCCTTTCACCTTTTCCAGTCGCTCGTAAGCCTGCCAGATTCTCAAGGGAGCGAAGTGGGATTTTTCCAGCCTCAGTTTTTCTATCACTTCTTTTATCATCGCAAAAGTAACTTCCCTGCGTCTGTAGGGCTGGTTATAAAAAATACTAAGAGCTGTAAGCTCGTCCTTATTAGCTTCCAAATACGCCTTAAAATCATTGACCAGCTCATCTGCCCTAACCACAGCGTCTTTGTCCCATTCGGCTCTGAGAACCGTGTCCGTGTTCACGGTATCAATAATCTGTTCATGGACTCTACGGACATTTTCAATATACTCGTTCAACTTGCCGGAAAAAGTCGATCTTGCGACATCAATCAGGTTCTCCTGTGCCTTTTTCCTTGCATCAGCTTCTGAAATCTCCGGCTGGCTTTGTTTAATCTCAGAAGCTTTGAAATCGATAATATCAGGATTATAAGCATTTAGCAGATCTTTAATGGTCTGATTGATCGTTTTTCCATTCGCTTTCTCCGCAAAAGTGGCTCTTTCAACCTCGTTTATCTGCCTATCCAGTCTTGCAAGCCGATTAGCCAGAGAAACATAAAGGTCTTCGTCCTGAGCCCCAAAAGTTACTGCTGCCAGCAGATCTTTCAGCGGTGTACTTTTCTTGCGTTCCAAAGGCCGACTGTCGGTTTTCAAAGTATTTGTAACGCCAACAGCGTCCACAATCACAAAATGAGTCTTGGCCGAAACAGCCGATTTTGTTACTTTTATTAGATCATCATAACCCAGAGTTCTTGTACCTCGCCCTATCATCTGCTCAAAATAATTCTTGCTCTTTACGTCCCTCATAAACAAAAGACATTCTAGCGGCTTAACATCCGTGCCAGTGGCAATCATGTCTACTGTAACTGCTATTCTGAGACGGGGGCCGTTGCGAAGCTCTGATAATATTGATTTTGGATCTTCTTCCGTTTTGTAAGTGATTTTCTTGCAAAACGCATTGCCTTCTCCAAACTCTTCTCGCACAATATTGATAATATCATCGGCATGGCTGTCGTTTTTGGCAAAAATAAGGGTTTTTGGAACTTCCGTTCTACCAGGGAAGATCTCAGGTAGCTTTTCCTTGAATGTTCTTATCACACGTCTTATCTGGTTGAGATTTACCACATCTCTGTCCAGATTTTTAGCAGTATAAGTAAAATTTTCGTCCAATTGTTCCCAGCGTTTTTTGCGGGTGAGTTTCTCCCGTCTATCCACAAATTCCTGAGCAGGTATTATTCCCCCATTTTTGCTGATCTCAGTTTCGATAGTATACACTTCATAACCTACATTCACGCCGTCTGCCACTGCATCTTCATGGCTGTATTCACTCACCACATTTTCATTGAAAAACCCAAAAGTACGGTTATCCGGCGTTGCTGTCAGCCCTATCAAAAAAGCATCAAAATAATCCAGCACCTGCTGCCACAGGTTATATATTGAACGGTGGCACTCGTCTATTACTACAAAATCAAATGTCTCAATGGGAACTTTCTCATTATAAACTACAGGAAGCGGCTCCTTTGGCTGCCAGCCTCTCTCGGCGGGGTTTTCTTCTTCAATTTTCTCGTCCAGCTCCTCACCCTTCAGAATAGAGTAAAGCCGCTGGATTGTGGAAATGCATACCTGACTATCCGATGTAATATAACTGGAACGCAAGCGCTGCACATTATAAAGCTCGGTAAACTTACGGTTATCGTCATTGGGAGTATAAGCTTTGAATTCCTGTTCGGCCTGCTCACCAAGATTCTTGGTATCAACAAGGAACAGCACCTTTTTTGCATCCGCAAACTTCAGTAACCGGTAGATAAAAGTTATAGCAGTATAGGTTTTTCCCGAACCTGTTGCCATCTGAATTAGAGCCCTTGGGCGATTGTCCTTAAAGGATTTTTCAAGATTTGAAATAGCTGTGATCTGGCAGTCTCGCAGGCCGTCTGTCTTCAATTCAGGAAGATTCAGTAACCTTTCTCTCAAAGGTCTCTTTTTAAGATATTCCTCAAAAGTTCCAGGGCTGTAAAAAGAAAAAATAGGTCTTGACCTTGGTTTTGGATCGCGGAAGTCTGTAAAGCGGGTAAGTTCTCCGGTACTCTCGTACACAAAAGGCAATGGGTCATTGTTAAGGTATTTTAGCTTGCTTGTAGCATACCCTGATGATTGTTCCTCAACAACGGTTAATCGGTGACCTTCTTCGTCCTTTTTTGCTTCAATAATCCCAAAGGGCTTTTTATCAACAAATAATACATAATCCGCAGGTCCTACATCAGTTAAATATTCCTTAATAGCAATTCCCCTGGAAGCACTCCAATCGATTCTGCTCTTTTCCTGCACTATCCAGCCAGAACCATTTAATTTCCTATCTATATCATTTCTGGCTTTCTGCTCCGGATTTTGGTTATTATTCATATATTTTTACCCTTTGAGATTAATATCTTCTTCATTTTCTTGATTGGAATGCTAAAATCGGTATTTTCTTTGAATGTGATTTGTACCGATAAATGTTTCTAATTTATGTACAGTATCCCAATATTTTGGAAACTTGCGTGAATTATTTCTCTGATCACAAAGTGCAGAAGAAGAGTTGAGGACTGGGAGAGATAGAACCAGTAACAAAAAATTTGGCATATTTTCAGCCTCATGATTGAGTCTTTAGAACAGTCCAGGGGGTTAACATTAAATTAACTTTGAAGCGCTTTAAAACGCCTTAAAAATAGCTCGGTCTTTTGCTAATGAAGGTAGCAAGTTTTTAGGTTCCGGCCTTACATTCGAAGCTTTAAATGCTAAGGCAACCTTATGAACAATGGGCTATAAAACGATAATAAACTCTCTTTATAAACTATTTTTAAAAATTATAACTCTTGAGCAGGGTCCATTAGAACAGATTAAAGATGCTTTGAACAAAAATTTAGAAGCCCTGTGCGTGATTCTCAGGCGAAATTATCATTTCTTTGGCCTTACGGCCAATGCAACCTAGTAATTCAATGTGACATAGGAATTAAAAGTCACTCACTTTACTGGAATGTGTCAAAGATGCATAATCTTATGCTAACAAATCATTAGAGCTTGAAACGGGACTGAGCCTAGCGACTTGTTCTGACTTTTCTACATAAATATATTGCTAAGTTTCAAGCTCTGGAAATTTGAATATGCCAACAATTAACTTTGTTGATTCAGGAATCTTTCCACCATAGGCCACTCGATTTTCTTTATATACTTTGCTTGAAGCTTGGAAACATAAAGAACATTGCTACCAATTAGGATTTTAAGGTCTGAAGGTTTGGACTCGACTGTACCGATTGGAAGAAGCACAGGTCCCTTAGGGGAGGTACAGAGCCTGAAGTCCTGCCCGCTCTTTCTTATATAAGCTCTTACCTTTTCATCAATTGTAAACGACGGAATCATATTAACACCATGCAGAACTTGTCCGGGAAAGATAAATAATTACAGGTTATAGTTTCAATATAATAAAAATTCTCATAAACAGGAAAAAAGTCCTGGTCTGTAGAGGTTCTCCGGGGCAGTTTTAAATTTCATGAGAGCAATCTAGGACGAAGATAACCATGATGATGAGAGATAGGGGAAAACTTGTAATCTGGCCGGTATATCTCGACCAGACAAAGTCAAGGAGCAGCGGCAGAATAATCTCCAGAAAAAATGCGATAAAGGAACCGCAGCTAAATGAGATAAAAGAAGCAGCCCGACAACTTGGCCTGAATCCCGAAGTAGAGCCTGAAAAAGCCTATCCCAAGTCCTGGTGGGAAGTAAGCGGGAGAGTGCTCGTGGATGATAATGGTCCGAAAACCGTTCTTGCAAAACAGATAGCTTTAGCCATAAAGAAGATGCGAGGCCCGGAGAGTTCTGCCAAAACTTAAAGTTAATATCGCTTTCCAATAGGAGTTAATAGGGAATAGTTAATTGAAAATAGAGGACTTATAACTCCCGAGGCATTTAAAAAGCTCCAGATACCTGAAAATTCCTTTTCCTGGGCTTCAGGTAGCTCTCCTAAGCTCAGCTAGTTTTTATTTTAGTTTTTTATACGGATATCTCATTTCTTTTCCGCAGCGCTGGCAAGAAATAAGTATATATCCTTCCTTCAGCCTGTAACGGGCATTTTTTCCGGGCACGAGAAAAGCATAGCAGTGTCTACAGATTCTGCTTTTTATCTCTCTTGGAATACTCATCCTATTTCTCATAGAGATGTTCCTGATGAGCTGCACGTAACGCTCGCTGCGGTCAGGATGTTCTGCATGCTCGCTTTTTGCAAGCTCAAAAAGCCGCCACATGCGCTGGATTGCGATTACCTGAATCAGGTTTTTCTGCTGTTTTCTTGCTATTCTGGACATGGTAGACCGATCCTGCATTTTCGTCCCAGACCTTGATTTTAAGCTCTTTAAAAATCAAAATCAGGAATCAAGAATAATCACATTGATCTCAGGGTTCTTGCCGTGTACAAGGGCTTTAAACTTTTCGGGATCTCCATCTGTTATGTCTGGTTTCCCGTAATGCATTGGAATTACGTCTCTTGGGGAAATAGCTGCAGCCGCACTTGCCGCCTCCTCTTCATCCATTGTGTATGTACCCCCTATGGGCAAAAGGGCGACATCGGCCCTAATATTTTTCATCTCAGGGAAAAAATCGCAGTCTCCTGCATGATAGATCCGGATTCCTCCAAGTTCCACTATATACCCCACTCCCAATCCACGGGGATGATAGGATTTATCGAGGTTATAAGCCGGAACTACTTCAATTCGGGTTCCCTTTATTTCAAGCCCATCGGCCAGCACATCTCCTTCAGCAATCCGCCTTGCGTCCCCCTTGAATTGCAGGGATATGTTTTCAGGGATTAAGGTGGTTGAATCCGACCGCCGAACCTTTCGGATATCGTCAGGGCTGCAGTGGTCAAAATGCTCATGAGTGATCAACAGGATATCGGCTTTATCTTCAAAAGCCGGCTCTTCGCTGAGGTCATAAGGGTCGATATAAATCTTCTTTTCATCCCCCTCAAGTAAAAAGCCAGAGTGGCCCAACCACTCAATAGTAACGCTTCCAATCTTTACGCTTTTCATTTCATACACCTGTGGATTCCGTAACTGAATTTAGTGAGGAAAACCTTAGAGATAGATTATATCACGATTATATTTATAGAAGGATTATTTTCCGATTAAATTTATAAAAAGATTATTTTCCGATTATATTAATGGTGCCCGACAGAGTTTATTCCATTTTTAAAGAGAGAAATAATCTTTAATAAGTTAGCAAACTCCTGCTTTAAACTAACACCCACAGTAGCATTAAGAGGTTTTGAGAAAGATTGGGAAATTCTGGCTGATAAGCTGGTTAGCTGTCTTTTTTGACAAAACTTGGCTCAAGCACCCTTTCATAGATCATCTTCTGCATATAAGAGACAATAGGCAGTTTGATTATCACTGCTTCTCTTTTGTTCCCTGCACTGTGAACCCCTATTGATTCCTTCCCATCGGCAATCATAAAAAATTCTTCTTTATACTGGATGCCATCAATTACAATGTTATTCATGAAATCCGTAAACTCTTTATTGGTTTCTTTGAACTCAAAAGGAAGTGACCTGAACCTATCCACTTCATCAACGATAAGAGTTAGATTGCAAGTTTTCTCTAGTTTTTTTATCTCCGGCTCAAACTCCTTCAGAAATTCAGGGCTGGAAGAAAAAATAATCAATTCTTCTCTAACCCTAGCCATGATTTCACGGATCCGGTTCTTTATTCCCCAGTCACTCTGGATGTACCATACAGGAGAAGTCTTTGGAAGTTCATAACTCAGTTCATTGAACTGGCCAAGTGCCTCGATTGCGCAGTTTAAAAATTCATCTTTTATCTCTCCGATTACCTTCTTAGGATCAACTGCTCGGAAATAAGTTGGAGACCCTTGTCTCACTTCCAGATAGCCTTTTTTTGCAAGCACTTTAAGAATTTCATAGATTTTGGCTCTCGGCACATTTGTAAGCTCATGAATTTCGCGAGCTGTAGCTTCTCCTAAACTGACAAGTCCCACATATGCCTTTGCTTCATTTTCGGTTAGCCCAAGCTTTATAAGGTTTTGAATTAACTGAGGATTAATTTGCGAAAACATCTGTTACCCCTAATGTAACAATAGATTTAAATCTTTTCTGTCTATTCTATGATCCTGTAGATCTCAGACTGATTAAATGACTCAGTACATTTGTTTTACAGATTTCAGATACTAAAACAACTTAAGAATGTCTATGAAAAGTGAAATTCTACTTAACAATGACTGGTATATAATGAACTCTACAAATGAAATCATAAATTCCCCAAATATAAGTCAAAGATCTCAATTCAGTAATTGAGTCATATGATTAAAAAATGAGCTTTACATTATTAGAGGGGTTTAAAATAAGGATTAATATTACTAAAAATTTTGTACAGTGACCACTACAAGTTCACGTATTTTAAAAATATTCTCAAAAATATAATGAGAGGAATTTGCCATTAAGAACGCTTTTGAAAAACTAGGGGTATTCATCCAGAATAACCGCTTGACCATACTAGTGGTCTTTTTCCTTCTCATCTTGTTATCAGCCCAGGGTGCACAGAAAATCACTATGAAATCAGGGACAGATACCTTTGTCAGTAAAGATTCCTTATTATACCAGGACTATGATCACCTTTATCAGAAATTATTTCAAACTCAATCTATCGTAGTGATAGTGGAAGGAAATGACGTAAGATCTGCAGAGGTAATGCAAGCTATAGATCGGCTTGAACATCAGCTTAACTCTACTGAAGGAGTTGAAACGACAACAAGTCCTGCTGATTACATTAAGAAAGTAAACTATCAAATGACAGGTAGGTCTCGGATACCGGATACAGATGCAGAAGTCAAGAAAATTATTGACGGATATCCGAGTATATTCGGACAATTGATTCCTGACAATACACACACGGTAGTTTCTGTAGGAATGAGTGGATCTGTAACAGATGATAAGAAAAAAGAGGTTTTGAAGGCTGCACAAGATGATGTCAAACTTGCTAATTTCCCTCCTGGATACAATGTCATAGTGACAGGCGATCCTGCCTTCATGATCGCGATGAACACTCAAATGACTTCAAGTATGGGGCCCTTGCTTGGGCTTGCTGGCTTGTTTATGCTCATCGTGCTGTTCATAGTCTTTGGACATGTCCGCTGGAGATGGCTGCCTTTACCCATTGTTTTCCTCGGTATTATATACACTTTCGGAGCCATGGGCTTTCTGGGAATTCCGCTGTCTATGGTTTCAATGTCAGCTTTTCCGGTATTGATAGGTCTTGGAATCGATTACGCAATTCAGTTCCATAATAGGATTGAAGAAGAGTTGCGTAAAGAAGGAAATAAATCTAAAGCTATCATAACAACGGTAAAACATACTGGGCCTGCAGTCCTTATAGCTCTTACTATGACTGGTCTTGGTTTCGTTTCCTTATTTACATCTACAGTTCCAATGATTCAGGATTTTGGGAAACTTCTCACGATCGGCATAATAATGTGCTACCTTTCAGCTCTTTTTGTTGGCGTAATAACCGTTTCTCTCTTTGACAATATCTCGGAAAAGAGACTGCGGAAGAAAGAAACAAAAGTTGAAAACATTTCTCCCAAGAAGCCAAAACCCCGGTTAATAGGAGATCTCCTCCGGAAACTTACCGATTTTACACTAAAGTACAATGTAATTGTCATCGGAATTGCAACTTTACTCTGCATTGGAGGTCTCTATGCCGATGAGTCAGTGGGCATCCAGACTGATACTCAGGCTTTTGTTCCTCAAGACATGCCTGCTCTTCTCAACCTGTATCATCTAAAGGATATCATGGGTGGAACCGATACACTTAATCTTATTATAAAAGTTAACGATAATGCGGATCCTAACATTCTAAAATGGGTAGACGAATTCAGTGAGCATGAGACTCAAAGAAATCATATCGACAGTGCTTCAAGTATTGTAACTCTTGTAAAGCAATATAACGGTGGCACAATTCCGGATAGCCGTAGTGAAATTGAAGCTGTTTATGCACAAATTCCGGAATCCCAGAAATCCCAATACATTTACGGCAAAAATATGATTCTTTTAAATCTCAATATTGGTAATGCCCAGAAAGAGATTGGGATGACCGGAATTCAAGATTTGATAAATAATGTAAAACAGGATATTCAATGGATGCAGGCTCCTCCGGGTACTGCAATAACCATCACTGGAAGTTCTGTGGTCTACACTCAGGTTATAGACGCTCTTACAAGTGGAAGAACTAAAATGACTTACATCGGACTTTTCCTGGTACTTGGAGGTCTTTTAGTTGTTTACAGAGACTGGTTAAAAGCCCTTGTTCCGATTATCCCAATGTTTATGGTAACTGGCTGGTCCGGACTAGTAATGACTTACCTGAAGATTGACTATACTCCCATGACCGCAACTCTAGGTGCGCTGATTCTTGGAATCGGATGTGAATACTCAATCCTCATGATGGAAAGATACTTTGAAGAAAAGGATAACGGAGCCAGCCCTCTTGACGCTATACATAAGACAGCGGCAAGCATTGGGGCTGCCCTTATTGCCTCGGGAGCCACAGTTGTTTTCGGGTTTGCAGCTTTGATTGCGTCTCCGTTTCCTATAACCAGCAACTTTGGAATGGTGACAGTTATTGATATCCTGCTTGTCCTCGTTGCAACCTTCACGGTATTCCCGCCCCTTATCATAGTACTTGACTCATGGAGGGAAAAGAAAAGAGGAACACGGGTGTTAGATAGAAAAGAAAATAAGATCCAGGGGGCTGATCTCTAATGAATAAACCCCAGAATTACATACCAGAGAAATTAGTAACAACATTTGTTTCAATTGCAGTTCTCCTTTCAGTCCTCTCAATAACTACTGTATCTCCGGTTCTTGGAAGTGCCAGTACCGGAGAGTTCCTGATTCCGGACAATGGGTACTCCGTGGACTATTATAGAAGCTATGGAGAGCCAACCATTGAAGCCTCTGTGAGAGGAGATCCAGAATTCGAAAGGGGAGAAGTTGCGGACATTCAGATAATACTAGCAAATAAAGGCACGATTGAGGGCATGAAACGGCTGAATGTAAACCAGAGCCTTATTCCGGATTCCAAAGAAGAATTAATTGCTCTTGCCGAGATGAGTGCAGAACAAAATTGCACAACAGCCAAAGGCATAAAAGCAAACCTGATCTCGGAATCTGATAACGTCCATGTCGAATCCACAACAACTCCCCAGATAGTAAATGAACTTAAAACTGGATATATACAGCCTATCAAGTTCACGATACGCATTGATGACAACACCCCTGCAGGAGAGTATGAACTGAAGCTTCCGGTAACTTATCAATACCAAAACAATGTCCGAACGGTTACTTCAAACGCTGTAGATATCGGACTAGCCTCTGATACTGCAGCATTCACACAGCAATACTCTACAAAAAATATTGCCCTTCCTCTCCACATATCCATTAAAAAAGAGTCAAAGTTTGAAGTAAGTAAGATCTCGGGCAGTCTGAAGCAGGGTTCAACAGGTTTGATTAATGTTACTTATACAAATCGTGGGGAAACTTCAGCCCAAGATGCTCAGGCCAAGATTACTGTCATGAAACCACTCAGCACCAGCAAGTCGACTGTCAGACTCGGAACAATCGGCCCTGGTGAAAGCCAGACAGCGTCATTCAATATCTCAGCTGAATCCGACGCGGTGGTGAAGAATTACAGTGTTGACAGTGAAGTGAAGTACATTGACGATGACGGAAAAACCAAGTTTTCCGAAAATATGAAAGTTGAAATGCCAATTGAAAAATCAGAATCTAAATTCAGCACAACTATGATAATTGGTTTATTACTAGCTCTTGTCCTTATCTACCAGATTATGAAGGTGCTCCGGAACAGGAAAAATTACAGTAAAAATGAGTCAGGTGATGAGAATGATTAAAATAAGAAGTATCTCTGCGATTGCAACTCTTCTTATGTTATTGCTTGCAACAATGCCTGTACAGGCAGAGTTACCTAAAAATTTTGATTTCGGCAACAATTTCTATACCGTGTACGGAGGGCCAAGTTTAGAAGCCACTCCAATTGGAGATAATGAGTACTCTAGGGGAGATACTGTTACCCTGAATATGGGCCTTATGAACAAAGGAGTAGTTGAGGGCTTCAAATCCGAAAAAGATGCTAACACTCAAGTTGATACAGTGCTCCAGCAGTCGGAAATGAAATATGAATCACAGACCGTGACAGCTGTTGGTATTCTTGCAACTCTTACATCCGACAACCCGAATATAAAGGTAAAATCAGGTCCTCAGGAAGCAGGCACCCTTCAGCAAGGAAAACAAAGCCAATCTCCAACACAATTCACACTCGAAATTAGTAAAAACGCCCCTGCAGGCACATATCCTTTGAACTTGCAGCTTTCATATAAATATCAGAATAATACTCAGGTTAGTGGAGATGAGTATGATCCTGCTACAGGGCTTGTAACTAACCAGGGTGTAGGCGTTTGGTATGAGAATAAAACGCAGAACCAGGCAATAATGGTCACGGTCAAAAAAGAACCTTACTTTGAGGCCACAAATGTAACAGGTGACCTTTACCCCGATAAAGGTGGTATGCTGTATGTTACCTATAAAAATACAGGTGAAGAACCTGCAAAGGATGCAACTGTAAGAGTAAGTGCCAGCGATCCATTCAGCACAACCGATGATCAGGCATTCCTCGGCACCTTGAAACCTGGAGATAGTGCAGTTGCAGCTTTTGACATGGCTGTAGACAGTACTGCAACGCCGAAACCATATTCTTTAGACAGTGAACTTCTCTATGAGGACACTGAAGGGCATGACCAGGTTTCTGATAGTGTTAAAATCGACACTCAAGTCTTGCCTGAAAAAAGTAAGCTTCCAGGATTTGAATTTGGAGCAGGTATTTCATTCGTGGCTCTTGCTGCCTGCTTTATCATGTTAAGAAAGAAGAAACAGGATTGAACTCAAGTACGAAAATTTGAATGTAGTCTTTTTTAAAGGCTACAACCTTTTTTGGGAGATAATTGAATTAATCTTTTCTACCACATTATAGTTGATACATAAAGCCAATGGAGAACAAAATATGACAAGCGAGTTTTACCGGAATATAGTGATCGCGACAGACGGATCTGAGAATAGTCAGCGAGCTATTTCTTACGGCATTGAGATTGCAAAACTCAGCGGAGCCAGGGTTTATGGTCTTCATGTAATAGATACATTTTCTCTTTCTCAAAGTTGGACTGCCGGCAAAGAATCATTATATGAAATCCTTAAGAAAGATGGGGAAGAGGCAACTTTTAAAGTGAAAGAGTGCGGAGAAGCCTCAGGTGTAGAGGTAAAAGAGATCCTTTTAGAAGGGCACCCAAGTAATGAGATTATCGATTTTGCCGAGAATAATGACATTGACCTGATAGTAATGGGTACCCTTGGTAAAACAGGGCTCGATAGGTTTCTAATGGGAAGCGTTGCAGAGAAAGTAGTAAGAAACTCAAAAGTTCCAGTCCTGGTTGTCCGGGGGTGAAGAATAAGGCTGAAATTTTCTGTTACCTGGAAACATTTGAGAAAAGAAAGAAATCAGAATTCGGGTCTAAAAGGTATAAACTGAATACCAAAAATATTCATTGCACCGGCATAAAATCTTTGAAAAAACGGAATATGCCAAAAATTCAAAAACATACTATAAAATTATAAATTGCAACAAGGATAGAGAAATATAACTTCCGCCTATGCATTAGAAAATGTATGCTTTTGTCAAATTGGGATTATAATTCTCAGTCGGAGCGATTTGTCTCCTTTAAATCGATTTTTGTAGGTACTTTTTCACCGACAATTTTTGCAACCATTACCTCGGTCGATTTGATGACCGCGTAAATCCTGTCTCCGGGTTTTATATCTAATTTTTCTACAGCTTCTTCAGTGACTACTGAGGTCATAATTGAAGGTTCCATTTCAATTGTAATTTTAGATACAAGCCCGTTTTTTTCCACTTCAAGCACTTTACCAGGTAGCTGGTTTCTGGCTGATAACTTGAAGCTTACGTTTTCCCAGGCTGTTTCATCCCCTATGGTTTCATTGATAATCTGCTTATTTGTCTCATACTCGGCCAGCAGCTTTCTTCCCAGGTCGGTCAGGAAAGTCCCCTGGTTTTTTCCCCCGCGTACTGTAATAATTGCAGGTTCGCCTAGAGCCTCATTCATTTTTTTAAGCATCATCCAGGCGTGTTTATATGAAATCCCAAGTTCCTTACAGGCTTTCCGAAGCGAGTGCTCTTTTTCGATTGTCCTCAGTAAATCAGCTCTTCCAGCACCCATGACGGTCCTTCCGTCTTCCGTAAACCAGACCTTTGTTCTTGCTTTCACAAATTTTCACCTTTTACCGGAGAACATGGACAGAACTTGCCTTGAACCGGGTGCAGACCGGAACTTCAGGAAGGATCCATTTTCTCTGCCGATTGCCGGGTTACGATGTTAAGGAAGACGCCGCAATCAACTTCCAACCGAACAAGAGTTCCCAGCATCCAGACTTCAGTAACCCTGCCCTGTAGAGAGTTTCTGATGCTGGATTGTGCGGAAGTCTTACTTATAACTATGTTCTCAGAACTATGTTCTCAGGCCTCAGGAAGGCATGTACCTGGCTTCTCACCTCAATATCCCCTGAAGCGTCAATAATTATCTCCCCGAATTCAATCCTTATGAGTCCGCGGTCTGCAGAAATAACCTTGCCATTTAGCACATTTTCAAACCCTACGAAGCTGGCTACCTGACTGTCAATCGGCTTTTCGAAAATTTCTTCCGGAACCCTACTGCATAACTTTCCGTCCATTATTATCGCGATCCTGTCAGCCATTATCCGCGCTTCGGTCTGGTCATGGGTAGTATGCAGCACAGTCAATTTTTTATTTGTCCTTATATCCTGAAAAAATGATGGAAATTACAAAAGTATCCTGAGCTTATTTTAAAATGAAAGTATAATAAAAATAAGAAAAATACAAATAGCTTTAATTCAAGCTAGCTTGTCTAAATGTATAAAAAAGTGCCTATATGACTGTAATAAGTTAACTAAATATTATAGTGAAAGTAAATGTTTATTTACTTATATGTCGATACGATGAGCATATATATAAAGTCATATATTTAAAAGTTGAATAATATATCAAAAATTCGATAAAATGAGTTGGTTTATACACATTACTAATATCTCTGAAGGTTTATTTATGAATGGTTATAGTGTTTTCCTTGTAATGCTTACAGTCTATATAGCCATACTTGTGGCTATTAGCTGGTATTTTAACAGTAGACAGAAATCCATTACCGATTTCTGGCTTGCTGGCCGCATGATAGGGCCCACAGCAATCGGTTTTTCGGCGGCAGCTTCATGGTTGACAGCCGGAGGAATTCTTGCGGTTGTCGGATATTTTATGCTCGGAGGAATGGGTTCTATATGGGAATTTGTGGCTCCTAATATCCTTGCTCTCCTTGTTATTGCTGTGCTTGTAAGGAAGATTAAAAGCCTGCCTGCAATCACACAACCCGAGCTTCTAGAACAACGTTACGGTAGTGCAATAAGATTGCCAATTGCCGTGATTATTACTGTTGTAATGACTCTTTTTTCAGTAGCGGACATTACAGGGCTTTCTCTAGTGTTGCAGGTATTTTATGGCCTTGATCCCATTTATGCTGCAGCCATCATTGCGATTTCAGTCTCTCTCTACGTAACCCTGGGAGGACTTTCTGCAGTAATCTGGACAGATGTTGTCCAGTTTGCCTTCCTTGCACTCTTCGCAGTGGGAATGGCTTTTGCATCAGTAGGAACAGTAGCTGACGGAGGACTTAATACTACTGCAATAAGCACTTCCCAGCTTTTTGGAAATGTGCCTGGAAGCTGGTGGAATCCCTTTTCAGTCGGTCTTCCTCTTATAATGATCCTTAGCTTTGCTTTAATTCCTGGCTGGATTACTGAGCAGGACCCCTGGCAAAAAGTCTGGGCTGCAAGAGATGCAAAATCCGCCAGTCGTGGAATGATAGTCGGCGCTCTCATGATTACTGTAGTCTTCGCAGCCTGCGCTGTAATTGCAATAGCTCTCAATTCCGTATATCCTGAAATAGCAAAGATGGGTTTTCCTGCAGGCATGGGTCTGGCAGAACCTGCACTCCTGAATTTTGTCAATACACGTTTCGCCTCTGCCCCTGTGATAATAGCCTTAAGTGCAATCGGGCTTGCTGCAGCTTCCATGTCCTGTACAGATACTTTTTCAACTTCAGGAGCCTCCTGTGTCTCCAGGGATATTTTCCAGAGATACATAAAGCCTGATGCTACAATGAAAGAAATGCTCGCGGTAAACAGAATCAGTGTCATCGCTATCATACTTGCGGCAACAGCAGGTTCATTTGTAATTCCAAACATTATCGATGCTATTCAAATTGCAACCTTCATTGCAAGCTCATCCTACTTCTTCCCCTTAATGGGAGGTTTATATTGGAAACGGGCTACTAAAGAAGGAGCTTTTGCAGGAATGATCGTGGGATTCTTAGTTCAGGTGGCTCTTGTGGCTGTGGATCTTATAAAAACACCACCTATGGGTACCAATTATCTTGAGACAATCCACCCGATCCTCACAGCCCACGGAGTAATTGTAGGAATGACCGTGAGTGCAATTGTTTTCTTTGGAGTGTCCTTTATGACAAAACCTTCGAGCAAGATCAATCTTGCACCCTTTTTCAAAGAGGAAGCCGAAAAGCTTGCTCGTTACGAAGCAAAGGGAGTCGGTGAAGCAGATAAGTCGTACAGTGCTTTTCTCGAGAATGTTGATGAAAAAATTACCGGAGAACGTGCTCATCTTCAGCTCAATCTCCGAGCTTCTGGAAATCTCAACTGGCATGAAATAACAGAACGGCTTAAAATCAGCTATCCTGCCTGGATAACTCCTACAGGGATTGATTCTGTATACAGATTGACTCATGGAGATATGCTTTCCTGTGTTGCGATAACAAGAGGTAGCGGAGATCGGGATATCTGGCTCAAGGCCGAGCCTACCCTTGAAACCGTGGGAAGACAAAAGAGAGAACTTTTCACAGCCTACGAGGAGTTAAAAAAAGTACTTGGCCAGAAGAACATAAGTCTGGACTTTTTTAAGTAAAAGTTGAGGTTCTTACCAGAACCCAGCTATTTCTCTTTTTTCAGATTTAAGCAAATGTTAAAGCTTGAAGGCGCTCTCAAGGGTCTTTTTTCCAAAAAGAAGATCTTCGAGAGAGAATACCTCAAAATTATAGATGCCTTTGTATCCAGAAAGCAATTTCAGGACTGAAAAATCAGCGCAACCTTCTCCAGGAGCCATGTGCGCGTCCCCATCGTATTTTTCTGTCCATTGCCCACTATTATCATGAAGATGAAGATGGATAATATGCTCCTTCAAGGTTCGGACAAATTCCCTGAGTTTTTCAGGATCGCCTCCGCAGGTAAGGTTTGCATGTCCTATATCAAAGGTGGCTTTCAGGTGTTCGGAATTCACAGCTTCTATAGTCTTGGAAAGCTCCTTGGCCTCACAGCAAAAATTCGAGGGATCTGTGCCTTCCTTGTTTTCAAGGCCCAAAGTAACTCCATAATCTTCAGCCACGGACGCAAGCTTGTTGAAGTTATTGACCATAGATAAATAAGATTTTTCCCTATTAGATCCAACTCTGCCCGGGTGTAATACCACAACATGAGCTCCGATCCGGTTTGCAAGCGTGATTGATTCTTCCAGAAGGGTAAATTCCCTCTCTCCCATTTGCGCAGTGTCAACCTGGAGAGCTGGGGGATATTTGGAATCTTCCGCAAAGTAAGGCGCGTGAACTGTGGCTGCGAAATCATAGATCGAAATTTCATCAAGCACTCTGTCGAGCTTCTTCGTTTCAAGTGTTAAACCATTATAAACCCCAAGTTTAGGAATATATAGTTCTATATACTCAACAGACCCATGTAAATCTCTAGGTGAGCCGGTAAAGGATGAAGCCCCTAAAATCACATATTATGCAAGGAAGTTAAATATAAAAATCTTTTTCTAACTTCTCTAAATATTAAATTTGCTAAATATGCTAAAATAATTAATCTATTTTAATCTGAAGTTCAAAATATACAGAAAGTTCCCCTCTCATATTGCAACCAAACAGTTTCATGTTATTAATCTGGTAAATTAGCTAAAATTAGCCAACATATTTATATATAAATAAATGTTCTCCGGGGCACAGTTAAATTTTATTCATAAATATTCTCTAAAATAAATATATAGCTTTGTGGGATAAATATATTTTTACTTAAAATGCGTACAGTATTAATTAATTTGTCTGAAATAATACCAAAAACATATCTTTTTTGTTCCTTGAATAAACGAAAAAGTTAATACAATCTATTATTTATAATAATTAATGATCTAAAAACCACAACGGAAGGGCTCTTATTTATAAAACCAATAATTATATTTTTAAAATCAATTAAAAAAATTCATTAGTTAGAATCGGAATCTTTATATTATATTGGATGGAGTTAAATTTTTTTATTTATATATATATGGCATTTTGTACACTTTGACCATTGCAGCCTATCTTATAAAACGGATTTTATATCATACTATTATATAATAATATTTTAAATGCCTGCATATTTCGAAAGGTTTATGAATAATCCTTTCTAAACAAAAATTCAACGCTTGTCATTCGTTATTTTTCATTGTAATAATATGGCAAACGGCGTGAAAAAATGTACAACGTTTTTTTCAATCCGGCCTTATTACATGTAATAACATAAAGGAGGAAAATGAATGGAACCACTCATAAGTATGGGAGTTCTTGCACTTATCGGTGCTGCTGCGACGATTGCAGGTGCCTCAGAGGACCTGGAATCCGATGTCGGGTCGCAGAGTAATGCTAACTCTCAAGTGCAGTTAGCTCCCCAGATGGGTTACGTACATCGAATCTATAATAAAGCTATTGCTGGTGAACCAGTCTCCAATGGACTGATGTGTACTGTTGGTTCGACTGGAGCTCTTGTTTTAATACAACACTTTGGTTTTTCCCCACTCTTTGCATTGGTTATTGGGGCCCTTATTGCAGCTATGGTACATGGAAGCTATTCCGTAACTGCAATTATGGGCAGAGAGGCCAGTCAGGCTCGGTTTAAGCAACCGATCTATCTAGACTTGATAAGATCTCACACACCTGTGATCATGGCCTTTGCGTTCCTAACGACGTTTTCTGTCGAGGTAGTTTCGTACCTCTTGGTAACTTCACTGGCGCATCCTTTCCCCTTCGTTTTACTGTCTTTCCTTTGGGGAGTTGTAGTAGGCTCAGTTGGATCTGCCACAGGCGACGTCCACTTAGGTGCAGAGCGTCAGTTCCAGCAGCAGCCTTTTGGTGAAGGTCTGAATGCTTCACAATCAGGAAACATTGTCCGTAAAGCCGAATCAGGCCTGAGAAATGGTATTGATAACCTCTGGTTCTGCTCAAAGTTCGGTGGACCGATGACAGGAGTTTCTTTTGGAATGGTCGTGTTCCTGGGTACCTGGATCATATTAGTCTTCGACCCCGCAAAAAGTGTCGCATATGGCTGGCTCTCTAATCTTTTAGGCTTGCTTATTGTTACTGTCTTATGTATTTGGAACTGGCATATCGAAAAGGAAACCCGTGAAAAATACGGGCCGTTCAAGGAAGATAAGGGCGAAGAGGTGTCCGCATGATAGATCTCGTAGGACTTATTGCGCCTAACATTTTGTGGATTATCGCAATTATAATCGGTGGTACTTTAATTTCTATCAGTGTCCACTTTATATCTGTTGGAGGCGCTCCCGCAGCAATGGCCCAGGCGACGGGTATAGGTACCGGTACTGTGATGCTGGCAGCCGGAGCCGGAATTGCCGGGATCATAGCTGCTGGAGCTGTAATGGATTTAAACCAGAATTTAGGTGTGGTTCTAGGTGCTGGAGGAGTCGGCGCAATGGTCATGCTGGCAGCAACCATGATAGTTGCTACCTGGATTTACGCCTATGGTGTGGGCGTTATGCCGGTTTCTGCAAAAGTAAAGTACGATCCAATCACCAAGTACAGGCAGGACCTCTATGTCTCCCAGGGTACTGAAGGACATGGTATTCCAACTGTTGCATTTGTAAGCTCACTTCTCGGAGGTCTTCTCGGAGGTCTTGGAGCAGCTCTTGCATATTATGCTCTCATGAAAGTAGGCACCTATGCTTACTCAGGAGTAATACCTCTCGATGTACATAATCTGGACCTTGTAGCCGTCGTAGCTACTTTCACAATAGGTTTCTTCTTTATAAACTCGGTCATCCCTTCGTACAACATCGTCGGTACTATTGAAGGGTTCCATGATCCTAAATTCAAAAGATGGCCAAAGGCTGCTGTTGCTTCCTTCCTCGCATCAATCCCTCTCGGTATTGTAGCAGTAATAGCAGTTGGAGCTCTTGCATTCGTAGGAGGTCTCTAAATGACAGAACAAAAGATGATTCCTCCGAACACATTGATGGCTGTTGGCGCAGTTGGCGGCCTCGTATGCATATATCTCGCTTATTTCCTTTCCCAAGCAAACCCTATATTTGTATTCTTCGGGGCTCTGGGAGCAGTCTTCGCCAGTATCTGGGGTGCTGATGCAGTCCGACGTATTGCTAGTTATGGACTTGGTACGGGTGTTCCATCAATCGGTCTGCTCGCCCTTGGTATGGGAATTATTGCCGTCCTGTTCGGACTTGCCCTCGATATAGGCCCAGCAGGTCCTATTGTCGCATTCATTGTCTCATGTGCCATCGGAGCTATAATAGGAATTATTTCTAAAAAGGTAGTCGGCATGACTATTCCAATTATGGTAAGTGCAACAACTGAGATTGCAGGGGCAGGAGCTCTCCTGATTCTCGGACTTAGTATTGTAATTGCCGGTTCCCTTGATTATGGAATAGTTGTCAAAGAAGTGATTAGAACAGGCTTCATAATGATGATTTACATCGCCGGCGGTATGGCAATGTTGCACCCGCACAATTCAAACCTGGGGCCTGACGAAACACAGGATAGACTCCTTGCACTCTCTGCGGAAAAAGCAGGAATTGCAGTGGTCCTCTCAGGCTTTGCGTCCGTAGCAGGTATGGGAGCAATCGCTATAACCGTACTTATTGGAATCATAATCTGGTACGTTTACTTCGGCAAGTACTATGCTCTTGTCAAGAGGGATGCATACAAAGTTGTCGATACCGGTCTGCTGCCAACTGAGGAGGAAATGCAATGAGCACAGTTCGCATAACCCCGGAAATACATCTGGTACTGGAGACCGATACCGGTGTGATTGCACAGGAACGAGAGGACATTCTGCAATATAGCTTGGCGCCTGTCTTTGAAAGACTGGACAAACTGGATCTAATAGCAGATGACCTTGTGGATTCCCTTTCCCCAAGCAGGCCGCTCCTCAACAGCTGGCCAGGCCGTGAAAACGCGTCCTATAAAGCAGGATTCTATACCAATGCCTGGTATGGAATTGTCGTGGGCTTTTTCTTCTTCGGGATGGTTCTCCTTTTAATATATCTCAGATCTGTGATGATGGCGGGAGGAGCTTAAAATGGCAAACAAGAAAGATGCTGCCGCAGGGTGGCCTATCCTGAAAGGTGAATACGAGGCTGGTGACTCTAAGAATCCAGTATGTGTAATTACCTGCGGATCACACATTCCGGGAAAGTCTATTCTTGATGCAGGTGCATCAATTACAGGATCGTGTAAAACCGAAAACCTCGGTATCGAGAAAGTTGTTGCCCACATCATTTCAAACCCTAATATCAGGTTCCTCCTTGTGACCGGTACTGAAGTTAAAGGGCACGTACTTGGACAGTCAATAATCGCTCTCCACGCAAACGGTGTAAAAGAGAGCAGGATCGTAGGAGCCCAGGGTGCAATTCCGTATGTAGAAAACCTGACTGCAGAGGCAGTTGAACGCTTCCAGCAACAGGTCGAGGTCATTAACCTTCTTGAAACTGAGGATATGGGCGCAATTACTTCCAAGGTAAAAGAACTCGTTTCAAAAGACCCTGGAGCCTTTGATGCCGAACCCATGATTCTACAGATCTCCGAGGGAGGAGAAGAAGAAGAAGAGGGAGCTGGGGTCAGACCGCTTGGCGCCGAAATTGCAATGGTCCGCAACAGGATGAAAGGGATCGAAAGCAGCCTGATTGACATCGGAAACCTAAATAAGTATCATGCAGGTGTAGGTGCAGGGAAGGTTGAAGGGTTCATGATAGGATTAACCTTTACCATTGCTATTCTTGGAATGCTATTGATAGGGAGGTAAAAGAATGGCAGAAGCTGAATATGGAAAGGGAGTCCCGATGGTGACTACCCCGCAGATGGGAGCAATCGATACAGCTCTCGAAAGTATCAGGTACAGAGGCCAATTAATTGCAAGAAACCAGAAGCTTGATTCAGGTGTAATGTCTACCGGAATCTCAGGGTTTGCAGCGGGATTCATATTCGTATTCCTGGTGACCATTGTAATCCCGTTGTTGGTCTGGAGGTGAGTGCTATGAGTGACGAAAAAGCACCCATAGTTATTGTAGATCAAAGTGAGTTTAACGCGGCTATGAAGCGGCTCGACAGGATTGAAGAAAAAGTCGAGTTCGTTGGCAGTGAAGTTGCACAGAGAATCGGAAAGAAGGTAGGAAGGGACATTGGAATTCTGTACGGCGGCGTTATTGGCCTGCTGCTCTTCCTTGTTTATGTCACGGTAACATCAATGTTCATGCATTAACAACTGAGGGATTAAAATGTTCAAATTTGATAAGAAACAGGAAGTTTTTGATATAGGCGGAGTTAAATTCGGTGGTCAGCCAGGTGAATATCCAACTGTGTTAGTAAGTACCATGTTCTATGGAAAACACAAGATCGTTTCAGACGAGGACAAGGGAACTTTCGACAAAGCAACTGCGGAATCGCTCTGGAATGCCCAGCAAACAATGAGCGACGCTACCGGGCTTCCATATGCGAACCAGATTGTAGGTGAAACCCCCGAAGCGATTTGTAACTACATAAAGTGGTTTGTTGATATTGATGACCACACTCCTTTCCTGATCGATTCCTCTGCAGGAAAGGTAAGGGCTGCTGCTGCCAAGTACTGTACCGAGATAGGAGTTGCAGACAGGGCTATACACAACTCAATCAACGCAAGTATTGAACAGGAAGAAATCGATGTCCTTACTGAAAGCGATGTGACAGCATCTATCGTACTTGCCTTTAACGCAGTCGATCCTACCGTAAAAGGAAAGCTGGACGTTCTTGAAGTCGGTGGTTCCGGACTAACAAAAGGAATGCTTGATATCGCAAAGGACTGTGGAATCAAGGTACCCTTAATCGACGTTGCTGCAATGCCTCTTGGCGCAGGTTCCGGTCCTACTATCCGCTCGATACCCACAATGAAAGCAAAATTCGGGCTGCCAGTTGGCGGTGGATACCACAACATGGCATCTTCCTGGAGCTGGTTAAGGAAATTCAAGAAAACTATGCCTGACCCACAGGCTATCTACATGCCTTCAGACATTGGTACCAACCTGGTAGCACAGATTGCAGGCTCGGATTATCTCCTTTATGGGCCTATTGAGAACGTTAACCAGATTTTCCCGGCTGTTGCAATGGTAGACATTATGCTTGGTGAAACCGCAAAAGATCTTGGTATCGAGATTGCGGATCTGGCAAACCACCCGGTAACCAAACTGACATAAACAAAAAGAATAAACTTAAAAAGAGTCTCAGGACCCAAAAGCAGAGGAAATTTTCCTTTGCTTTTTCTTCTTTTTATAATTTGTAACTTTTTTCTAACTCAGGCTTCTATTATCCTTTCATTCTATTACCCGTCTTGCCTTTTCTGCCTACGTTTTCTTGTAGTTTTTCTTTCCTATCTACTTTAAAATACAATGCTTACTTATACGTTTCACGTGTGCCTGAAAAAATGAGATCTTTTTTACAAACCGGAAAAAACAGAATTTTCAGGCAAATCTAGAAAAAGTGGATTTACATAAACTAGTGTCTTGAAAATTCAGTTATTGGTCACATGTTAACTCTGAATTGCTATATGTTGATGAGAAGCTATCAAAGATTATGCTCAATAATTAAATTTCCATGACACTAGTAGATTCTATAGGTGAACTCAAAAGGAGAAGACAAAAAAAGATATCAAAAAGTTTATGTTACTTCCTTAGAGGAAAGTCCCTGGCCGGCTAGATAATCCCATCTGAACCTGCCAGGTACTTATGAATCCACTCCCAAACTCGCTTTTTGGGACTGTTATCGCCTCTGAAGATTGTGAGTTCTCAGAGAAATCGTAATAATCTGTGAGTTTTTACCCTGCGCTCAAGCAGGAGCTATACAATCTACTCCAAAACTCACGGCTTTTGAACACAACCAATGCCCTAGAAATTAAATCAGGGTAGATAATCGAAGGTTAAACAAACTTTAAGGACAGGGTTAAATCAATAATGCAATCTTCCAGGTTATAGCAGTCCAACTTACATCCGAATGTTTTTTATTTACATATTGTACACTCTTTTAACATATATATATAAAGAGTTGTGAACCGGTATCATTCGTTTCTGGTTATTTGTCAAGCTTTTCGCTTAAGGTTATAAGAAAAATCTAATTAAGCTGCGAAAGTAGAACAAAATACAAAAATCTACATCCTGACAATTCGACAGAGTTATAAGGATGCCAATATTGTATAATACTTTAAAACTAATTGGGACTTTCGATGGAACATCTTTTGGTTTTAATCATCAAAGAGTAGTAATAAATAGAAAGATTTAATATTCGGTAGCACTTACCAGTACCATAAATAGAGCTATAAGTAAAAACTTTTTAGGTTTGGAGTGTATTTCTTTATAAAAACATTTTTTCTAAACGTCTAACTGGAATCGATAAAAAGTCTTAATCTTACGGCATCAAAACGGATCATAGCATAAAGAGCCAGGAAACCGGATCTACGGGTGGAAATATGCTGATCAGAAAGAACATTTCCCTGGATGATAAATACCTTAAAAAGTTACAGCCCCTTCTGGATGCCAATAACGGGAATTTGAGTGCTGCAGTCAGGGATACCATTGAAGTTGCGGATACAGCTCTTTTGTATCATAAAAGTATTGATGAAGCAATCCAATTTTTAAAAGAAACTCCTGCAAAAGAAGAGTTAAACGAAACAATCCAGAATGGGGAAAATATCGTTATAAATAAAACGATGCTTGAATGGCTGTTCAGGTGTACCAGGGGCAGACTTACGGATGAAGGGCTTGTTAATGAGCTTATCAATCCGTTTGAAATTCAGGATATGAGACAACTAGAAGATTATCTTAATAGGGTTTCCAGAAGCTATCAATGGGCAATTCGAACCTCAATAAAGTGCGAAGATATTAATAGTCCTGAATCTGCAATGGTACTTATTTCCAACTCCACTATACACAGCAGAGACTTTTTTGCTCAACTGGTGGCTCATTTTCTTTCCAGATGGAAACAGCTTGACGTTGAGCATGTTTTCAAGAGATCAAATTCGACCCAGATTTTTTTCAGAAGGAACACCTCTACCTCATCGAACGAGACTATGCCCGGAATCCGGAAGCATTTTGGATATCTTGACATTTTATGTAAAGAACTGGACGACAATCCGGAATTCTGGACTCAGCTCATGTATACTTATAATGCTGAGAGGTTTAATCTCGTGACTCTTCATCGTAGCCAGTTTGAAGTTTTTGCAACCGGAGAAGTTCCAAACCCGACAAAAACCCTTGAGCGCCTTTGCAAACAGTCGGTAAGTGATATGACTCTTACGGACTTGCTGGTTCAGTTTAGAAAAATGTACCTTTCAACCCAACTTGTCAAAAATATAGAACTCTCTCTTGAACCTGGAAGCGAGTCAGTAACCATTTTCCATGACTTCAAAGATGAAAGGGTTATTCGTAATCTTATTAAGTATTTTTCAAATATATTCAGGGAAAATGGCACGCCTTTCGAGACATTTTCGTATTCAAGCATGATTGTATTTCGATTCTTCCAGGGACGAGATTCTGACAGCTCGGATTTATATTTGATGGAATCAATGGAAGAGTCCGAATAACCTGATCTGAATAACCTGACCTAGATAACATGAAGAAATTCAAAGGTTTATTGGCCAGAACCAAAGAATGACTAAAATATTTTAAAGATTCCATTGACAAATTAAAGGTCAAAAAATTAAGAGCGAAAAACTTTAGCCTGTAGACTAAAGTTCCCACAGAAGCTTTAATGCCTGAAGCCTATAATTTCTGACGCTTATATTTAAAGGCCTGACCTGTTTTTAGCTCACTTAACCTTTTGTAACTCCTAAAGGAAGAACTCTTGCGACCTTACGTGCAATGCCGAGTTCGTGCACGACATTTACCACTTCGCTGCTGGACTTGTATACACCCGGAGCTTCCTCTGCAATAACTGAAGGATGCGTGGCTCTTACTGTAATGCCCCGAGCTTCAAGGTTTTCTTTTATGCTCTGTCCGCGGAATTCTTTCTTTGCTTGTGCCCTGCTCATGACCCTGCCGGCCCCGTGGCAGGCACTGCCGAAGGAAACATTCATAGCTTCTTCGGAACCGCATAATATAAAAGAAGGCGTACCCATGCTTCCAGGGATCAAAACCGGTTGCCCTACATCCCTGTACACGGCCGGAACTTCGGGATGCCCTGGAGGAAAGGCTCTTGTTGCTCCTTTCCTGTGCACATAAACCTCTTTTTTTTTGCCGTCCACAACATGTTTTTCAAGTTTTGCCACATTGTGAGCAACGTCATAAAGCAGGTTCATGCCAAGGTCGTCAGCATCTCTCCCAAACACTTTTTCAAACGATTCCCTTGTCCAGTGAGTAATTATCTGACGGTTTGCCCATGCATAATTTGCAGCGCAGAGCATGGCTTTGAAATAGTTCTGGGCTTCCCTTGACTGTGCAGGGGCACAGGCAAGCTGTTTGTCCGGAATTTCAATTTTATAGTCCTTTACGGCCTGAGAAAGTTCCTTCAGGTGGTCAGTACAGATCTGGTGCCCTGCACCCCTTGACCCGCAATGGATCATTACCGTGACCTGGCCTTCTTGAAGCCCGAAAGTTGAGGCTATTTCCTGATCATAGATCTTATCAACATACTGAACCTCAAGAAAGTGGTTGCCGCTTCCGAGAGTTCCTAACTGAGGTTTTCCTCTGTTTCTGGCTTTCGTGCTTACCTGGGAAGTCTCGGCTCCTTCCATATACCCGTTTGCCTCACAGTGCTCTACATCAGCTTCCACACCATACCCGGCTTCTACAGCCCATCTTGCCCCTTCAAGAAAAGCACTATCCAGTTCCTGGTCTGAAGCCCTGATCCGGCTTTTGGAACCAACACCGGCAGGCACATTGTTAAAAAGCTCGTCAGTTAACCTCTTTATGTTTGGAACGACCTCTTCTTTCTGAAGGTTGGTACGAATGAGCCTTACTCCGCAGTTAATATCAAAGCCCACCCCACCCGGGCTGATAATTCCTTCTTCCACATCAAAAGCCGCAACTCCCCCTATAGCAAAGCCATAGCCAAGATGAGCATCAGGCATTGCCATGGAGTACTTCTGAATGCCAGGAAGGGTTGCCACATTTGCTATCTGGTCGATAGTCCCGGATTCAATGCCTTCAAGCAAACTCTTGGATACAAAAAGGCGGCCCGGAACCCGCATGTTGGGGATGTGCCCGACAGGAATTTCCCATTCGTTTTCGGAAAGCTTCCTGACCATACCCTTTACATCCTCCTGTACATTTTCCGTGCTTAATTCCTCAATAGCTGTATCTTCATTTTCTACCATGATTTATGCTCCCTGCTTCTTTATACTTTAGATGTAATTCTGGAGCTATAATTTACCTTCCGTCTCCCTAAGGTTCTGCAAATTACTTTGGAAACGTGATTAAGATACACTGTGCCAGGCTGGATTAAAGCCACAATGAATTTGGATACGCCTGATTAAGATTGGTTCAATATGACAAAGTCGATCTAAATATAACTGAATCAATTTAGGACTAGTGCTTCGATTCCAAAGTCAATTCCTCATTTTCTGGAAAAACCCATGACCTTCGGATCTACTCAAAAATCGAGTTTTATGAATCTACTTCAGAATCGCAGTACTTTCAACTTGAGATATACTCGAAATATACTTGATATATTATAGTGAAGGATAGGATAATAATTCCTATACATGAAGATATGCATGGCGCAAAATGGTTAGAAAAGAAACAGTCAGTATCCGTGGAGTCAGTACACGGGGCTAGGGAGAAAATTTCTTCTTCCTTAAATATCCACAACAACCTGAGCCTTCCAACCGTCAGCATCCTTCGTTATTTCTAACTGGTTATAGGTAACAGCCTTTATTTCTGTCTCAAAGGGGAGGTTTTCGAGATAGTACTTTTCGCCCAGTGCCTGAGCTGTTATTGAGTATTCACCTTTTTCTTCCTTGATTTTCTCAACCCGGAACTCCCTGAAAACAATTTCATCAACTTCAAATATATACAGAAGTTCTGAAAGCCAGTCCACAAGCAGGGACTCCAGATCCGGCGACTTAAGACAAATTTCTCTTGCGGTTTCTCCCGAGACTTTTTTTGTATCTATTATAACATTGAACATAGCTAGAGCCGCATTTTCAAATACTTCTTCCTGAGTTTTTCCGTAAGCCTGGAACTTGATATCTGCAGTGTGATCCAGATATTCATACTGTTTTCCTTGAGACGACATAGTCAGGTAATTATGTTTTGTGTTACATTAACTTATTCGCCGCAGGAACCTGTGTTCAAATCTGAAAAATTTCCCTGAATTGAGATAACTACCTGAAATAAAATTCGAATTGAAATAGTATTAAATTTGCAAAATTAAAAAGAATGTTGTCATTGCAGGTTCTTCCATATATAATGGATCCTCTGGACTGCTGTTATATGGCTAGTTACAGCAATCAGGATGACAGCCCAGCCCAGAATTGAAGAACCTGCAATTGGCAGTGGAAAGACAAAGTTGCCGAAGGCTGCAAGAATTATAACTACAAGCCGGTCAGCTCTGCCCATGATTCCTCCATAGTATCTTCCAAGGCTGAGCGCCTGAGCCTGAGTTCCAAGATAGCTGGTAAGCAACACACCTACAATTGCCGCAACTCCTAACTGCCAGGAGACGTAATCTGCAAAAAAGATGCTACATATAATAAAGACATCCGAGTAACGGTCAATAACGTGATCCAGAAAATCACCTCTTGGGGTAGCCCGATTTGATTTACGTGCAACTACCCCATCAAGAGCGTCAAAGATCGAATTAAGTATTACCAGGATGCCTGCCAGCAGGATAAATTCCCTGGACGCAGGCGAGTAATAAAAACTCAGTCCTGCAAAGAATGCACAGACAAGAGAAGCTATGGAAACCGTGTTGGGTGAGACCTCATATCTAACGAAATACTCTGCCAGTGGTTCGATAAGTTTTGAGGCAAAAGGTCTCAGGGTGTTAAACGTCATGGTACTCGAGATTTTTCCTTAGTGATACCTAATAAAAAGCCGCCCCAGAAACAGGCATCTTATCTTTTTCGGTATCCCGGTTTGGATTTGCTTATTTATATCTTTTCTCTGTTTACCTGCTTTTTTATATTTATATTTAAGCTGTATGGTTATCCGCTTATCAATACATAAGTTTACTTATTTTCCTTTTCTGCTTTCGCACGCTCGTACAGGTACTTGACTTTGCAGGAGTGCTCAAGCTGTGTGGTCACTATATAGGCGTCCCCAAGTGTTCTCCCTATTGCAAAAGTCCCGTGACTGTAAACTATAGCACCTCTGTGCCTTGAGAGTTCATTTGCAAGATTTCCTGCAAGCTCGTGGCTGCCTATTCCTCCTTCGACGACTGAAATCTCCCCAAGGAAGTACTGCCCTTCACTATCTACAGGTGAAATTTTCCCCTCCGGTCCTGCGAGCAGGGACTCGACAACTGCATAAGGGGCGTGAGCATGAATGATTGCAAGTGCTGAGGTATGCCTGTAAATTTCCCTGTGTACGACGGCTTCAGAAGATGCGATTATATCCAGGGAAGAAGTGCCCCAAACATCAACTTCAACAACGTTATTCTCCGTGATTTCATCAAGTGCGGCCCCTGTCCGGGTGATAAGCATCCTGTCGCCAGCCCTGAGGCTGATATTCCCGAAATTGGATTCGACAAGCCCGTGTTCAACCAGCTTGCGCCCGTATTTTGCGATTTCCTGCCACATCTTAGCAAGATATAAACAAAGGACTCCATAAAGTTTATGTACTATAACCTCAGGAACCTGGCAAAAAAGAGAAAACATAACAGGCAAGAAAGAAGGATAGCTTCCGGATAAAAAAATTCTGCCATAAAGTTTATCTGTGAGTATTGTATTTAGGTAAGTCGCAGTATTTCCTATTTGCCTCGTTGGCTCAGCCCGGTAGAGCGAGTGACTTGTAATCACTAGGTCGCGTGTTCAAATCACGCACGGGGCTTAAAAAAATTTTGAGTGTAAAGCCCACTTTTTCGGTTAAAGAAGTGGTACAGTGGAAGTGGGTATATATAATTTTAGTCTTCAAAAAAGGCTTGAATCGCTAAATGCTGCCGCTATTTCTGATACAAATAAGAAGCTGATCTTAGATTTTGTTGATTACTGTTTTACTGAAGGACTAAGTCAGCATCGTATCTTGAAGTATATATCGGCATTGAAAATGATTGCTCTGAAGATCCAGCTTGATTTTGACAAGATCGAGAAAAGAGATCTACTTGTATTTATTTCTGAATTAGAGCGATCAGAAAGAAGCCAATGGTTAAAACATGACTATAAAATAACTCTAAAAAAGTTTTACAAATGGTACTGTCAAGAAGACTATCCTGAAATGACAAGATGGATTAAAGCTACTGTCAAGAAGAAAGACCAAAAGCTCCCTGAAGAGATGTTAACCGAGTCAGATATTTTAAAAATGATAGAACATGCTAAAAGAAAGATGGATAAAGCGATGATAGCTCTTTTGTGGGACATAGGAGCGAGAATTGGGGAAATTGGATCTCTAACTATCAGGCATATATCTTTTGATGAATATGGGGCACTTATAAGCTTGAGGGGAAAGACAGGATATAGGCGTGTGAGGGCAGTATGGAGTGTAGATTACCTACAAGCTTGGTTACAGGCACATCCAGAAGGATACAATCCAGATGCGCCCTTGTGGATTACCTTTGATAGTAAAGAGAATTTACTAAAACCATTGCAATATGGAGCAGCAAGAATGAAATTACAACGAATAGCTAAGAGGGCAGGAATTAACAAAAAAATCCATCCTCATCTGTTCCGGCATTCACGCTGTACTTACATGGCAAATTACCTCACTGAAGCTCAAATGAATGTATATTTTGGATGGACACAAGGCTCAGATATGCCCGGAGTGTACGTTCACTTGTCGGGGCGTGACATTGAT
>NZ_DAVG01000037.1:0-1516 GCF_002505485.1 Methanosarcina sp. UBA5 | reverse complement strand
TCTTCAATAATAGAGGCTAAAGTCAACAAATTGGTTGAAGCCAAAATTACAGAGTTATTGGGAAATTCTCTGTAACTCAATCTTTTTTCTAGCGTTTTGAAATAAGGATCGTAAAGTGGACTTCAAAGTCACCTCTATGCACATATGAGTAATAACTGTGGGGGAAAACAAATGGATGATAGAGATTTTTTGTTAAGAGAATTACACCGGTTTGTAAAAGAAAATGGCAGAAATCCTGGGTACAACGACTTACGTAATTATAATGGCTATCCTTCAAATTCTGCATATACGAGAACTTTTGGAAGTGTCAGAAAAGGATTGATCACTGCTGGATTACTCAGAGAAGATGGTGAAAGTGAGGAATTTTTACTAAGTGAAATTGAAAGGTTTAAAGAAGAAAATAAAAGATTACCAACACATGTTGAGATGTGTACTAAAAAGGGTTATCCTACCCACCATGCATATGAGAGGGTATTTGGATCTTGGAAAAATGCGTTAATTGCTGGCGGTTATGTTTTAGAACATGATAATACTGAAGAATATTTAATTCGTGTATTAAGAAAATATAATGAAGAAAATGGAAGATACCCAATGCAAAGAGATATGACAATATATAATGGTTATCCATCTATTCATTGTTTCCTTGAGACTTTTGGTTCTTGGAGTAATGCTTTAAAGGCGGCAGATATGGACCGAATGGATCAAGATTTTTTTAAACCTGAAAATATGAACCTTAGAAAATGGTATATTATTGGCTATATTATTGCTGACGGTTGGGTAAATAAAAACTATATAAGAATAAGTACAGTAGAAAAAGACAAGGATAATTTGTACGCTATGAATGATTATATTGAGAAAGAAAATAATATGATCCCACGAAAGAAATACGTTTTTGAAAAAAGGAATTTATATTTTAAAGATAAAGTGTACAAAGCCCAGCCTGTCTATCAAATACAATTTCATAACAAATATTGGATAAAAGATCTAATGTTATATGGAATTGTTGAAAATAAGACGCATATTTCATATATACCACTCGATTACTTAAAAACACCAGAAGAAGAAGCTGCCATAATGAGGGGAATCTTTGATGGAGATGGGTCGATCAGTGTTGACGTAAACCATTGGATTGATGGCAAAACTACTACACATCATCCAATTTTTAAACTTACAGGCTCTAAAAAACTATGTGAAGATTATGCTTTTTTACTTGAAAAAAACTGTGGTGTTAAACCCAACATATTACCTGAAAGAAGTGTTTTTCAAATTAGAACAAGTGGTATTCCAAATTGCACAAAGATCTTCAATTTTCTCTACGGGCATGAAAATTTTTTTATTCAGAGAAAAAAAGAAAGATTAGTAAAGCTTTTGAATGGAGTATATACACCAGAGGGAGATAATTATTAACTTTTTTTCTCCCTTTCAATTGGATCTTAATAAGATAGCTGTTTCTTAGGCACGCCTTACATACCTCTCTTTTTAATCAAGTACTCTTTGTGCGTGCGCACTACATATT
>NZ_DAVG01000053.1 GCF_002505485.1 Methanosarcina sp. UBA5 | reverse complement strand
TTTTAAATTTTTATCTCAAAGAATGGCGGATTTCGTTTTATCCAAACTCCCTAGCTTTTTTATGTTTTAATGTTTTACATTTAAATATTTATTAACAAGTATATATTTTGGCCTCTCCTAGTACGGAAAAAAAGAATGAATACAATGTAATTCCACCCGAAGATTAGGGAATAAAAGTGCTCTCAGGGCAGAGAAGTTAGTTTTCCAGTAGAATGATTGAGACCGTGAAAGACACCTTTTGCTGCTTTATAGGTGAATTCAAGGCTCCATGCTGCGGAGTTCTGAAAGCGAATCAAGCGAGTTATTCCCTCCTTAATACTCGAAAATTCTTAAATGGGTCGCCCTGAGAGAATTTTAACCTTGATTGATCCGAAATTAAGATGCTCTATAATTCTTATAATTGCATTACGAATTTTCAGGATTTCTCTGTTCCAGGCAACAGTTTTCGTTCTCATTTTTGTTACTCTGTCTCATTTTTCTGATTCATTCCCTTTTATCTCTTTTCAAAAGCAGTAGTTCTAATAGGAACAGTTTGGTGAAGGAACAGTTTGGTGAACTTTCCCACTTAATACATAAATTTATATATTCGGGCTTTCTGTAAGTATTAGAACATTTCATGTTTTTTAACTTCTTTCGTCTTTCCCCCCTATTCGCCTGACACTGATTCATAAAGGAAGGTAGTCTTATCAACCTGCAAATTCCCGCCGTTGCGTTTCCCTATATGGGAGCATTAATCTTTTCAGGAACTATATCGACTTTACTTGCAATCAAAGCCTACAAAGCTTTCAAGTACCGCAGGATGTATTTCTCAAAATATTTCATACTTATTATGTTGAGCATGTCTCTCTGGTCCGTGAATTATGCCTTTGAGGTCGGATTTATGGACATTGAGCTCAAATATCTCTTTACCCGTCTCGAGTATATTGGGATGGCCTTTGCTCCAGTAGCATGGTTTATATTTGCATCTGAATATTCAGGAGTATGTAAGGAATTCATAAGAAAGTATCAGAAAGCATTTTTCATACTTCCTTTGCTCATAATCCTTTTGATGCTTACAAATAGCTATCACAGGATGTATTTTTTAGGCTATTACCTAGACGCCTCAAGGGGCTTTCCTCTTCTTGTGCTCAAACACGGGCCTTTTTTCTGGATATTTTATATTTATTCTTTTATTTTAATTTTCTTTGGAATTTTCTTCTTCTTCAATCAGTTTGTCCATCTAACTGCACCCTACAGGGCTCAGGCAGCAATTGCTCTAACGGCAGCTTGTATTCCAGTCCTGGGAAATATTCTTCATATCGCAGATATAGGTCCTTTTGCATTCCTTGACCCGACTCCTTTTTCATTTACAATTACAGGTTTGATTCTCTTCTGGGGCATCATGCAGCATGAATTCCTCAACATTATTCCGATTGCTAGAGAAAACGTAATCGAATCCATGAGTGATGGATATATCGTAGTAGACCTTGCAGATTCCATAATAGATATCAATAAGGCTGCTCTTGAGCTGGCAGGAAAAACAAAAAAAGAGGTTCTCGGGAAAAATTTAAATGAGCTTCTCGGAGATCAAGTAGAAATGCCTCAGAATGAAGTTCATGAGGGCTGTTTCCACAAAGAAATTTCCTTGAAGAGTGGATTTGAAACAAAATTTTTCACTCTCAGTGTCAGCCCCCTTATGACAAAAGATGATGCAGAGGGCAGGCTGATAATGATGCGTGACACTACTGAAACTTCTCGATATCAAGAGGCCCTGAAACAGGCTAACAAGAAGATAAACCTCATGAGCAACATTACCAGACATGACATTCTTAACCAGGTAAATGTACTTTCCGGGTACACCGAATTAATTTCCGAAACTCTTCCTGAAAACGTCAAGAACGATCCTCGAATAGTGAAGTATCTGAAAAATCTCAATAAAGGTATTGAAACGATCCACAGTCAGATTGTTTTCACCAAAGACTACCAGGAACTCGGAGTAGTTTCTCCGATCTGGCAATCCGTAAGTAATACAGCAAGAGAAGCAGCCTTTCCCTTCTCTGGCCAGAGCTTGAAGTTTTCCATCGAAGAAAACAGAGTGGAGATCTATGCCGATCCACTGCTTAAAAAAGCCTTTTACAATCTGTTTGACAACGCAAGGGCACATGGAGAACATGTTACTGAAATCAGTGTTAGTTCACGCAGGGTTGCGGACAATCTTGTAATTGAAGTAAAAGATAATGGTATAGGAGTTTCTTCTGAAATGAAAGAGCTAATTTTTGAAAAATCCATCGGGAAAAATACCGGACTTGGGCTTTTTCTTGTCAAAAGTATCCTTTCCATCACAGGCGTGGGGATTAAAGAAACCGGAACTGAGGGAACGGGCGCGAGATTTGAAATTACAGTGCCTCCTGGTAACTGGCGCAAAAACGCTTCTCACTAAATTGATGGATATTTAAGTACTTCAATAAGTCAAAACTCAAATTTTTACATCATCTCCAACATCACCCAAATTTTCACGTTATCTCCAGCATCACTAAATTTTCACGTTATCTCCAGCATCACTAAATTTTTCACATTATCTCCAACATCATATATCCATTATTTCTTCCGCTTTTTTCATTGGAGCCGATCTTTACTTCCTGCCAATTATTAACTCATACTAATTATTAACTCATACCAATTATGTTATTTAACCTCTGGGAGTTTTTTTCATTCATATATTTTTATATCCCTGCTTCAATATATTGTCTTCCTGAAAAGATTCTCTGAAAAGCATTTTTCAGCCGATAACTACTTCTGGTGACAAAAATGAGTAAATTTACCCTAAAAGAGAGGTTTGAAAAGGCACTCAAAGGAACGGCTTTAGACATTGTTCCTGTCTGTTCCGTAACTCAGACAGGCACTGTAGAACTAATGGAAATGACTGGAGCACACTGGCCCCAGGCAAATTTCAATGCCGATAAGATGGCTGCGCTCGCACTTGCAGGATATGAGATTGCAGGATTTGAGAATGTGCGCTGTCCTTTCGACATTACCGTACTTGCCGAGACCCTTGGCTGCACAGTAAATGAAGGAAGTATAGATATGCAGCCTTATATAACGGACTTCCCCTGCAAAAACAAGAAAGATGTGAAGAATATAACGGTTCCGGATTCGCTTCTTGATAGCAAGCGGACTTCGGTAGTCTTGGACGCAGTTGAAATTCTGAATGAAAGAGTAGGAGAGACGGTGCCTGTTATTGCAGGGGTTGTGGGCCCTGCTGGACTTGCCTCCATGCTTGCCGGAATAAAAAATTATCTTACGTGGTTTGTGAAGAATCCTGAAGTTATTGAGGAACTAATGGGAGTTCTTACCGATGCCTGCATAGAATATGCCAATGGCCTGCTTGAAAGAGGCGCACATGCCATAACCCTTATAGATTCCGAAGCTGGGCCTGACATTATTTCCCCTCAGATGTTCGAAGAATCGGTCTTTCCCCTTTACAGGAAATTTTGCAGGAATGTAAATGGCCTGAAAATCCTTCATATGTGCGGTGACGCCACCGCCGTTCTTGATCCTCTCGGAGATGCAGGGTTTAACGGAATAAGCATTGAAGAAAAAGTAAGTGTAAGTTTTGCAAAAGCAACTGCAGGCGATCGAGTGCGGTTTATAGGAAATGTTTCTCCGTCCGATACCCTGCTCGCAAAAGGGCCTGAAGCAGTTTTCATTGAAGCCACTGCCTGCCTTGATGATGGAATTGATATCCTTGCTCCAGGCTGTGGGCTTGCTCCCCATACCCCACTTGAAAATATAAAAGCGCTTGTCAGGGCAAGAGATGATTACTTCTCACAGTGAATCTTCGTTGAGAGCCTCTGGTAAATCTGTTTAAAAGGAGGCTTTCTATCGTTTTCCTTTGTATGTTCTGAGCCTCCAAGGCTTATGAATGCTGCAGAAGCAAGTATAAGGGCACAGCCCGCAAGCATTTCGGAAGATAGTGCGACTCCCAGTACCGCTATATCGAAAAATACTCCGCTGACAGGTTCTATTAGAGCAAGAAGGCTACCGGTCTGGGCTTTGAGACTGGCAAGCCCGATAATCGTAAATATCTCTCCAAAACCTATTGATACTATTCCGAAGGCAACAAGCACTTTCAGGTTGCTATAAAGAACATCAGGAGAAACATTGAATGCATAGGGGCTTAGAAGCAAAAGGGCGATTCCCATAGGCCAGAACATGATAGCAAGCTCCGGGTATTCTGCTTTAAGGATTTTTACGTTTATAATGAGTGCCGCAAAGATTACTCCTGAGAGCAGTCCAGCTCCAATGCCGAGCATATAGGTGCTTGTAAGTTCAATACCTGAAAGGCTTTCCGGCTTTACTATCAGGAATACTCCGGTAACTGCTATAAAAAGGGCAGTTATACTTTCCTTCCCAATTTTTTCCTTCAGGATGAGAGGAGAGGCAAGCATTACATAAATTGGGGCAGTGTACTGGAGTAGAATGGCAATAGAAACACAGGTAATTTTCAGGCAGGTAAAGTAAAGCAACATGCATGCGACAACAAGCGTGCCCTGCAGGAGAAGACTCCCTCTCCTTTTCTTCAATTTAAGGTCTGAGATTTTCCCCCTGCCAGCTATATAGATAAAAAGAAACAGCAAGCCAAATAATAGCCTGTAGAATATTATAGGAGTTATGGCCATATCATGGATACGATCAATGAAAAGTCCGTTCATGCCATAAAATATGCAGCCTGCAATTACTGCCAGATGCGGCTTTTTGTCCTTCAGGAACATTCGAGAAGGATATGCCTGTAGTATTTATATACCTGCTGGAAAAGTCATAGAATGAGCTTGAAACCTCAGATTTTCAGTTTAGGGCAACTTTCGGCTGGCTATTAAGTATTGGCTATCAAATATTGGCTATCAAATATTGGTTATCAGCTATTAGTTATCAACTATTGGCTGATATGACTGCTCTTAAACAAAAATTCCTGTAATCAGGCAAAAAACTATGGCAGGAAATAGTTTTAAAGCAGTTAGGGATCTCATACCTGAAATTCTTAAACTTTCAGGCAGAGAGTGCATAATCCGTGAGATTTCAGACTCCAGTTTTCTTCCTGAGCTTGAAAATAAGCTTGAGGAGGAACTTAAGGAATATCTTGAAAGCAAGGAGCTTGAGGAGCTTGCCGACCTTCTGGAGGTAATTTACAGAGCAGAACTCAGAGGTTCTTCAAAAACGAAACTTGAGGCAATAAGGCAGCGGAAAAAACAGGAAAACTGTTGGTTTGAGAAAAATCTTCTCCTTCTTAATTTACTCGAAGAAGGCTCTCATCCGGAGTTAAGCCCTATTGGCTCTTCCAAATCCAGGAGGGTGGTTTTCAAACTCGCGCACTTTACACCTTTGAAGCCTTGTCTCAGGTTTTTCCCGGCTAATCAACTATATGCACATTAGATCAATTTTTCCTTCTCCTGCTCGGCGTGACAGTTGCAACAAGATGTGCCGCCAGAACGACGGATGCTGCAGAAAAAAATACCAAGAGGCGATTTTCCTGTTGTTTCAACTTTTTCCTCTTTGACCTAAATTTTTTTATTTCCGAGGCATCTGGTCTGAGTGTAAACTTGATTAATGAAGTTAAAGCCTTTCAAGCGCCACTTTATTTTTTGTCTGGTCTTTTATTCTTTTAATGAATTCATCTTCAAGATCCTCTCTTACAAGTAGGATGAATTCCACGGTATCCGAGTACGTTTCTTCCTGGATTACTGCGTATTTTTCTATCAGATTTCTTACTTTCTGACTTTCCGCATATCTCAGACGTATTCTTAATCTAGCCTGCTCGAAGACTTCGATAACTTCGGCCTCTTCAATAGCGGAGAGTGCCGTATCCCGGTATGCTCTTGAGAGTCCACCGAAACCCAGTTTTATTCCCCCAAAATATCGAGTCACGACCACAGCCGCATTTAGAATTTCTTTTGATTCGAGTATTTTAAAAACAGGCTTTCCTGAGCTGCCCGCAGGCTCACCGTCGTCATCGTATTTGAGGGCAAAAGAGCTTTTTTCTTTTATAAAATAAGCCGAAACATTATGGTTTGCATCGCGGTGGAATTCCTTAATATCTCTTATGAAAGCTTTTGCCTCAGCCTCACTTTCTATAGGTCTGGCATAACCTATGAACAGGGAGTTTTTGAATTCCTTCTGAGCCTTACCGCAGCATTTAAGAGTTTTGTAATATTTCAGTATTTTATCCTCAAACTGCTTTCAGATCTTGCCCAAACAGGGTGTCAACAGGTTTGCGCTTCCTCAACGGAGGAATATTACATCCCACTTAAATACCTTTCTCCCACCGAGTGGTCTTTCTTTTTGAACTTTAGAATATATATTCCCCTTATAATATATATATTAGAAATCTTGAGAGAAAAAAGGCTATAATAAGTATAATAATTTATTATTTACTAATAATATTCATTTCTGCACATATATTACAATTAAATACGCCATTTTGCGGTATTATTCTTTTACGAAATCGAAAAGTTTTAATGTAATTGGCTGGTCATGCATAAATATCTCATATGAAAATCCCATAATTTTATATGAGCTGGGTGTAAAAAAGGAAGAGAACTTTAGAGGTATTATTAATGAAAAAAATGTTAAAGATTATGGCAATGCTCCTTGTTATTGGTGCTGTTGTCTTTGCAGCCGGCTGTTCTGAGAAGAAGGCTGACACAAATTCTACAGCTTCAGAAGCAGTGAATGGCCAAGCTCCAGTAGCAGACCAAAATGTAAGTGTGAACAATACAAGTGCAGAAGTTCCAGCTGCAGACAACATTACAGTTGTAAATGACTCTGCCAATGTTACAGATGATTCTGCCAATGTTACAGACGACTCTGCCAATGTTACAGATGACTCTGCCAATGTTACAGACGACTCTGCCAACGTTACAGACGACGACTCTGCCAATGTTACAGACGACTCTGCAGATAACAACACTACACAAACAAGCAGTTTATAATTTAGTAGCGTAAAAAGGAATTACAAGTAGCCTTTCTAATAGGCTACAATTTTAGTTTTTTAAAACGGCTTGATATAAATCAGCTCTGATTTTATATCTCTTCACATAGAAAATTTCCCAGAAAATTTTCTCAATACAGTGATCTCAAATTATTTATTACTGCTATCAGAGACTACATTAACATATATTTAATAATCTTATCTCATAAAAATAGCTTCAAGTTTATTGAAGTTAATCTATAGATCCTTTCATTTCTTGTTTTATCCTGATATGTGCAAAGATTCACAGACAATCCTTGAAACCTGTAACACAGAGAAAGTCTCTAGAAATACTTTAAACTGCTTGATACTCTGATGTGTTATATCTTTGCTTGGATCGAACAAATTAAACTCTGAAAAGCCTCAGCCTGAAATGAAAAAGTAATTACATTCATAAATAAACTATTTTCAAAAATAATAGCTTCTTAACAGTAGTTTTACCCTATTTTCACAATTTTTATGTAATAGTTTATTTAATTACCGCCATTATTATTTTTGAGGCCAAAAAATGACAGAAACCCTGAAAGCTTATCTTGATCTAATACGTGCTCATTTTCTTCCGGCCTGGCCCCTGGTTTCCTGCTCTGGGTTGGTGCTCGCTTTTGCAAATTATGGTGGTTTTTCCTGGGAGTTGACTATTAAGGTTGCTCTGATGGGTCTGCTTGGGTTTGAAGCCGGTTTTATACTTAATGATTATGTTGACAGGAATAGAGATAGACTTGATGTAGAGAACACCCTTACAAGGTACTGGAGACCCTTTAAAGAGAGGCCTATACCTTCAGGGAAAATTTCTTCAAAAAATGCCTTTTCATTGTTTATCCTGCTCGTAGCAGTCATTTCAATCTTGATTCTCACACTTCCATATCCAAACTCTTTATACGTGTTCGCGATTATGCTGTATTCTTACGGCATTGAGGCTTTTTACCAGATAAAAAAGAGAAATCAGAGATATCCGATTGCACAGCTTTTGGGCAGGACGGATTTTACGCTTTTTCCGGTGGCAGGTTATCTATGCTATGGGCAGCCAGACAAGACCATGCTACTTTACATGGTTTTTTTCTATCCCTGGACTATGGCTCATCTGGGATTGAATGACTTTATAGACCTGAAAAACGATCGCGCAAGAGGCATGAAGTCAATAGCCGTACTCTACGGTAAAAAAGGAACAATGTACTGGATTACAGGTTTTACGGTCTTGCATTTCCTTGCAGCTTTTTTCTTTCTCAAGGAACTTGGAGATATTGCTCTCTACGGTTTTCTTGCAGGTTTTGTACTCCTTGCAGGGGCAAACCTTTACTTGTGGAAAGAAAAAAGTCCGGGCGCCGGAATGAAGATACTGCCTGTTTACCACGGAGCTCTGGTAATCTATGCGGTGTCGATTATTCTCAACTTTATATACTGACCCAAGCTGTTCTTTCTCAGTCTGGCTCTTTCTAACCTTCTCTCCAGCTTTTTTCAAGCTTCCCTTTAATTCTTAATTTTTCCTTCTGCAAAGCCTCAAAGTATGGCAGCGCAGACTTCCCCCTCCTGCAAGCAGGGCATCCGGATGAAAAGGAATAATCTCAATACCTTCATTTTCAAGGATTTTCCTGGTTTTCTGATCAAGTGCGGTATCGTAGTGAAAAATAGTTCCGCTTTCGAGAGGAACAAAAGAACAGGCTAGACGGCTTTGCTCGGAATCCGAAACAGAAATAATTTTCATCCCTTTTTCCCACATGAAAGCTTTAAAATCGATTTCTTCTCTGGTACCTTCTGTAAACAGGCAGCTTTCCTCAAATGCAGGCAGATAAGCAAGGGCAAGGTCTTCCCTTATCCTGTTAAAGACAGTATCAGGGTGCATGTATCGCCTGGCTTTCGGAACCCGGACGTAAATAACCTCACTGAATTCTTTAAGAATGTTTGAAACAAATTCCCTTATAAATGGGTAAGTGTGCCTTTCCGTATCAGCTACAAAGACCATCTCTTTTGAGATCAGGAGACAGCCTTCGAAAAACCCCTGCCCTCCATTGAATTCGCTGAGAATAGGAATCCCCAGATTACTCAGGGCTTCCTTTACAACAACCTCTTCTTTCTCCCTGGCAGGCGGGCGCATTCTTGATAGAATAGCCCCTTTTCCGGAGATAACTGCGGTATCATGCAAAAAAGTTAGATTTGGCATCTTCGTAATTAAACCTGTATTTTTATCCACATAATCTTCAAGTTCATAGACCCTGACACCGTTTGATTCCAGCAACTCCTGATAAGCTCTATGCTCTTTAATATACCCTGAAATTTCAGGAACCTTATCGTATAGCCAGTGTTTATAGTTTGACTCGTTGAGCAGAGAAAGTTCTTCCCCAGGCGTATGCATCAGTACGCTTTTCAGCCTTCCAAGTTCCTCGCATCCGTAAGCGATACCTTGCCCTGCTTTTTCGGCCTTTTTCAATTCATCTATCTCGCAGCCCATACTCTGAACTTCCCTTTTGATCCATGTTCTCAGATGCGTTTTTTTGCAAGTATTATGGCATTTGCCCGGCCTTCACTCAGGAAAGCCTTGAGGATCTCAAATCCGCAAATCTCAAGGAAAGCCGTAATCTGGTCATATGTATATTTATAAGTAAAACCCATATGGATGACGTCTCCTTCCCTGAAGCCTATGGTTTCTGCCCCGATTGTGAGTTCAGTATCCTTAAGGATATACAGACTCTTTCTGGTTCTGTATACTCCCCCTATCCTTGAGTTTACATGAGCAAGCAAAAGCTCAAAGTCGAAATCCTCAGGAGCCATTCCATAATGAAGTAGGGGATACATATTGAAGAGGGCATTCTCTCTTGACGCATACGTGCCCAGTACGGATCTCCTTGCAGATTGCGCCTCCGTGCCCTCAGAGGGTAGCAGGTTGGCGTCGAAGAAAAAAAGGTCCCCCTGCTCAAGATTTTCACGGACAAGCTGAAGAATGAATTCTGGCTCGTAATTGCAAAAGGTATTTCCCAGAATGCAGAAAAGGACCGGTAGACGCCAGTTCTTTTTAAGGGTTGACATATCCTCTATGAAGCCAACTATTCCTTTCTTTTCGACAGGCAGGTTCTCTACCTTTTCAAGGGCGATATCCACTAATTCACTGTTTATATCTATAGGGTAATAGCGTATCGACACTTTTCCTGAGGCCGGGTTTTCAGCCAGATTTTTCCTTACAAGAGCTTCGAGGAAAATTCTCTCCTTTTCCCCGTTTCCCACTCCCACACTTACGAGACTCATGCCTGTAGGAATAAATCTCACTATTGACTCAAGGTTTTTCTCCAGAAGGACTTTAAGTTGCCTAGCTACAGGAAACGTCTCAGCCCCGTCAAGTTTCAGCCAGTTCTTCGCTCCGCCAGCGCCTGTGTAGAGGAGATAATCAGGTAGTTCGCGATTCTTAAGACATTCACAGAGTTTTCCTTCTAGATTCTTCTTACTACTGGTAACTACTATCTTCTCCTTATTTTCCGAAA
The DNA here is from genome assembly GCF_002505485.1 of Methanosarcina sp. UBA5. GTDB lineage: Archaea > Halobacteriota > Methanosarcinia > Methanosarcinales > Methanosarcinaceae > Methanosarcina. The sequence continues at coordinate 83,502 of NZ_DAVG01000053.1, read as the reverse complement.
CCTGCTCAAATTCCACTTTTTCTGTACTGTTCAATTTCTCACCTTATCCTCGAATTCTTTAACAGCACATGCCTTCCTTAGATCATTTTTTCCGGCTTATTGCTTGAGCTCTATTCTTGCCATTTTGTCGCTTATTTAAAACACTGCTGGCATTCCATTCTGAGGGCTTTGAGCGGGTCGACACCACTGTTTATTCCAACGCTGTAAGCATATCCGCGGCAGCCTATGCACTCTTTCAGATGCTCACAGTTCCCACACCTGCCCTCAAGTACTTTATCGATATTTCGAACATATGTGAAGAGATCGGAATCATAAATCTCCCGAAGGCTCATTTTATTTACATTATAGGGATATTCCCCGCCAACTCTAAGTGCAGGATGTTCGTCCAGCTTTGTAGGCGCACAGGGCCGGACATTTCCTTCTATATTGATATACAGGCTGTAAAGATGCTGAAGGCAGCCACTTGCAGTAATTGGCGTATAGGGCAGCCAGTCGTACCCGTAGTATTTCCGGTCTATTTCCAGGAGTTTTAATTTATATTCTTTTATTTCGTCAGCTGTCAGCAGCTTATCCTCTAGTTCATCGTTTGCCCTGCCTGTCGGCGTTAGAATTTCCATATTGGGAAAAATGTTGTTTTGCCTGCAGAAATGCCAGATCTCCTCAATTTCTTCCAGATTCATTTTATTACTGACGAAAGAAACTCCCAGACGGAGTTCTCCAGGTCCCGCAGGTTTTGAAAAGCCTGCTTTAAGAAGGTTTCCAAGCCCCTGTCTAAGGTCTTCGGAAGCCCCTTCTCTTCCTGCCAGGTAATCCTGAACCTCAGGCTTAAGGGAATCTAGCTTTCCCATTACTGAGGCATTGTGTTTATACAGGAATCCTGCAAGCTCTTCTGTCATCAGAACAGTATTCGAAAAAATCACTGGAATTATTTCCAGGGAATCAATATAGGCTATTAAATCCCTGAAATTTGGGTAAAGGGTCGGCTCTCCTCCCCCTATCACGACCACAGACCTGATCCCGAGTTCTTTTGCCTCCTAAATAATACGCTTGAGATTATTAAAATCGGCTATTTTTGTCGAGTCTTCCCCACTCTGTGCATAGCAGTAGCGACAGTGAAGATTACAGGATTTGTTCGTTTCAAGGCGTATGGCTAAAAGCCTGTTTGAGTTCCGTGCCTGATGGGCTTCCCGTGCCCCGTACATGTACCCTTTCAGTACCGGAGGCAGTGAAAACAAGCTTAATGTATCCAGGTTCTTCGATTCTTCATCCCACATATTAAAATGTATATTTGACGTTCCTTATCAAATTACAAGAAACTAAGTGATACTTTCGGGCACATACAGTTAATTTTATCAAAGGTGATACTCTCATCCTCTTTTCAAGCTGTTCGCTGTCCCTCTTTTCGGGATTTTTCTAGAAACCTAAATATGCTGCGGCTGTTCTTACCGGGGAGTTGCTCCATTTTTCCAGGGATTTTTTGTTAAGTTTATTATACCTTTCAGCCTTATTCTATTCCGGAATGTTTGAGGAAATCCGGGTTACGAAAGCCCTGAACAAAATAAAGGCAACTAGCAGGCTCAGGTTACCATACTCCTGGGATCTGAATATCTACAGGGGATGCGAACACGGTTGCAACTACTGTTACGCGATGTATTCTCATAGTTATCTTGAAAAAGAAAAGAAAGAAGAAAATGACTCTTTTCCGGTGAAAGAGCTTTCAGGGAGAGAAGACTGTGCCTTTTTTCAAAAAATTTACGTAAAAATGAATGTTGCAGAAGCTCTTGAAAAGCAGCTTGCAGCACGAGGCTGGAATAAGGAAGTAATTAATATAGGCGGGGTCTGCGATAGTTATCAACCTGCAGAAGCAAAGTATGAGTTGATGCGTAAGGTTCTGACACTGATGATTAAATACCGAAATCCGGTCACTATATCTACAAAATCGGATCTCATCCTTAGAGACTATGACCTTCTTTCAGAACTTGCTGAACTAACATCTGTAAATGTCGCAGTTACAGTTACAACAATGGACAAAAAGATAAGCTCCTTACTGGAACCCCTGGCTTCGTCTCCTGAAAAACGGTTTTCAGTTCTGAGGACTTTTAAAAACACAGCCACTATTACCGGAATCCATATGATGCCGATTTTTCCTGTTCTTACCGACAGCCCTCAGAATTTAGAGCAAATTATGTCTCTTGCAGCCGAATGTGAAGTGGACTACGCCTTGCCTGGCGTTCTCAACCTCAGGGGCGAAACCAGAAAGCATTTCTTCGATTTCCTTGAGCTTAACTTTCCCGAACTTGCGGACCCGTACCGCAAATTGTATGCAAAAGGAGGAGTTGAAATAGCCTATAAAGCTAAACTTTACGGAATGCTCAACTCTCTTATGGAAAAATACCATTTGTCCGGGGACTATATGAAACCCATGCAGGCAAAACTTTACCATTCGAAACAGCTCAAGTTAACGGATTTTTCAGGAAATAATTTTTGATTTTTGCGTAGGTACTGCCGTATTAATACCTTCCTATGTTGGTATTATTCCCGCTCTCCTCTAGTTCTGTTGAAGAGTTTGATGACAAGTATCCTGCACCAATACAGGAAGAGTTTGATTTCAGGCGATAATCATGCTTATTTTGGTTTACAAAGAGGGGATTTACATAGATATCAGTAGCTGAACTTGCATTTTTATAATTTCCACCCTCATTATTGTACAGACAGTTGTTTTCCAGCACAAAGGAATGCGTTTCAGGCAGATAATTAATCACTGCGTATCCTGTCCCGTCAGGGTCTTTTTTGCGCTTCTGGGTATCAATGATTATGTTGTCGCGGACAATCGTACTGTAACCTGTACCCTGAGGTGAAAGATCAACTGAGTTATCTGTGTCTTCGGAAGAAGGAGGATACATCTGAATAATGGCTCCATGATATACTCCGTCAAATACATTCCTTTCAACCAGGGTATCGTAGAACCCGCTGGTTACAATACCTCCTACCCAGTCAATACTGGGATTAGTACCTGTATCGTAGAGGGTATTCTCATAAATGTGGACATTTTGCGCCTCTTCCCTGGGATAAGCCTCTCCATAGCCTATCAGCCAGATTCCAGGGCCATAAGTATTATAGATGGTATTATTATATACCTCAATATCGCTGACGACACCTGTTGTTTTCTCAATCTGGATCCCAGAGCCGCCTGCGCTCCAATGATAAAAGGAATCTATTGCGTTATCATGGAATTTTACATGGTTTGAGTTCCAGACTCTAAGGCCGCTGTTGGTCCTGCAGGTGATTCTGTTGTTCCATGCCTCTACATTCAGGCAATCGATGGCAAAAAGACCGTCGTGTCCTAATTTATACACTCTGTTATTATAAAACTTGATATTAGAGCCTCTCTCCACTCTTAAGCCGTCTCCATGCCCATCGTGCATATACATATCATGAACGTCTATGTTTTTAGAGTCAAGGAATTTGATCATATTGTAATATCCTTGCCCTCTTTTTCTATCTTCGTTCTTGTCATGATTTCCATTTATTTCAAACCCTTTTATAGTGACTCCATAGATTCCATTGCTGTCCATCTGTGTTATCATGGGCTTGCCCACTGGCCAATTTGCGTTATCTTTGAGTTTTACTACGGCTGTATCATCTCCTTCTAAGATTATATTACTTCCAATTAGAATACTGTTAGAGATGACGTATGTGTTTGGACCTTTCAAATGGACGGTTGAGAACTGTGGATTTTTTGCAACATATTCAAGAGCTTGATTTATTTCTACCTGATCATCAATCCCATCACAGGTAAAGTTTCCACTTCCATCGCCAGTTACGTACACAGTATTGTTTGACGTCTTAGGGGAAATGTTGGACTCCATATTATTGAAAATGAATACTCCCAATACAATCAAGAATATAAGAATTACAGTGGAAAGTCCTATTTTTTTCTTGTTTTGCCTTAAGTACGTCAGATATTTTTCGTTCATTTTATTCCTTACTCTTAATTCTAAACTTCAGTCTTGAAAATTCATGAAAGAGAATTCTTGACCGGGTTTGAAAAATAAACTTGAGAACAGTTACTATTAATGAGTTTACTTCTCATCTCCTGCGCAGATGCAGGAAATATTACCTTTCAGGATTTCTTTCCAGTCCCCAATTACATCATGTGTCCAGCAGTCGTCGGCACCAGCGGCTTCTCGCATTACCAGGGCAAAGATATACGAAAGTTCCTTGACTGTACCCTGCTTCCAGGACACCTTTAAAATGCTTCAGAACGCAGGGTTTTGACCTGGTTTTGATGGAGAGAGCAAAGCAAATGGACTGATAGGTCTTTTCGTCTATCATCTTTTTTTCGGCGTAAAGCTGATCAATTTCATCCAGCTTCTGGGTAAACTCCGGAAAAAGCTCCTCAAGCATTCTCACTTCTATGGCTCCTTTTTATCGATGTGGCTTTGGCTTAAGCTGTTAAGATAATATCCATACTATGATTTTTATATTTAAGGATTAGTTCAAATTATTTTGAACTAATCTGACATTCCCAATATTATATTCTGTCCTGTAACCTGGTGAATATATGTACAAATAATGCATAATCAGGTAAATAAAAGAAAATAAAAGTTAGAGTACACGATACACATACGTTGACGAAGCGACTTACATATAACATAACTTCTACTTTTTTAGGCGCATAATGCTTTTCAATATATCTAAGAGGCCAGCTAATTGTGATTTTGTAACTTATCTTGCATCTAATACTCTTAAATCCAGTTTGAGGAGTGTGACTATGTCTTTTACTTTGTCCCATAAAGCCTCCGTATCTGGAGGATGCCTTAGAACAGACGAGTAAAAGAGTCATGAGCTGGAATTAGAGTCAAAATCGCTGCACTTAGAAGCTTCGGTACAGCTAAAAACTCGTGAAGATGCAATAAGAAAGTTGATGCATCAAGGTAAGTGCATTTAGGCGGATTTATTCATTCAACCCAGAGATTTTTTTTTTTTGATTATATTTATATTATAATATTGAAGAAAGTATTTTAATACAACTTACAGAAAAATGATTCAACCGCGTAAGCCCTATATATTAATTGCTCATTTAATTAGTAAGTTACTCTTAGATTTGAGTTACCTTTCGCTAGAAAGGTATGTCTGTTGTTAGACCATGCAAATGTTATACTAAACAGAGGTAAATCTTGATCAAAACTTAAATGAAGTCCTAGAATTTCATGAAAACAGAAAATCGCCCCGCGATTTAGAGCCTGTCCGAAAAGTGGCTATCTACTGTTGCTTTTAAAATATGCAAGATACAAAAATGGAATGGATGCTCGGATGTTTAGACCGATTATAACTTTTACAACATTCCGCTATTGACATTTCGGATAGCTCTATTTTCGGATAGCCCTAAACCGATATCTGTTATCTTCCTAATGTACTATATTCAATATTAGTTAAAGCATATGATTACATAGCCAAAGATTTCGTGGAGCTGGACTAAGTGAACCCGCTACGGCTAAAAAAGGAAATAGACACACTCAAAAAAGCAATAGATCCATTCACCTTTATATTTTGGATGTTTGCATCTGTGATTGTAGCCATTTTGTTGTTGGCGTTGAGACGAAAGAAGTCACCCTGATGAAAAATAATCCATTTTTTCTTTCCTTTTTATCCTGAAAATTATGTCCTGCAACTGCCGGGATTATCCTGGCATCAGGCGAAATTAATATTTAGAGACTTTCCTTTTTGTGCTGTTTTTGGAAAAAACCGTTTACCTCAACTATCTCGGTATGAGTAAATGAGTCCAGTAGTTTATGCTTTTCATTCGGATACTACAGGTTTTTAAGGATCTTATCAGAAATAAAGAATTTACAAATCTAACCATATTTATCGCGTTATGTACTTTAGTACGGCTTGCAGAAAGAAGATTCTTCAACCACCTAGGTCTATGGATGCTCAATCCGGCTTACTCGATCGACTTATTCTTAGTTCGTCTCTTATCTCTGCCAGTTTACCGCGAGCAGAATTATATTCACTTCTTAGATTTTCGATATCCGCTGGTATGGTTTTCATCCTTGCCTCTACCAGCTCCCTCATCTGTTCATTTTCAATCTCATCCGATAATTTGCAGCTTAAATCTTCTTTAATTTGTCCTACTTCCTCGATATATTCATCAAATTTATCTACTGAATCTGTCAGCTTTAATTCTCTGGCTACAGCCTCCAGGCTCTCGAATTCATCTATCAGAGCGTCCGCACTCCTATCCAGGTCATTCATTTTCTGTTCTAACCTGGTTAATCTGGACATTACATCCTGCTCAGCTAATTTGGACAATATATTTCCCCCTTAAATGCTACCAAAGAGATTATAGTTTACTATATTAACAATATAGATATTAAAGTCCTCTTTAGTTATTGAGCTTATCCCAAAACCAATTTCATTTCCATATCATTAAGAATTTCAAAAGTATTTTTTCAATAAAGGTCGATTGATTATTTCAAATTTGAGGATTAATGATAATTCGGAGTTAAGGATGAGCTCAACAATATATTTTAGTTGTTTTTGTAAACTGATGCCAAATTATACCATTTTTAGTTTTGATGTGAATTCCTTACCAGACATAACTTAATAGTCAAAATCGGTGTTAATTGACTCACTTTAGGGTATCTAAACAATTACTCCTTTTGATTTGTTTAAGCACCAACGAACTATAAGGTTACAAGGATTATTTGTATTAAAAGACCCTCTAAGTGAGTTGAGATACTTTTGTTTAATTTTGTATCCCAAAATGTTTTCACTTTAGACAGCTAGTCAAATATTGATTAGTAAGCCCTATTTTGCTAAGATTAATTTGTTACTTTTGTGTGTAGACAAATGCACTCAAAACCAAGCATCGAGATAAGCTTAGACTGAGTAACATAATAACAGTTTTACATATAAATATTTTTAAATATAAAGAGATCCAAAATAAACGCACTTGTTGGATAAAAAACGTCTAAGTGTACTATTTTGTACTATGTATAATTATATTAAAAACTATCTATGTTTATTTTTTGAAGGTGTGCGTAAAATTCGTTAATCAGTAAGAAAAAGTAAGCATATAAAATAAAACTACAGGTTTAGATAGAAAAAGGAGACATACAAAGGTGAAATATCAACAGATCAATGTTTTTAAGATAACATCGTTATGTTTGATTTTGTTTTTTTTTGGATTGATGAGTGCTTCTGTTACGCATGCTGAATCTTATACTTTTGTTACAAAGTGGGGTTCTCAAGGCAGTGGTGACGGACAATTTTCTAGTCCATCTGGTATTGTTGTCGGTTCTTCAGGCAATGTTTATGTTGCCGATACGTCCAATCATCGCATTCAGGAGTTTGACAGCAGTGGTTCATTCCTTACCAAATGGGGTTCTTATGGCAGCAGCAACAGCGGACCACTTTATAATCCACGAGGCATTGCTGTAGATTCTTCTGGCAATGTTTATGTTGCCGATACGTACAATAATCGTATCGTAAAGTTTGACAGCAGTGGGAAATGCCTTACAAAATGGGGTTCTTCAGGCAGCGGTGACGGACAATTTTCTAATCCAACTGGTATTGCTGTAGATTCTTCAGGCAATGTTTATATTGCCGATGCGAGCAATCATCGCATTCAGAAATTTGACAGCAGCGGAACATTTCTTTCTAAAATAGGTTCTGAGGGCACTGCTAACGGAGAATTTATTAATCCAGAAGGTGTTGCTGTAGATTTTTCAGGCAATATATATGTTGCCGATTCATCCAATAATCGCATTCAGAAATTTGACAGCAGCGGTGAATTTCTAACCGCGTGGGGCTCTTCTGGCAGCGGCAACAAACAATTTTATAATCCACAAGATGTTGCTGTAGATTCTTCAGGCAATGTTTATGTTGTCGATTGTGAAAATCAACGCATTCAGAAGTTTAATAGCAGCGGCAAATACCTTACCCAATGGGGTTATTATGGCAGTGATAACGGACAATTTTATTATCCACAAGGTGTTGCTGTAGACTCGTCTGGCAATGTTTATGTTGCCGATTATTATAACAATCGTATTCAAAAGTTTGATAGCAACGGAACATTCCTTAACACATGGGGTTCTTCAGGCAGCGATGACGGACAATTTTATTATCCAGAAGATGTTGCTGTAGATTCTTCGGGCAATATTTATGTTGCCGATACGTCCAATAATCGCATTCAAAAGCTTGATAGTAGTGGAACATTCCTTACCAAATGGAGTTCCTCTGGTAGTGACGGATATTTTTGTAACCCATATGGTGTTGCTGTAGATTCATATGGAAATATTTATGTTGCTGATACGGAAAATCATCGCATTCAGAAGTTTGATAGTAGTGGAACCTTCCTTACCCAATGGGGTTCTGAGGGCAGCGATGAAGGGCAATTTTCTCATGCATATGGTGTTGCTGTAGATTCTTCGGGCAATGTTTATGTTGTCGATCAGTACAATCATCGCATTCAGAAATTTGATAGCAGCGGAGAATACCTTACTCAATGGGGCTCATGGGGCGGCGGTCACGGACAATTTAATTATCCATGTGGTATTGCTGTAGATTCTTCGGGCAATGTTTATATTGCCGATACTAACAATCACCGCATTCAGAAGTTTAACCGCATCGGCAAATACCTTACTGAATGGGGTTCTTATGGCAACGATAACGGGCAATTTATTTATCCATGTGGTGTTGCTGTCGATTCTTCGGGCAATGTTTATGTTGCCGATCATGACAATCATCGCATTCAGAAATTTGATAGCAGTGGCAAATACCTTACCCAATGGGGTTATTATGGCAGCGATGACGGGCAATTTTCGTATCCACATGGTGTTGCTGTAGATTCTTCGGGCAATGTTTATGTTGCCGATACGGACAATAATCGCATTCAGAAGTTTGCTGTACAAGCAGTACTTCCTGTAGCAGACTTTTCTGCGACACCTACCTCTGGAAAAGCACCGTTAAATGTAATATTTACTGACAATAGCACAGGAACTCCTACCGTATGGGAATGGAATTTTGGAGACGGAGCAACTTCAATACAACAAAATCCGACCCATAAATATTCCAAAGCAGGAAATTACACAGTAGCACTGACAGTAAGTAATGCTGCAGGTAATAATACCGCAACAAAAACAGGTTATATAATAGTAATAGCAAAGCCGGTTGCAAACTTTTCTGCGACACCTACCTCAGGAATTGCACCATTAAGTGTTAGTTTTACTGACAGTAGCACAGGAATCCCTACTTCATGGAAATGGACTTTTGGAGACGGGACGAACTCAACAGACCAGAACCCAGCCCATAAGTATTCACAAGCAGGGAATTATACAGTGAAGCTGACAGCAACAAATGCGGCAGGCAGTAGTACGAAAACAAGAACAAACTACATAACAGTGACAGCGCCTGTAAAACCAATTGCCGCATTTTCTGCGAAACCTACCTCAGGAAAAGCTCCATTAACTGTTGCGTTTACGGATAAAAGTTCAGGAACTCCTACTGCATGGAAATGGACTTTTGGAGATGGAAAAACTTCAACACTTAAGAATCCAACACATAAATATTCACAAGGAGGAAATTATACAGTAAATCTGACAGCAACAAACGCGGCAGGCAGTAATACGACAACAAAAACAAATTACATAAAAGTGACAACAAGTACAAGACCAGGTATATACTCTGAAAACGAATAAATCATTGAATTGGGCCGTGTCCATGGGTTATTGATCAATTTCTAAAAAGCGAGTACATTTCTTACATTTGATGTAAATGTAGAAAAGTCCTTGTTTATATGGGTTTCAATAACCCAACCTTCCATTAGCTTAAATTGAAAAACGATAAAAAAGATCAAGCTAAAGGGGGTGTTTGGCCAGATTTGAGAGCCAACCTTCTGTTTGCATTTTTCAAGAACTGGCTCTTACAATCTAATTTTCTAACCTTGAGTCCAATTTATTCTAGGGAATTAGTCAAAAATAGCTTTTTATAATGTATTTTTTAATATCTCATGAATATGATTTCATTTATATTCGGTCAAGATACAAAATACAAGAAACATGTTATTTATGTTGCCATTTCTATAAACCTATAACTGTAAATCGGGATGCATATATGATTGCAGTAGTCATTTTAATATTAACAGATTCCTTAAACCGAATACATTAGTTTAGGGATAGGTTCATTAACAACTGAAGTCCTTCTTTATCTGTTAACAACAACAGTTTTTATATTCACAAATTCCCTGAGCCCATAGTGTGAAAGTTCTCGTCCCACTCCGGATTTTTTGATCCCGCCAAAAGGCAGTCTCGGATCGGATTTAATCATTCCGTTGATAGATACAGATCCGGATTTTATTCTTTTTGCCAGCCTTTCAACCCTATCCAGGTCTCCAGACCAGATTTTCGCCCCAAGCCCATATTCAGTGGAATTTGCAATCTCCACGGCCTCATCCTCATCCTTTACCGTGATCACCGGAGCAATAGGCCCGAAAACCTCAGTCCTGCATATTTCCATATCCATACTGACTGCAGGGATCAGGGTAGGCCTGAAGAAGAAACCCTTTTTATGTTCTTCTCCGTAAACGTGAGGTTTTGCACCTTTCTTTTTTGCGTCTTTCAGGATCTTCTCAAGACTCTCGATAAATTCCTTCTTTGCAAGAGGTCCGATATCGGTTTTCTCATCCATAGGGTCCCCCAGTTTCAGTTTCTGAACCCTGAGTTCAAATGCCTCGATAAAATCCGCAACAATATCTTCTACGACAATTAATCTTTTGGCAGCGATACAGCTTTGTCCGGCATTTAGGAAACGAGACTTTACAGCTGCCTGTGCAGCCTTCTCGATATCAGCATCCTCAAGTACTATGAAAGGGTCCGAGCCTCCAAGTTCCAGTACTAAAGGCTTGATGCCTCTCCCTGCAAGTTTTCCGATTTTCGAGCCTGCGCCTACGCTGCCGGTAAGCGAAACCCCATCCACCAGTTCTTCTTTAAGAATTTGTATGGCAGTTTTTGAGTCAATTAACAGAGTATTAAATGCGTTTTCAAGAAATCCGGCCTCCAAGAAGACTTTTTCAACCTCCAGAGCTGATCTCGGCACATTTGATGCGTGCTTGAGCACACAAACATTTCCTGCACACATCGCAGGCACTGCAAACCTGAAAACCTGCCAGAACGGGAAATTCCAGGGCATTATCCCAAAAATTACTCCCAGAGGCTCAAAGGTTACATAACTTTTTTCAGCTCCGATATCCACAACTTCGTCCTTCAATAATCCAGCAGCGTTTTCCGCGTAATAGTCACAGAGCCTGGCACATTTCTGAACTTCGCTTTTTGACTGCCTGATAGGTTTTCCCATCTCTTTCGTAATAATTTCAGCATAAGTATCGGTATTCTCCCGAAGAATCTCGGCCGCAGTCTTAAAATGTTTTACCCTTTCTTCTACAGGCATTGAACCCCATACGGAAAAAGCCGCCCTGGATTTTCCAATCCGGGCTCTGCACTCCCCTATAGAAAAGGAATCATATGCCCAATTTACTTCTTCGGTATAAGGGTTAACGGACTTAAGTTTCATACTCTCCCCCAAAAAAGAGTTATTAGTAGTATTGGAATTTCCAGTATTATAAATTAAGGAGAAATAAAATTAGGAGAGGAAGATATATGTTAAATTTGAATGTAGAGATATTCTGTTTTTGGGAGAAGACTGGCTGCCTATTCAAATAACTACATAACTCCTGTACAGATTATTTCAACACTCCATTTTTCCAGAAAAAGGGCTTGCAAGGGTTTCTTTCGAACTTATTAAATACGCCTGGGAAAAGCGCAGGGTACTTTGCTTCTCCAAGGCGGATACAGAACATTCTTTCCGGACAAGCCGAGCCTCCGCCAAATCCGATGACAACAAAGAAGGGAAGCCTCTTTTCCCTTGCAAAATCCTGATAACGTTTTAATTGCTGAGGATCGGACCACTGGAGTTTACCCTCAAACAGGCCAGACCTGAACTTACATTCAACGCAAAAAACTTCGTCTTTCGGTAAATAACGGACAATAAGATCCGGACCGACATCCGATTCCACAAATCTGTCGTGCTTCCGCGTAATGTCTGTGCTCCATTGCACAATCGAGAAGTATTTGTCGTCAAAAAGATTCACAACATATTTTTCAAAATCATTTCCCTTTTCTACGGATTCATCCTCTTTCAAGACCTCAACTGCTCTTTTAAGTTTGCCAATAAGTCCCGTGATAAAAACCCCAAACAGTGTATATAAACAGATTATGTTTCATTATTTTAAAATATATCGGCAATTCCCATACAATAGAAATTTCGGCAATTCCCATACAATAGAAATTATTTCAATACTCCATTTTTCCAGAAGAATTTCTTTTTTGAATTGCGTTCAAATTTCTCAACAAGCTCTGGAGAAAGTGCAGGGAACTTTGCCTCTTTTAGGGGAATGCAGAACATTCTTTTCGGTTTTCTGGCTTTACCGCCTAGTCCTATTATAACATAGAACGGAACCCTGTTATCTTTTGCAAAAACCCTGTATCTTCCAAGCTGTTTGGGTGCTGACCACTGGAGCTTACCTTTGAAGAGTTTGGATCTGAATTTGCATTCAACACAAAAGATCTCATTTGTGGGCCTGTAGCGGAATACAAGATCCGGGCCGCAATCGGATTCGACAAACCGTGTATGTTTCCTAGCCATATCGGTCGTCCACTGCACAATGGAAAAATATTTTTCATCAAAAAGGTCCACAACATATTTTTCAAAATCGTCTCCTTTTTGCTCGGATTCGTTTTCAAAAATTACCTCGATAACTTTTCTTAGCTTTCGGAATAAACCCATAGTTAACCACTGGCATTTTTGTGAAAATATTGAAATATTTCAGTGTATTTATAAATGTGATGGTGTGAACAGGGAAAATAGTGCGCAGTGGGCTGAAACATGAAAACTATTCATAGCAGCTTTTTATACTGTAGTCAGGCAAACCTGAACACGGACTCAAATTTTCCAGCGATTTCCCACAAATCTTTCCCATAAATTTTCTACAAATTTACCCAGAAATTCTTCCGGAAAACCTTAATCTAAAAAAAGGATATACTATATTGGGGATAAATTTAAAACTTGAAAAAAATAATCAAAACTGAATTAAAGTGCAGGATTTTACGCCTATGGGGAGAGGGCCGAGAAATTACGAGGAGAAGCTGATAACTCCGGAACAAGCAGTTGAGCTTATAGAAGAGGGCTGGAAGCGAGCAGACCTGCATGTTCATACAACCTGTTCCTTTGACGTGCTTCCTGTAAGAGACCTGCACCCGGAGAGCCTTTATGAGAAGGCTCTAAAGATGGGAATGGATTACGTAACATTTACAGACCACGATACCATTGATGCATATGAAATTCTCGGGTGGAACTGTGAAAAGCTTGTCCCTGGGGTTGAAATAAGTGTATATGACCCGGAATTTGCAGGGCATTCGCTGCATATTAATATTTTCGAGCTTGACAGGGAAGAGTTCCTTGAGCTTATGGAAATTGCGGAAATTGAACATGACCTGAAAAGCTTTATCAAATACCTCAGGCGGCATAACCTTCCTTTTATTTACAACCATCCTTTCTGGTTTGAGTTTCACAGTGAACCGAATCCGTCTTCAGTCCCCAGGTTAGCAAAACTTTTCCCTGTACTTGAATACAATATGCACGAACTCAGGCAGAAAAACGAACTTACAATTGCTCTTGCGGAGAACTTTGGCAAAGGTATTGCCGCAACGACCGACACTCATACTGGGAGCCTCGGGAAGGTATATACCCTCGCGAAAGGAGAGGATTTCAAAGAGTTTTTCAGAAACATAGAAAAGGGAAAAAGTTACATAGTTCCCGAAGACCTTACCAGAGAGCTTTTGATCGACGAAATGAATACCTGGATCGATCTAATTTTTGAAAAAAGCCAGAAAAACAGGGACATAGAAAGCTACCTTACCGGGATAAAATCTCTGGATACGATGGTCAAAATATCCAGAAGCACCCTATTGAACTATTTCCCTGGCCTCAACAGGACGACCATGAACCTGTTCTATATGATCTCAAACACAGGACTTCCTGCATCAGTCTACATTCATTCGGCAGAGAATCTGGCAAGGGAAATAGAAAGACAGATTGAAATTGAGAAGCAAAACAAAGTATAAAAAACCAGTTGAAGAAAAAATATAAGTTTGAATAGGAGAAAAGGAAAAAGACAGTAAAAATTGGGAAAATAAAAGAAGGAAAATTCAAAAGAAATCCAGAATCTTTTCAGGGCTTTCAAGCACGGTAATTCCCTGCAAGCTTTTTACAATTTCAACATTGCGCATATCCACATCCCGAACCAGGACTTCGACAGGTCCGCCTTTAATAGCTTTATAGGGACAGAGTTCCTTGCAGATTCCGCAGCCCTTGCACTTCAGAAGATCTATCTGGTCTGTGAAACCGTTTTTCTCAGTGATTGCTCCCTGAGGACAGTTTTCTCTTGGAGGGCAGTCCTCGCAATGCTTACACTGTTTTCGGTCAATATTATAGGGCATTTCGGACACGATTGAACCTTCAATATCCACGGGCACAATGTAAACAGGCACTCTTCCTTTCACAGCCTGGGCAACGGCATTGGTAACAAGGGAATCCGCAATCCCATAAGCGATTTTCGAAACCGTGTTTGAGGTTGCAGGCGTGACAAATAGGACATCATATCGGTCAAGAGTGAAACGCCCAACCTTCGGAGAACTTGAACCCTGTTCGCTTTCCCGGAAAATTTCTTCAAGGTATTCCCCTCCAGAGATTTTAACAAGCTTTTGCTCAAGCCCGTACATGCGCAGCACCTCCTCTGCAGCCCTGGAAACAAATGTGTTTACGGAAACTTCAGGGTTTCTGAGCTTGATTTCCTTAAAGACCTGGTAACTGCGGTCCAGGAAATGCCCGGCACCTGTAATGCCCCACGCGATTCTCTGAAAACTCATGGAAAGAAGTCATGCCCGAGGAAGATAATATAATTTTCTAAAAAAGGTTCAGGGTAATGAAAACGAGAAGTCACAAACTTTAACTGAAGACGGAAGTTATAAACTTTATTTGGGGAGCAGTCACAGCTAAACGATAACAGTTAAACAATGACAGCTAAATAAATTATTCACAGCCCCAGTACCTCATAAAGCAATTTCATAGCCTTTTTTTCGTTTTCTCCTCCACACTTGGAAGCCAGCGATTCATAGTGACGGATCAACTCGAGATACTTTTCTTCTCCTGTAAGCTGGTATCGGGTCGCATGGACAGTCGCCTCAAGCACTGCGTTGAATCCCCTGTTGGGTACAGGCAGGCTTTTCCAATTAGCTTCGTTGAAACCTGCTTTTATAGGAGTAAGGTCTGCCACAAGAGCATGATCTGTATTCTTAAGATCAGTACATTCGAAAACGACCCAGGCTGAAGCTGTTTTCAGGATTGGAAAACTGAGCCCGTGAACAGGCACATAGTCAAACTCGGAGGGCTCAAGATCGAAAAAAGTTGAACGCACAAAAAGTAAGGGATCGTACACTATGTTTGAGGCCAGATGCTTTTCTTTAGAGACGTTGGCCCAGGTGTGGGTGCCTTTGAAAAGCCGGACAAAAGTCCTTCCTCCTTTTACGATTATTCCGATAGGGGCAGCGTTTGGGGATTCCAGGCCCGTGCTAATAATTGTTTCGGAAATGCCTTCCCTGATCCCGAATGAAGACAGATCGACAGCTGAAGATTCGCTTCTGTTTTTTCCGCATTCAGGAGAAAATCCGGTCAAAAGCGCAGTCCCCCCAGAAGGACAATGAAAAGCCCGGCTATGATGATATCGGCTGTTGAACCCGGGTTGATTCTCTTCTTGAGAAGTTCAGAGTCAAATTCCCGTACAGCAGGAAGCAAAACTGCAAAGTCTCTGGTGGTATTACCTGAAGATTCAGTATTACCTGAATCCTCCTCCCAGGCCGAGAGAATCTCGCCCGCCCTGGATGAAACATAATCTGCAGTATCTGTATCGAATTTGGTCTCAATGAAAGTATCCCTGTGCCGGGACAGCAATTTTAGGAAAGTGTATACGATAGCTTCGTTGATACCTGTGCCTGAACAGTTCGAAACTGAGTTCTCAGCTTCTGGATTTTGAGCCTGCATGAACTCAATTATGCTTTTTGCTCCCTCAAGGCAGCGTCCGAAGCCTGAGACCCATTCATTTGCAATCAGGTCATACCCTCTGGCAATATCCATAAGCTCGTAAAGGGTGACTTCCTGGGTCCTTAATTCGGCTGTTGACTCGGGGTCTCCAAGGCTGAATTCATCCACACTGTTAACCCTGACCCCTGCCACTTCGAAAGCCCTGTAGAACTCGACAGCGTCCTCACAGTCTGTCGCCTGAACAAAAGCATGTGCATGCGCAGCAAGGGCTTCGAATTCTTCCGGTAAGAGTTTATATGGGGCTTTTCCGCGTGAATTGAAGAGTTCTCCTGCAGCCATTGAAAGAGGGATAAGTAGCAGAAAAGCGCCGAAATGAGTATTTCCTCCTTTCTGCCAGGCAGAGCTCTCGCAAACCGCACTTCTGATAAGGGCACCTATACCGTTCCTGCTTCTTGCAGCCAGCTCGAGAACAGGGTAAACGCTTACCGAAGATGCTATAAAATGCTCAAAACAGGTATCAGGATAGTTATGCTCCCTATCGACGTTTCCTGGCTTGGGAGAGGCAGAAACCTCAAGTAGCATAGCAAGCTGGGCACAGCGGGCAATAAAACTTGAAATCTGTGGGTTTTCTGCCAGTTGAGGTATCTGGCAGGTAAAACCAGTATTAATGGGATTCATTTACCGGAATTCTGGCATGATCCAGTATGTAATTTGCCAGTTGCTTTTTAAGCTTCATGTATTCTGCGTCAGAGAGCTCAATTGTGTTTAACACTCCATCTCTGATCCAGCAGGGCTTGGTGATTTTACAACACCAGACAAGACTTCCGAAGCACGTGTCCTCTCCGTATTCCAGCATTGTGCCTTTCGCAAAGTCAAACTTTGTCCTGGCAAACTCCTCTGCCGTATATCCCAGTTTTCGGAACTTTTGATGTACAGGACAGGGTTTTACAGGCAGACAGCAGAAAGCCAGCCCCCTGAAGTCCCCTTCGCTGCAAACGTGCTTGGGAGCATTATACCAGCCTATTGACTGCTGGTAAGAGGTAACGTTATCTACCAATTCGTGTATAAGCCCGGAATTTTCAAGGACTCCCCTTGCAGCGGAGACCATATCGGCTCCTCGGGTAAACATTTCCTTTGCGGCCTCAAAGTCCTTTACCGAATTGTTTCCGATCAGGAAGAGCCTTGTAGCGTCCCTGTAGTTAAGGATTGCATCAAGATCTACACCGAAACCTTCCATTCCGGCATCAACATGTATGATATCCGCACCCGCCTTATCAATAAGCCTCGCAAGTTCGATATCATCGACCACGTTTGCCCTTACTTTTACTGAAAGCACAACTTCGGTTTCCTTTATGGCCCGAATCCAGGCCGAAAGCCTTGGAAGATCGTGGAGAAGAGCTTCTCCCAGCCCGATTTCGAGCATTTCAGGCTGCCTGCAGTGAGCGTTTAACTCAAGGATTGCTCCTTCTTCTTTGACAACTTTTGCAGCTTCAATTAGGGGTTCAAGTGTAGTACTCCTGACATTTACCGCAACGGCACTCCCGGACGTTACTGCCCGGATTTCCTTTTTTATAAGTTCTATAGGTTCATCGGAAATGAACTCTTTTCTACCCCGGGCTACGAGGGCTGAAGCAACAGCTATTGAAGCCTTATCCAGATTGAAGGCTCCAAGAATTACCAGCCCTGCATTGCTTGCATACTGGTTGGCAAAAGCACTATCGACAATTCCTGCCATAGGCGCCAGTGCAATAGGGTTTTTAAAACGGACATATCCAATATGCAAATCGAACAGACAATCACTCATGTTTTACCTCTTGAAAATAAGCCTGCAAACTGAAAGGAATTATAGCTACTGCCCGATATTAAAGTACCGATAATCTTTTTTCGGACAAGCTTTGGAGATGGAAAGAGTCCATCCATAACTTACGAATTATAATGCATATATATTAATATTTGGACGCATCCTAAACACATAAAATTTATATAAACAATAAGGAAAGGATGAACCTGTAACCGCCCAAAGAAGAAAGTAAAATGTGTTGGCATCAAATAAAAGTATTATACTATTTATGCGAAAAAACTTTATTAGTCGTAAAATTCTATTCGATCTTAAAATTCTGTTCAAGCTTAAACATTTCCCAACTTTTTTCAGGCATGGTATCCCAAAAATATATATAATTAGAAGAATAGATAAAGATCATTAAAAGGTAATATGCGAGAGAGGCTGGACGGCTGACGGGCCTTCAGGTCTGAGGAAAGTCTCCCCACCGCTCCGGATACACGAACATCTGTAAAGGATGTCGGGCGAGAGCCTGGGCCCTGGCACAGAAACGATAACCATCCCCTGAAAATGCGATGATGCGAAAGCTGAGGTCTCAGGGAAAATGGATGAAACGGCGAATCCTCGTGGGTGCAAGTTGGAAATCGGGAAAAAGAGAATTCCGGACTCTCCCGGTTGTTTTTGGAAACGCATAGCCGAATGTCGTCACTGCAAGAGTCCTCTGGACCATTTTCTCCACTGATGAGTGGCAGGAAGTCTTTGCAGGAACAGAAGGGAGCTTATGTGCCTCACTCGCATAAATTTACTTAATTCTAGTAACTTAGGTTTTTTAACTTTTTTATGCTTTTTTTAACTTTTTTATGCTTTTTTATTCATATTTATCCGTATTATTCTCTTTTTTCATTTTTATTTCGGTTTTATCCTTTTTTCCGTAAATTCCTTTTTCGTTTTATTCTTTTCTTTGCTTTCCTTCATTTTTAGATCGATTCTTATCGTTTCCTTCCAGTGTAAGAGACTTTATTCTGGAGACAGGTTCAGCTAGGCAGAAATTCAACAGTAGCCAGCGGATATAGTCTTTATAATTTCTATTGGCTACTGCTTCATCCAGATATTTATCTAAAATTTCATTGTTGCTGACAGCCAGTTTGAAAGAGATCTCAGGAAAACGATGCATTATCTTCTCCAGCTTAAGAGAACCAGCAAGGTAATTCCCAAATTCCTGCCTGCAGCCTGACTCGTAGGCTTTAAGACTACTTAACTTCTGGCTATACATAACAAGATCAGCGACAGACTCTGCAGCAAGCTGTCCTGACCGAATCGCGTATGAAATACCTTCTCCTGTGAAAGCGTCTACAAAACCAGCAGCATCCCCGCTCAGGAGCAGCCTTGAATTGAGGATTTTTCTTTTTATCCCGCCTTTGGGGATAATATGGGAACAAACCGGAAAGTTTCCTGATAAGCCGTTTTCATGTAGAAAATCCAGCAGTGCTTTTTTCGGATGCTCAAGATATTGAGCTGTCCCTACAATCCCTGCAGAATAATATCCAGCATGGGGAAAGATCCAGCCATAGCCTCCCTGTGCGATCCCAAAATAAATATTTATAGTGCCTGGAAATCGGTTCCTTATTGCTTCATCGTCATCAGGGATTTCAGACACAAGACCCAATCCATATTCTGTTTTTTTATCTCTCGGCCTTACTTTGTATTTAAGGATTCCACCTGAACCTTCTGAAATAAGAACGAACCTCCCCAGATAGGTATTATCAGTGGTTCTGACTTCAACGCAATCTTCTTTTTCAATCAAATCAAGAACCTTTTCCCCGGTATGGATCTCAATTCCGGTTTCCCTGGCTTTTTCAAGCAGAAAGTTATCAAAGACTCTTCTGGAGACCAGTAAAGCCAGATTATTTTCTTTCGTTCCTTCTACAAACCGGTCCCTGAAATAAATCCTTACCTTTGGGATATTTTTCTCAATTACGTAATCAGGGAGCTTGAAATCCAGGCAAGATAAACCATAAGAGGAAAGAGCCCCTCCACAGGGCTTGTACCTCGGGAAGGTTTCTTTTTCAATTAGAAGGGTTAAAAGTCCCCTTTTCCCGGCTGTCCTTCCTGCCGATGCTCCTGAAGGGCCTCCTCCTACTATGATCAGGTCGTACATGCTAAGACACCTGTTTACGGAATAAGTGCAATTGTATACAGACAGGAATAATCTGCCATTTAAATAGATTAGGCTGGAGCGATAAAAAGATAGAGGAAAGAAAAAGAGTGCCTGAAAAAAGTTCTTATTATATCACCTAAGTTTGAAATTCAGGAGAGCCCAGCGCAGGTAATCCTTATAATCAATCGTGAAATCCATAACCTCAAGATACTTATCAAGCATTTTATCACTTGATGTAAAGATCTTAAATGTCCGGTCAGGGAAACGGTGCATTACCCTGGAAAACATAAGCGAGTACTTGAGGTGAGTCCCGAACTCAGCCCGGCAGAGAGCCTCATATTTGCTCAGATGCTTAAGATTTTTGCCATGCAGACAAATCCCTGCAATTGTCTCAGCTGCAAACTGCCCTGAACTGATCGCATAGGCGAGCCCCTCACCTGAGAAAGCATCTACAAACCCGGCAGCATCTCCGCTTAAAACGACCCTTGACCCCATTACTTTTCGTTTAATTCCTCCACAGGGGATCTTATGCCCGTGAAGTTTATACTCTCCGGAAAAACCATTTTCTTTCAGGAACTCAAGCATGGACTCTTTCGGATGTGGAAGATCCTTGATAACCCCGCCGATCCCAATGGAATAATAGGTTTTATGAGGGAAAATCCAGCCGTATCCACCGTCTGCAACTCCAAAATGCATTTCCACAGTATCTCCCAGGCGCTCTTGAATTTCTCTTTCTTCGGCAGGGACTTCAGTAACAAGGCAGATTCCATATTCTTCTTTATTATCCGTGGGCCGTACACAGGTTTTGACAAGTCCCTGGGCTCCTTCTGCAATTATCGCAAATTTTGCCTGGTATGTTCCCCGCCTGGTATCCACTTCAACACAATCAGGCATTTCCCTGCAGCACAGAGCTTTTTCTCCGGTATGTACTTCGATCCCCGTCTCTTTTGCCTTTTCAAGAAGGAAATTGTCAAACTTATTTCTTGAGACAAGTGCAGACACCCGGTGATCTTTGTGTGCCTCAATCGATTGATCCCTAAAAATGATCTTTGCCCCTGTAACTTCCCACTCAATAATATCCTCAGGAAGTTCGAAATCGAGATAGGATATCGCATGATCTGAGAGTCCACCCGCGCAGGGCTTGTATCTGGGAAACTTTTCTTTTTCAAGCAGCAGTGTTTTCAAACCAAGTTTTCCTGCCTTTCTTCCGGCAGAGGCTCCGGAAGGACCACCACCGATAATGATTACGTCATACATGCAAGCAACACCTTCAAAAGCATCCTGAAAAATTCGGATTTTAGAATTATATAATCAAAAGTTAGCTTAAAGTGTTGATATTAGTTTAAAATTGCGATAAAATGAGAAAAGGCAGGTCGAAAGAAAAGAGACTATCAGGAGAAAAAAGATAAGTTATTAGGAGAAAAGATAGATTGTTAGGGGAAAAATCGAAATTCGTCCCTTTTTACTCGTTTTTCTTAATTCTTAAAAGTTTCAAAAACATTCAGGACGTTCTGATAATTTACTTCAGTCCCGAAACAGCCGTCCCTTTCCATAGGAATACCATAGCTTACAACTCCCTTACCTTTAAGCGCACGCATTACCTTGTTGATTTCGTAATCGCAGGCGATCATAAGAACACCGTCGGCAGCTTCCATTTTAAGGATATTCTTTACATAGGAGGAACCTGTAACAATGAATAATCTATACCCATATTTCTCAGCATCTTTTTTCAACTGAGTAAAGACGCATTTCCCGCAGGATTTACACTGTATCCCTGTCTGAGTAGAATAAGCCGGGCAGTCAAGACTCCGCATGCAATGTGGAGCCAGAAGAATCCTCTTTTTTGTTCCTGCAAAATCAGACTTATGGGCTCGATTTTTCAGAGATGCCATCCACTTATCCAGAACTCGCGTATCGGAAAATTTAAGGAAAAGGTGCCTTAGAGGCAAATAAAAGAAATCGAGTATATTTGCAAAAAACCCTGCAAGATACACGTTTCCTGTTAGACTTTTTCTGCTGGCAACCAGAGCTATGCCAGAGAGAATAAGGGAGGTGATGATGAAATAAAAAAGAGCCTTCCCAATGAGATTATACATTGCACATCTCCATTTTCTGGATTATTTCCTCAACATTGGCTTCAGTATTGAAGCAGCCGTCCTTTAGAAGAAGAACGCCCTGTACGGGAACAAATGACGCAGCCTGCATATTCTCGGAAAGCTCGTTATAGCAAGCAACGCCAATGCAGGCATCAGGCCTGTATTCTTTAAAGATTTTCTTGACAAAACTTCCCCCAGGCACTACAAAAACCTGGAAGTTGCACCTATCAGCAGCCTCGGAGATTTTTGAAATATCACATAGCCCACAACGTTTGCATTCATACCCATGGACTGGATCGCACCTAGCCTTACAGTTCGGATGGCGCAGGCACTGAGGAAGAAGCAGGATTTTCTTGCCTTTAACATGCCGGTAATCGTCATACATAGCAGCGTTTCGGACATCAATAAGGATATCGTCAACAAGGGTATCCCTTATCCTGAAAGCTTTGCAGATCCATTTTGCGGGAGAGTAGAAAAGATAAAGTGTAAACAACACGAACCCCGGAAAAATAATCCTGCGCTTTTTAAAGGAATATGCCCCTATCAGCAGGGCGATTCCGGTTCCTGCAAGAGCAAAAAAAACCAGATATATAAATATTTTTCCTAGAAATTCGTAAGGAATATACATGTTCAAGGGGAAGTAAGTATCGATATTTAAGTTTTGCTATATAACAATAAAGAGGTAAAGAAAAGAGAAATAAAGAAAGCTGGAAATCCAGCCTTCATCTTCACGCTTACGTAGTGCTCAGGCCCAGTGCCTCTGCAACCAGCTCGATGACGTCTTCTACATCTATGTGAGCTTTGAGGGAATCACGGCCGTCCGAGAGATTCCTCTTACAGAAGGGGCACGCACTGGAAAGAATGTCTGCATTGGTTTCAAGAGCGTCCTTAACTCTGGCTTCTCCAATTGCCACAGCAAGATCACCCATTCCTGCCTTTACACCACCGCCAGCTCCACAACAGCGCTGGAATTCTTTTGACCTTTCCATTTCGACGAACTTAACGCCCGGAATATGGGAAAGCACAAACCTGGGAGCATTAAAGACGCCAACGTGGCGACCAAGGTGACAGGGATCGTGATAGGTAACCGTCTTGTTAATAGACTTCTCCCATTTGATTTTGTCCTCCTTTATCAGGTCTGCAAGGAACTGTGTGATGTGAACAACCTCAAAAGGCAGTTCTTGTCCGAGAAGCCTGGGCCAGTCGATCTTTGCAGCACGGAAACAGCCTGCACATGCAAAGAGAACTTTTTTGGCACCTTTCTTCTTAAGGGCTTCGACATTATGTCTTGCAGCTTCATGGGCTACCTGCTCGTAACCTATCTGACCTGTTCTGATAGGATTTGAACCACAACACCACTCATCTTCTCCAAGCATGGCAAATTTAACGCCTAGCTTGTTAAGTACACGCGAGGTCGCAAAAGCCAGAGAAAGCTGCTTGTATCCTGCAGTACAGCCAGTGAAATAGACGATGTCTGCTTTGTCTGCGATTTTCACATCTGCAGGGACCCATGCAAGTCTGTCTTTCTGGTCAAGCATGTAGGCGTTATGGTATTGCTTTATCATTTTAGGGATAGCGCCCAGCTTTCCATAAGGCCCAATGCCCTTCTTGACAAGATTTGTCCTCAGGGCTTCCCAGAGTTCCACAGTGTTAATACCTGCTTCACAAACCGTTCCACAGACACCACATGTAGTACAACCGTATATATCGTCTTTGAATTCTTCAAGCTCTGATTGAGGAATTTCCTGTGGACCAAAGATTTTTGCTTTAAACCCATAGGACTTGTTCATGAACTGCTTCCAGCGCAGGATTTTATCCCTGGGAGCTAATCCTGGTTTCCCGCCGGAAGCGGCATAAGTCGGACACCATTTTACACACTCACCACAGCGAACGCAGGAATCAAGCTCCATGAGCTGGACTGCAGTAAGATTCTTCGTATCAATTGAAGGGGTACGTTTTGCCATCTTTTTATTCGCCTCCTTTATTTGCAAGAAGTGCAAGCGGTATGGCGATTACATGTATATATTTACTGTATGGAATAAATGCAATACAGAAGAACAGGGAGAATATGGAATGGAAGAGAGCTGCTGGTGGTGCTGCTGAGGGGTCAAGCCCAAAGCTCCAGATAAGTCCTGTTCGTATTCCATCGGCGAGGAAACCGGAAATAGTAACTATGAAAATTACTCCAATTAAAACCCAATCATATGTAATAGAAGCCTCCCTGACTTCAGAGACAAACAATCTTCTTACTATTGCTATGAGAACTCCGATAAGCAGGATATACCCGAAGATATAGTTCGGAATGGAGAGCCAATCTCTAAACACGTCAGGAGTGAACGGGAGTTCAATTCCGATCTTCTCGATCATTTCGACTGCAAACATCATCCCTGACAAGGCAAAGAGAGTCATCCAGCCTCCAAAAATAAATAAGTGCATGATCCAGCGGAAAGGACTTCTCTTAAGAATTCTCCTCTGGAAGACAATATCAAGAATGAGAGTTTCTAAGATACCATGTCCATGATGAGATTCTGCTGTTACCTGTTTCCACCAAGTTTTTAAGAATGTGATTGCACTTCCTTTCTTTCCTGCCTGAGGTTCAAGGTTATAACCCGTAACTCCTGTCCCCCATTTTTGGAAGTTAACCATTAGACCATATAAGAAAATCACAAGGGCTAGTGTAGCCATTATCATTACCTGGACAAACGTCATTCGTAGTGCATCCGAGAGCCCAGAGAAATATAACATTTCACTACTGATAGTTTATTCCTCCTATGTATAGATCAAAAACTGGGAATTAATATTGTTTTTATAATTACCATGTTACAGAACATCAATGATAGTAAAGACAGAATGATAACCGTAGCGACTGTCTACATAAGGTTTGTATAGTCTGTTAGTCTTTGTATCTATTATATTTAAACATTATCTTTATTAAACAATAGATTAAAAAGCCCACTGAGTCGCAAAAATGAGTTGAATGAAAGTAATCAAGCGAGAAAGAAAAAAGTGAAAGTATAAAGAATAATATGTAAATTATAATATAAAGATCATAAAAAGAGTTTATAAAATTCTTCCGGACGGTAAAGTAAGAAATTAAGCAATAAAAAAGTAAAAAGTAAAAATGCAGAAAAAGAAAAAGTCAATGACAAGCCTTTTTTAAAAAGGCTTGAGCGAAAACCTTTTTTGAAAAGGTTTTATCGAAAACCTAGCAACGGCGTGATCAACCNNCCGGCGCAACGGTTGTGGCACAGCCCTTTTCAAAAAAGGCCTGACCGAGAAACATTGGCTAAGGTAAAAAGCGTCTCTGACAATTAAGAGAGCTTTTTATAACCCCACTTCTACTTTGAATTTCTCAAGCCCGATCTCGTCAATTACTTCTCCAATTCTTCTTGGTTTCGGGTATCCCTTGTAGAAGTTAATTATCTTTTCAACAAGATCCAGAGCCTGCTCTTCGGTGAGATCTTTTGCCACTACAGTCCCAAGCCTTGGACGCGGGCCGGCACTGCCTCCTACAGATAAATTAAAGCCTTTTGCCGTGCCCATCAGCCCTATATCCTTTATCATAGGTTCAGAGCACGAATTTTGGCACCCGGAAACCCCCATTTTGAATTTGGAAGGGAGCTGCATCCCGTGGTATTTTTCATCAAGTTTTAATCCAAGCCCGACTGAATCCTGTTTGCCTCTCTTGCAGAACGTAGTACCAGGGCAAATTTTAACGCTGCGGACGCAGAGTCCTATGGCAGCTCCGGGTTTTAGATTTAGCTCTCCCCATGCTGCATCCAGATCTTCTTCTTTTAATCCTACAATTGCAATCCTCTGGGCCGAGGTGATTTTAAGGGCTGCAGCACCATACTTTTCTGCAATGTCAGCTATTTTTCTAAGAGTTTCAGGGTATACGATTCCTCCAGGAATATGGGGAGCAATTGCATACGTTTCGCCATCTCTTTGCAGAATTGCAGCTTTTTCGGGAAGATCCCCTTTCACATACTCACGACTTACCATATTATACACTCCTCCAACTTAGTTGATTCAGAATTTACTTCAAGATTTGTTCGATTTTATCTTCGTTTCAAAATTTGATCGTTATTGCCTCAGATTTTGATCATTATTTGACCTAAGACTAATACAGGAAAATCGAAAGTAAAGGCTAAATCGATAGAGCTGATAGGCTCCTGAATCAATTAGCAGCCACCACGAATTCTGCTTAAGCCCCCTGAAATTAGACCCCCATCCAGAAGACAAAGAATCCGATGTTCCTGTACTTCTCCGGATTAAATATATTTCTCGGATCCGTGAAAGGATTTAAGATCCAGAGAGTATATCGGTTCAAAACAATATAAAATTATACGCCTGACGTAATTTAATTTACTCTAATATCACAGAATTAGATAATATTTGTAATTAAAGCTGCATTTAAAAGTTGTAAATATGGAGAAAGAAGGATCAAAAGATCCTTTTTTTATTTCTGTTTTCTCATCCTTTCCAAGAATCCGTTAAGCCCTGCTTTATGCCTGGCTTCATCCAGAGATGCCTTCTCAAAGAAAAGAGCAGCTTTTGTATTACCTTCCTTCCTGGCTAATTCTGCAGCTTCAGCTTTCTCAATTTCAGCTTTACTCTCTCCTTCAAACATCATTTCCAGATTTTCAAGAGTTGTTTCTTTAACAAGTCCCAGGATTTCAGCTACCTCGGTAGCGTGCCAGGCCTCGTCCATGGCGATCTGGCGGAGATAAACCGCAACATCCGGAAATCCTTCCCGCTCAGCAACCTTCGACATTGCGAGATACCAACCAACTTCAGTAGTCTCTCCTTTAAAAGTATTTTTAAGAATTTCTTCAAGACTCATTTAATCACCATTTCTTTTTTAAAATAATCACTTTTATAGTTAAAACATAGGGCAGTCTTTGAATTTAAGTTTTAGCCACAGTCGAGGTCAAAACCAGAACTGGATCTTGTGATTTGATATTTCGATTTCATCTTTCTATTTCATTAGCGAACTTAAGACTAACATTTGGGAGTAATATGAGGAGAAATAATATTTCTAAATTCAAAACGGGAAAAAACTACAAGGAAGAAAGAAACAAAAAAGCAAAAGCTAAAACAGGAAAGGACTGAAATAGGAAAAAGAAATGACAATAAAACCTAAATAGACTATAATGAGACCGAAAAATAATAAGACAGAAGCATACAACAATGAAGCCGGAACACACGGAAAACAATATGCATGAAAACATATATTGATGAGAAGAATGTACAGGCTGTGGTAAATGCAAGGCTGCCTGCCCAGAAGGCCCGAGAGTTTACTCGATAGAAAAAAATCATGGAAAAAGGTCTGCATTTTAAATGATTCATCTTACTGCCTGGGTTGCAGAATGTGTGTGACTGTCTGTATGGAAGATGCAATCACATTTGAAAACTGATTTTAAAAAAGGACTGAGAAATTTGTCACTTGAAATTCGTATAATACTTGTAGAGCCCATGTATCAAGGGAATGTTGGATCTGTTGCAAGAGCAATGAAGAATTTCGGATATACTGACCTGGTGCTTGTAAATCCCTGTAAACTTGAAGGGGAAGCAAGAGCCATGTCATCGCATGCAAGAGACGTCCTTGAAGGAGCAAGAATTGCCTCAACGCTTGAAGAAGCTGTAGAAGGCGCAAACCTGAGGATAGGGACTACAGGGGTGGCAAGTCTGAAAAACGGAGAACACATCCGCCTTCCGCTTTATACCTCCAGAGAACTCAAAGAGAGACTGAAAGATTACAGCGGAACGGTTGCAATTCTTTTTGGGCGCGAAGACACCGGTTTCCGGAATGATGAGCTCAAAAGCTTTGATATGCTCTTTACTATCCCAACTTCTGAGATATATCCAATTATGAATCTCTCACATGCCGTTGCAGTGGTGCTTTATGAACTCTCGGATCTGGAAGGAGGGAACAGTCCGCTTTCCGATGGGTTTGATCTCCAGCTTTTATACGGGCATCTGGAGGAATTGCTGGAGGAAATCGATTATCCACCTCACAAAAAAGATAAAACTTATCTGATGCTGCGGAGAATATTCGGAAGAGCAGGGCTAACCCCAAGGGAAGTTCAGACTTTGAGGGGCGTAATAAGAAAAACCGAGCGAAAAATGGGGTATGCATCAAACGAGCCTGAGGGCCAGGAAACAGAAGCTTCGGCCAGTATAGAAAAGTTCATATGAGAATAGACCTGTTTTTACATCAGAATTTGTGATACGTATTATTACTTTTTTTAAAATCCTTTTTTAGACAGAAAACCGTAACGACAAATGAAAATTTTAGCCAGATAGAGAATGATATGACTGAAACAGAAAGCAAGTGGGATGAAAAGCTAAAGAGGTTTTTTAAAGACTACTACTGGAATGAAATCCTCCAGCTTGCAAACGAGTATCCGGATCAGCGAAGCCTTAGTGTGGATTTTACGGATATAGAGAAATTTGACAGAGAGCTTTCAAAAGAGTTTCTTGACCACCCAGAAGAACTTATAAAGGCAGCTGAGGCTGCCCTGAAAGAAATCGACCTTCCTGTAGAAAAAAGCATGGAAGAGGCTCACGTAAGGATAATAAAAATCCCAAACCGAATACCTATAAGGGAGTTAAGGAGCAAGCACCTCTCGCACTTTGTTGCGATCGAAGGTATGATAAGGAAAGCTACTGAGGTCAGGCCAAGAATTACGAAAGCTGCTTTCCAGTGTCTCAGGTGCGATTATATTACCGAAGTGGAGCAAAATAGCTTCAAGTTTGAAGAGCCATTTGCAGGTTGTCAAAATGAAACATGTGGGAAGAAAGGGCCCTTTAAGGTAATAATAGAAAACTCTACTTTTATAGATGCTCAGAAGCTTCAGATTCAGGAGTCGCCCGAAAACCTGAAAGGAGGTTCCCAGCCTCAGAGTCTTGAGGTTGACTCCGAAGATGACCTGACAGGAGATGTCACCCCCGGAGACAGGGTTATAATTAACGGAATCCTGAAATCCAGGCAGCGCACTCTGAAAGAAGGGAAGTCTACCTTTTATGATCTTGTGCTCGAAGCAAATTCCATAGAGCGCCTGGATAAGGATTATGACGAACTTGAAATAACTGCTGAAGATGAAGAAGAGATCCTTGAACTTTCCCGTGATCCTGAAATTTATGTCAAAATTGTAAGTTCTGTTGCGCCTTCGATCTACGGATACGAGGACATAAAAGAAGCCCTTGCCCTTCAACTGTTTTCAGGCGTTGTGAAAAACCTTCCTGACGGTTCCAGAATAAGGGGAGATATCCATGTTATGCTTGTAGGAGACCCTGGAATTGCAAAATCCCAGCTCCTGCGCTATGTTGTCAAACTCTCCCCGAGAGGCGTGTTCACTTCAGGGCGGAGTGCGTCGGCAAGCGGTTTGACTGCAGCTGCCGTAAAAGACGACCTCAACGACGGAAGATGGACAATCGAAGGCGGTGCCCTTGTCATGGCTGACATGGGAATCGCTGCTGTTGACGAAATGGACAAAATGAAAACCGAGGATAAAAGTGCCCTTCACGAGGCAATGGAACAGCAGACGATAAGTATTGCCAAAGCGGGGATTATTGCTACGCTTAAATCCAGATGTGCCCTTCTGGGAGCTGCAAATCCGAAATATGGGCGTTTTGACCGGTATGAGAGCCTTGCAGAGCAGATAAGTATGCCGCCGGCATTGCTTTCCCGTTTTGACCTCATCTTTGTTCTGCTCGATACTCCTGACCATACCCTGGACACTAAAATTGCGAACCATATTCTGCAGTCTCATTATGCAGGGGAACTCTTCGAGCAGCGGGAAAAACTTCCTGGATCTCATATTACGGAAGATTTTGTCGAAGCTGAAATGGAAGTCATCGAACCTACCATACAGCCTGAGATCATGCGAAAATACGTTGCATACGCCCGGAAAAACGTTTATCCAGTGATGGAAGGCAACGCACGAGATCACTTGATGAAATTTTATACAAACATTCGAAAAACAGGAGAAGGCAAAGATACACCTGTGCCTGTAACAGCCAGGCAACTTGAAGCCCTTGTCCGCCTATCAGAAGCGAGCGCAAGAGTCCGCCTGAGCAATACAGTCACGCTTGAGGATGCAGAAAGAACTACAAGAATCGTCATGAATTGCCTGAAAAACGTAGGCGTGGATCCTGATACAGGAGCCTTTGATGCAGATATAATCGCATCTGGCACAAGCATGAGCCAGAGAAACAAGATAAAAACCCTAAAGGACATAATTAGAAAGATTTGTGAGAGACATCCTGAAAAAGAAGGAGCCCCATTAGAAGAGGTTTATGCTGAAGCGGAAAACGTACACAGAATTGATCGAGCTCATGCAGAAGAATTAATAAAAAAGATTGAGAGCCAAGGCGATGTTTTTAGACCAAAACGGGAAAATATAAAAGTCGTAAAATAATTTACCACTCAAAAAGAATTTCAAGTTATTAAAATATTCCAGAATTGTACACGCTTAATATTCAACTACAAATAAAATGAGGACGGTTAAGCTGTAAATACTAAAAGGGCAATACTATTTAAAAGGGAGAGTATGTATATAAAGATCTATAAAAATGGGGAGCATGTGCTTGTTGCAGCCTGCGATAAGGAAGTGCTCGGAAAGACCCTGAAATACGGCAAGACCGTAGTGGAGATCAGCAGGGCCTTTTATGAAGGGGAATACGTTTCCGAAGAAGAACTCAAGAAAGCCCTTGAAGAAGCTACGACTGCAAATCTCTTTGGGGAAAAAACAGTCAAGTTTACTATAAAATGCGGGTTAATCGATCCGGATTCTGTAATAGTAATTGACGGCGTACCTCACGCCCAGATCTTCAGGGTTTAATCCAACTGCTGAATTAATCCCTTGAGAGGCTGAGTCAGCGAAAGCCAAATCACTGGCTTTCAGGGCTGATTATATACCGGAATACAACATATGTATAAAATAAAATGCAGATTGTGATACAGTGACTGAGAACATTGACGAAGCCGGAATCAGAGTGCTAACAGAAGAGGAACTGATCTCCGCAGTTGTGGAAAAACACAGACGGTTTCTGGAAGAAAATAAAAAAGAGTTTGGAGAACTGGACAGCAGGCTGAGCCAGGTCGAAGAAAATGTAAAAAATGCAAAGAACTTCAGAATCCAGATGGAGGAGAGAAAAGAAGTCCTCAAGGAGAAGCGCCAGCAGTTCTATCATCAGACCGAAGCACTCCTCGAAAAAGAAGTTTTCCCGAAGCTGGACCCGATTACTGCAAGCAAACTCAAGGAAGAGCTTAAAAAAATCAAAGGGCAGATCGAACCCGAAGAGGAGCAGAGACTTAAAAACTCATTTATGGAAAACCTGCGGGAAACTATTCGGGCAGCCGGACTTGGAGAGAATGTTCTCCTGCAAGCCGATGCCAGAATGGAGGAAGCCAGGAATTCGAATATTGAGTTAAAAGAAATAATAAAATCTGAAAAACAGCTTGTAGAGGATGACGGCAGCAAAAGTGAAGAGATTTCTAAAAGCAAATCCCAGCATAAATGGCTCAGCACCAGAATAAAGAACCACGAAGAAGCCCTGAATTACTGGGAAAAGTTGAAGGTATAACCCTTTTTCGAAAACATGCGGGTGATAGTACATGACCGACGACGTTTCAACCACAGAAATTGCAACGGCCGACCTTTCAAACCTTAACGAACGGGAGCTGAAGGGCAAGGTAAACGAGCTCAGGAGCAGAATAGAGAAAAGTGAAAGGCAGTTGGCATCGATTTTTAAGGAACTGAAGATTAACAGGACCGATATCGACGAGCTGAAAGAAAAGAGAGACTCTCTGAACCACCAGGTTAAGGAAAGGGTTGCAAAAGCACAGGAAATGAGAGACAAGCGAGACGAGATTAACAAAGTAATCAGTGAGTACAAGGGAAAAAGAAGCGATGTAAACTCAAAAACGCAAGAACTGTTTTCAGGAATTGCGGGACTCAAGGAACAGCGGGACGAATGCAATAAATGTTCCCACGGAAGTGTGGAATCCCTCACAAAGGCTTATGAAGCCGAACTTGACGCTTTTCTAAATAAGGAACTGCCTCTTGCAGTGGAAATTAAAATCTTCCAGAAACTGAATGACCTGAGTAAACGCCTGCAAGCTGCAAAGAAGGCAAATGAACTGCATGCGCAAATCCAGGAAAGTTATAAAGAATCAAAAGGAATCCATAAGAGAGGAGATGAACTCCACGAAAAGATTCAGGCCCTCTCAGACGAATCTCAGGCCTGCCACCTGGAAATGCTCGAAAATTTCAAATCTGCGGACGAAATCCGAAAAGAAGCAAATACATACCATGCCCAGCTTACGGATAAAATCACAAACATAAACAAAATTAAAGAAAAAATTGACCCGCTTAAGACCAGCATTGCTAATAACCGAAAGGAACTCTCCTTATATCTTGACAGGTTAAAAGACCTGCAGCTTACAAAAGAAGAACATAAAGTAAGCCAGAAACACAACGATGCCCGCGAAAAGCTTCAGAAAAACGCTCGTTTGAGCCTTGAAGATCTTAAACTCCTTATAGAGAAAGGGGACGTTAAATTCTCCAACGAGTAAGAACTCGGGAAACTCAGGAAGCCGACGGCAAAAATCAGTTTCAGAAAAAATGTCCCCGGCTCATTTCTTTTAAATGATTTTTCATTTTACTCTATTTAAATGATTTTCCTTTGTTATTCTGGTTTAAATCGATTTTCCTTTTAAATTGGTTTTCCCGTACTTTTTAGTAGATTTTCCTTTGTTATCCATTTTAAATCGATTTGTCTTT
This sequence comes from Methanosarcina sp. UBA5, assembly GCF_002505485.1. GTDB lineage: Archaea > Halobacteriota > Methanosarcinia > Methanosarcinales > Methanosarcinaceae > Methanosarcina. The sequence goes on along the minus strand of NZ_DAVG01000053.1, from coordinate 50,520 downwards.
CCAGTTATCATTAAAAATTTATTTTTTCTTCCCTTTTCCTGCAAAGAAACATGTCACCAGAAGTACGGTTCCCAGCCCAAGGAGGAAGAGAGGCATATCAAAGCCCACAGCTTGAGTTTCCAATTCAGCGGCGGAAGACGAGGTATTCTTCGAAGCGTTTGACAACGCTTCAGCTGGGGTCTGAGGTACAGGAAGCCTGGGATCAAGATACTGGTATACGGGTGAAAACTTCACAAGTACTCCATCAGCTCCTTCGTATATCGTATCCACTGTAAGGTTAAGAATTTCGGTAGAGTTATGAGAATACACAAACTGAGAACCTTCAGTAACGATATCATCCTGAAGGGGAACTCCGTTTCTGCTAAGTTCAATCCAGACTCTTTTGCCTTCGGTATCCGTGCCTTTTATGTAAAGTTGATAATCCTGTAAAAAGTTATAGGAGTAGCCGGACCTTATATAAATTGCCTCTCCATTGATGGCAATAATAGAAAGGCTGTCTCTATCGTCAGGAATAATGGAAAGCTTTCCTTTATTGTCAGCAGCTAAGACAGGTGATATCGAGTAAAAGACTGAAAAGCATAAGGAGATAAGAAGGAAAAAGGAAAATGCAGAAACAAGGTTTGTCTCTTTAATTTCCTTTCTTCTTTGTTTATCTGGGACGCGCATAAATGCATCTGCCTGCAATAATTTCTTCTTTGGTATCGTCGGCTTTTCTTATTACGAGAGCTCCGTCGGGGGTTACTCCTACGGCTTTACCTTCTATAATTCGTGAGGGCGTCGTGACTTTTACCTCTCTTCCTATGGTATCGGAGAGAGCAAGCCAGTCATTGAGAATGTGTGAGAAAGGCTGGGTCTTGAAGATTATATACTGCTGCTCAAGCTCAAAAAGGAAATCTTGCAGGAACGAGACCCTTTTTATATGCCCTCCAAGTTCGGCTTTCAAGGTTGTGGAGCCTGCACGGATAGCTTCAGGAATATCTTTTAAATCCATGTTTACATTAATTCCTATTCCCAGCACAACATAGTCCACTCTATCTACTTCGGCCTTTGCCTCGGTAAGAATTCCGCAGACCTTTTTTCCATTAATGCGGACATCGTTTGGCCATTTAATGCGGGCATCAAGACCCATACTGCGAATAACGTTTGCAACCGCAAGCCCCGCAACCAGAGTAAGCCTTGAGGCATGCCTCAGAGGAACTCCAGGTTTGAGGATCACAGACATCCAGATCCCGCCATGGGGGGAAATCCACTCCCTGCCCATCCGACCCCGGCCTCCTTTCTGGACTTCGGCGATCACAAGCGTTCCTTCGTCTTCCGATGCCGCGATTTCTTTTGCAATAATATTTGTAGAAGTTACCTCTTCGAAATAGTGGATTTTTTTTCCTAGAAGAGTTGTTTTGAGTCCCATCTGGATTTCTTCCGGGTACAGGAGTTGAGGTATGGATTTCAGGACATATCCCCTTTTCGGAGATGATTCTATCTCATAACCATCAGCCTGAAGGGACTTGATATATTTCCAGACCATTGTCCTCGAGATCCCTAACTTGAGCCCCAATTCCTCTCCGGAAACAGGACTTTTCTGTGCATCTTTAAGTGCCTTGATAATTCGAGATCTTTTATCTCCCATCCTTGCACCCCATACAAATGTATGCGTTCCACCGTATATATTTTTTTAGTTTAAATCGTTTCATACCAAACTGACCAGAATCCTGTTCCTGTTTCTCAGGAGGACACATGTCACCGCTGCGTATTCTGTGCCATGCTCACATAGGCGTGCACGGCAGCCGTAATAGCCGCAACTTTTTTGTCTTTTGCTTCAAGAGCCGAAGCCAGAGTAGCCCCTTTTTCAGCATCTGCTTTGACAACCTCTTCAACGGATTCCAGAATTTTATGATCCTCAATAAAAGCCGTTGTAAGGTCACCCCTGCGGAAAGCAGGGTTGCGCATTACCGCTTTATGGAAGGGTATATTGGTTTTTACTCCAACGACCACATACTCGTAAAGTGCTCTTTCCATCCTGGCAATCGCTGCGTCTCTTGTCTTTGCCCAGACACAGAGTTTCGAAATCATTGAATCGTAATACGGAGAAATTGTGTAACCTGTGTGTACTCCACTGTCCACCCTGACACCAGGCCCACCTGCGGACCGGTATCCCCGGATCTTTCCGGGAGAAGGAGCAAAATCGTTTAATGGATCTTCCGCATTGATCCTGCACTCAAATGAATGCCCGTCGATAACGATATCTTCCTGCTTATACTCAAGCTTTTCACCCCAGGCTATCCTGAGCTGTTCTCTTACAATATCAACACCTGTAACCATCTCAGTTATCCCGTGTTCGACCTGCAAGCGAGTATTGACTTCAAGGAAGTAGAAGTTGCCTTTTGAATAAAGAAACTCCACTGTCCCAGCATTTACGTAACCAATTGTCTTTGCTACCCTGACCGCGGCTTCTCCCATCTGGGCCCGGAGCTCAGGAGTCATGATAGGGGAAGGAGCTTCCTCAATAAGCTTCTGATGCCTTCTCTGGATGGAGCATTCTCTATCTGAGAGGTAAATCGTGTTTCCATATCCGTCTGCTAGAATCTGGATCTCTATGTGCCTGGGTTCCTCTACATATTTTTCGATGAAAACCGAAGAGTCCCCAAAAGCTGAGCCAGCCATCTGCCTGGTAGAGCTGAGTGCGGCGGCAAGTTCGTCGCTGGAATTAACTACTTTCATCCCAATTCCGCCACCACCTGCCGAGGCTTTAATCAAAACAGGATAGCCGATCTCCTCTGCAATTTTTATAGCCTCGACCGGATCCTCAACTGCGTCTTTCGTCCCGGGAACAACAGGAACCCCAGCCTTGACCATAAGGTTTCTTGCCCTGATTTTGCTTCCCATCTCGGCAATCACATGGCTGGGAGGGCCTATGAAAACAATTCCTTCTTCCTCACAGCGCTTTGCAAAGACAGGGTTTTCGGAGAGGAAACCATAGCCCGGATGAATTGCCTCAGCTCCTGTGTTTTTTGCGACTGCAAGGATAGCTTCCATATTCAGATAGCTCTGGCTGGAAGGGGCCGGGCCTATGAGGTAGGCCTCGTCTGCATATTTAGCAAAGAGGGCGTTTTTATCGGCTTCCGAACAGACCGCAACCGTGGAAATTCCAAGCTCCCGGCAAGCACGCATAACCCTGATTGCAATCTCACCGCGATTTGCAATGAGTACTTTTTTGAACATAATACCTTCAACCTTGTAATATTTATTCGATTGACATTATTATGTCGCCAGGAGATACCGTATCTCCTTCGGACACAAAAATCTCTCTTACAACGCCTGAGTGGGAAGCATGAACAGCGTTTTCCATTTTCATAGCTTCGATGACAGCAACCGTATCGCCTTCTGCAACAGTGTCCTCGACCTTGACCTTAAGAGAGAGGACCATGCCCTGCATTGAGATGCTCACAGCTCCTTTAACGGACCCGGCACTCGGCTTCTTGGGAGAAGCTTCAGATACGGAAATCCCCCCCCCGATAGGTTCAATCCTGACCTCATAGATCTCGTCGTCCACTTCAACCTTGAAATGGGTTGGGACTTTGCACTCCTGCTGCACTGCAGGAGCAGGGGCAACTACTGCGAGAGCTTCTTCTTCCATTTCTCCTTTCAGGAACTTGGGGGCAATAGCTGGATAGAGAATATAGGTAAGGATGTCTTCTTCAGATTTAGCAATACCCATTTCCTCAGCTTCTTTTTTCCTTTTCTCATATTCAGGCTTAAGAAGATCAGCAGGGCGGCAGTGAATAGGTTCTTCGTCCCCGATCACTTTGCCTATTATTTCCGGGCTTATGGGGGCAGGAGATCGCCCGTAAAGGCCGCGCACGTAATCCTTTACCTCTTTAGGAATAACCTTATAACGCTCGCCCATGAGCACGTTAAGTACTGCCTGAGTGCCTACGATCTGGCTTGTGGGAGTGACAAGAGGTGGATATCCAAGCTCCTCTCTAACCCTGGGCATTTCACTGAGTACAGCGTCATACTTGTCAAGGGCATTCTGTTCCTTTAGTTGAGAAACGAGGTTTGAGAGCATTCCGCCCGGAATCTGATAGATAAGAACATTAGTATCGATCTGCTCTAACATAGGGTCAAGTATGCCCCGATATTTTCCTTTTAGCTCTTTGAAATATGTGACGACATCTTCAAAAGCTTCAAGATCGAGACCTGTGTCGTAAGGGGTGTCTTTAAGGGCAGCTATAACTGTTTCAGTTGGAGGCTGAGAAGTCCCCCAGGCCAGGGGAGAGAGTGCTGTATCCAGAATATCGACCCCTGCCTCACATGCTGCCATATAGCTCATAGGGGCCATTCCGGAGGTACAGTGACAGTGTAGAGAAATCGGAATGGAAATTTCTTTTTTCATGGCACTGATTATATGGGTAGCATCATTAGGGGAAAGAAGCCCTGCCATATCCTTGATACAGATGGAATCACACTCAAGTTCTTCAAGCTGTTTTGCAAGTTCAATATATTTCTCAACAGTGTGCACCGGACTTATGGTGTAGCAGACTGTGCCCTGTACATGAGCACCAAGCCCTTTTGCCACTTTAATAGAAAACTCCATATTCCGGATATCATTGACAGCATCAAAAATCCGGAAAACATCAATTCCATTCTGATAGGATTTAGTAACGAATTTCTCGACCACGTCATCCGGATAGTGCCTGTACCCCACAAGGTTCTGGCCCCTGAGCAGCATCTGAGCATAGGTGTTTTTCATTTCTTTCTTGATATCCCTCAGGCGCTGCCAGGGATCTTCATTCAGGTAGCGGATACAGCTGTCAAAGGTGGCGCCTCCCCACATTTCGAGGGAGAAATACCCTATCTGGTCCAGTTGTTCAACCACTTCGAGCATATCTCTTGTCCGCATTCTGGTTGCCAGGAGAGATTGATGTGCATCCCGGAGGATGGTTTCGGTAATTTTTACACTCATGGATGAACCTCTTAAAATCGAATCAAAATAACCGTACTTACTATTCTTGATAGTAAGCTTCGAACGGTTTTTCCGGGGGGTTTCATCTGATATTCCGGAATTTTTCGGGTTAAAATTTTGATCCGTTTGAGTAAAGTGTATAAGTCCCCGAATTGCGGTTTTGACGCAATTTTCTGCGGTTTTACCGGAAACAGGGATTTTTCGGTTAAATTTAGTAGACTTTCCGGAACCGCAATCAGAGGAAATTAATTTTATAGAGCCAAACGCAGTATTCAACAAATCTGCGTTGATGAGAATTCTTTAATATACAATTGTTAACAAGTATATACTTTTCGCCTGTTAACATTAAGAATAATAATTTTTAGAAAAGATCCCTAATCCCTAATACAGCTTAAAAATCAGTTAGGAAATTAAAGATTCGAGTATTAAAGGTTTTAAAAGGCTGAAAACAAAAGATATTTATTTGAACCGGAGAACATAAATCTTCTTGAAAATTTACATTTCCTTGAATATCTAAACTTCTTTGAAGTTATAGGCTGTAAATTAAGCTTTTTGTTTTCTTCCTACAAAGAACCACTGATCGTAAGTCCCTTCAGAGTCGGTATTATCTACAATCTCACCTTTAACTCCTGCCCTGAGAAGGGCCCCAGCAAGGATTTCAGCCTCAGGCTTACTGCTAACTGTAAAAAGCATGAGAGCGCCCTCATTTGCGACCGCGACCGCCTCTCTCATAATATTTACCCAGAGCTCTTTATTGAATTCGTAGACAAGCCCCAGCATAAATCCCATCACGGCATCAAAGCTTCCTGGCTCGAAGTATCTGGAAAGAGCCGTTGCATCCATTACAACCGTTCTTTGAGGGTTCAAAACTCCCTGCTCAAGCCCCTGGCAGACTGTACATTTGTTAATTTCGATAGCTAGCGGGTTAAGCCCAAGCCTGTAAAGAGCAAGTGTAGACATCCCGTTTCCACAGCAGATTTCAAGAAGCCTGCCTTCAGGGTAAAGCCCTTTTTTTTGAAAAAGATTGAAAATTTCTGCGACTCTTCGTACACGATTTTCAGAAAAAACACTCTCGTAAGACTCGGGTCTGACTGCGCAACCCGGGCAGAGATTCCGGTTTACAAGCATGAGTGAATAGTACTCATTAACGGCGTCTCGCCAGTTTTCCGAAGAAATTTCAATCTCTTTTTCAGGAAGATTTAAAGTAAGAAGAAAGTCTGTAAAAGCCTCGAAATCTTTTTTTGAACGAGCTTCCGCAAGAGCTCCCGTAAAAACCGACCAGAAATCTACAGGGACTTCCTCGTCTGCCGAATTGAAAAGCAAAAGCCCAAGTGTGTTCTTCCCTTCTCGAACTCTCAGGAGTCGCACCTTCCGTGCCTCTGCAAACCTCCGGACTCCGTTAAGATAGTCAAGCGTACGCTCAATAGTCCTCTGGGCGAGATAGCTTTCCTCTACAAAATAGATGTCTTCATCAATGCCAAGAAGTTCCTGTAAAAGCATATCTGTTTAGATTCGGATAATCTCATATCAAGATTTCGAAAAAGAGATCTACACCGAGTTTACTCCCGCCCCAATAACCTTAAATTAAAACAGTTATTTTCGCCCATAATTCAGCTCTCTTGAGCGCAACGGTTGTGCCGCAACCGTTGCGCCAGTTGATCACGCCGTCACGATGTTTTCGCTCAAACCTTTGTTAAAAAGGCTTGCGGAACTCGGAATACAGAGCCGCAACTCCTCTGAAAAGCACCGAGTAAAATAGATTACATCATAACTTCCAGAAAATTCCCGGTTACCTGTGCTCCCGAAGCATAACTCGGGTGAATTAGTCTGTTTGAGCGAGTGAAGCAAGCGAAACGGACACAGGCCCCCAAAACAGAATTCATGGCATAAATAAAAAACAAATAATGAAGCTCTGGAAAGTAAAATAAAGGAGAAAAAAGGTATTAAAAGCTGGAAAGGAGGTAAAAACCCCAATACAAGCAAAGTTATTTATAGAATCTGATTACAAAATCAGGGATTATAAGGATATATATTAACAAATAAAGAAGATTGGAGGATAATATGGCAAAAGTAATACCATTCGCACCAATTGAGCGTTTAATAAGAACCGCAGGTGCTCATAGAGTTAGTGAGAGTGCTGGAATGGCCCTTACGGAAATTCTGGAAGAATATGGACTTGAGATTTCAAGAGAAGCAATAAAACTTGCAGAGCACGCAGGCAGGAAAACTGTAAAAGCTGAAGACATAAAATTAGCAAAAGAGATGCTGTAAATTAAGACCAACCACTCCTTAACGCTATTTATCAGTGGCATCTTGCTTTACGGGATGAAATTGAAAATAAAATGCTGATAACCAGCATTTTCCTATTTTTACGTGAGATTAAATTATGCGGTAGCGGTTTCCAGATTTACTACGATAAAGGATTCCACAGGGTAAATCTTTGAGCAGAAGGGAGATTATGCTCCCAGAATCAGATCAGCGAGACCGATACCTGTTATGGTAACGGTAGTTACTACAATTCCTGCTATCATCACCCCTGCAGCAATTGTCGGCAAGGCACGCCTGAACTTGACCCCAAAGACAAATGCCGCTGCACAGCCAGACCAGACCCCGGTAGCTGGCAAGGATATGGTCTTATGGAATAAAATGATATCTTAAGGTCAATATGTACTTAAATTCCTGAAAAATTTACGATATGAACTTAAAGTTATCATTGACAATTATCCAATTGTAGATATGATTTGAATTTTAAGACACCTTCTTAGATAATTCGAAACCGGCTCAAGAAAGAGTAGAAGAGGGATTACAGGAAGGAGGTTTCCAAGCACTAAGAAGAAGGCCTCAAAGGAGCCCATTCCATAAATGCCCATCGCAACAGGGATTGATCCTCTCAGATCGGAGATGGGGAGAGCCCCCATAATCAAAACTGCAAGCCAGTGAGAAACAGACCCCAACATTTCTACCAATGATAGTTCAACAATGGTAATCAGAATTTATTAATTCCATAGATCCTATTAAAAAGGCTGACCTCAAGCCCTTTCAACCGTTCTTGATATACCTGAGATGAAGAGAAGCTTCATTCCGGGTCATCAAAAAACTTAATCTGCATTAGAAAGCGCAAAATGCGCGAGTAAAGCTTCGAGCTGGATCTTTTCAGTCGCTCCTTCAGTTAGCCTGAAATCAGTCTCACCTATTATATCTACGAGTTCGACAATGCGCTTTTCTGAGAGCCCAAGATCCAGAATCATCCGGTTATCCATTTCGGAGATTGCCCTGTAAATCTGTCCAACTATATCTTCCCCAGAAAGTCCCTCTTCGTAGAGCAACCTGTTTAGCTCCTTTCGAGCAGCCCTGAAATTTCCACTCAGGGCAGTTTCAATCAGGTTTTTTATATCTTCTGGATTTGCGGTTGCAGTAGTCCTATAAATGGTTTCCCTGGATATAGGTTTACTCGGCTCAACGAAAGCAGCAGCTTGGAGGGAATTCACGGCTTTTCTCATATCTCCCTGGGCTACGTAAATAAGAGCTTCATATCCGTCTTCAGTGACGGACAGCCCCTGATCTTTGGCTATGTATTCAAGGCGTTTCCTGATAGCCTCATTGGAAAGTCGCCTGAACCTGAAGACTGCACAGCGGGACTGAATAGGCTCGATAATCTTGGAGGAATAATTGCAGGATAGAATAAACCGACAGTTATTGCTGAAACGCTCCATTGTCCGCCTGAGTGCAGATTGGGCATCTGAAGTCAGTGCATCGGCTTCATCCAGGAAGATGATCTTGAATTCAGCTCCTCCCATAGGGGCAGTTTTTGCAAAGTTTTTGATTTTTGTCCGGACAACATCAATCCCTCTCTCATCCGACGCATTAAGTTCGGTAAAGTTTTCACGCCAGAGGTCTTCCCCGAAAATTTCTCTTGCAATCGAGACGGCAGAGGCAGTTTTTCCGACTCCTGGTGGCCCGGAAAACAGGAGATGGGGAAGATTTTTTGTTGCGACATAGGACTTCAGACGTTCGATTGTTTCTTCCTGCCCCGCCACCTGGTCCAACCGCACAGGCCTGTATTTTTCAATCCAGATCTCTTCTTTAATCGTAGAGTCCTCCATTCATGCTTGCACCATATTTAGAGAAGATGATATTTAAACTTTTGAATGTTCACGATTTCTAAGACATAGAAGGTTATTCAACTGCACTTTTAATGAACTGCTACACCCGGATGCCGATAAAATATATAATAATTCTCTTACATAATTAGTTTAAAATCCTCAGATTGAGATGTCCTGAGTACAGGATGGACACGAAAAACTAACTGCACACAGTGAATCCTCAAAATAAGATACGCTTATACCATACAGAAGAAAATATAGAAAAGGAGAATATGTAGTAGAGAAGAAAAATTTAGCACAGGGAATTTAATCCATGTACACTGTATGCAGAGTTTCATAGATCGGCCCTTTCGGAGTCAGTGTGCTTTTCTTTAAAAGCACTTTATTTACCCACATAGTACCAATTTCGATATCCTTTAATTCCTTTACTATGTTTATGAACGCGGTTTTCTGATCCTTCTTGAGGAATTTTACCCTGGCAAGAGTAGCATGGGCAGTAAATTCCCTGTCGTCTTTTTCGAATTTAAAAGGTTCCAGTAACTTCTCTACGTTGTCATGTAACGCCCTGAAGTTTCCGGTTGCACCCAGCCAGAGAACCCTGGGATTCGAAGGTTTGGGAAAGACTCCAATTCCCCCTACTTTTGCTTCGAAAGGCTCGCACGTAATGGAGTCGAGAGCTGCGGAAAGCGAGGGAATTCTTGATTCGTCCACGTTCCCCAGGAACTTCAGAGTTATGTGAACGAGCTCAGGATCAACAAACTTCAGATAAAAACCAGAAAATCTGGCCTGAAGCTCTCGAATCTTCTCCGTAAAACCGGGGTTTAATTCCACTGCTATAAATGTCCTGATCAAAACATTCACCAATCTTAATTGAAAAGCGAACCAGAAAAATCTTCCTGTTAATTTTCGTCTGGAAAATTGAGTTTAGATCTTTTTTCGAAGGAATTGTAAACCCTTCACAAAATCTTTTAGAAAAAGATGTAAGAGACAATAGTGAAAAAAGTAGGGCGGAAAAAGGACAAATAAAGGGAATTACAGGGCAATTATAATATATAAGAGATAAGTACAGAGATGTAAATAAGCTTAAGTATTTATAAAGTAGGCCTCAATGTTAACCTGGGGAAAAGAACTTTAGCCCAGAAAAAAACGCTAAGTTAAAAAATAATAACCCTAATCTAAGAAAATGATGTTAGTTCAAAGAAACAATAACTCCAAAAGTAAAAAGTGGAGCCGCAAATCGGTTGCTGCAAAAAGAAAAAGCGGTGGATCATATGGATAGAGCACGTATAATTGCAGAAACGGCAGCCCGGATTTCCAGAGAACTTGATGCTGCCGCAATTATGGTTTCCGGAGAGTTAAGTTTTGAAGGGATCGAAACTGGGGGAATTCCGGTCTATTACATCTCCATGCGTCCTAAAAGCATAATAGACCACCTGCTCTCCACTGGAAAGGATGGAAAAAATCCTCTAAAGGAACTCGGCGACCAGATAAACCGCGAAGCCTCAGGTAATTCTGACCATCTTCAGCAGGCTGCCGCCATAGAGTACGTGCTTGGAAAACTGGAAAATGGAATTATTGTAGGTGTGGTTGAAACCCGCAGCTCCAGTTCGATTATTGTACATAACCTCGACGAAAATCCCTTTGTAAAAGCAATGAAGGAATGTCAGGAGAGGATAAAACCGGAAGTGCTAAGTGCAATTATGAAAATTTCTTTTGATATTGTGCTGACAGGCAGGGAAGGCAAGAAAATAGGAGCTGCCTTCATAATAGGCGATTCCGAAGAGGTTCTGAAACGCTCTCACCAGCTAATACTGAATCCTTATGCAGGTCACGATGAAGTTTACCGGAATATCCTTGACAAGAAAAACTGGGAATCCATAAAGGAATTCTCCCAGCTTGACGGAGTTTTTGTGGTGGACGAAAACGGCATTATCCATGCCGCAGGCCGCTACCTTGATGTTGACGCAAAAAATGTGGATATCGAGAAAGGACTGGGAGGCCGGCACGTTTCAGCAGCCGCAATCAGCAGAGATACGGTTGCGATCGCGGTTACGGTATCCGAGTCGGGTGGAATTCTAAGGGTATATAAAGACGCGAAAGAAATAATCTGCATGGAGTGCCTGAAGCCTGCGGTAAGATATATCTAATCCTGAAAAATCAGAACTTTTTTACTCAGGATTAGAAATCTTTAATTATATCATGAAAGTGTCGAGTTGCTGACTTTTTAATAGGAGAGGCTTTCAATGAAATCTATAAGGAAGAAAGGCAGCATATAGACTCATAAATAAAGAAAGTATATTTCTAAATATGCGGAAAAATAAAGAAAGTGGGGCGATTTTATGAGAAGACAACTTTTTTACATTCCTTTTAGCCTTACATTCCTTCTTCTTTTGATCTTTATTCTGATTTTCGGGCTTAGTTTTCTTTTTTTTGGAGTAATTATCTCCGCCTTTATGAAAATCGGCTTCTCTATAGGGGATGCGCTCCTTATCCTGTTACTGTCTCTCCTCGGAAGCGGTATCAATATCCCTCTGGCAACCCTCAGATCCGATACTCCGGTAGTAAGAGATAGTTATGTTCATGTTTTTGGCATATCTTACAGGGTTCCATTCCGGCGTGTGATAAGAAATGAAACGACAATTGCTGTGAATGTAGGAGGAGCGGTTATTCCGGTTCTGATTTCAGCTTATCTTCTTACGAAATTCCCTTCGTCTCTCATGCTTGCAGTAGCCAGCATCTTAATAGTTACAATAATAACTCATTCCGTAGCAAGGCCGATTCGCGGCATAGGTATCGCAACCCCGGCCCTTGTTCCACCCCTTGCAGCTGCCCTTACTGCGATTTTACTGACATCAATAATTCATATTCCGGACTGCCCGGTTGATCAGTGCCGTGTTGTCGCCGCCTATGCAGGAGGAGTGCTTGGAACTCTTATTGGAGCCGATCTTCTGAACCTGGGAAAAATTAAGAACCTTGGAGCTCCGGTTGCGAGCATAGGAGGGGCAGGAACCTTTGATGGAATCTTTTTAAGCGGGTTCATTGCTCTTTTATTAATATAAAAACCATTGAATATAAAATATTGGAAAACAGATCAACCTCTAACCTTGAAACGGAGCAAAGCTGCGATTCCTCCCAATTTATGAAGCTTTTCTCCGGGCTCAAAGGCCGTGCTGAAAACAACGACCTTCCCCTGAGCTTGCTCGACTTCCATGAGGAGTTTATCGATATCCTCCCCTTTTTCCCGCCCTTCGCGGAGGGTTTCGTCGGCAACGAGCAGGGTTTCGACAGCCCCGAAATTGAGAGCATTATTAACATCTGCGAAACCATATGCAGCTTTGCCATCCATTGAGATCTCACGAATAAGGTCTTCCATCAGGGCTGATTCGCGGGCTATACGGGATTCCTGCATGATGCGATCCACCGCACCTCTGCGTAGAACTTCCTGAAAGCCGGACATTCCTATCATGGAGGTGTCTTCAATCAGGGCTTTAGAAGCCATAGCCGGTTCGATTTCTTGGAAATATTTGATGAAGTCCTCTTTAGTAAATCCGGGTCCGGCAATAACTATGGACGCTTCCTCAGGAACAGCATGCCTGAGCTGTTCTACAACTTCCCTAAAAAACTCATTCCTCAAGCTAGTCTCTCGCTTTCCAGAGGACTGCCTGATATGAGAATAGATCTCTATTCCGTAGTGATGAACAAAGCCAATATCGGCATCGCCCTCTTCTATTGCGACCATAACGACTTTAGGGCGCTTCGACGCTTCTTCAGCATCCTGGATACGCTGGAGCTGGTCACTCTTCCAGTGTTCCTTAACAATAGAAAGATTTGTTCCTATCTCTATATTGAGGGTGTGAAAGGAACCGACATCCATCCCATGCTCTATCATCCCATGCACCCTGAGCCGGTTCGCAAACTTGTGAAACTCGATCTCGTCAACCCTGATTCCGAGCCTGACCTTTACTTTCTCAACCTTTTCCGGGCGGATTTTATCACTTGCCGAATCGGCTTTCCGTTTGGTAACCGCAAAAACCAGATCCCCTTTTTCAATTATATATTTGAGGTGCCAGAGATCATCGAGGGTTTCGGCTGTTACTGCAATCTCCCCTTCCCTGCCCTTAAGGGAGCGGTTTGTAACCCTCATGCCTTTTTCCCTCCATGCGTTTCAATTTCTTCTTCACTTCCTTCTCCGAATTTCTCTTCAATTTCTTCTGCGTTATCTTCAGGTTCGTTCTCGACTCCCGTTGTCCCATGTTCTTCATCTTCGTGCTCGGGCTTCTCTCCCTTCTTTTCTGGCTTCTGGGTCTTTAAGTCAGATTCTCCGGGTGGGACCATCATGGCTATCTGGTCAGGAGAGGCAATTTGCTTTACGAAACGAGGATCATTGAGTTCATCGGCATAAATCCTGTAGATCTTTTTAGAAATGTCATTCTGATTAAAAGCCCCAGGGACTATTTCGAGGATATAATCCGCATGTTTCCGGACAGCAGAAGCAGGCCCGCCTATCACTCTCGTCTCGCCTTTGAGTTCAAGCCCGACTGCAACGCCGAGAGGAATATCCTTAAAGTAATTGCGTTCCCCGCGGATGATAAAAGCCCCTTTTCTTACGTACTCTCCTGATTCCGGGGTTTTTGTGACCTGTTCGGCTTTGACCCAGTAACAGTCCCCACTGAAGTGCCCGGCTTTCCAGAGGCTAGAATAAGAAACAGCAAACTGTGCCGCTTCTTGCAGAGTAGATTCGGGAACCTCTTCTCCACCGGTCTTGATGACTGTGAGAGGGGCCCCCGGTGTTTGAGTATGGAATACAAGATCTCTCTTTTCGAGATATTTCTTAAAGATTTCCTCATTGGTATCTGCGTCCCTGCCTCCCACAATAAAGAAGCCGTCCGAGGACACAAACCACCTGAACCTATCATACCAGTGCTTTTTCCTAGACACATGGAGCTTCTTTCCTGCCTTTGCAGCCTTTGCCACGGCTTTTTTCTCCATAGCCTTCCTGGTATCTTCGATAGCTTTGAGAGCGCCGTCTTTTTTCTTGCTAAATTTCTTGACCTTTTCATAGTATTCCTCAGCGTTCTGTGGCACTGTCTTTCGGATATCAAGACTAATACTCTTCCCGTCAAGGTTAACAGCTACAGTCCCGGTCCTTGGGTCAATATTTGTGATCTTTTGGGCAGTAGGCACGGTCTTTTTGGCCTGCTTCAGAATGGAGCGGATCTCATCCCAGGAATACCCCTTTGACCTTGCGCCGTTGAGCACGGAAAGAAGCTCTTCAATAACCGTGTAATTTGCATAGACTGTCTCAGCAAGGGTATTATTTTTCTCGATTTCTTTTTCGAACTTTGCAAGGCTTTCTTCCTGCTGGAGAAGCCGCCGTTCATAAACGCCAAGTGTTTTCTCCTTTTTCTGAGCTTCTTTTACCTCTTCAACCTGTTCAAGCGCTTTTTTCCCAAAAAATTCATCAAGTGCCGTATTAAAAGAATCAAAGTACTCTTTTTCAAATCCAGAATAACGAATAAGGTCAAAAGGAAGTACATCGAAAGTTTCCAGCTTTCCGTTGATTTCCTTTTTCACATGCTGAGATCTGAGCTTAGGAGCCTCACCTTCAACTCCGGCTTCGGGTTTAAGTTCGGTTTCCGGTTTAAACTCGATCTCGGATTTAAGTTCAGTCTCGGTTTCGGCTTCTGCAGGGCCTTTATCTGCGGCTCCGACCTTCAAAAGTGGGGAAAAGAGATCGTGCATTGCATTGCAGAGCCTAGAGGCATCCTCCTCAGTTGCCTCCTTTGAAGACTTTGATTTGTTAATTCCTGCCCTGGCACAAACTTCTTCTGCCAGAACTCCTCCCAGATTGAACCTTGTGGCAACCGTTCGGACGATATCAGCCGTAGATCTGGAAAAAGCCTCCATAAGGTCCGAAACCTTAACCTTTAGAGGACTTATCTGTGCCTCGGGCAGTTCGTAAATTTCTCCACTCCTAAGCCGCCTATCCTTCATGGTTACAGGATTCATAGGCAGAATAATCCTGTTTTCCGAATCGACAATAAGCACGTTCCCAGGGGCGAAAAGCTCCACAATAAGAGTACAACGGACTCCCCCTCTCTCGATCCCGATCTTTACGATCCTATCAAAATCGTGCTGCTCTACCGATACAATCCTGCCTCCAATCAGGTATTTTCTAAGCAGCATTGGAAAAGACTGGGGAAGCGTTGGGCTTGCCCTGAGGTATTTACTTAGATGGATGCGCTTCCCGGCCTCAATAACCAGGTTGTCCCTGCCCTGGTGAAAAACGTAAAGATTGATGCGAATCTCCTCGCTGGCTGGCTGATAGATCTTACCGATCTTCGCATCAATAATGGATTTGGGACCTGCTGACAGCTCGGCGACAACTGCAGCAACGTCGGCACTCGACATATCCTGTTTCATGAAGTGGATATAATAGAGGCTTTTGGTATAAGCATTTCCTGTGCAGCCCGAGTTTCACTTTGGGAGCACGAAGTCCTTTTCGCTTCGCTCAGGAGAACTTATTTATGACAACAGTTTCAGCAGAAGTCTTAAAGAGATTGGAAAAAAAGGGCTTTGTAGAAATCCTAAGTTGCTCAGTCATTATAAAAAGGTATTAATAAAGTGCTCCTTCCACTTTTTACCACAAAAATGTAGGAGCACCTAGAATAAGTGATTTCAAATCAAAGTTGCGATGGCGCAACTTGCTACAAGTAAGTGGTATGTTCGCGCCAGCGCTCCAAATTCCTTTAAAGGAAATAAGAACCCTAAACAAATAAGTTTGAGCAGAAGTTAGTAACCGAAAAATGGAGTTGATAAATAATATTATCATCAACGGTTACATCATCAACGGTTACCGGGGAAGTTTTCCATCCTCGCAGCAAGCTAGCGGGGTATTCGACTGAAATAAAAATAAAAATGTTAGTGTAAACATAAATAAAAATAATATAAACTTGTTTTGGCTGAGATTGAGAATTTCTACAAAGCCGAAATTTCAGATCGGCTTTCAACCTTATCTTCCTAATTTGGCTTTTTTTCAGATTTACGGTGTTTTTCCCAGTATCCTGTGAGTTTGCCGTCAAGGGCAAGCTTTCCAAGCTCTCGCCTTACTATGTCACTCACTTCTGTCGGGACAGCCGATGCATATGGAGTTCCTGGCAGGGGACTCAGGTAATGAGCCCTTACAGTGCCTCCTTTTTTGCAGATCCAGCGAACAAGATCAAGGCTTTTTTCCTGGTCTTCTTCGGTTTCGGTGGGAAGGCCGAAGATGAAATCAACCGCAGGAACAATTTCATGTTCCAGGCAGCACTCAACTGCTGAAATACTGTCTCCAACAGTATGCCCTCTCCGGATCTCCTTTAGAATCCGGTCACTGCCGGACTGAGCTCCGAGGCTAAGGCTATCGTTTGCGCAGTACTTCCTCACAAGTTCAACCGACTCATCAGTTACGAATTCCGGGCGCACTTCAGAAGGAAACGTCCCGAAGAAAATCTTCTTATCAGGCAGTTTATGAAGTGCGGAAAGCAATTTCTCCACCCTGTCAAACCTGGGGTGAATTCCGTCACTTCCGTAACCAAAAGCATTGGAGGCTATAAAGCGAAGGTCGTTATAATACCCTGCATTTTTTACGATGGAATCTATGCTTCTGTGCCTGACTTCTCTTCCGAAAAGCCTGGGAGTCTGGCAGTACTTGCAACCCCAGGGGCATC
Source organism: Methanosarcina sp. UBA5 (assembly GCF_002505485.1). Classification (GTDB taxonomy): domain Archaea; phylum Halobacteriota; class Methanosarcinia; order Methanosarcinales; family Methanosarcinaceae; genus Methanosarcina. The sequence goes on along the minus strand of NZ_DAVG01000053.1, from coordinate 33,745 downwards.
CCCTGCTAATTTCAATAGGAGCCCGGAGTTTATGAGGGTCAAAGCAAGGATAGGAATCAAGGTCTGCATAGGGTCTTTTTGGAGTTCTGGCAATCTTGCCCGTTTTTGCGTCCCTGTATGCAATGCCAGGTACTTTTCCCGGGTTTCCCCTTTCCTGGATCGTTTTCACAAGTTCCGGAAGGGTTTCCTCCCCTTCCCCAATCACAACATAGTCAAAGTATTCAAGTGTCTCTTCTGGAGCGCCGGATGGATGAGGGCCTCCAGCAATAAAAATCGACTCCGTATCTGCATTTTTTACTTCCCGAAATACCTTTGCTGCCTGGCGCGTTGTAAAACTGTAGATCATGATGCCGTCTACAGGCCTGTCTAAAAAACCGGCTTCCGGCATTAAAGGGGAAAGAACTGCAAAGCTGTAAGAATTTTTCTTGCTGTACCGGAAGTGTACGTCCATTATTTTTTCCTCCGTTTTTTCGAAATCCAGACTCCTTCAGGAAATTGGCTTAAAAGGTATCAGAGTAAAGCAAAGTAAACCCAAAATAAAGGTAATGATCCCTAATAGGATGCGTTTTTTGTCCAGTTCGACTTTATCGTGCAGGGGAGACGGATGCCCTGCCGCAGCAAAAATCCAGAGGAAAAGGGCCCAGGTAATCCATATTAATCCGTCTTCTTTCAGCCAGTAAATTACATAAAGCCCTATCAGAAACAGAACACGCGGCATCATAAACGAAACATTTTCCGCTTTCTTACCCAGCATAGCCCTGAGGATATGCCCACCGTCAAGCTGCCCCGCAGGGAGAAGGTTGAGTAAGGTCACGAACATTCCTACCCATCCTGCAAAGGCTACAGGATGAAGGTTTTCTCCTGTTGCTCCGACAAGGTTTTGGATAAACACAAAAAGGGGAGGAAGGCCAAGACCGAGCATCATAGAATTTGACAGTGGATTTACTGCAGGCGGTTCAAGGTTAAGGCCTATTACCGTAACTGTGATTGACATGAACAGGCCTACCAGTGGCCCTGCAACTCCCACATCAAAAAGCGCCTTTCGGCTTGGGACAGGCCCTCTGTAGTGAATTAATGCACCCATAGTGCCAATAAAAGTCGGAAATGGAATGAAATACGGAAGAGATGCCTTCATCCCATAGTATCTAGCCGTTACATAATGAGCCATTTCATGGGAGCCAAGAACTGTCATTATTGCAATGGTAAACGGTAAGCCTCGGAAAAGCTGGATGGACCCGTTTTCGAGGTCTGCTCCGGACATCCAGGCTCCGCAAACCATGGTTGTAAAAAATGTTGCTATGAAAAGAACAAGATTTATCCAGGTCTTTTCCTTTGCCTTTTTTTCAGGAAATACCAGTAATACATATTCTCCAAGCTCATGTTTAAGCGTACATCCAAACCCAAACTGCTGTAAAGGCTCCCAGAGTTCTCCCGTGACAGTCTGAGTATCGACTCGAGGAGTTCCAAAGAAGTAAAGAGCTTCCCCGGAATTCTGGACCTCATACACGTCAAATACCCTGGCTATGTAAGGATATAACCGCGAAACCGCTTCTTCGGCATTGAATTTTCCTTTGCCTTTCTTATTGTTGTCCTGGTTCATCTCGGAGTTCCTATCTCCCAGCTTAAGATTTATTTTTTAGATTTATCCATTTTCGGCTTTATCCGTTTACTATTAGAACTTAAATTATCATTTTTCGTTTGCTGATTATTTCTTTAATTTTAATCGTGTTCAGTTTTATTTGTTTCCTGTTTGATAAGCTCAATATATCCTTTGCTTCCGTTAACCAGAACAAGATCTCCATTATTTAATACTTCGTAAGGGTTTCTCTCAAGCATATCAACGAGTGGAATTTCGGAAATAATGGCTCCAACTGCGACTATAGGTTCAGTTTCCATGTTTACTATCGCTACAGGGGCAACTCCATTTTTCTTAAGTTGATACATAACATACGAGCCAACCGTAGAGCCTTTGCCGTGGGGAAAAACAAGAACTTTACCCTGGATTGATTTTCCTTCAAGGGCATGATTTTCTTCAATTACAACCCCGGTTTTAGGATCTATACTACCAAGGAAGGAAATAGGGTCTCTGGAAAGAAGTACTTCCCCTTTTGCACATCCTCTGGAAATCGTCCTGCCTTTAAGTTTAATTGGAATCACCTGCCTTCTTTGCTGTCCCGCCAAGCGCTTCCTCAACACATGCCTCCATACTTCCGTATACGGCTTCAGCCCCGCACATCCCTGGCACGTAAGCAAGGGCTTTTCCTGAGTTTACCATGACACAGGAATATCTGTTGGTAGCAGGAGAAACCACCATGCAGGTATCACAGACAACTTTAGCTCCACTTTTTTCGATGGTCCTGATATACTCCGGATAGCGTTTTGCAAGTTCCCTTGAGGTGAAGATCCAGAACTCTTTCGAAACCGTTTTTCCTTCAAGGAGTTCAGCGGCTTTTTCAAGCTCTGCTGCCGAGCAGTGAGGACACCCTATGGTTATCAATTCGGGTTCTTTGCAGGCTTTATTCAGACACTCATAAACCTCATCAAGCTGGCTTCTCTCAATGGTTACTTTTTCTGTCGGGGCTTCAAAATCCACCCTGCAAATCTCAGGCGTGACTCCTTCCACGTGGTAAAGGGCAACTGCTCCTGAAGCTGCCATTGCAGCACCGAGCGCTTTTAATTCATCCGTTTTCGGTGTATTCCTGAGATGAAAAACAGGTACCTTGCTCCCTGCAATTTTCCCAGCTACATAACCTAGTGCACCAAAATCCGATCCCTTTAGTGGATATTCTACAGAAATTGAGAGCTCAGGCACACGGTTTTCGTCCAGATGGAAACCATAGTTTGCAGTTTTCCCGAGAAGTGCCGCAGAAAGGGCTGACGGCCCTCCTTCCCGATTTGTCCTGGCTCCAAGCACGGAATTTGCATAGGAGACGGCTGACGATTCGCTCCATGCCAGATGGTCGCCATAACCGACATCAAAGCCCTCGAGAGTATAAGGCGTACACGTGCACTCACACTGAATTCCCAGTTTTTCATATGCCTGGATAATCAATTTTTGTTTTTCTGCAAAATCGGGTGAAATCCCGAGCCTTTTCCAGTCTTGCAGATCCATCCCTGCAGGGTTCAGAATCGCAGGAACCTTAACCCTGCCCTGCAGATCTGAAATCCATTCAAGGCCTGCATCGCCCATAGTTTTGTAAGAAACTCCTGCAATCTGGGCGCTTTTGATGGGGATAAGCCTGTCTGCACCGTAAATGTCTCCAAGGGCCACCAGAATTTCGATAGCCTGCCTTAGAGTCTCCCCGGCTTCTCCATTCAGGATTTGCTCTTCTTCTTTTGTAAGATACATTGAAATTCACTCGGTAATCGCCAGTGCTTAAAATAATTTTTATTTATTCTTCCGGAATTACTGCTCTTTCAAAATTTTCCTTTTCTACAAGCACCTTTGTAGCATCAATTCCCACTTTTGTTGTCGTTCCATCAGGAGCTCCACGCGGGTCCAGAGAACTGCCCCGAACATTGGGAATAATTAGAATATCCATATCTCCTTTTACCCTCGTGGCAATTGCAAACTCGACATCGTTCGGGTCAAAAATATTTATATCTTCGTCCACAACCACTACGTGCTTAAGGCTCGTATGGGCTGCAAAGGCTGCCATAATAGCATTTTTTCCGTCTCCTTCAGTCTGCTTCTCAATCTGAACGACTGCATGAAGATAACAGCATCCCCCTTCGGTCAATACCACGTTCTTGACCGTCGTAACTTCCCCGACAGCCCTGTAAATTCTTGGCTCGTAGGGTACACCCATCATAAGAAGATGTTCAGGACCGGCTGGCAGAATCCCGTGATAGATAGGGTTTTTTCTGTGGATGATTCGGGTGATATGAATAACAGGTTCCTGTCTTACAACGTCGTAGGTTCCTGTAATGTCCACAAAAGGCCCTTCATCAACCTTGTCTACAGGGTCAATGTAACCTTCAAGCACAATCTCGGCATGAGGAACTTTTACCCCGTTTGCGCACTCAAAAAGTTCAACAGGAGCGCCTCGCAGGGCAGCTGCGTATTCGAATTCTTTTCCCACAGGAACCCTTGTCGAAGTCGCGTAAATAATTGTCGGATCACAGCCAAGCACGATTGCAACAGGCAAAGGTTCACCTTTTTCAGCGGCTTTTTTGTGCAGGAGATAGGTATGCCTTGGAGGAACCAGTCGGGCTGCAAGTTTATCTTTTCCTACTAACATAAGCCGATGGATTGAAGCATTAATTGTGCCTCTGTACTCGGAAACAACAATTCCTGCCGTTATATAGGGAGCTCCATCTTTTTCAAAATGTGTGAGGATAGGAAGTCTTGTCAGGTCAACCTGGTCTTCTATGACCTCAAGGGTTGGAGATTCTGACACCAGCCGCACTTCCCCTTCAGGAGAAACTTCTGAAAGCCTCTTTATGATTTCTTCTTTAGGGACTCCGAGCATGGAAGCCAGTTCATCCCTTGATCCAAGCAGGTTCATTATGACTTTTGAGCCTGAAATATCATGGAAGAAAACCGGGGCTTTTGCTGTTTTTGCAATTCTTGAAGCTTCAAACTTCGGAGAAACCGGCTGCGAAATCTCTACCAGTTTTCCATTTTCTCTTAACTGGTCGATAAAAGCTCTAAAACTCATGGGTATCTGGATATCAAAAAGCTGTCAGACAATAAAAAGATTGTCAGCAAACCTTTTTCAAAAAACTGCTTGACCGCAAGCCTTTTCAAAAAAGGCTTGAGCGAAAACCCCAAACAGTGTTTGAGTTTGAAGATCTTATCCACAAACCCTATCCGGCGTGATTAACCGGCGCAACGGTTTACGCAAACCTTTTTCAAAAAAAGCTTGGCTAAAAAGTCATCTAACATTCATCAAGCATGAAAGACCTGGGCCTTATGATCCTTTTCTTTTCGTACTGGTCAAAGCAATGAGCTATCCAGCCTGAGACCCTGCCAATTGCAAAGATTGATGTTGCAAGTTGAGGGGGGATATCCATATATTTGTAAATAACTCCCGAGTAGAAATCAACGTTCGGATAGATTGGCTTTCCTTTCTTTTCCACAAGCTCACGGATAACAGTGCTTTCTATTATTTCCGCTGTCTCGTACCAGTGCATATCCCCTTTCGTTTCAGCGAGTTGCCTGGCAAGCTGCTTGAAGATTATGCCCCTTGGATCATAAGTCTTGTATACCCGGTGCCCAAAACCCATAATCTTTTCTTTCTTTGAGATTTTTTCGAGAACAAATTTCTCTGCATTTTCCGGGGAAGCGACTTCTTCGATCATGTTCACAACTTCTGACCTTGCTCCTCCATGCAGAGGACCTTTAAGGGTGCAGAGTCCAGAAACTACAGCAGAATAGAGGTCTGAAAGGGTAGATGCGGTAACTCTTGAAGAAAAAGTAGAAGCATTTAGTTCATGTTCGGCGCTGAGGATGAAGTCTTTTTCCATGACCTCAGCTTCCAGCTGACTTGGTTTGTTTCCTCTTAACATATACAGGAAGTTGGCTCCGTGGGAGAGGGATGGATCAGGGGACACAGGCTCTTTTCCATTTGCGATTCTATAATATGCAGCAACTATGGTTGGTATCTTGGCAATTAACCTTATGGCTTTTCTCATATTTCCTTCAGGAGAGCTGTCATTAATGTCCGGATCGAACTGTGATATAAAAGAAACGATTGTACGCAGCGCTTCTATAGAGTCAATATTGAAATTGTACATGTGGATAATGTCTATCACCTCCCTGTTGACTTCACGCTCCCCATGCAGGCAGGCTGAATACTCGGCAAGTTCCTGATCTCTGGGGAGATCTCCGAGGATAAGCAGATAGGAAACGGCATCATAGGGAAGCTCAACAAGCTGGTTAATATCTACATCCCTGTATTTCAGAATGCCCTCCAACCCATCTATGAAACAGATATTTTTACTCATTTTATACCTCACAGTTATGCCAAGAGGATTTTCAAAAAACTTTGAAGTTTGGGGAATCCTCTACTTATATGTGGAAAATTTAACGCGAAGGGCCTTATAAGGCCCAAAAATAGGGTGACAATGCATTCCTATTATCGTTGAATAAGTATATTAAATTTGTTGAAATTATGTCTCAGGGCCTTGAGGATCTCAAATTAGCTTTTAAAATATTTCTTATTTGATATCCAATTCTTTCAAAAAATCTCCCAAATGGGTTCTCATCTCCAACCTTATTTTGCATTTATGTCAGCACCAGCAGTTGATATGCTATGAAATTCAACAAAGAGTGGAGTTTTCTACTCTGCCAGCAGTTGATATGTTATGAGACTCAATAGAGAGTCGAGTTTTCTACTTTGATTTCTTACTCTTCTGATATCGAATTTTACTGTACTCTTAACATGTCCATGTATCTTTTTACATTCAGCTCTCTTTTTATACTGTCACCAAAACCCTAATCAAAATGTTCTGGTTTCTTAGGTACATTCCTACCTGTTCTTTCCGTCCAATCTCATACAAAAATTTGAGTTTGTTCTCCATTGGTGCATAATTGGTGCATATATAGCTCTACCGAGTCTCCATTTTTTATTTACCCAGTGATTGATTCTTTCCTCTTCGCCTTCTTTATTTATTATGGCATTTGAAGCGTAGGAGATAATCGGTTTTGCAGCTAAGTTATACCAAATTTCAGAGTTTAAAGTTGCCACTATCGAATAAAGAAAAGTATCTATAAGAGTTAGTGAAAAAGAGAATAATTTTAGGACTTACGCAGTTGAACTGAAAAATCAACAGCATTATATCTTCAACTGTATAAAACGCTAAATAAGTCACAACGCCGAATGTACTTGATTTAGTAATTTCAATTGCGTAAATATTAAAGTTTTTAAGTCAAAACTCTATTTTGAGATTCTCTGTTAGTCTCAACTAATTTAATATAGTAGAATATAAATTCTAGAAGAAGGAAACCACAACCTTATATATTAAATGGACATTGTTGGCAGCGTTCAGGCCATAAATATGGTCGTTACAGTCACTAACTCCGATTAATGATCTCGTTCTAGGGAGGAGACTCATTGTCAAAGTTCGTATATTTTTTTGGAAAGAATGTAACTGATGGCAAAGGTAGCATGAGAGACTTACTTGGAGGTAAGGGCGCAGGCCTTGCCGAAATGGCAAACCTCGGAATTCCAGTACCCCCAGGTTTTACGATAACAACTGAAGTTTGTGTACTTTATCTGAAAAATCAGAAGTATTCTGAAGAAGTACTCAAACAGATCGAAGAAGCGATCAATAAGCTCGAGGCCTTAAACAACAAAAAGCTTGGGGACCCAGAAGATCCACTGCTTGTTTCTGTAAGGTCCGGAGCCAGAGTGTCCATGCCGGGGATGATGGATACCGTCCTTAACCTTGGGCTCACGGACAAATCTGTTCTCGGACTCGCAAATAAGGTCAATGACGAAAGGTTCGCTTACGACTGTTACCGCAGATTTATCTCTATGTTTGGAGATGTTGTTCTCGGAATTGATTTCGACAAGTTCGAGTCCCTTATTGAGGATAAGAAAAAAGAACTTAAAGTCGAATCCGATACCGACCTCGATGCGAAAGCACTGAAAGATCTGGCCGAAAGGTTTAAGGGAGTAATCAAACTCGAGAAAGGATTTGAGTTTCCCCAGGATCCAAAAGTCCAGCTTCAGATGGCGATCAATGCTGTTTTTGAGTCTTGGAATAACCCAAGAGCTATCACTTACAGAAAGCTTAACGAAATCGATGACAGCTGGGGCACAGCTGTCAATGTACAGACCATGGTTTACGGGAACAGAGGAAATACCTCAGGCACAGGAGTTGCTTTTACAAGAAACCCGTCTACAGGAGAAAGGAAATTCTTTGGGGAGTACCTTATCAACGCACAGGGCGAAGATGTTGTTGCAGGCATCCGTACTCCGGACTTTATTGACACTCTTGGGAACAAGATCCCCGATGCCTACAAACAGCTTGTGGACATCTGTCAGAAGCTCGAAGCCCACTTCAAAGACATGCAGGATATAGAGTTTACTATCCAAGAAGGAAAGCTCTACATGCTGCAGACCAGGACTGGAAAACGTACAGCTGCCTCAGCCGTAAAGTTGGCAACTGACATGGTAGCAGAAGGGCTGATTGATAAGGAAACCGCAGTCACAAGGGTTAAAGCTGAACACATCGACCTGCTTCTGCACCCCAGAATCGATCCCAATGCAAAACTGGAAGTAATCGCAAAGGGACTTCCTGCATCACCCGGAGCTGCTGTAGGAAAAGTTGTATTTACTGCCGAAGCAGCTGAAGAAATGGCTGAGAAGGGAGAAAAGACAATTCTCGTCCGGACCGAAACTTCCCCTGAAGATATCGGAGGAATGGCAGCTGCCCAGGGCGTCCTTACCGTGCGCGGAGGAATGACCTCTCATGCCGCAGTCGTTGGAAGAGGTATGGGCAAGCCCTGTGTTGTAGGTTGTGGAGATATCTCAGTCGATACTAAGAGCGGCCTCTTCATGGTAAATGGCCACACTATCAAGGAACACGATTATGTTACTATTGATGGAAGTACAGGCAGCGTAATCATCGGGAAAGTCGAGCTGATTGATGCCGAAATTAATGATGATCTGAAGAAGATTCTTCAGTGGGCCGACGAGATAAGGACTCTCGGGGTTAGAACAAACGCAGACAATCCGGCAGATGCAGGCCTCGCCCGTGAACTTGGGGCTGAAGGTATAGGACTTTGCAGAACTGAACATATGTTCTTCGGGGAAGAGAGAATTCCTGCAGTAAGGGAAATGATCATGGCCGAAGAAGAAAAGTCCAGAAAGAAAGCCCTCAAAAAATTACTTCCTATGCAGAAGGAGGACTTCCTTGGGATCTTCCGCAGCATGGAAGGCCTGCCCGTTACTATAAGACTGCTTGATCCACCTCTCCATGAGTTCCTTCCTGACAAAGAAGAGCTTGACGCAAAACTCAGGAATCTCGAAGCCTCTGGAGATTCCGAAAAGATCAGCGAGGTAAAGAAGGTCATTCAGCGTGTGGTTTCCCTCAAAGAACTCAATCCTATGCTTGGTCACAGAGGATGCAGACTCGGAATCACCTATCCGGAAATCTATGATATGCAGGTACGTGCAATCATGGAAGCAGCCTGTGAACTTGCAAACGAGGGAATGCAGATTGTTCCTGAAATCATGATTCCGCTCGTGGGTCTTGTAAAAGAGCTTTCAATTACCAGGGAAGAAGTCTGCAAGATGGCAGAAACAGTCATGGCTGAGAAAGGCGTAAAGATCGATTACAAAGTAGGAACAATGATCGAGCTGCCCAGAGCCGCAATTGTCGCAGACCAGATTGCCCAGGAAGCCGATTTCTTCTCCTTCGGAACAAATGACCTGACTCAGACAACCTTCGGGTTCAGCCGTGATGACGTGTCCAAATTCGTGCCTATCTACCAGAAGGCAGGAATTCTTGAGCACGATCCATTTGCAGTCCTGGACCAGGAAGGCGTTGGCGAGATCATGAAAATTGGTATCTCAAAAGGCCGCTCTGTCAAACCTGATCTCAAAATGGGAATCTGCGGAGAACACGGCGGAGAGCCGAGATCCATCCACTTCGCCCATGATATAGGCCTTAACTATGTAAGCTGCTCTCCTTACAGAGTTCCGATTGCAAGACTCGTGGCTGCCCAGAGCACAATTGAGTCCAGAAAGTAAAAAGTCCTTGAAGTTAAAGACTTATTCAAAGAGAGGCAGGATTTATCCTGCTCTTATTACTCTTTTTTTGTATACCTTTTTTTGGAAACTCATTTTTGTAAATTTCTCTTGTAAACTCTTTTTTGTTATCTTTAACTATATTTCACAATTCTGAATATTCTGATATCTGAAAACTTTGGTCTGGCAATCCTGATTCTTAAAAGTGTTTCCTTAAAAATATAATGATGTAACCCTTTTTGAGGGTTTGTCGTCATTTTACGTCGAGCGCCATGCATACTCCTCATCCAAAAATCATTATTGAATCGAGCCTTGCAGTACCTGCTTTTGTCCAGTACTTGCAAATACTACAGTACTGGATCTCGCCGTCTGAGCGCAATTTCAATTGAGCGTGGCATTTTGGACATATTTTTAAATGTTTCATGAATAAAACTCCTTGAATTTTATTTTAATTTTGAGCTCATTACAAACCTCAAAATTGGTTCTCAGAAACTTGAATTTTGAACGATCAATCAAGTTTTGTAACGAGCTCAAGCATTTGTTTAGTTTTTGAGAGACTTTTAGAGGTTGTCTGATATGTTGGTTGGAGGTTGTTTGATATGTTTGGAGGTTGTCTGATATGTTGATAGACTATTGAGAGACTAGTTTACTCTTTTTATGTTATTCTTCTCCCATTTCTTTTCTAAACATGATGTAATCTCTCTCTACTTCTTCAAGTTCATATTCCATTTTATACCCCATTTTGTGGTTTCGCTATTTTCAAGCTGGTTTCTATTAATATATGGATAATTTTCTGGAAGTTGTCTAGATATTGCTTATTAACAAATTTTTAACATGTACCTTTTTTCCAATTTGTTTTTAAGTTTAGATTAGTATTGTATGAATGGCCCCAACATCTTGTGTAAATTTCCTCAGAGGTTAAAAGCATTCCATTCCCAAACAAAGATCCTTGTGAAATTTGCTTTGAAAGCTTCTTCTCTGTCATTTTATTCATTAACTGGTTCTCCTTTATTCTAAGTTTTATTCCTTTTTCTTTTAAAGGAACACGGAATCCTATTTCCCATTTATTATATAAATAACTTGCGCTTAAGGAGTGATAATAAACGGAAGATGAATTTCCCAAAGTATAAAGATTAGCTATTAAGGTTCCAAAAAAGACTACGTAGAGGTTCTCAAGATAAGAAGTTTTTGATAAAAAAATTTCCTAAAATTTGACCAGGAATCTTCAGAATATTTAATGCAAGAAGAAGCCCAGAGGTGCTGTATCTACTGTATCCCCCAATACAGTCCCTCCGAATTTATGCTCCCCCAAGCACATTGATTCGAAGAAGGATCAGCAACCCCAGGAAATTCTTTTCTTTTTGATGATACCCCAGCTCTATTCCCCAACTCCATCACATAGTAATAGCATAAATTATATTAAATAAATCATATCAAAAATTGCATTCAAGCAAAAAATTGTTTGACGTAAAAGATTTCAAGTCAATCATAGCTCTTTTCTAATCAAGACTTAAAGATTAGAATAGAGAATCTTTTCCAAGTAGAACTTACGTACTTGAACTGAAAAATAGTAACATTAAGTCGTTATACATCTAAAATCTAGCTTTAGACTTTCACGTCTATAATAAACTGACCCCAAAACTCAATATTGCTTCTCTGAATCCTGCATTCCGAATAGTCAATTAAGTTTTAGATCACAGAAAACAGTTCTGAAACTTTACTGATTTTGAGAATAAAACTGGTTTTGGGACTAACTAGTCAATAAAAAAGATTTATGAAAATACAGGTTATTGCGGCCCCAATTAGCCGCAACTTTCCTTGAAGCCTCCTGTTATTTGGGCGGCTCTATTCAGTAGTTCCTTGAGATCATATAATCGGCGATCTGAAGGAGAAGTTCTTTTTCCGGGCAGTCCCGCAGGGCGTCCAGTTTTGCTTTGCCTTCATTGATATACGAAATTGCAAGGTTCTTCACATAATCAATTGACCCACATTCGGTTAAAATTCGGACGGCTTCGTCGGTTTCTTCCTTAGTAGCTTTCCCTTTCCCGAAAATATCCAGTTTCACACCTTTTTCAAAAGCATCGATTACAATAAGAGTATGTTTCCCTTCCATAAGGTCGCTACCTCTTACTTTTCCAAGAACTTCCTCCGGGGTGACCATATCCAGAACATCATCATACATCTGGAAGCCAATCCCTATAAGGCGTCCGTACTCGGATAAAGCTTCAGCAAGTTCATCAGAAGCTCCTCCAAGAAGAGCCCCTATCTTGGCTGCAGCAGCGTAAAGAACTGAAGTCTTTTTTTCCACCATCTCGATGTATTCTGATTTACTAACCTTTTCCCTTTTTTCAAAATCCATGTCAAGCCACTGGCCTTCGCAGATTTCGGTACAGGTTTTTGAGAGGACGTCCATACATTTTAAAATTCTTACAGGCTCATTTTCAACTTTAGACAGAATTTCAAAAGCTTTGGAATACAGCGTGTCACCTGCAAGAATTGCTCCGGCTTCACCCCATATCATATGGACTGCAGGTCTTCCTCTACGAATATCATCCCTATCCATTATGTCATCATGGATCAGAGTGAAATTATGTACAAGTTCCACGGCCACCGCTGCAGGTAAGACCGATTTGAGGTTCGAGCCTGTAGCTTCAGCTGCCAGAATAAGAACTGCGGGGCGGAGGCGCTTTCCTCCTGCATCTACCAGGTAGCGAGAGGCTTTGTACAGCTCCTCGGGATGAGCTACCGGAAGCAGTTCATTAATTGCGGCGTCAACATGGACACTTCTTTTTTTGATTTCATCAATTAACATCATAAACATCACGAGGTACGGAATAAATTTCCTATACAGTTATTCTTCTATATATAACACTTCACCATTTCTGAGAAGGTGTACTGTATCTCCGAGTACATACCCGGCATCTTCCGCCATCTCGATGTAGTGTCCGTGCATCTCCATATCCCCATGGGCAGGGATCACATGTTCAGGATTCACCATACGCAGAAGTTCCCAGTGGTCTTCCCTGTATGCATGCCCTGATACGTGCACATTATCATAAATCCTGGCTCCCCGCATCTTGAGCTTAGTCTCAAGGGCATAGCGGTTAGCCTGAGTCATGGGACTCGGGATCACATTTGCAGAGAAAATAACCCTGTCTCCTGGCTCAATTGTATACGGAGTTTCCCCGTTCGCAATGCGCACAAGTATGGAGCCTGGCTCTCCCTGGTGCCCGGTGACGATTGGGAGATACTTGTTCTTTCCTTCCTGTATAATTCTTTTGAGAGCTCTATCCACATCCTTCCTCTGGCCGTGCATTTCGACATTGGAAGGTAATTCCAGATAACCAAGATCTCTCGCAGCCCCTACATAGCGTTCCATTGAGCGCCCCAAAAGTACGGGAATCCTGCCCATTTCCCCAGCCGCTTCAATAATTGCTTTTAGCCTGGGGATGTGGGAGGCAAAGGTGGTAATAATCATCCCGACTTCGGATTCTTCTGTACCAAGCAGCACATCCCTGACCATGTCCTTTGCGATCTGTTCCGATGGAGTTTTTCCTGAACGCCCAGCATTCGTGCTCTCTACAATCATTGCTACAACTCCTTCCTTCCCGAGGGCCTTGAGGCGCTCGAAATCAGGAGCTTTACCCATTGTTGGAGTGCGGTCCAGCTTAAAGTCGCAGGCGTAGAGGACCGCTCCAACTGGAGTGTGAACTACTGCAAGCACACAATCAATAATACTGTGCTGGACATTGATGAACTCGATAGAAATATCCTCCGTAACTTGGTAAGTTCCTCCAGCATTCAACGGAATAACCCTGTTGCAAACCTCAAACTTGCGTTCTGCCTCGATCTGCTGTTTGATAAGGGCCGTTGTATAGGGTGTAGAGATAATTGGGGCATTATACCTGTGGGCAAGTTTCGGAATTGCACCTATATGGTCAAGGTGCCCGTGAGTGCAGACAATTGCCCGGACAGTTCCATTGATTTCTTTCATAATTGTATCATCAGGAATTGCTCCCATCTCGATAAGTTCGAGAGAATGCATTTTGTCAATTTCAACATCCTCATGGATCTGAACCCTATCGAGTCGAAGCCCCATATCCAGAATGATAATATCTTCACCTACAATAACCGCAGTCATGTTACGGCCCATCTCATTGTAACCGCCGACTGCAACAATTCCTATTTCAGTCATATTTTTACCTCTTATTCATTTTTATCCTTGTGAAACCCCAATCCTCAGAAGATGGATCAGGTGATGACCTTGAAATTATAGCCGCGATGTGAATGATACAACTGGTATAGAATCTAACATAGAATCAGCCTTAAAGCAGCCATACCCAGATTTTGTTCGCAGGAAGAACTCCACCCCCGATGAGACGAATCAGGCTACATCTCTTGTAAGAAGAATTCTTTTAATATATCTGTTTCAATACAGATAACCAAATGCCTGTCAAGCACGCTCCAGAATTGTCCCAGGACTGCTTTTAAAATCCTCTTTTCTTAGATACACATTTCTTCAAAGGATTCTACCCTTCCAGATTAAGCGAATTCTGCTATTACTTCAATTAACAAGAGCCTTTACGTATTCTTCTCTTATTGGCCAGTATTTCTTAAGAACCTGATTTTCAATCAATCCTGTAAAGTAAGATTTCTACCTTTAAAATGCTTTGAAAATATCCAGTTTTCTATTCTAGCCGATTCTTCTAGAGCTTATGCAGCAATATGCTTTGTTATAAATGGGGTTTTTACTCCTGGTTTTATTCCTGGTTTATTATGGTTTATTTCCGACTTATTCTAATTTACTCTAATTCTATCCCTGCTGCTTCTCAATAATCCATTCTATCTGGTTTATTCCTATCATGAGAACTTCACCAGATGATTCTAACCTCACCAGGCGGTTCCGGAGTCAACAATTATCATAATTATTTCTAGTCTAATAATACAATCCCTTCATAATAAGTAATTTCAGCATGAATAACTGTGAAATGAGCTCTTTTACTTAATTGATTTTACAGCAATTCTATGAAAATTATTCCTTAGTTTAATCGATGTTTATCGACTTTTTAGTAATTTTATGAAATTAACTCATGACTTTCATTGACTTTACAACAACTGATATCTGGCAGTTTATGAATCTGAAGCAAATTCTAGTGTAATTGCTACTAACTCCAGAAAGTTCAGGTCGAACCCAATGCTTGTCCGTATAGTCCTGAGTCAGTTTTTCAGGATTAGGAAATACGGATCACTTTTCATATTAACGACTTATTCCCAAACATTACTTCATATTATGTATAAATATTGTTGTGGAACGAATCTTCTAATTAATGTATCTGGTATTATATCTTACCGGTGTAATCCGAATTTTAATACAGACTGGATTTTAATACAGATTACAGGTATAAGTGTAGCCGAATCCTGTGCTATGTGTTAGAAAGCGTTTCATGCTACGGCATCGTCTTTTACGTTAAAGCCGCGCTGTTCCAGATATTCAAGGGTCCAGCCGGTAACAACCACTGGTGCGTTACGCAGATCCTGTATATTTGCACAGCCGCAGAGAAACATTGCAATCCTTAATTCATCCAGCATGCGGGAAAGGACTCTGACAACTGAATCTTTTCCTTCAAGGGCAGGACCTACAAAAGGCAGGGCTGCACTTGCCGCACTGGCTCCGAGAACAATGGACTTTGCGATATCTATCCCTGTCCTGATCCCGCCGGTTGCGATAATTGGAAGAGAGACCCTTGACTCTATAATGCTAGCAACTGTGGGAATTCCAAAGTCCCAGAAAAGTTCTCCAAGATTTTCGGAGGCAGAGTCTCCACTTTCCCTGGCCCGGTAGACCTCAACGCCTGCCCAGCTCGTACCTCCCGCACCTCCTACATCAATTGCAGACACGCCTGCTTTCTGGAGAAGAAGTGCATCTTCCCTTGAGATCCCGGCTCCTGTTTCTTTAATGATTACTGGCGTGCCCAGTACGGAGCAGATTTCTTTAATCATATCAAGGCAGCCAGTGGCATTCCTATCCCCTTCTGGCTGGATGGCTTCCTGTAAGAAGTTAAGGTGAATGGCAAGGGCATCGGCATCGATCATTTCTATGAGTTTTTCAACTCCGTCAACCCCATATTGGCGAATCTGGGCAGCGCCCACATTTCCGTATATAAAGGCATTCGGAGCTTTTTCCCTGACAACCCTGAAAGACTCTTCTTGGGCAGGGTCATCAATTGCAGCCCTCTGGCTTCCAACTCCAAGCCCTACCCCCAGCTCCTCGGCCGCAGCGGCAAGGGCAGCATTTACAGGAATAGTGTCAGGATGCCCACCGGTGATCGAAGCAATCAGAAAAGGAGCTTGCAGGCGTTTTCCAAGAAAGTCTATAGACAGGTTCAATTTATCCATATCGAGTTCCGGAAGCGCCCTGTGGATCAGGGTCACATCCTCAAAGCCCGCACTGACTTTTCGGGATTCAACCGGGCTTTCAGCACATAAATTCAGGTGTTCGATCTTTCGCTTTGAGGTCGTGCTAATCATATTTCATACCCTTTTGTCCGGACTGATTATGGTTCCCATAGATTCCCCATTTAAGAACCGACGTATATTATCTTCTTTCCCGGCATTGAATATATATGATGTAATACAAGACGTTTTGCTAAGTTCCAGAAGTTCCTGCACCTTCCCGAGCATGCCGCCCGTGACATCGGTACTTCCCGACCCCTTTATGTAACGCTCGAAATTCTCAAAAGTTTCCGGAGTGATCTCTGGTACGGTTTTTCCGTCATTATCAAGCACTCCATTCTCTGCCGAGCCTAATCCGAGCCGGGTAATCTTGAGTTCTTTTGCAAGATAGGGGACTATCTGGTCTCCTGAGAGCACGCACGCTCTGAGTTCGAGATCCATAACAACATCTCCGTGCAGCACCGGAATGAGCCCGTTCTCGAGCATGAGCTTTATGTTATCAAGGTACATCCTCTCGATTCGCCCGTTTCTGCAAATTGTACAGCACATAGGATGTACGGCTATAGCCCGGACTCCGTACTCATTTAGAGCATCTACCACCCTGGATGCAAGTCTCTTGACAGACTCATGTGTTACAATTGCTCCTTCAGGGTCAAAAACCCTGCCAAGACTATATTTTTTAGCGTAGGTGTGCCCAAAAGAACCTGCACCGTGTACAATAATCATTTTTCCCCGGTATTCGGAAACTTCCTTTGCAATTCTCAGGAGGGCATCCTCTCTTACAACCCCTTGATCTGCGGTCTTGTCAGTAATGACACTGCCCCCAAGTTTCAGAATAACAGGTTCGGTTGAGACATTCATGCTATATCACTTAATACCTTTTTAAAGCTTCCAGCTTCCTTTATGAATAATGCGAAATTACGAAATAAGACTCCAAAGGGATCAGGGTTTAAGTTGCTCATTCTAACTTTAAGCCCTGTTCTGTTGGTTTTGTTATGATTGCTTTACCCCCTACTTCTGAGATGGCTTCAGCAACCTGTGTACATTTGTCAGGTGCTGTAAGGGCAACCATACATCCCCCACCTCCACCTCCTGTACTCTTTGCTCCAAAAGCTCCAGCTCCCCGAGAGGAGTATATTAACTTAGAGAGTTCAAAAGTATTTACTCCAAGTGCGTCCAGAAGGCCCTGGTTCACATTCATAAGTTTGCCAATTGAAGAGTAATCTCCTGTCTGGAAAAAGGGTTCTGCGGTCTTGGAAATTCTTCCAATAACAACCATTAGAGGCTCTATAAGATGTGGATAACTTTCACGGAGTTTTCTCACATTTGTTACAAGCTCTTTTGTAGAAGCGAAAACTCCTGTATCCCCAATAACAATCCCGCAATCAGGCGTCTTCAGCTTCCTCCTATCGGGAATGGTCACAACCCCTCCGAATGTAGAAACATAAGTGTCAGTAGGACTTGCGGCCCCTTGTACCTGAATTTCTATTTCATGCCCCATTTTAGCGATTTCTTCTAGAGAGAGGCCACAGCCAAACATTTCATTGAGCGCACCTATACTTGCAATCGTAACAGCGGCAGATGAACTGAGTCCCGAGCCCACAGGAATCTCAGAATTAACTCTCAAATGAACACCATCTATTGGTACTATTTCCCTCATTTTCTCAATGGCTGCGGAGATATAAGGATGTTTTTCAAAATCAATCCCTGTTCGGCCAATTTTCGACCGAATTATTATAGAGTCACATAATTCCACCCGCACACGGGTCCTTAATTCAATTGCACATCCTATTGCGGTTTCTCCGTAGACAACCGCATGTTCTCCGAAAAGATAAATTTTCCCGGGGGCAGAACACGAAATCATATTACTCCTCTGAAAAGTTCAAATTTGATTGAAACAGGCAAGCAACCAATTTATATCTGAATCTGAAAGCTAATTTGCTTTTGAATGCAAGGTGAGTTTATTTGAATGCGCCGTTAATTTGTTTCCGAATGCTAAAATACTTTGTTTTGATGTTTAACCTGTTTTACAAGCCTATGATAAGTAGATAACGGTAAAAACCATAAAAAATTTATTTGGGGGTCGTAACTCTCCCTGATCTTTTAATTAAAAACGAGTATGCTCCGTTTCCGCAGAATTTTTCCTACTACCTAATAATTGCGGAATTTCTTTTACTCCACAATAATCGCGGCATATCCTACAACTGCATTCATATCTCCGGAAACCTCCCCGCTGTTTGAATAGTTAAGCAGCTCAGCCCGAGTTGCACCAAGCTTCTTTGAGGCTGTCAACATCGCAGAAATAGGACCATATCCGCATACGGATGCATTTCTTCTATAAAGCCTTTCATAGATTTCTGAAACATCCAGATTAAGGATAGCTTCTATGATTTCATTATCTGTCTCCCTTGCAAGGTTTGCAGGCTGATAATGAGTAAAATCGCTGGATGCAATGAAGGCTACTTTTTTCCCACTTTCTGAGACAAGATCGGCAATAAGGTTTCCCACCTCAGTTGCTGTTTCTTCGTCCTGCATACCTAGGCAAATAGGAAGAATCCTGAAATCCTGATCAAAGCGGTATTGAAGGAAAGGAAGCTGAACTTCGATCGAATGCTCGTATCGGTGCCCAAGCTCATCCGCATCAACAATACTTCCTGATAGCCCGTCTGCAAGTTCCCGATCAACATCAAGAGTTCCAAGGGGAGTTTTCCAGGTATCTGTGGATACCGAAACCGGTGAACCATATCCTGTATGGTTGGGACCGAAAAGGACATATGTGTCAGCTTTGGGAAGAGCTGCATAGACGTGTGCAGCAACTCTCCCTGAATAGACATATCCTGCATGAGGGCAAACGGCCCCGAGGATATTTTTTTCCCGGATCTCCAGACCTTCAAAACATTGCTTAAGTTCTTTCTCCAGATTTTCAGGACGCAGGGGATAGAACTGCCCTGCAACCGCTGGCTGTCTCATTTATGATCACCCATATAAGATACGGGTCATTTTTATATATCCTTGCAGTCTGCAGGGCTGCCTTTGGAATCAGAGAGGTGTTTCGAATTCGGGCAACTCGTAATTGAAGGGAGTGCCATTAAGCCGGGAGACTTCCCTTGCAAGCAGCCAGTAGACAAGGGAAAGAGCTTTTCTACCTTTGTTGTTTGTGGGGATTACAAGGTCCACATTTGAAATCAGATTGTTAGTATCACAGAGTGCTACAACAGGTACTCCGATGCTTGAAGCTTCCTTTAGTACCTGAGCATCGCCTGCAGGGTCAGTTACGATCACAACATCAGGCTCAAAGAAACCGTGGATCTGAGGGTTTGTAAGTAAGCCTGGGATGAACCTTCCGAGCATTGCTCTTGTGCCTAATGACCTGGAAAACATCCTTGCAGGATGCTGCCCGTACTGCCTTGAAGAAACCACAAGGATCCTTGAAGGATCATAGTGAGACAACAATTTTGCTGCAACTCTTATTCTTTCGTCTGTTGACTGAATGTCAAGTACATATAATCCGTCAGTTCTGACCCTGTATACGAAACGCATCATATCCTGGGTCTTTTGCTGGGTGCCTATGTGAACACCTGCTGCCAAGTATTCGTCAATCGAAACAAGAGATGTAGAACCTTCTTTAGTAGAAGCTGCTTCATCCTCTGTTTCTACAGGTACAGATCCGGTTTTTGCTGCGGCTTCCTTTTCAGGTGCAGGTTTTGCTTCAGCCACGACATCTTCTTCAGGCAAAGGCTGTTCGTTATTTTCCTCCTGCCCTGTCTGCTCAATTTCCTCCATAAAGTCACCTCATAATATAGAATCAACAATAAAACACATTCAATATCTGAAAATGTATCCCACTGCGTTTTTAACTGGTTTTACGTTTGACCGTAATAGGAATAACTCCGGCCTTCAACTCTTCAATAGCAAGATTAAGAGGGTCCAGCCGCCCGTCATCTTCAACAAGGACAGGAGCTCCCATTGCAATTTGCAATGCTCTTGCACCTATGATCCGTGCACGCTCGAACCGGGTATACTTTTCCTTGACCAACTGATCACCCTGAAATTTAAAAACGCTCCGATGAATTCTGATAATTGAGAATCATGATAAGTTTGATATTTATAGTACCATGCCTTAAAACCAGCACCCTGGAAATCGGGAAATGGGACCGCTGAGATTCGAACTCAGGTTCCGGCGTCCCGAACGCCGAAGGATGGACCAAGCTACCCTACGGTCCCTTACTGGTACGGCGAAAGCACATCAACGAGTTCAACATGGCTTAGAATCATTCTGCGACAGCAGTAGCGGGTGATCCCAAGATCATCCAGCACTACGGCAGCATCTTCGCCATCATTGACACGTCTTTTGTACTCATCCCAATAGTTTGAGATTACTTTTCCACATGAGAAACATCGGACTGGGATCATAGTCTTACCTGTAAGATTTCTGGTATTTAGCCCTTGCTCCAGGCCCACCGAAGTTCTTTGATTCTTTCTGCCTGGAATCGCTTACAAGTAAATTACGGTCGTAGCTTGCGAAGTTATCTCTGATGATTGTGTCATTTGTCCATTCCACAATACCTCTGGCAACTGCGGTCCTTACCGCATTAGCCTGCCCGATAATTCCGCCGCCCCGAACATCTACATTAATGTCAAGTCCGGAGACCACTTCATTTCCTGCGATCAGCAGAGGTTCTGAGATCTTCATCATTACAAGCTCTGGAGTATATAGCTCGAGCGGAACTTTGTTGATCCTGACCTTCCCGGTTCCTTTTGTGACTGTTGCACGTGCAGTTGCAGTCTTGTGCTTTCCAGATGAATTAACTACTTTGACCATGAGGACTCACCCTTTAGAATTTTGAACCCATTTTCTGGCTCACTTCACCAAGCTCAATATATTTACTGGAGCTCAGAAGCCTCATATCGGCATCTGCAATTGTGATTGTTTCAGCGCCCTTGAGTTCAGAGGGAACGCCTACATAGACTTTGAGCCTGGACATTGCGTCCCTGCCTCTTGCTCTCTTATAGGGCAGCATGCCACGGATAGTCCTCTTAAGGATGCGTTCCGGACGCTTCGGGAAGTAAGGCCCAAATTCCGTAGCACCTCTCTCCCGGGTTTCCCGGTATTCTTTGAGGGTGGTCGCCCTTGAGCCAGAAATTACGGCTTTTTCAGCGTTTACAATATATATCTCTTCGTCTCCTGAAAGCAACTGTTTTGCAACTGTACTTGCAAGACGTCCTAGAATAAGCCCATTTGCATCGATAACCGTCATATTTAACACCTCAGCGGAAAATCCTGATACAGGACCCTTTCGGATTTGCTTCCATTATCTCTTCGAGACTCAGGCACTTTCCACCGGCTTCAGTGATCTTCTCAACTGCGGAGCCACTGAAGGTTAAAGCCGCAACAGTTACAGAGTGGTCAAGGAGACCCGCGCCCAGAACTTTTCCTGGAATAAGCAGAACATCGTCCTCTGCCGTGTGCCTGTTGATCTTACTTATATTCACAGCCGCATAGTTTCTGGACGGCATCTCAAGACGTCTCGCGATATCCTTCCAGATGGGGGCAGTGTTTGTATTTGCCCTCTCTTTCAGGGTAAGAATCAGAGAAACGATTCTTGGATTTGTTTTTCTTGTCAGTTTTACCAGTGATTTTTTACCCAATGTATGTTCCTCCGCAAGATTAGTATAAATCTCACTCACGCGGAAAAAAATTCCCTATCGCGTTCGAACATCGCTAGAGCTGCTCCTTTGGAACCTGAATCCAAAAGCAGCAAATTTAAAGAACAAGCGATTAGTTGGAATTGGTATGATGTGAATAACATTTCTAGTACATAAAGATTATGTGCATCACCAGTTCCATTTGCAAGAATTCCAGATAATAATCTTTATTCGTCTCTACTATTTTTTTGTTTCTGTGTACTCATAACCTCAATATTCGTTTTACTTATTAATGAGCTCATCCCAAAACCAATTTTATTTTCAAGTTATGAAATTTTTAAATTTGTATTTCATGAGTTATTTTTCGTGATCTGAAACCTTATTGATTATTCAGAATACAGGATTCAGATAAGTAATTTTGAGTTTTGAGATCAGCTCAATTAGAAAATTTGCTTTCCGAGTTAACCGATATAGATGGGATTTATTAGAAAGAAATCCCATTTTTATAATATTAAACAAATTATACCACTTGGGGAATAATCAGTGTTGGGGAAGTGGGAAATCTCGCATACAATTAGAGTATCCGATCTATGAGCAGGCTGCAAATGAATATAGACTTCCTTATGGGCATCACTAAATTACTGTGCCTGGTACGAAATATGAAAAATAAACGAATGAGGAGCGAGTGATACTATTATGCCAACAGTTATTCAATACCTTCTGGATAGATTAAAGCAACTGGGAATAAGAGATATTTTCGGCGTGCCAGGAGACTTTGCGTTTCCTATCAATAATGCCATATGTGATGATAAGGAGCTTCACTGGATAGGCTGCTGCAATGAACTGAATGCTGCTTATGCTGCTGACGGTTATGCTCGTATTAAAGGCATATCAACGCTATCTACTACTTTTGGCGTAGGCGAACTTTCCACACTATGCGGTATAGCAGGCTCTTACGCGGAGTACAATCTGGTGTTCCATATTGTCGGAATGCCGAAAATGCAGGCACAGAAGAAACACGATATAGTGCATCATTCGCTGGGAGACGGAGAATCTAGCATATTTATGGAAATGGCTACGCCAGTAGTATGTGCGAGTACAATGCTTACTCCGGAGAACTGTGTTCAAGAAGTCGAGCGCGTTATCGAAACAGCCCTGGAGAAACGCCGTCCTGTTTATATTGCAATACCTCACGACTATGTGAATGCAGATATTTCATCCTTCACGGCACCAAAAGAAACACCTGTAAAAAGCGATCCTGCAACTCTTGAAGAGGTAGTTTCAATTATTGAAGGTAAACTCTCGAAAGCAAAACAAGCCTGTATTATGCCGGGTTTTCTTGTTGACCGATTTGGACTCAAGGACCTGGCCCTGGCTGTCATTAATGCTTCAGGCTTACCTTATGCTACTATGGCTCTGGATAAATCAGTTCTTGACGAGACTAATCCCTCCTACATGGGATTATACATTGGACAGCTTATGAATCCTGAAATTCGGGAATTTGTGGAATCCTGCGACTGTATCCTTGCTATAGGCACCATCCTGTCTGACGTTAACATGGGCATGTTCACGGCTAAGCTGGATAAGTCCCGAATTATCAATATCATGCCTTCCAGTGTCCATATAGGGTATACTGATTATATCAATGTAAAAATGCTTGACGTACTGGAGGAACTCGCCAGAAGACTTAACAAACGTACCGATATCAGGGGCCCTGTTGCCATACATCCAGCCATTCCAGAAGTAAATGCTGAAGATCCAATAACGGCTGACTATTTATACGCTAAGTACGCGGAGTTCTTTAAGCCCGATGACATAATTATAGCTGACTCAAGCTCATCCTTTTATGGATTACTACCTCTGTTTTTACCAAAAGGAGCTAAGTTCGAGAGTGAGATGCTCTGGGGAGCAATTGGCTGGGCTACTCCCGCGTCCTTTGGCACTGCACTTGCTGCACCTGACCAGCGAGTAATTCTTATCACTGGAGAAGGATCACACCAGATGACTACTCAAGAGATCAGCCAATTTTATCGCTATGGTTTAAAGCCTATCATCTTCGTGCTGAATAATCACGGCTATCTGATAGAAAAAATGTTGTCTGAAAAATTAGATTACTGCTACAATGACCTTGCAGAGTGGCAATATTATAAATTACCAGAGATACTAGGTTGCAATGATTGGATAACGAGAAAGGTTACTACCTGCGGTGCCCTTGATAAGGTCATGAGAGAGCTGAATAATGCTAAAACGGGTGCATACATAGAAATAGTTACGCCAAAACTATCGGCTCCTCCGCTTATGGAAACAATTCACAAAAACTTGTAAAAGGTACAATTTAAGTCTATTAAGGAGTTAGGGAAAGTTGTTTTTTCAGACAACTTTTCTCCAATCTGTTTGAATAAAATTAAACTTCCAGAGAAAGCTGTGACTTTTCTTCTGTTTAAGTAGTTGCAGAAATCTATTAATAAGATATGCCGAGTACCGACCTCGAAACCCTGTCATAAATTACCGAAATATCGCACCCGAACTTTTTTGCTACAATAAGGGCTACGACCCGGATATCCACAAGGTAGGAAAGCCGGTCCTGCATGAAATTAATTTCGGAAACAAGTTTTTGACGGTTTACCCCGGTATCTGCGGAGATAAACTCCAGAATCTGCTCGAAGGAAATTTCTTCTTTTACCGAAACTTTCCCTCCTGAACTTTTCTCGTTTTCAAGAAAATTCTCCGACGGCTTGAAAGCATGTGGAATCCGGATACTATCCACATCAAAACCGGGTACAAGAACCCCTGCTTTAAGTATGAGATAGCCTGCTTCAAGGGCTTTTTCCTTTACTTTTGAGGCAGTTTTTGGGGAAAACCATTTCAGGTCAAAAGCCAGAGAATACTCAAAATCTTTTTCCGAGAGAGAAGCTGCAAGAGTTTTTTTAAAAGGAACGGAGACTACGCGTTTAAGTTCTTCCATTAACTGCACCCTTAGAAATTGGTCTGGCAAGGAGGGTCTAATCTGATATTTAGTATATAATATTAATTATGTAATATTACGCATTTAATTATATTGTGTATTTAATAATATTATAAACAATATTAGGCATATAATATAAATTTAAGAATATAGAGAGTGTGATGTAGAAGTTTGAGATGAAGAAGTCTAAAATCAAGAAATTCAAGACAAAGACTCAAAAAATTAAAGTCTCCGGCTAAGTTTTTTCCATCTTAAACTTCTGCCGGAGTAAAGTCTTCCTGAACAGGAAAGTTTAGAGTGTCACAAGTTTAGCATCAAGGATTCCGTCGACTTTGCGGACTTCCTCAAGGATTGGATCAGAAACTTCGGAGTCTACGTTAAGAACCATCATGGTCACGCCTCCGATTTCTCCTCTGCCAACCTGCATACCTGAGATATTGATATTGTTTTTACCAAGCACGAGACAGCATGGTCCGATAACATTGGGCCTGTTGATGTGTTTGGCAAAAATCATATGGCCTGCAGGGAAGATATCTACTCTATCATTATCAACTGCAACAATCTTTGGCTCGTCCCCAACAACTGTGCCTGCAACCAATTTCGTCTGCTCATTGCTGCTAAGCTTAATACTGATAGTTGAAGAGTATTCCTCAGAAGATTCGGATTTGCTTTCCACGACTGCAATTTGTCTTGATTTTGCAAGGGTAGGTGCATTAACATAGTTTACTCCAGAGCCGAGAGCCATCTCAAGCAACCCTTTAAGAGCAGAGACTGTAAGAGGTCTTGTATCCTTACCGGAAATCTCTCCATTGTATCCAATTTCTACCTTTTCGTAGTTTCCGTCTACGAGCTGCCCTGCAATCTTGCCCATAATTTCCGAGAGCCTGATGTAAGGAGCAAGGACTGCCATAGCTTCCGGCTTTACCGAAGGGATGTTGATTGCATTCTTTGCAGGCCCGCCTGTAAGGACAGATGTTACTTCCTTTGCAATGTCTACTGCCACATTGACCTGAGCTTCCTGCGTGGAGGCACCAAGATGGGGTGTTGTTACAACGTTGTCAAAATTCAGAAGAGGGCTATTAAATGGAGGTTCCTCGACAAAAACGTCTATCGCTGCGCCGCCCACTTTTCCACTTTCAAGAGCTTTTGCCAGGGCTTCTTCATTGATGATGCCACCACGGGCACAGTTGAGAATTCTGACTCCGGGTTTCATCAGGGCAAACTGCTCTTCATCAAGGATATTTTTAGTTTCTTTAATAAGAGGTGTGTGCACTGTGATATAGTCGGCTGCTTTTGCGATTTCGTTAACTGTAGCTAACTTGACACCAAGCTCGGTAGCCCGCTTTTCGGAAATAAAAGGATCATACCCCATAAGGTTCATTTCAAGCCCTGAAGCCCTTTTTGCGACTTCGGAACCTATTCTTCCGAGACCTATAATTCCCAGGGTCTTGCCTTTGACCTCAACGCCCGTGAATTTACTGCGTTTCCATTCTCTGGCTTTCAGGGAAGCATTTGCCTGTGGGATGTTTCTGGACATTGCCATCATCATGGCAATTGTGTGTTCTGCTGCCGAAATCATATTGCCTTCGGGAGAGTTAGCCACAATAATGCCTTTCTTTGTAGCTGCATCCACATCAACATTGTCAATTCCGACCCCGGCTCTCCCGATGATTTTCAGGTTGTCGGCAGCCTCGATAATCTTCTGGGTGACCTGGGTACCGCTGCGTATTACAAGAGCATCGTAATCTTTGATTTTTTTCACCAGCTCGTCTTCGGAAAGCCCGGTGGAAACGTCAACCGTAAAGTGTTCTTTTAAAATCTCCAAACCTTCATTGGAGAGTGAATCGCTGACCAATACTTTCATGTCAATTTCTCCAGATCAATACGATAAATATGAGATATTAAATTTTAACAGAGAATACCAATTAACCTAATCACACTTAAGCGTTATCACACATATTAAGAGCTAATTCCTTCCAATTTTATCTTTACCGCAGGTTTTCTTCCCTGCACGATTCCCCTACAAGCCCTGTAAATCCATCTTCAGTTACCCTACAAGCCTTATTATCCCTATCTTAGGTTCGTAACACTGCCCGCCTGCAAGCAAGAAACGGATAACCTCTTCTACAACCTGCTCAGAAATGCCCCGTGAGGCCGCAGCACCCATAAAAGCTGAGTAATCAACTCCTTTGCTTCCGCCCATTTCCCTGAGCAATTCAAGCACGAATTCCTTCTGATCAGCTTTGGCGTCGGTACTGTTTCCGGAATCCAGATCCAGGGTTTTAAGGCCCTCCCTGATGGAAGCCCGAAGGAGTCTTGCAAATTCATCAGGAGAGCGCTCCCGTTCAAGCGCAATGGCAATTCCTTCCGTAAGCTCGGAAGAAACGCCTTTCTGCAGAAGGTATTCCCTAAGTTTCTCTCCACGATATCCGCTGGTCAGAGCATCCGAGAAGGCTTCAAGTCTCTCAACGGTCTGTTCTGCGGTATCCACGACCCATCTGTTGCGAATTTCCTCATCCACTACATTTACCTCTTCAGCCCGAATCGAAACAAAAACCGATCCGAGTTCGGGTTCGTATGTCCTGGCTTTCCCTGTAAGGGCAATGAAAGCAGGAACTTGTACCGTTGAAAAGAAGATCGAAGCCTCAGGCTGGTACTGCCCTGCATATACCGTAAAAGCCCCTGTGGGATCAACTATTCTGGCTTTCCACATCTCACTCTGTGTTCCGATGTTGTCAAGTTCCGTGATTACTCCAACCACAAAAACACGATTGAGAATAAGCCCCAAAGGACTAATAAGCAGGTTTGGGGTTTTTGAATCTGCAGCTTCCGAGTCCGAACGTTCGGATTTTTCAAGTTCTCTGCAGGCTTCGAATTCTCTTGCAAAAACTCTTTTTGCAACCTCTCGTTTAAGCAAGCTCGATTCCTCCCCCTGAAACCTGTGAATTTTTATCCGGTACATTCTCTTCATCCGGCCCGAGCCTGCGAAGGAGTTCAACCACCCTCACTGCAAGATCATCTTCAGGTACCCAGGCATTTTCAGCTACAAAAGAAACCCCAAATTCACTTTTTGAAGAATTTCCGCGTACTGCAAGATAGCGGCCTGTAAGAAAACGCCTTAAATCTTCATAGACTGCATCTTTTGAGACATCCGAAAACATCAGCTGTTCGGCTTCTTCAAGAGTTTTTCCATAGATAGTTTCCGCAAGTTCCCTTGGGAACATAACTGACATGGAACCTGTTCCGTCATCCAGTATGGCTTTGATCCGCATATCCCATATGCCTTCGACCTTCCCGTGCACCCTGCAGTTTCCTTTTTGGATTACACGACTGCATTCAGGGCAGCGGGAGATTATACCTGAACCGGGCCTGACTGAAACCAGGTTGCCTGCTACAGACACGTCAAACATGCTGTCTCTTGAACCTAGCTCTTCGATTTTGATTGGGACAGGATCTTTTGCTGCGGATTCAAAAGTAAATGCAAGTTTTCCGGCCTCTTCGGGCCCGACCGAAGAAACTTTTGTGCTGCTCAAGATATTTACCGATGGCATTCCCCTGAACATTCGCACCTGAGCTCCCTCGATTCGGATAATACTTCCGATATCAATACCAGGCAGCTCAATCCAGGCCGTAAAAGGAAGTCTGCCGGTCTCGTCTGCAAGCACGCCCGAGATCATTCTTGACTGGCGCCCCTTTACAATGGCTTCCCTGCGAGAAAGCTGAAGTACACAGGCTACAGTATCTACGGAAAAGTCCACAGCTCCTATGTCAATTAACTTTTTTTTATAGCTTGCTGAAAGTTCGGACAAGGGAGGAAGCGAAGAGTCCGAAATTTTCGACACAGGAGACTGTTCCCCTATAGAAAGCCTGATTCTGTTTTGCCAGATGCGGATATAGGCATTTTTGATGTTAACCACATCCCCAATCGAACCTGGCAGCTCTTTCCAGGAAGAAAACAGAACTGACCCGGTTTCGTCCGCAAGAACACCGGTATAAAGTTTAGAAGGTTTTTCCGGAGCTCCTGCCTGCGGACGGATTGATTTTTCCCCGAGATCCAGAATCCTGCCTGTAAGTTCAAAATTCTTAAGATTAGCAGACAGATCTTTTACTTTCAAAACTTTCCTTTTTCCTCCGAATTTGCGGAGAATACTCTCTTTTGCAACATCAGGCGGGACACGAAAAGCAATGAGTTTATCAAACTCTGCCCGGATGCCAGTCTTTTCAAGGTCTCCAAGCGCCCTGGTTAACTCTTCAAGGTGGGGCGCAATCTTCTCATACATTTTTAGGCCTCCATTCGAGACAATAATAAAACAATAAAATTTCAATGTAATATCAGATTTTACAGTATTTAAGGCTTTAATTGAAGATTAATTTCCTCTATCGTAGAGGATATTGAACTATTATTTAAGGATAGCTGTTTAGAATTTTTGATTTCCAAAGGTATATTAATTTAGGGATAAAATTCCTTTCTTGACAAAGTATTAAGAGAATTAAGAGAATTTTTTACTAAAAACCAATAAAAACCTAAAAAAGGAAGGCTTTCCTTTTTCTAAAGAGTTAAACCCTGACTAAAGAAAACGGAAACTTCAAAATGTAAAGGAAGAACTAGTATGAGAAGAATAAACAGACAGAATTTCAGAGCTTTTAAGCTGACAGCACTTGCGATTACTCTGGCAGTTCTCTGCACCTGCTCTGCCTCTTCGGCTTCGAATTTAAGGGTAAGTTCGGCAACTGAAGGAGACTATATCTCTATACAAGCCGCAATCGATGAGGCAGAAGCAGGAGACACGATTTTTGTAAGCCCTGGAACCTATGTTGAAAATCTCAAAATAAATAAGCAAGTCCAGATCTGGTCGGAATCAAGAAAGCCAGAAGATACGGTGATAAGGGCAGCCGATCCCACGAAAAGCGCTATTGAAATCAGCGTGGATCAGGCATCTTTCAGCGGGTTTGCCATTGAAGGCTCGAAAAAAGCAGGGATCTTGCTTACAGGGGTTAAAAGCTGTTATATTAACAACAACAGAGTCCAGGGAGCCGAATACGGCATTCTTCTCAAAGGTTCCGATAACAATACCATAAGTAACAATCTCATTACCCTTGAAGAAACAGGAATAAGGCTCGAAAGCTCAAACTCAAATAATATCCTTGACAATTCAATTGCCTATAATTATGGTCCAGGAATCTCCCTTGAAGAAAGCAGCAGGAATTATATCTATAACAATTACTTCAAAAACGCCGAAAATGTCGAAGAAAAAGCCACAAACTCAGAAAATATCTGGCAAAGTCCCCTCAAAACAAGACAGAATATCGTCCGGGGTCCTTACATCGGAGGAAACTTCTGGGCCGACCTTGAAGGCAAAGGTTACAGCGAAACCGGTGTGGACAAAAATAGCAACGGAATTTGTGATACCTCATATAACATCACAGGCGGAGGAACCGATAAGTACCCGCTCTACCCCAAAGTCCCAAATGCCGTTAAAGCCCTTGAAAGCAGCTTGAATACCAGTGCTTATGAGCAGGGCCTTGCCGACAGGGAGAACGCAACCAGTTCAAAAGCCACTGTAAACGAAACAAAAAAAGCTACAGAAACGGCAGCTGAAAATGCTACAGATGAAAATGCTACCACTAAAAATGCTACCAATGAAGAGGCTTCAGGAGAAAAAGAATCGCCTGGCTCTGGACCTGGAATTGTGGGGCTGGCTATAGGAGCAGCCTATTTTATAAGGCAGAACAGATGAAGAAAGGGAAATTAAGATATAAAGCCGGGAAAAATACGAGAAAATGAGAGTAATGAAAGAAGTTGAGACAAAGTTGAGAACAAGCAGAAAAAGTCAAGAAAAAGTTGAGAGATAGTTTCAGAGGAAGTCGAAAAGAAGTCGAGAAAAAAATAGAGAGAGTATAGGAGATAAAATCGCGAAAAGGATAGCAGATCTCGCGGGTCGTTAACTAAAATGTGTGAAAAATGGCCGTTCCAAATTTCTGTAAATAAGAGAACGTGTCCATCTTTTCAAGATTAGATAAGTGATCATGAACCCCTTAGCTTTTATCTTTTTTCCCACTATCCCTTGGTCCCAGTTTTTTCTCGTGCTTCAATTCAGGTTTTATTTGTTTTCAGAGTATATCCCCGGTCTTGTGTTCGTTGTTACTTTTATGTAGTTTGTTTTAGTTGCAGTACTACTGCCTGCCGCATTGCTCACTATAAGTGTAACTTTATAGTTTCCTTCCTGTAAATACTGATGTTTTGGATTTTTTTCTGTCGAAGAAGCTCCGTCTCCAAAAGTCCATTTCCATGCAGTGGGAGTTCCTGTGCTACTATCAGTAAAACCTACATTTAATGGCGCCTTTCCAGAGGTTGGAGAAGCAGAAAATGCAGCAACAGGTAGTTCTGGTTCCTCTTCTGAGATAGTACCCATGTAGATATCTGAATCCCTATAGCGCCCATATGTCCACACTATCCTGTTACTATAGATTGAAGGATCGTATGCTAATCCGCTGGTAGTGATCTGAGTTTCATGGGAGGTAGAGAGATCGTACATATAAAGATCTGGGCTTCCATTGCGATAATCTTCCCAGACGATCCTATTACCGTAGATCGCAGGATTGGATGCTGATCCACTAGTGGTAATCTGAGTTCCTTTAGAAGTGGAGAGATCATACATATGAATATCCCCATAATCTCCATTGGGATTCAGCCACACAATCTTATCGCCATATATATCAGGATTTACTCCTTCAATAGTACTATCGTTTTTTCCATCAGTAATCAAAATTTCAGTTTGAGTGGAGTTGTTGTACATATATATTTGGGGGAACCCATTGCGTCCATCCTGATATACTACCCTGTCACCGTATATAGCAGGATTAAATGATGACCTCCAAGTGCCGATTTGAGTTATATTGTGGAGGTAATGAGTAGAGATATCGTACATGTAAATATTGACGGTATCTGTGCCATGTTCCCATACTATTCTGTTACCATAGATATCATGGCTGCCCGCGTTACACGGTGGTATAGTGATAAGAGTTTCCTTTCCCGTGGAGAGATCATACATGTAAACATCATGGGAGCTAATATATCGGTCACCGTCTCTGTGTCCATTACGCCAATCTACCCACACTATCGTGTTACCGTAGATTACAGGATATGGAGGTGATCCACTGGCACTAAATTCAGTTTCCTCTTCTTGCTTGGAGAGATTGTACACGTGGATGTTGGATGCATATCCATTACTGTAGTCCTCCTCCCAAACTATTTTATCGCTGTAAATATCGGGGTGAGTCGCTATTCCACTTGTGGTGATTTGAGTTATATTGATATTGGGCGAAGCATTTTTCTCAGTAGCTGCGGATGCCATAGACGAAAAAAGTATTAAAACTAAAACTAGAGCTGCTGATGCTAAGGCTAGTGAATATAATTTGTTGCTATTTTTCATTATCCTACTCCATTGTCTTTAGTTCAATTTTTTTCATAAAAATACGTTAATATTCTGGAATACATGTCAATTTTTAAACTTTCTCTTTTAAATCTCAGCTTTATAAAAATCACATAATTTGGAAGATTTCGCCCAAGAGAAAAAGCAGATAAAAGCTAATCTATGTAGAAATTCCATATTTTAGCACAAAAACATAAAAAAGAACTTTAAAAATTTCAAATTCGCTTACAAAGAATTATAAAGTTTGATTCTGAAAATTACTCACTGAGAAACTGCATATAGGCAAATGGCTTTCAACTCTGATCATGAAAGACAAAAATGATTTTTTATCATATTTAATGAATAATTCCCCCACTTCCCTTTTGTCTTGATCTTTTTTTTCTTTTTTCAATTCAAGTTCTATTCGTTTTCAGAGTATATACCTGGTCTTGTATTTGTTGTCACTTTTATGAAATTTGTCTTCGTTACAGTACTGCTGCCTGCAACATTGGTTACTGTAAGTGTAACTTTATAGTTTCCTTCCTGCGAATACTCATGTTTTGGATTCTGGTCTGTTGAAGATGCTCCATCTCCAAAACTCCATTTCCATGCAGTAGGAATTCCTGCACTCTTGTCAGTAAAGGCGACAGTTCGTGGTGCTTTTCCGGAGGTAGGTTTCGCGGAAAATGAAGCAACCGGTTTTGCTACTACTTTTATATAGCCTGCTTTTGTTACTGTGTTACTGCCTTTATCATTTGTTGCTGTAAGTTTAACAGTATAATTATCTGCTTTGGAATACTTATGGGTTGGATTCTGCATGGTTGAAGTTGTTCCATCTCCAAAACTCCATTTCCATGAAGTCGGATTTTCTGTGCTAGTGTCAGTAAATGCAACAGTTAATGGTACTTTTCCTTCGGTAGGTTTCGCAGAAAAGTTTGCAAAAAGTCTTGGGCCGACTTCCATTAATGCATCGATCCTGCCTGAACCATAATCATTATCCTTTCCTGCTGATCCAAGATCTACTGCTGTACTTTCTAATGCCTTCTGTACATCAGCAGGCTTCATAGTCGGGTTATTTTGCAAAAATAATGCCGCAGTACCGGAAACATGTGGTGTTGCCATTGAAGTTCCGGACCATGTATCATATCCACCGCCTGGAACCGTTGAAGTGATATCTACTCCGGGCGCAGAGACATCGGGTTTAATGTATGTTTGTCCATCAAGAGTAACAGGACCACGGCCGCTAAAGGCTGCTATTACATCGGAGGAATCTGTTGCACCTACGGTGCACGAATTGAATTCATCACCAGGGCATGAGATTGAGCCAGATCCAGGCCCTGAGCCACCAGCTGCTATAACAGGAAGTACACCTGCTGCCAAAACATTGTTTATTGTAGTTGTAAATGCCGGGTCATGTATTGATGATCCACCGCTGAAACTTATAATACGGGCACCGTTATTAACTGCCCACTCAAAGCCAAGAATACAATCAGATAAATATCCAGAACCATATGCATCAAACACTTTTGCTACAATCAGGTTTGTACCTGGTGCAACTCCGGTTTGTA
>NZ_DAVG01000054.1 GCF_002505485.1 Methanosarcina sp. UBA5 | reverse complement strand
GTCTTGTAAATGGATACTTAATTATTCCCTAGAAACCGGGCGGGCGGCCCGAAGCATACCCCATCCTTTAGGGTGGGGTGGCCGCACGCAATTTGATTTTAAAGTTTTTTAACCATTAATTCTAAGAAGCTTTAGTTTGACCCCAAACCAAAAGCGCAAAAAGCAAAACTTTATATTAAACTTGAAACTGTTTAGTTATGTTTAAAAACAATTTTTCTAAATTTTTAAAAATTTTCCATAGAAGGTAGATAAAAGTGGTCTGGGGGATAGATTCTTCCCCAAAAGGAACAGAAGCTCTTTACAGAGAGCGGGATGGAAAACTTCTAATTGAACTTGAGCTGCACAACATAATGCAAATTTTCAATTCTTTTGATCCTGCCCCTTTTCGCGAAAAAGAGCTTGACCCGGAAGCGGAAGAATATATTTATAATACCGTTGGAGAGTTCCCTCTAAAAAAGCCCCTTGGAATTGTAATATACGCTCCCTCTTCCGAGTTTGATGGAGAGACCGAGCGCACCCTTAAAGAAGCAATAAAGAACCATTTTTCTTACAAAAAAGTTCTCACGGACATAGAGTTGAGGAGACTTCTTCAGCGAGGAAGAAGAAACATGGCAATTGCGATTTTCTTCCTTTTTCTCTGCTTGCTCATAATACGGCTTATTTCAACGCTTGAACAGGGATTGATAAATACCATGTTCTCCGAAGGCCTGACAATTATAGGTTGGGTTGCCTTGTGGGAGCCTGCGTATGTTTTTCTCTACGGGTGGTGGCCTATTGTGCAAAAAAGAAATATTTACAGGAAAATTCTCAGCATGGATATAAACGTCACACCTGACTCCCAGTGCAGGATAAAATTGACAGATTCCAGTTTTTCACCAAATAGAAGCGAATTGCACTTTGAAGGTCCGAAATTTACCGAATAGAAGATAAATGCGGGCTGGTAGCCGGAAGGGACTGAAACCTAAACTTTTTTAGTGCCATTTTATTTTTTAGTGCTTTTTATTCATTTAATCTCTTTTACTCCTTTTATCCGTCAAAGAAGACATTCCTGAATTAAAAGTGAAATTTCAAATTTTTACTCGTATATCCGTGCGTCGACAACCACATGAAAAACCCCAGGAGAGTACTTTTTTACCCTGTGGGTTTCCAGAATCTCCACTTTCTTTCCCAATTTGCAGGCAGCTTTTTCTATCCTTTCCTGAGGTCTGGTTCTGGCAAGACCCTCAGGGACTGTTTCATGATAGTGCAGAATTCCCCCGCTTTTTTTGAGGGCTTTTATAGCCGGCCCAAGATAGTGATGTGTTGTTCCTACATACCCCATAAGCACGCGGTCGGCTGTTCCTTCAGGGGCAACTTTTGAGCAGTCCCCGCAGATTGGGACAAAAATATCCTCTACCTTATTTAGCCTGATGTTTTCCTTCAGATAGGCAAAAGACTCAGGATTAATTTCTATCCCGATAATTTTTTTCGGCCTGGAATGCACAGCCATGGGAATTGAAAAATACCCTATTCCTGCAAACATATCGACTATAATTTCCCCTTCTCCGAGCCTGCTCATTCGCTTTCGTTCTTGAAGGTTGCCTTTGGAATACATTACCTTTGTTACATCCTGCTTAAAAAAGCAGCCATGTTCCTTGTTGACGGTTTCGGTTCCGCTGCCTAAGAGAAGTTCTCTTTTTGGCTGGCGGAACTGCCCTTCGATTCCAAAATCCCTTACAACGGTCCTGCACTTAGGATACATCAGGAGCAAAGCTTCAGCTATCCTTGTTTTTTTATTTTCTAGGATTTCAGGGATGCCAACTATTATTATATCTCCCAAGATCTGCCAGCCTGCAGGGACGGATGCAAGCTCAGCTTCGGAAAGAAGACTTTTAAGGGACTCTTTGAGGGAGCCTGGCTTTTCAAGAAATTCTGGATTTTCCTGTTCAAAAACCCGAAAACCTTCCACCCTTTCACCTGCAGCTTCTGTGACTGGGATCTCCAGAAAGTTACCTTCTTCAGTCCTGACTTTTCGGATCTTTCTTGAAGTATCCAGAAATTTCCCTTGAATTGCTTTTTTCCTTAGGTCTTCTCCTTTTTCCGTGGCAATCCTGATTACTCTATACATTGGAATTGAAGGATAGCATACATAGGATTAATGTTTTTTTGTCTAAACTTCATGTAGATGAGTTGCCTAATCAATAACAAGTGACTTTAAGTGTATACTACATATAGAAAAATTACATAAATAAAAAAGTATAAATAGTCCAAAGATATATCTAGCTTAACCTGTAAAGTATCCGTTTAGAGGACATTATCCTTTTTGGCCTTCTGGAGCGAGCGATTGGGCGATGAAAACTCCTATGACCAGTTTATACTGTAAGTGTTGAGACAAATTTTTATTTTTTAATAAATTTTGTAATAGAAAACACTATATCAGTAGCGTAAAACGGTCATAATTACAATTTTTTGTCAGTCCTAACCAGAATTTAATTATTTAGGGAATTACAAGTTATTTTTTAATATAGTGTTGGGAGAGAGGTGACTCCATGTTTGTATGCGAATGTGGAAAATTAGTAAGAGGAGATCTGCGGGAATACACATTCAAAGATTATATCAAAACATCCTTAAATCCATCTACTAGAACGATAGGGCATAGGAACTGCGGGCTTGTTTTTAATTTTGTAGATGGAAACTGGCCTAAAAAATATTCTTCAAAAAAAGAATTGAAAATATTAGCGGCAGCCTTTGCAAAAGATAATAATTTAAATTCAGAAAAATTTTTATTAGAAGTAGATCGGCTCAAGTCTCATGGTAAGTTTTCGGATGATCAAATTTTACTCTATGCGTACCAGAATGTTTTGACTTGTAAAGTATCAGAAAAACATCTCAGTGAGCCTTAAGTATTATTCTCTAAAAATATATGGATTCTTAATGCCACAAACATGAAGCCATACGATAACAATCTTGAACATCTTTTGGATGAACTTTCCAGAATGGACTTACTGCTAAGAACTTATCTGGAAAAGTGGCTAGAAGATTCACCTGAAGTCGGAGGTGAATTTAGAGGCCTATATGTATCAGAAACTGAAATAGGAAGGATTCGAAGGAGTTCGGGTTTTGGAAACACTCAAGGAATATTACAAGAATCTCAAATTGAAAGACTTAGGGAAGTTAATGCACTAAGAAGGAAAATCGATGCCAGGATCGAAGAGAGTCTGAAAAGAGGAAGGGAATTAAGGCTTCAGAAAATTTCAGAACTTTTCGGCCTTGATCCTTTTGAAATAGATATACTTTTAATTGGGCTTGCTCCGGAACTGGACCTTAAGTATGAGAAGCTATATTCATACCTTCAAAATGACGTAATGAAAAAAAAGCCAACTGTAGACCTGGCTTTGACTCTGCTTTTCCCAACAACCGAGGAAAAAATCAAAGCGAGAATATACTTTTCTTCGTTTTCCTCCCTTCGGAAAAACAATCTAGTTTATCTATTGGAGAGAGAAGAAAATGCAGATTCGTCCCTCATCTCCAGCTTTATAAAGATAGATGAAAGGATAATTAATTTTTTACTTGAATTTGATGAGCCTGATCTGAGAATTCGGGATTTCTCTTATGTAATAAAACCCGCAAATTCTTTTGAGAACCTGATTCTACCTCCAGATTTTAAAAATAAGTTAGTGAATATAGCAAGCTGGTACAACAGAAACAAACTTCCACCGAAGCTTCTGTTTTGCGGCCCTCATGGAAGCGGGAAAAAGAGTGTTGCGGAAGCTATCTGCAGGGAGGCAGGAGTAAACCTTCTTATAGTGGATTCAAAAGTACTGCTTGAAGGCAGGTCAATTGATACCGCACATTTCATAATGCGGGAAGCTCTCCTACAAAATTCTGCGATTTATTTTCAAGCTTTTGACGTACTTTTTGAAGACAAAGAGTCAAAAAGTTATCCTGAATCTCTTATCCAGGCGTTAAATATGTTTTCAGGGCCAATATTCTTGGCAGGAAAAGAATCCCTGGAATTCGATAAAAGTTTGATGAATAATGGCTTTATCTCCTGTTTTTTTTCTCTACCTTCATATATGGTTCGAAAACAGCTATGGGAAACTTGTCTAAAAGGTGGCAGCCTGGCCAAAGAAATGAATCTGGATGCACTTGCGAGCAAGTTCAGGTTTAGCGGCGGTCAAATAAAGGATGCTGTCCGCATAGCATTCAGTTTTGCAGGAGAAAATAATCCTTCCTGTATGGCCCTATCTATGGAAGATCTCTATAAAAGCTGCAAGATCCAGTCCAATCAGAATCTTAGTTCTCTTGCTTTGAAAACCAATTCGCACTATACATGGGAGGACATTGTTCTTCCAAAAGATACTTTAAATCATTTAAAAGAAGTTTCTGGATTTATTAAGTACAAAGGAAAAGTGCACTCGGATTGGGGTTTTGAAAAGAAATTGTCTCTTGGAAAAGGTCTAAATGTCCTTTTTTCAGGCCCTCCTGGTACTGGAAAAACAATGGCTGCTGAGATTCTTGCAAATGAAGTAAAACTAGATCTTTATAAAATCGATTTATCAAGTTTGGTAAGCAAGTACATAGGAGAAACTGAGAAAAACTTAAAAAAGATCTTTGATGAAGCTGAAACAAGCAATTCGATTCTCTTCTTTGATGAGGCTGATGCCCTTTTTGGTAAGAGATCAGAAGTAAAGGATTCACACGACCGGTATGCAAATATCGAGACAGCTTATCTGCTCCAGAAAATGGAGGGGCATGAGGGAATAGTAATTCTGGCCAGCAATTTTCGGAAAAATATGGATGATGCATTCCTTCGTAGGCTTCATTTTATAATAGAATTTCCTCTTCCTGATGAAAAGTTAAGAGAAAATATCTGGCAAAAAACGTTTCCTAAAGAAACTCCAACTGCAAATGATGTAGATTTTGCTTTTCTTTCAAAGTTTAAGCTATCTGGAGGAAATATCAAAAACGTAGTCCTTGCTGCTTCCTTTTTGGCAGCAGAACATTCTAAGGCTGTTGAGATGGAACATTTAATTAAAGCCTTAAGGAGAGAATATGAAAAAATTGGAAAACTTTTCACTGAGGCTGACTTTGGAGAGTACTACAAACTTTGTAAATAATTTATATATTATATTCATTGCATACTTTTTACAGTTGGTTAGATTCCTATATTTAAAATAAAACCCGGAAAAAAAACATGTCGGATTATAGAGCTATAGCAGACATTGGAGAGACTCTTATCGAACTGTTAAGAGATAATATGCAGGACCTTATTCCTAGAAGGCAATCGATAGTGATGGCCTCTCCAGGAGAGATTGAAACCAATGATGATGTGAGGCTGTCGCTTTTCCTTTACCAGGTTCTCGAAAATGTTCATTTGAAAAACCAAGAGATGCAGATAAAAGATCCCACAACACTGGTATTTCCTCCTATAGCTTTGGATTTATATTACATGTTAACTTCTTACCCTTCCGGAGTACAGGACATAACCGAGAGGACAAAAGAAGAACATAGTATACTGGGCAGAGTCATACAGATAATAAACGACAATGCTATTCTGACAGGCTCGGTTTTAAAAGGAGGCTTAGCTAGGAATGGCTATGAACTGCATATTACGTTATCTCCTTTAAGCCTTGATGACATGACAAAGATGTGGACAACCTTCCCGGGAAAAACCTTCAGGTCTTCTATCTGTTGTCTTGTTACTCCGGTAATAATTGATACCAAACGCGAGATTACTGTACAGAGAGTGGTGTCTAAAGAAACTGGCTATAATCGAATTGTACCAGAGTGAGCTGAAAAGTAATGACTTTGATTAAACCTTTCATATCAGGCACTCATAATGGAGAAACCATAACCACTAATCTGTCTTTAGCAATATCGTTGATAGATGATTTTACAAAAAGAGAGGCTATAGGTCATTTGAAGGTGATGATAAAGGAAGGAAATATAAATCCAATTAAGAACCTGAGTGGATATTATATTTTTACTGATCTTGCAGACGGCATTTATACCGTAAAGATTGTATCAGAATTTTACTTTCCTGAAGAAAGAGTGATTGACGTCTCGAAGATAAAAACCTCAAATTTAATGTTAAAATTCTATAGTAAAGGACCGGCATCCAGGGCTACCAGCACCAGGCTTAAAGACGTTTCAAAATTACAGAAGGGTGACATAGTCGAGTTCAATAGTCCCGCTGGCAGTGTAGAACAGAAGAAAATTATAGATATTGACGTAAGAACTAAAAAGATCTCATGGGCAGAAGGGCTTAAATATAGTTTTAATGCTGCAGATAACGCTGTTTTTGCCTATGGAAATCCTGTTGTTACAATTTCCCTTAAACCCCTGCCTTCCTACCCTTTTTGCTATAATTCAACCTTTGTAAGAGGGTTACTCATAGATTCAGGCAAAAATCCAGTTGCAGATGCGATAATAAAAGTTACAGACTTGAATCTGGACACTAAATCCGATAAAATGGGAGAGTTTGTACTTTACTTTAACAATTTAATAAGTGAAAATATCTCATTTGAGATTGAGAAAAACGGAAAGAATAAGCCTGTTAACACAACTTTGAAGGAGGGGAGAATGAAGTCCCTGGGTAAAATAATGTTTCCATAAAATAATATTTTCATAATTATTTATTCTATTATCTACAAAGCAAAAGATTACAGTGCATAAATCACTTTTATGCTTCTGTTTTCTGTGTATGATTTAAAATAATATCTTTTTTCTTTATTCTCAGGTTTTTAATTTTTGTGAATTCATAATGCCGGCATGGCATATTTTTACATAAAATACTGCCCTGATCGGCAGGATTTTTCAGAATAAAAAGATGAGTGAAGTTTAACGGTAATTCTAATTAGTCGTTTTACATGCAAAACGGGGTCTTGAAATAAGACATTTAATAAGACATTTAAATTTTATTCAGTGATTACTGACATAATAACATAAATCCAAAAAAATAAAAGAAATACAGCTAAAGAGGAACTGATATGCCAGAATACTTAACGCCAGGCGTGTATATGGAAGAGTTCGAAATCGGTGCCAGGCCGATTGAAGGAGTAAGCACGAGTACTGCGGGATTTTTAGGAGAAACTGAACGGGGACCTACAATTCCTCCTAAGTTAGTAACAAGTTTAACCCAATTTATGCGTGTCTATGGAGGATATATTGAAAATTCACATTTAGCTTATTCCGTGGATGGTTTTTTTGCAAATGGTGGTCAGCGTTGCTATATCGGAAGAATAGTTCATAAAAATGCTCTTACTTCCAGTTTAGACTTAGGCGACTTTGCAGTTGAAGCAGTAGGTGAAGGAATTTGGGGAAATAGAATAG
Organism: Methanosarcina sp. UBA5; assembly: GCF_002505485.1. Classification (GTDB taxonomy): domain Archaea; phylum Halobacteriota; class Methanosarcinia; order Methanosarcinales; family Methanosarcinaceae; genus Methanosarcina. The sequence continues at coordinate 35,892 of NZ_DAVG01000054.1, read as the reverse complement.
GAATCCGAATAGAAAATGCTTCAAGTGATCCCAAAAATGATCTAAATCCGGAAGGCAAGAAAGTCTTTAAGTTGACTGTTGCCTACTGGAAATCAGAAAATCTGCCCAGTAACTTTTCGAAACCAGAAGACCAGAATGAAAAAGAAAAGAAATTCAAACAAATTATTGAAAAAGCAGATGCCATTGAAGTTTTTGATGATCTCTCTGAAGATAAGAACTCGCCAGACCATTACATACGAAAATTAAGCGATCCACTAAAAAATATTTCAAACCTTATCCTGATAAGTAACGACAGCATCGGAAGACCGGCTAATACTGAAGATTTTTTTATCCTTTTACCGGGTGGAAATGATGGAGATGCAGATTTGACTCGTGATGATGTAAGGGGTGACCCTGCAGCAAAACCAGGTGAAAGGCATGGTCTGACAGCCATAGCTGAGATTGATGATATTTCGATAGTGTATGTCCCTGATATTCATTTTGTTAAATCCGGGCAGGATACGCTCCTTGACGATATCCTTATACATTGCGAGACCTTGAAGGATCGATTTGCTATCCTTGATATCAAGGAGAATGAAACAAACGTTGGTGGCTTGATGATATCAAGACCCTCTAAATATGGGGCTTTATATTATCCTTGGATCAAAATCTATGACCCTCTGACAAAAAGGCAAATAAGCAAACCCCCAGGAGGATATCTGGCTGGGATATATGCACGAAGCGATACAGAGAGAGGAGTGCATAAGGCTCCAGCTAATGAGCTAGTAAGGGGTGCTGTTGGCCTCGAATTCCAGATTACCAAACAAGAGCAAGGAGTTCTCAATCCAAGAGGGATAAATGTAATCCGTAGCTTCCCTGGAAGGGGTATTTTAGTTTGGGGGGCAAGGACTTGCATTGTTGACCCTCTCTGGAAATACATAAATGTTCGCCGCCTTTTCATCTATATTGAAAAATCAATAGAAAGAGGTACCCAGTGGGTTGTTTTTGAACCAAATAATGAAAGGCTCTGGGCAAGGGTAAGGGCAACAATTACACAATTCCTTACTGGGATTTGGAGAGATGGGGCTTTAATGGGAACAAAGCCTGAAGAAGCTTTTTTCGTTAAATGTGACAGAACCACCATGACCCAGGATGATATTGATAATGGGAGGTTGATCTGTATTATCGGTATTGCCCCAGTAAAACCTGCAGAGTTCGTAATATTCCGTATAGCGCAGTGGACAGGCGGAAGTGCAGCTACCGAATAAGACTATACATATCGAAATTGAGAAGAGGAGATAAAATATGCCAAGACAGGATCCATACAGACAATTCAGGTTCAGGGTTGAAATTGGAAGTATAAAACTAGGTTTCAGTGAATGTACCTTTGCTGATACCACTACTGACCCTGTAGAGTATAGAGAAGGAGACGAGCTCCCGATATTTCGTAAACTTTCAGGCTTGACCAAGTACGGAAATATCACTCTCAAATGGGGTATTACGGATAATATGGAACTTTTTAACTGGAGACAGCAGATTATAGACAAAGGGGCTGAGAATAATAGAAAGGATATGTCTATAATCCTGATTAATGAAGCTGGGGAAGATAAAGCACGCTGGGAAATTACAAGGGCTTGGCCAAGTAAATATGACCCTGTTGATTTCAATGCCAAAGGTAATGAAGTTGCAATCGAAACTCTTGAGATAGTGCATGAGGGTTTTAAAAGGGTTTCTTGAGTAACTATTTTTAAATTTATTCGTTTAGTTGTTTTAGGAATTTTTCTAAATTTTAAAAACAAATTTTTTATTTGGAGATAGATTCATGACTTTTCAAACTGAGTTTGAGTTTACCCTTCCCAAAGGTTATGTGGACAATGAAGGGAACCTTCAAAAAAAAGGAATTATGCGGCTTGCAACGGCTGCTGACGAGATCTTGCCTCTCAAAGACCCGAGAGTGCAGTCAAACCCTGCATATCTGACTATAATCCTGCTTTCTAGAGTAATAACAAAGCTTGGAAATTTACATGTAATCGATACGAAAGTGATCGAAAATCTTTTTGCCACAGACCTTGCCTACCTGCAGGATTTTTACGGCAGAATTAACGAAAACGGGACTTCCAAAATAAAAGTTAGATGTCCACATTGCGAACAGATATTCGAATATGAGGTAGAAAATCAGGGGGAATAACTCGCTACCCCCTCGCCACTCTTTACGAGGAGGTAGCTTTTATTGCATATCATTTTCACTGGTCACATGAGGATATAATGAATTTGGAACACAGGGACAGGCAGCGCTGGTGTGAAGAAATCTCAAAAATAAACCGGCGTCTATCAGGAGAAAAACAGAGAAGTATTCTGGAAGTTGAATAATGGAGGTACTAGATGCCTGATGGTAACTCTAATTCTACCCACACAGAACGAAAAATAGACCCTCTAATGTCTTTTCGATTTAAGGTGGAAATTGATGGAATAATGACAACTCATGCTTCCGAAGTAACCGGACTTCAGATTGAGACCGAGACAGAGCCTTATGAAGAGGGTGGTGTCAATCACTTTGTACACCAACTACCTAAAAGGACAAAATATCAGCATATTGTCCTCAAAAGGGGAATTACAGACCAGGATGAAATCTGGAAATGGTATCAGGATGTAATCAGTGGACAATTCACACGTAAAAACGTGACAATCATATTGATGGATATCACTGGCGAAAAAGAAAAGTGGCGCTGGACCTTAGAAAATGCATATCCTGTAAAATGGACTGGACCGGACTTTAAAGCTGATAGTAATACTGTAGCTTTTGAGACCGTCGAACTGGCACATAATGGAATCATGAAGGATACAAAATGAGCTTGTCTGTTATAAAAACTATAACTACAATATCAGGTTCCACCAGTTTTTGCCGCAAAATTATGCAAAAACATCATACTGGCAGAAAGAATACTTCCAAGTTTCCCACAATGATTTTTTTCAAAAAAAGAGGATATTTTTTTCCTGAAAAAATTAGTATGATTCTGAATTTCAGGTTTTGTCTGAATCAGCAAAATATTGCACCTGTTTTGATTATAAGAAATATTTCTGTTACGGGACGAAGAATTTCAGGGTTAAATTCTGAAAAAAAACACCTTCAATCAATATTCAAGCTAAAAAATGTTCAGAGTACTGAAGATGTTCCTAAGATATTTCTAACTTCATTCAAGATCCCACATGAGTATCATATAAGGTCAGGGCATTTTCTAACTGAAAATATCTCTGCAAATAAAACTCCGGTTTTTTCGTTATTAAAATCTTTAATTTTTAGAGCTGGAAATGCAGCAAATAACTCAAATAAAATACTAAATTCATTATTTTCATCTGCAAGCACTGTTTTTTCTCAACAAAAAACTCTTACGATTTCTCCGGATGTTTTTATCCGGAATTCAAAAATATTAAGTTATATATTAAGTTATGAAAATAATATTAAAATTTTGAACTCACAAATATCTGGGAGGAAAATCTGGTACAGGTTGTTAAATACTGCAAGTAGTTTCATCTTAATTAATAACGAAAAAACTCTCAAGTTTTTGTATATGTTTGAGAATGGTTCCTCTTCTAATGATTTCGGAAAGCAAAATACCATATCCTCTTTCATACCCTCTTTAGCTGTGAAAAATATTCCTGTTGCAGGAGGAGAAATCTCAGGGTTAAATGCTGAAAAAAAAGTATTTCAATCGACATTTCAGATAAAAAATGTTCAGCGTACTGATTACGTACCGAAGATATTTCTAACATCACTCAAGATTCCACAGGAGCATCATGTACCGTCAGAGCATTTTCTAACTCGAAATATCTCTGCAAATAAAATTCCGTTTTTTCTGTTTTTAAAATCTTTAACATTTAAGGCTGAAAATGTAACAAATGACTCAAATAAAACAACAAAATCAATTTTTTCACCTTCAAGCAGTGCTTTTTATCAACAAAAAGCTCTTACGATTTCTCCGAATATTTTTACCCGGAATTCAAAAATATTGAGTTTTGACAACAATATGGAAATTTTCAACTTGCAAATATCTGGAACGAAAATTTGCTATAGATTGTTAAATATTGCAGGGAATTCTACTTTAAATGGTAACGAAAATACGCTCAAGTCCTGGTCTTTGTCTGAGGATAAATCACCTTCGAATCAGTCAGGGAATAAAAATATCATACCCTCTTTCATACATTCTTTAGTTGTCAAAAATATTCCTGTTATTAAAGAAATTTTCTCACGGTTAAACACTGAAAAAAACTGCCTTAAATCGATAACCAGGCAAAAAGATGCCATGAATGTGAATTATACATCTAACGTGTATGTGTCTCAGGCAGTATTCAAGATTCCACAAGGATTTTATGAAGGGTCAGAGTTTTTTTTAACTGGAAATACTTTCACAAACAAATTTCTAACTGAAAATATCGCTACAAAGAAAAACTCAGTTTTTTCGCTTTTTAAACCTTTTATTTTTAGGGCGGAAAATATTACAAATAACTCAAACAAAATACTAAAGTCACCATTTTTACCTGTAAACCATGATTTTTATTCTCAAAAAACTCGTACAATTTTTCCAGACATTTTATCACTTAATCGAAAAACAGGTCGTGTACGTGAGTTATTGATCAATTCCGAAAAGGTGAGTGTGCTCACTGTAATTGACAGGTATTTTGATAGATTCCGTCCTTTTCGATTCTCAACTACTCATACCCACCACGACCCATTTCTAAAATATTTAGTCTTTAAGGCTGGAAATAAAATAACTAACTCAAATAGAATACTAAAGCCACAACTTCGGTCTGAAAATCCTGTCTATTATCAACAGGTAGCTAACTCAACTTATTCCGGAGCCGCAAAAGTTAGTTCTCAGGTATTAAACTCTAAAATCAATGAGAAAATTTTAAATTCACAAGTGTTTAGAGCGAATAAAAACTATGAGTCATTAAATATTACCAGACACTCTCCTTTTTTCAACAAAAAAAGTGTACTTAAAAATCAGCCTTTCTTTAAAGGCAAATTACCTGCAGTTTTTTTGCAGGACAATTTTTTGTCTAATAAGAAACCCGGTATGAATAGACGTTTTTTTAAAGAATCAAGTTGGGTAGCTTTTAATGGACCTTTAATAAAAAATAATTATGGCAGCTCTGGGCACGGAACACCCGGTTATGTTCAGAGCAATCATAACTATAAAATGAGACCTGAAAGTCTGGTGTTTCAGGATCAGGGGCATATAGAACAGGAGATAGAACAGATTAAAAGAATCATTATAGAAACAAAAAAGTCAGTGTCAGAGAAAACAGTACATGTTTTTGGAGAGGCGGATATAAAAAAGTATCTCGATATAAATCGAATTTCGTCTCAGGTCTATCAAAATCTTGAAAGGACAATAAGAATGGAAAGAGAGAGAAGAGGAATATAAATGGGTAAATTAGAAAAAGCCTATTTTGCAACAAAAGATAATCCTTCTGTGAAATTTCTTGAGTGCCTGTTCAACCCCAAAGAATTGAATATTGAAAAGAGTAATCATTTTGCTGAGGTAAATATACCTGGTCTTGAGTCACCAATATTCCAATTTGTGAGAGGAAATGCAAGATTAGTTACTGTTGACCTATTTTTTGATACATACGAAAAAAGAGAAGATGTACGTACATACACAGATATAATTACAGGATGGGAAGCCGGAAATACATTAAACAACCAGTCTCCTAAAAAGGGTTTGATGGATATTGACTCTGATTTGCATGCTCCTCCAATCTGCCTATTTGTCTGGGGAGCTTTTATTTTTCAGTGTATCATTGAAAAAGTTAGCAAGAAATTTACTATGTTCCTTTCGAACGGAACTCCTGTAAGAGCAACACTAAACGTTACCATGAAGGAATACAGAGAAGTAGAGGCACAAGTTAAAGAGATTAACCCGCAATCTTCTGACCTGACAAAAAGCTGGGTAGTCACTCAGGGAGACAGCCTCTGGGCAATAGCGGCTAAAGAATACGGAAGTCCGGAAGACTGGAGGCTGATTGCCAAAAAGAACAATATTGAGAATCCCAGAATTTTGAACCCTGGTCAGAGGCTAATAATTCCTGTAAAGGAGTGAGTTTACTGTGACGCTGGAAAACCTGGCAAAAGAAAATCTTAACTTTTATGCTCCAAGATTTGATGTTGAGATTGAGGGTAAAAAATTGGGTGTGAACATTTCTAAAGAAATTATCAATATAAAAGTAAATGAAAAACTCGATGAAGGAGCGAATTTCGAGTTAACGCTTCACGACGAGTTCGACATGAATACCCAGACATTTAGATGGATTGATGATACCCGCTTTTATGTTGGAAATAAGATAACTATAAAAATTGGATATGGAAGTACCCTGCATACTATGGTAAATGGGAAAATAACAAGTCTTCAGCCAAGTTTTTTTGCGAGCGAAACACCCACACTTACAATAGGAGGTCAGGACCCTTCATACGATTTTATGAAACGGGCTACACCTGAAAAAACTTTTGTTGATAAAACATATAGCGACATAGCTAGAATGATTGCTCAGGAAGCAGGATTAGAGTGTGAGGTAGATGATACTAGGGAATTCGAAAAATTTATTCGTAAGGACAATAAAGAAACATACTACGCTTTTCTAAACAATATAAAAGATAGAATTGGGTTTAATTTTGATATTAAGGAACAGAAAATGTATTTTGTTAAGCCAAAAGACAAAAATAAGGAAATCTTTACACTGGAACTTGGGAAAGATATTATCAGTTTTAATCCAATTATGAAAACTACTGGATTACTCGCTGAGGTAGAGGTAAGAGGACATAATCTGCAAGACCCAAATGCATCTTTTATAGGAAAAGCGAAGGCAGAGGGAGAGTTACTGGCTTTACTTACTAAAGTATTTTCTAATTCTATACAAAAGAAAGTAATAACAGACATCGTTGTAAACTCAAAAGAACATGCTGATGAAATCGCTAAGGCAGAATTGAACAAAGCAAGTTATACCTTTATCGAGGGTACTGTGGTGTGTATTGGACTACCACAGATAAGAACAGGTGTTAATGTTATTCTTAATAAAATGGGAGCGCGATTCAATGGTAAGTACTACGTGAAAGAAACTACTCACACCATAGACGATAGCGGCTATAGAACTCAGTTTTCAGTGATAAGTAAAACGGTTAAGAGGCTATAATATGAGTATTCTGGATGCACTGGGAGATGGAAATAAAGCTGTTGGAAGAACTTATGGTGTTGTGGCTGGTATTGTTACGAACAATAAGGACCCCGACGAACTTGGAAGACTGAAAGTAAAATTTCCATGGTTCTCAGATAATAATGAAACCGACTGGATACGTATGACCACATTCATGGCGGGGGGAGTGCGTGGGAGTTTTTTCCTTCCAGAGGTAGGGGATGAAGTGCTGGTTGCTTTTGAACATGGAAACATTAATCGCCCATATGTAATCGGAGCTCTCTGGAATGGGGTCGATAAACCTCCTGAGACTAACTCCGACGGCAAGAATAACATAAGAAAGATAAAATCACGAAGTGGGCATGAGCTTATTTTTAATGACGAAGATAATAAAGAAAACATCGAAATTCATACAAAAGCAGGTCATAAGATATTTCTTGACGACACAAGTGACGAAGAAAAGATTGAGATATTGGATAAAAGCGGGAATAACTCGATTTTGATAGATTCTCCCGAAAACTCGATAACTATCTCTGCCCAGAGAAAAATCGATGCAAACAGCGGAAATAACTCTATTGTAATAGATTCTGACGCGAACTCGATAACTATGTCCGGCCAGAAAAAAATCGATATCAAAAGCGGAAATAACTCGATTATAATAGATTCTGACAATAACTCTATAGCTATGTCCGGCCAGATGAAAATCGAGATTAAAAGTGGAAGTAACTCGATTACTATAGATTCTGTTGCTAATTCGATAGCTATATCCAGCCAGTTAAAACTCAGCCTGAAAGCCCCGAATATTGAGATCGAAGCTGGAGGGATGATGACTATTAAATCCTCAGGTATTTTAACTCTCCAGGGAAGCCTGGTAAAAATTAATTAAAGGAGATGTCAGAATGCCACCAGCAGCCAGAGTAGGAGATTTAACAAGCCACGGGACTCCTCTTGGTCCGGGGCCTGGAAGTGTCAACGTATTAATCGGAGGAATGCCCGCCTGGAGAGCAGCAGTAGATACTCATGCATGTCCTCTTGTTACTGGAGTTGTGCCGCATGTAGGAGGGGTCGTTGCCGTAGGAAGCTTCACAGTTCTAATTAACAACCTACCTGCTGCACGCATGGGTGATACCATCGTTGAGAGCGGGCCACCCAATATTATTGCAATAGGCCTTCCAACAGTACTTATTGGTTAGAAATAGTTAAGAATAACTTCAAGTTTTCATTTTGGAAGAGTATATATAATTCTATTGTTTTATTTAGTCAATGACTAACGTCAATATTATAACTTAAACAAATATTTAATTATATTTTTTATTTCTAAGCACAAACTCTTTTTTAACTTTGAATGGAGGAATTCTAATTAGTAAGGATTTTCTCGGAAAAGGATGGAAATTTCCTTTCAATCTGGATCCAAGAGGGAAGGTGGGAGTTTCCAGTTATGAAGAGGACATAAAAGAGGCTATACTCATAATCCTCGGTACTGCCAAAGGAGAACGCCTGATGAGACCTGATTTTGGGTGCGGAATCCATGAATATGTGTTTTGTTCCATGGATGTTGTTAATCTTCACCTTATTGAAAACGCAGTGCGTGAGGCTTTAATTATGTGGGAGCCGCGAATAAAGGTAATTAGCGTGAAAGCAGAACCTGATTCTGAGGAGGGGAAATTATTGATGGAGATTGATTACCAGATCCGCACTACAAACAATCGATTTAACCTTGTATATCCGTTTTATTTAAAAGAAGGAACGTGAACAGATGCAAGTCCCTGAAATTTGCAAACTCGATGCAGATGCAACCATGCAGGACATCCGGAAAAAAGCACCTTTTTATGTACCTGAATGGAATACAGAGGATGAGAAAGACTTTGGTATTGTTCTTTCAAGTATTTTTTCCGGTATGGTAGATTCGATCTCAAGCAGATTGAATGAAGCTCCGAAAAAGCATTTTCTTTCTTTTCTCGAGATGGTTAATGCCTCGCTAATTCCAGCAAGTCCAGCAAGAGCTCCGCTTACATTTATACTCAGTGGAGGGACTTCTGAAGCTGTACTTCTTGAGGCCTGTACGCAGGCTTCTGCCGACGGTCCTGATGGAAAAGCAGTTATTTTTGAAACCGAAAAAAATATCCTTGCAACCCCCTCAAAGTTAGTATCTGTATATAGTGTAATTGGTGTGATAAAAGAAGATGAAAAAAAAGGGAAAGATAAAATATTTAATCACACCGCTGCAGTAAACGGCGCAGAAACAATAGAACTCTTTGCAGGAGATTCCCTTCAGAAGCATATTCTTTATATTGGCGACGAAAGCCTGTTCAATGTACAAAAGGGGCAGATAAGCGTTGAGTTTGGACTGGATGAGGCAGAACTCAAAAACCTTGATCCAGAACAGGGGCTTGTTGAATGGAAGTACAGTGTAGAATCCATAGTCAAAGAAAATGGTAAAGAGGTCAAGAAAATAGAGTGGCAGCTCCTAACAGCCAGATTGGAAGAAAAGAGATTGATATTAGACACTGATAATAAATCAATTGATAAGGTGAAGTTAAATGGGATTGAAAGCAGGTGGTTAAAGTGCCAGTTGAAAGATTCCAATATTGAAGGTCTTAAGGATCTGAGAATAAACAGCATAGGAGCTTTAACTTCACCTCAAAAAAATTCAGCCGATCTTCAAAACTCACAAAGTACTTCTCATAGTGTAATTGCTGATTGCTTATTCAGTAACGATATTCCAATAGATCCGAATCCAGGTAATTTATTTTATCCTTTTGGTAAAAAACCCTATCTCTATGATACTTTTTACATAGGTTTCAGGGACGCGTTTTCAAAAAAAGAGAGTGAGATCACTCTGGTACTTGGCTTGAAACCTGGAAGACCAAGTTCAACAAACAAGCCAGATAGTTCAATCAGTGGGGTAGATAGTTCAATAAGCGGGATAGATAGTTCAATAAATGAAGTAGATAAGCCTCAACTTTCATGGGAATTCTGGGATGGAGAGAGCTGGAGCCTTCTTCCTGTTAAAGGCGATGAATGGGAGAAAAACTTATGCGAAAAGATTGAATCCAACGAGTCAAACGAACCTAAACCTACAACTTATGAGTTGACAATTTCCAGGATGCCTGAATTCAAACTTACGAGGATTAATGGAAAAGAAAACTACTGGATACGCGTTCGAATGGTTGGCGGAAACTATGGAAAGGAGTATGAAATCATAAGTTCAGAAGAGATTGTAAATGCTCAAGGTAATAAAGTTTCATGTGCTAAAGTTGTTCCTGGTCATTTCTTCCCGCCTCAAATAACTAATTTAAAAATTAATTATAAAGTTAACAATAATGATACCGATGGCGATAACGATAGCGATACTGTCCAGATGGAGCAGCCAGAATACATTTTTACCGAAAACAATCTTATCTTTAAAAGTTGCCTGGAAGAATTAGTAAAAAATAAGGGTTTTAAGCCATTCGACCCTCTTCCTGATATCTCTCCTGCAATCTATTTTGGATTTGATAAAGAACTTAAAAAGGGGCCTTTTAGCCTGTTCATAAATGTAGATGAAAACATTGAATATCCAGAAACGTTTCTGCCAAAAGTTAAGTGGCAGTATTTAATTAATACAAATCCCGAAATATGGGGAGAACTTGAAGTGCTGGATGAAACCGCAGGTTTTACAAAGAAAGGAATGGTACAGTTTAATATTCCAGGGAAAATACAGGCTTCCGGATTGTTTGGTTTGGGAGATCAATACTGGATACGGGCAGTTGTAACGGGAGATTTCTTTACTGATACCAGAGATTTTATAAATAAAATGTTAATTTCCCTGTACCTGGAAAAACTAAAAGAACAGGAGGTTGAATCTCTTTTCAATAGTCCTCCTGCAATCTATTTCGGACTTGATAAAGAGCTCAAAAACGGACCTATCAATCTTTCCATAAATCTTGATGAAAGCATTGAATACCCTGAACTATTCATGCCAAAAGTAAAATGGCAATATTTGGCTAAAGAAGATCCTGAAGTATGGGAAGAATTTGGAGTGCTGGATGAAACAGCTGGTTTCACAAAAAAAGGAATAGTACAGTTTAATATCCCAGGAAAAATGCAAACTCACGAACTATCTTGTTTGGGAGATCAATACTGGATAAGAGCAGTTGTAATGGAAGAGTCTTTTCCTGTTACTTCCGATGATATTATAAATCAAATTCTGACCTCATTCGCTATGTTGGATCAAGTGTTGACTTCACTAAAGGTCGATAGTGTTCAATTAAAAATCCGGAAAATAGTTAAAAGTTCTCACTTTACAAAAGAACTCCTTGATTATATACAAGACTTTTTGACATCCAGCGAATATGTGAGATATTTTAGAGGGCTCAGGCCTGCAATCTGTACAGAACTGGAGAATTTGAATGAAACATTGAAGAGAGCGAGGGCTCGGCTGGAATTATCTCAGTCGGAAGCTGTAGAATTAAACGAATTAAAAACACATTCATTACTAAAAATTCAATTAAAAAATCAGAAGTCAAATGTTTCTGTGGAAAATAAAGAGGATTTTAAGATTTTAAATCCTAATATATTCTCCGGAACAGATTTAAAATTTCCTCCAAAAGTTCGCGGTTTTTACCTTAATTCCGCATGGGCTGTTCAATCCAAAACAATTCATGATGAATTACTAGGCTCAGGAAATGGAGAAGTAAATCAAAATTTAAAATTTGTTAATGCTCCTGTAATAAGTGAAACGATATGGATAAATGAGTTTACTACTCTTTCAGAGAAGGACAGGAAAAAATTGCTTGCAGAATCCAATAGAGTAAAAACAATTCAGGACAATAAAGGCAATATTACTGAGTTTTGGGTTAAGTGGACCCGGGTAAATGATTTTTTAGATTCGAAGAGTAAAGACAGGCATTATACAATTGACAAAACAGACGGAGATGTCTCTTTTGGAAATGGAACACGTGGGATGGTTCCTCCAATAGGTTCTGACAACATCAAAGCCACATACAGTATATGTGGGGGTAAATCCGGAAATTTTGATGCCTCTAAAATCTCAAAGCTCCAAAGTTCAATAGCTTTTGTGGATAAAGTTTTTAATCCTATCGGCTCGAGTGGCGGAACCGAAACTGAAGATATAGATGCTCTTCTAAAAAGGGCACCCATTATCTTAAAAACGATAGACCGTGCGATGGCACTTGAAGATTACGAATGGCTTACGAAAAGAGCTTCAGATCAGGTAGCAAAAGTAAAAGCGCTCTCTAATTTCAATTCTGAAGGAAAATTCGTTACAGGGTGGGTAACTGTTGTCATAGTTCCAGAAAGTTCGAGTTCAAAGCCTATCCCTTCAAGTGAATTAAAACGCAGAGTTGCCTCTTACTTAAAAGAAAGATGTCCGGCTGTAGTGACATTGCGAGTAATACCTCCTTGTTATATCAAAATAGATGTTTCTGCAGAACTCATAACTGCTTCTATCGATGCAATACCTGTGATAGAAAAAGAAGCCAGAAACAAAATCTCCAAATTTTTGCACCCTTTAACCGGTAGTAATGAGAAAGACGGCTGGAGTTTTGGATGTTCTATTTGTATCTCTGATATTTACTTAATTCTCGAACAAATAACAGATGTAGATTATGTAGATAAAGTAATCATAAATCTTTACGAGGATTCAGGCTTTACAGGCTCATCCATGAAACTTACCGATGAATCCAGTGTGGCTAAGCTTCCTGTATATGCCCTTCCTTATAGTGGAGAACATGAGATAGCCGTAAAATTGAAAAATACTGAAAAGGAGGGATAAATATGTCCCTACCTATACCTGATCTTGATGATAAAAGATTTTCCCAGTTGGTAGAAGAAGCAAGAAAACTTATCCCAGGATATTCTTCTGAATGGACGGACCATAACCTGAGTGATCTTGGAATAACCCTTATAGACCTTTTTGCATGGCTTTCAGAGATTGCATTATATCGTACAAACCTTGTAACCGAAAATCACCGCCTTAAATACCTTCAACTTCTTGGAGTTAAACCTCAGCTTTCGAAGCAATCAAGAGTGGATTTAACTTTTACTTCTGATGAAGAGAAGACCTTTAGTAAAGGGAGAAAGGTATGGACAAAAATTAACGACAAGAAAATTTATTTTCAGCTTGAGGAAGATATAACTATATTACCACAGCTCAAAATAGACAAGGAAAATACACTTAAAATACTTGAAAAAATAGTGGTTAATGAACTAACATTAGGTGTTTTTGACAGAAGTTATTCGAATTTAGATGAAAAAGGAGACCTTTTCTTTGCTCCTTTTGGAAATGAAATCCAGAAGGGCTGTGCCATGTACCTTGGTTTTATTTTCCTTGAGAATAAAGTTCCCAATAACTTAGATTTAATGTGTTATCTTTACGAAAAAGACCTGATAGAAATCAAAAAGTATGATATTGAGCTGGATTATAAAGTTGAGAATATAGGACTAAAATGGGAAATATGGGTCAAGAAGGAGAATAAAGGCGAATGGAATCCTGTCCTCCTAGAGGATGAGACTCAAGGTTTCAGAAAAAGTGGAAAAATTGTTTTTAAAAATCTTAACGGCTGGACAGCTTCCCAGATAATCCCAGATCTGGGATATGATGTATCTGATTCAAAAAAAACCTATTTTTGGCTTCGCTGCATGGTGGAAGATGCGTTCTATGAATATCCTCCAAGAATTGAAAATTTGAGACTTAATACTGTTTCAGCAGTCCACGGGCTGATGGTCAACGATGACAATTTAGAGCTTATTAGCAACGGATTGCCAGGTCAGGTTATTGAGCTAAGGGAAACTCCAGTTGTGGATAATACATTAAAATTATCAATCGAAGAAGAAAGATGGGTTGAAGTTCATAACTTTGAACAATCAGGTCCTTCTGATAAGCATTTTGTCCTGGATAAGCAGAAAGGAGAAATAAAGTTTGGAAATGGAAAAAAAGGCATAATCCCACCTAGGGACTCTAATATTACAATAATGGAATACTCTATAGCCAACTGTGAAGAATTTATCAGTAAAGGTTTACCAGATCAACTTTTTGAGCTGAAGGGAATTCCTCCAAATTCAGGAGCGACATTTAAGTTAAAAGTTGATAAAGATGAATGGATTGAAGTTGATTCTTTTGATGGATCAGGACCTTCTGATAGGCATTTTATCTTGGACAGAGAAAATAGGAAAATAAAGTTTGGGAATGGGAAGAATGGAATAATTCCACCTAAAGACTCCACTATTAAAATAAAGAAACTTTCGATAATTGGATATGAAGAGTGGATAAGTAAAGGTTTGCCAGATCAGCTTTTTGAGCTAGAGAAAATTTCTCTAACTCCAGAAGTGACATTTAAATTAATAGTTGAGAAAGATAAATGGATTGAAGTTGATGATTTTGAAGGATCAAAGCGTTCAGATAAGCACTATATCCTGAATAAGGAAAAAGGGAAAATAAAATTTGGGGATGGAATGATGGGGTTTGTTCCATCTCAGGGTTCTATAATAAGAGTACTGGAATATATGACAGGAGGAGGTGAAGAAGGAAATTTAATGCCAGAACGCAGCTGGGAAATAGATGGTTTTAGTGGTTCTATTACAAATTACTTTGCCTCAACAGGAGGTAAAGAGGCACAGACTATTGAAGAGACAATCGAAGACTTCTGTAGAGATCTAAAGACTCCCTATACAGCTGTTACACTACAGGATTTTGAACAACTAGCCATGAGCACACCTGGACTGAGAATAGCCAGAGCAAAAGCGATCCCAAATTATGATCCAAAAACTGATTCTGAAGACTCTGAAGAGAGCAGAGGGTCTGTAACAGTAGTTATTATTCCATATACTCCTCTTGAAGTTTTGAAAATTCCTCCCGAACCTTCGGAAGACTTTAAAAAAGCAGTATGTGCTCAGCTTGATAAACACCGTGTTCTTGGAACTGATATCCATGTAATTTCACCTATTTATGTAAAGGTTATTGTCAATGCCACGGTTGTCCCTGTGGATTCATACCGAGATGATAGCCTCATCCGGAAGAAAGTAATTGAGAAACTGGGACAATTTATTCACCCAATTACAGGAGGAATGAATGAAAATGGATGGCCTATTGGTAGAGACGTTTACCTTTCAGACCTTTATAATATAATAGAAAACATTGAGTGTGTGAATTGCGTTTTAAGGTTGTCAATCTCCGGAGATCAAAATGAATCTTCGGATGCCAATGGAAATCTGATATTGAAGTCCAGGATAGCAAGCATTTATTCAGGCATACACAATGTAGAGATTTTTAGGGAAGCGAATCAGTGCTTTAAGAGAGGTGACAGCTATTCAGGAAAGTAATTACAAACGGATTAATACTCAAACGCTCTTTGAAGATTTTAAAAATATTGGCGATAACCTTAGTCTGGAATTAGGGGATCTAAGGATAGACCACAATTATGTTTACAATCAAGATGACATTTTCAAGGATGTAACTGTAGTTGATGTGGCTCTAGACAGATGCAATACACTTTATCTTGTAGACTTTGAACAGAACTTGTACATATTTCATCCTAATGAAAAAACCTTAGTAAAAATTGGGAACCTTCAGAGAATCCTTTCATTAACATTGAATGTTATTTCCGCAATTGGAGTAGATAGGGATACAATATATATCGCAGACTACGTTTCTAATGATTCAAATTATCAAACCATAAAAATGGGTGTTCGCCTTATTGCCCTTACAAAAAAAGATCTCCAAATTCGCTGGATTCTTACAACCGGACCCGATGGAAGCCCTTTAAATCAAATCTATGCTATTGAATGTGATAATCGGGGAAATATTTACATTCTTGAAGGAAGCGAGAAAAGATTACTTTACTTAAATATTGTTGATGCTTGTTATCCGTCTTTTCGTCTAATTGACTTAACTTTTAAGCTGGAGAACGAGGACTTTCCACAGAGTCTTGCTATAGGTGTCGATGGCAGTCTTTATATTCCAGTTGTAAGTGTCGAGGGTAATAAGAGTACTTTAAGTAAAATAAAAGGGTATGTTTTAAAAATTCTTTTGACAAAAGAAGAAAAATCTATTGAAATAATTGGACCAAAAATTAGTGATTTTTCATTTTCAGGAATTGCAGTTGACATATGGAATCAGATCTTCATAGGTGGATCTAAAACCGGTGACCAATTGCCAATTAGCAAACTTTCAAATAATGAAGATGCCTGGGACTCACTGACAACTTACAAACTTACAAATGAGACTCCTATAGGATCAAGTCGAAAATTAATCAGTGATTTTAAAGGAAATCTTTACGTTATTAACAATAAAGATAAATTGACACTTCTGAATTGTAAAGAATCAAACCTTCAGAACAAAAAAGGTTATTTCGAAGGAATTTACATCTCAAAGCCTATTGACAGCCAGGTCTCCGACACTCACTGGCATAGGCTATTGCTGGAAGGGGACTTCGAGAAAGGTACTCAAGTTGACTTTCAGTATTTTGTGTCAAATACAAAGGAGGAGGGGCCTAAGGATTCAGAATCTATTAAATGGCAGAACTGCGTTTCAAAAGCCTCGGCAATTCAGGGCAATAACAAAAGAGATGCTCTTTTTATAGATGATGCCAAGGGGCGATATCTCTGGTTTAAGCTTATTCTCTCAGGCAATGAAGTACTTTCGCCAGTTGTAAGCTCAATTACTATATTTTTTCCAAGAGTTTCGTACATTGAGTATCTTCCTGGGATTTATCAAGAAGATTCTGTAAGCAAGGGATTGCTTGAGCGTTTTCTTGCTATATTTGAAAGCATATTCTATGAGATTGATTTTACTATTGACCACATAAGCCATTATTTTGATACCAATGGAACACCCTCCAAGTTTTTATCCTGGCTAGGTTCTTGGCTTGCAGTGTCCATGGATGAGGATTGGCCAGAAGACAAAAAGAGAATTTTTATCCGGAATGCAATTTCGTTGTATAAAAAAAGAGGTACGAGAGAAGGGCTTGAGGAGAGCATCGAACTTTTCACCGGCAAAAAGCCTTTTGTAGTTGAGAGGTTTCAGGCGTTTAAAGAATGTACAGGCACTATTTCTCAACCTTGTAATAAAGAAAAAACAATCTCTTTGCCTTTTCAAGAAAGAATATTTTTCCCACCTAGCGATCTCAAGGTGAAAGACTGCCCAGAAAATAAAGCTGCAGCAGGTGAAGTTATGGAAGAACTTTTAATCGACAGGCTTTATGGAACTGAAAGGTTTTGTTTCTACGTGCTGCTGGCAGATCCTGACCTTGATACAACTGCTCAAAGTCGTGTCAGGAGAATAATTGAGGAACAGAAGCCTGCTCACACAAGCTATGAGCTAAAGGTTCTCGAACCATGGTTTTATTTGGATATGCATACGTATCTCGAAGTCAATACTGTGGTTACTGAGCCTAAATTTGTTGTGGGAAAGACATCTATGATAGGTAGGGACACTGTTCTCTATGATACAGAGAAGGCCGGACAGATTGAAAGGCATTCCAGAGTAGGAGTAGATATTCTGCTTTCTTGAAGTGTTATTTAGGTAAAACAGCTTAAAATTTTATATAAATATTAATTATTCAATTTTTTTCAATTAGTACATTTTATGGATTTTATTTAGGAGATCTCCTCGTAAATATGTTACTTTTGATTCTAGGAGAATATAATCAACTTCCAAATCTAGCCAAAGCTATTGATTTTTCGATTCTCCCAATAAAGTGGTCAATATCACTGTTAAAATTTTTTGTTAGTAGGCACCGATTAAAGGGAATAAATTGCTTTAAAAATTAGAGGATGTGAAAAATATGCCAGAAAATGACCAAAATATGAACAATTGCAATTTTACTAAATTTGAAAAAAATAAATATTTTTATGGAAAGTTGATGACAGTCAGGGATTTTGAAACCGAGCAGCAGTATTTTGACAGTAAGCGCTATCTTATTAACAGATTACTTCATGGTACTGGAATAGTATGTGGTTTTCAGGACCTGAAGGTAACAAAAAAAGAAAACGAGCCACTCAAAATAAACTTTGTGGATGGAGGAATGGCTCTTGACTGCTGCGGTCATGAAATAATTGTTCCTTCCAATACGCTGGATAAAGAAATTGTAGATGAATCAGGGAATCCAGTTTCTTCAAATTCTGTGCACAGTGATTTTTATCTTTATCTTAAATATAAGACTTCTTATGGAAGCTATTTAGCTGTAGCTTCAAACTCTTCAAGCTGTGAAGAGAAATGCTGTCCTGGAAGGGTCATTGAAGATTTTGCGGTTGTTTTTTCGTACAAAGCTCCTAGTTCCACGGGTATCCATTGTCGGACAGATTTTCCGTTAGAGCCAGATAAAATCGATGAAGCTGTAAAAAACTGGCTGAATACACTTGAACAGGATAATTGGTCTTGTCCAATGTGCGAGGAAGAAATAGGTAAAGTTTTTCTTGCATCTATCAAAAGTAAGAATGATGGAACCTTTTTTTATGATAAGGAAAATACAAAAAACCACATCTCTGCCATCTTCAGGAACGAAGAGCTATATCAGATTTTTAAATGTCATAGCCTAGACTCTAATAATCCTCATAGAGTAACTGCTTCTCAAATAAATGCTCTGGTTAGTATAAATAATGTAAAGAATCCAGGTGGAAACATAGAACTTATTCCAAATAATTTGATTTCTATTGATGTTGACAATATGAACAAACGTATCACTATAGGAGAGACACATTCCGAGAAAATGGATAATCCACACAATGTCACCGCTGCCCAGGTAAAGGCACTGGCCAGTATTGGGGGGGTAGATAATGCTGAAGGGGCTGAAGGGAAGATAAAACTTATTCAAGATAATTCGATTTCTATTAATGCTGACAATACGAACAAATGTATCACTATAGGAGAGACACATTCCAGGAGAATGGATAATCCACACAATGTCACCGCTGCCCAAGTAGAGGCGCTGAAAAGTATAAACAGCGTGTTCAATCCGGGTGGAAATATAGAACTTGTTAATAAAGGTTCTATTGAAATTACCCCTGAAGATACCTACAATCGAATTCTCATAGGGGAGACACATTCTGAAAGAACAGACAATCCACATAATGTTAACGCCGCTCAGGCAGGTGCACTTGTAAGTGTGGACGGGGTTAGTAATCCCGGGGGAAATATAGACCTTATTGAAGGCACAAATATAATAATAACTCCTGATGAGAATAATAAATCCATAAAAATTGGCTGTACACTGGGGTCAGAAATTCAACCTGCTAAAACTGAGATAAAGAGTATCGGCACCGAGAACCTTGTGGGTACTTCAACCAAGTATGCCCGCGAAGATCATGTACATACGCTGGAAGACAATTTTGTGGACTATAGTAAACTATCAGCAGAACTTCAGGAACAGCTTAGTATTCTTTCTATGTATCTGAGAGAGAGGGCTCTAAAATGTTCTGTTACCAGTTTTAAGAAAGTAGCTGAGGATTTTAAAAATGAGAGAGCCTTTGAGGTTTCGTTGAACTTTAAAAAAGCAATTGGAAAGAAGTTGTATGAGAAGGAAAGCGATTTCATCAATTTCATGGACAGTATGCAGAGCTTGATTAAGGTATGTGCAGAAGAAATCAGCGAGCAGGCTGAGGAAGGATGCCTCAAAGACTTCGAAAACTCTTTAGAAATTCTTAAAAATAAGATTGGCGAAGGTATTGCCCTTAAAATTGCTACCCAGCAGGATGAAGTCTGTTTTTATGCTCTTGAACTGAAGCTTACTGTTAATAATCCAATGTATAAGGCACTGAATTGTACGGCAGTCAGCTTTAAAAAAGTCTCTGACTTGTTCAAAAGTGAGATTGCCAGCAAAATTTCCTTCAATTTTGAAAAAGCGATCGATGGCAGGTTGTATGAGGATGAAGATAAATTCCTGAAATTCATGGAAGAAAATCTCGAATCGCTTAAAGCCCTTCCAGAGGAAATAAAACTTACTGCCAGTGAAGAAAGTCTTAATAATTATATTTCTTCTGTAGATACCTTGGCTGAAGCAATCGCATCAAAAGAGGCTCTCGAAATTGCTGGCAGGCAGCAGGAAGTCTGTTCTTATGCCAAGAACCTTGCTGTCAGTGATGACCCCATTAAGAATCCCATGTACAGGGCACTGAAATGTGCTGTGGGCATCTATAGAGAAGTTTCCAGCAAACTCGAAAGCGACATTGCTGATACAATTTCATTAGAGTTCGAAAAGGCTGTAAACAACAGGCTGTATGATAATGAAAATGACTTTATAAAATTCATGGAAGAAAACATCCATTTACTGAAATCCCTGCCGGAAGAAATCGAAGGCCTTGCTATTGAAGAAGAACTAACCAATTACATTACAGTTGTAAACGAGCTGGCAGATACGGTTAAATCAGGGAAAGCTCTCGAAATTGCTGCCAAGCAGGAAGAACTCTGTTTCTTCGCCCAGAAACTTGACCCTTCCAGTGCTATGTACAGGGCCCTGAAGTGCACCGCGGTTAACTTTGTAGAAATCGCCGATCTGTTTGAAAACAAGACTGCTAAAGCAATTTCGGAGGATTTCGGAAAAGCTGTGGACAAAAAGGTGTATGAAGAGGAAGAGGAATTCATAAAATTCATAGAAGAAAACCTTGAATCATTTGAAGCTTTTGCAAAAGAAATAAAAGAGCTTGCTATTAAAGAAACACTAGATAATTATATTTTATCTGTAGAAAAGCTGTCAGATACGCTTGAATCAAGAGAAGCTGCTAAAATTGCCGCCAGCCAGGAAGAAGTCTGTTCATCTGCCAGGGAACTCAAAATACATCTGATCGCCTGATTTTACTCAACTGTTGAACCTTCAGAAGGAGTTTGATTATGTCTGAACACCAGCAAATTCAGCAGTCCAGAAAACCGGACTCTACTTTTCAAAAGCAAGCAACTTTCACAGTCCAAAATCCTGTATCACATCCAGCTTCTATTATCCAGCGTGCCAGAATCAATCCTAAATCTCTGACACCGGCTGATATTTTACAGCTCCAACGTACGATTGGAAACAGGGCAGTTGGAAGGTTGCTTTCAGAGATTAGAAACACTTCAAAGGTTCAACAGGTACCAATCCAGAGGCAGATAGTATCTGAAGAGGAAAAAGAGCCTTTACAAGGCATGTTTGGAAAAGAATCTGAAGAGGAGACATGTCCTTCATGCAAACAGAGACAGGAAATTCAGGAAGAGGAAGAAACCCTACAAGGTAAGTTTGAAACTATTCAAAGGCTGGAACCTGAAGATGAAGAAAAACTTCAAATGAAATCCATCATTCAGAGACAGGAGATTCCAGAAGAAGAGGAACCTCTTCAAAGAAAAATGATAGGAGCTATCCAATGTCAGGAGATTCCAGAAGAAGAACCGCTTCAGAAAAAGAGTGAAAATAACACAGGAATGCCTGATAACCTCAAGGCTAGCGTGGAGAGTTTGTCTGGAATTGATATGAGCGATGTGAGGGTGCATTATAATTCATCAAAACCTGCTGAAGTAGGGGCTTTGGCGTATACTCAAGGAACAAATATTCATGTAGCGCCGGGGCAGGAAAGGCATTTGCCGCATGAGGCGTGGCATGTGGTGCAGCAAAAGCAGGAAAGGGTAAAGCCTACGATGCAGTTGAAGGATGTGGCGGTGAATGATGACAAGGAATTGGAACATGACGCGGATTTAATGGGAGGGTTAATAGCATCAAACCATCCAATACCCTCAAACATTATCAATAATGGGACTGGGATAAAATATCAATCTAATTATAATAACAAACTGAGACAATATAAACTCGCTTATAGTGACGATCATGGGCAAGTAGCTTTAATCAGTAAAGTTCCAATTCTCAAGAACAACATGGCTACAATATGGAGTGTAGCCCAAGCATTTAATATAAACCCTATACAGTTACATCGAAAACTAGAACTGATGTGCGATCGAAAGAAGCAGTATATATTTTTTCCAACACTTCAACAACACTTTGTTAATGCAGCACATATTATAATAAAAAACGAAGAAAAACGCCTAGATAAATATCAAGAAGATAAGAAGAATGAAGAAATAAGTAGAAGAAAAGAACTGTGGGGAGAGAAACTAGTTAAATATTCAGATGAAGTTTCTAAAGCTCAGGGTCAGCATGACAGGGAGTTAAATAATCATGTGTTAAAAGACGCTGAACGCCATATGAAAATACACCCAGAAGCAAAGAATTCCAGGATGATAAGTATTGCACTAGATGGCGGAAATAATCGTATAGCTGAAGGGTATAGTTCTGAAATTGGGGGATTGTTTAAGAGAGAAAATGGGGTAGTAACACCCACCTCAGATGATGAAAATGCTAGAGAGTTAGCAATAACCCTAAAAAAAATAGCGAAACGAGAAGAATGGGAGGTTTGGAATTGTGCAGAACCTGCTGCTGCCTATAATAGTATTAAAAAAGGTCATCATGATATCGAAAATCTAAACTTTATAGCAGGAGGCTATTATTATGACGGCTGGAAGAGAAAATCACCATGCAACAATTGTAAACAATGGGCAAAAAGAAATGATGAATGGTTAAGATAATAAAAATTCATGTGATTATGAGAGAATTTAGTAGTAATTCTGTGAGAAATAATTATTATAGAGTAAAGTAAATAAACCAGTATTCTTAATTTATGTCTTTCTTTCGGCAGGTAAACATATATCTTAATATCATAGGACTTACGCACTTGAGGATCAAAATCATGATTAATAGACCTTGCTGTTAAATTGATAATTTAGACAGTTGAAGGTTTAGAGCTGTTGTTTTTCAGTTAAACCGCGTAAGTCCTAAATCTCCATGGGAAATTCGATCATGCCCGAGCACCAGCAAATCCATCAATCCAAAAAACCAGAGTCTTCTCCTCAATTTTTCTCTATACCCACACCCACATCAACGCAAATACCTCAAAGACTCTGGAATAAACTTCCTTTCTTTATGCCCTTATCGAACTTCTCATCCAAAAAGGGCTTCTTACAACAGAAGAACTTGATAATCGTAAAAGGCAGGTTGCAGAAAGGCTCGTTAAAAATTCGTTAAAAGCGAGCTCGGCATGATGTATCAGAACCCAATAATGAGAAGATCCTTAATCTGAGTTAGAGGAACGGATTGATAGCTATAACAGTAAAATCTACTTTTTCTGCTTGTTAGATAAATCAAGTAACTAATTAGGTTATTTTTGACATGAGAAATAAAAAAATTACATTAATTTGTTCTAACAATTTGAAAATCAGTTTTTGCTCTATAATTTCCGCAGTTAACTCTACTAATTTTGAATCAAAAGAATTCTAAAAGCTTATCAAGTGGATTTCTGTTTTCATCATATCAGGATAAATTATCATATGGAGATGACTAAATGGCTGAAAGAGCTGTTAAAACTGCCAAAACATCGGAAGCAAAGCAGAGATGCTCTAATTCTTGCAAGCAGAATATGGGCTTCCATTCTTCTGGGTCTGCTGCTGATATAATATTACAGCTTCAGAGAACTGCGGGTAATCGGGCAGTCCAGAAGCTGATCAAATCGGGAGCCTTACAGGCTAAACTTAGGATCGGACAGCCTAATGATCTCTACGAGCAGGAAGCTGATCGGGCAGTGGAGCAGGTAATGAGGGTAACTGATTCTGTTATTCAACTAAAGCAAAATAATTCATTAAGAAGAAATCAATCTCGTACCAATGAGACAACTGCTGGAAGTACCGCTCCTGACATTGCCGTGATGTACCAGTACACAGTTGAAGGGAAGACTTTCAGGCTCACTGAAGCAGAATTCAGTCTTGAGAGAGCCAGAGTCAATAAAAAACTAGAGCTGGATTTTAAGCTACTCGAAGAAGAAGTAATTTTCAATAAACAACAACATCAGGAGTTTCTCGATAAAATACATGGGTGGGCTGGAATAGTTAGTGATATTTTGGGTGACACTGTACCGCCTCATATCGGAATTTGGTCATGGCCCATAAGTCCCATAATAAATGGGCGTAAAGCGTTGCAATTTGGAAATTTGAAATTGGCTGGTAGGCAGTTAAAACTTGCTCAGGACACGTTCCGTGAGGCTCAGAGGGAATGGAATACCTATGTTGACAAGACCTCCGGAGGAGCTCAGAAAGCGATAACAACTCTTGAATATACAAGAGATGTCTCATTTTCAATCGCTATTGGAACTGCCGCTGTTGTCGCTGCACCCGCTGTTGCTGGTGCTCTCGCTGGCGGAGGAACTATAACTGCTGGAGCGGTTCTAGGTTCAGGTGCTATAGTGACTACTGGCGGGGGCATAACTGGCGCTGCCCTGCGAGGTGGTTCATCTGCAGCTGGACAGGCCCTAACTGGTGGACCGATCAGTGGTACAGAAGTATGGAAGGAAATGAAGGCAGGAGCTAAAAGCGGTACAGTTGATGCTGCTAGCTCCGTTGTTGGTTTTGGGGCAGGTAAAGCTTTAGGGCTTGGAACAAAAGGTGTTAGCCTTGGTGGAAAACTAATCAGAGGTGGCTTAGCCGGAGGAGCGAGTGGAGCAACTGGCGGTGCACTTGGATCTACATTAGAGGGAAAATCCGCTAGTGAGATTCTTGAAGATACTGGAAAAGGTGCATTTTCTGGAATGGCAGGTGGTGCCATTGGCAGTGCAGCCAGTCACATATCTACTGGTAGATCAACGATATCAAAATATGTTATAGAGACATTAGGTGAAGTAGGGAGTGGTGCAGCAAGTGCCGCAGTGACCGGGGGTTCGCTTGAAGATATAAAGAAAGCAGCAATAACAAGCGTTGTCTCTGGAATGGCTACATCTGCAGCAACTCATCCAGGTCCGAAAATAACTAGAGGTACAGAGTCTGCACTTGAATTGGATCCTGGTACTCAACCTGCATCTCCAAGTGTATCAAATCCAGTAAAAACTCCCGCCTTTACAAAGGAACCTGAGCCATTCAAGGTCTCACATGAAGCTGCACCGCCAAAGGCAGCTTCATCTAAAGGAAACGAGTCAC
Organism: Methanosarcina sp. UBA5; assembly: GCF_002505485.1. Lineage (GTDB taxonomy): Archaea > Halobacteriota > Methanosarcinia > Methanosarcinales > Methanosarcinaceae > Methanosarcina. The sequence continues at coordinate 10,751 of NZ_DAVG01000054.1, read as the reverse complement.
ACACCGTAAAATCTAAGCTGCCAGAACCGATCAAAACTGAAATACCACCGCCAAAGAAGAAATCAAACCGTTCAAAATCCGCCAAGTCTAAAAGGGAGGCAGAATACCTCAAAGAAAAAAAGCAGTTGAGTCAGCAAGCTATAGAGGAAGGAGCTATAGAGAGAGAAAGCCGAATAGATGAACGTTCTGAGAAAGCCAAACGGAAGAGTCGTGATATAGAGCGTAGACAAGCCCGCCTTAGAGAACAAGGGCAAAATGAGGCTGAACAATCGCCGACACCTAAATTTGATTTTACTGACGCTGAATTCAATGAAGGATTCTCACTAGTGGCTGAAAAACCTGGCGTGCAAGTGCCAGTTAACAAAACTGGTGATCCAGCAAAGGTACTCGAAGTTGGGGCGGGATTGAAACAGACAGACCTCGGTCTACCTCCTAACGAGGAATTGGTCAATGTTACTCAATCGGATAAAAATCCGTCACGATCTAACGTCATGGAACTCGATGCTGAGAAGCCTTTGCCGCCGGAAATGAATGGAGAATACGACTCAATTATGATCAACAACCCACGGAGATATGTGCCTAATATTGAAAAACTTGGTAAGGCTCTCAAGCCTGGTGGGCGTATTATCGTTCAGGGTAAAGGTGAAGTGTTTAAAGGTATGCGGGGCGCTAATCCAGACTTTGAAAAAGTGCTCAAAATGCCAGCACCTCTTGGCTACAAGAAAATTATCGATCTCTCACCCAGTGGTTCGGCTCCGATTACGCCGGATCAAATACTTGGAGGGCCATTCTATAGCACTACTGGTGAGCCTATTGGCTGGCCAAATGGACGTGTCATCTTCGGAAAGCTACCTGAAGGCCCATTTGCAAAAGAGGCTATCACGGCTACAGGAAAAACAAAGGTACTTGCTTCCGGTACAGAAGTTACTGGAGAGGGGAAAGCACTAGCAGAGGGTGGAAAAGCTGCCGCTGCTTATGATGATATTGATCTCACTAGTCTCAGACAGGCAGCACGCACAGATCCGGAAGCGGTGGAGGCATTGCGGTTACGGTACAAGAATATGTCGGACTTCGAGCTTTTCCAGCGTTTTGCGGACGATGCAGATGAAACCGCTGCAGCAATCATCCGTCAGAAATTCCCATCTAATGAGGCCGCTCTTAAGAAAATTCTCGGCAAGGACTACCGGCCGCCCCACAGTGCCACGGCAGTCCTTCGTCGAGGTGGCAGGGTGGTACGTTACGAGAAGCTCGAGAGTGGTCACGTGGCTGATCTGCCGGCAGAGGAGCGTGCCCTTGGCTTTCCAAGGAATAGACTTGCAACCCACACGGAAAGGTGGGCTATTCGACGGATTGACCTACACCCTGGAGATTCTCTCGAGATCCGTGGGCAGTATGATCCGTGCGATTCATGTATAAAGGCCATGTCGGAGGCAGCTACTCGGACTCGAGCAACCATTAAGTACTGGTGGCAAGGTGGCTCGATGACCTTTTTTCCTAATTGATGGATATGACTAAAAGGCAAAAGTTATTTTATTTTTTCATTTTGTTCGCGTTTGGGTAACTTAAGGAGGATTTGCTGGCTAAACAAGGAGCATTTATTAACTAGAACTTTGAATTCTTTTCAGTTTAATTCATTTCACTATCGGTTCACTATCGGCTAATCGATCTCAAATATTTCAATTTAACTTCCTGCAGCTCTGAGCTTCCTTATAACATAAATCGAATTCTGGAACCCAACTAGGAGTAGAAAAATGTCCGGCCACTATAATCTCGTCTCCTGGAATGTAAACGGCCTCCGAGCCGCAATAAAAAAAGATTTTCTTGAGCTCTTGCTGAAACAGAAATTTGATATTGTCTGCATTCAAGAAACTAAAGTCTCTCCTGATAGACTCCCGAGAGAAGCAAAGAATATTCCGGGCTATTATAATTATTTTGTCTCAGCAGAAAAAAACGGCTACAGTGGGGTCGGAATCTTCTCAAAGAAAAAGCCTCTTAATCTCGAAACAGGCATGGGAATCGAAAAATTTGACAGGGAAGGCCGTTTTCTGCGGGCCGATTACGAGGACTTTACCTTAATGAATGTCTATTTTCCTAACGGCAAAGCCTCTCTAGAGCGCCTGGAATACAAAATGGACTTTTACGAGGCTTTTTTAAACTATGCAAACGCCCTCAAAGCAGAAGGCAAAAAGCTTGTCATCTGCGGGGACGTAAATACAGCTCATAAAGAGATCGACCTTGCCCGTCCAAAGCAAAACGAGATGATATCCGGTTTTCTCCCTGAAGAAAGGACATGGATGGATAAATTCCTTGCTGCCGGCTATCTTGACACCTTTCGCATGTTCAATCCAGAAGGCGGAAATTATTCCTGGTGGTCAATGAGAACAGGCGCACGTAAAAGAAATGTAGGGTGGCGGCTGGACTACTTTTTCGTAAGTGAAAAACTGCGGGACAATGTAAAATCTGCCCCGATTTACAGTGAAATCATGGGCTCGGATCACTGTCCTGTCGGGCTTGAACTCGAATTTTAAGAAAGAATATTCACAACAGTATCAAAACAAAAAAACAATGTTAAAACACCATTAAAAACACCATTAAAAAGAAAAAAGAAAATGCATAGGAAAGAGCCCAGAGGCACTGGATCTATTTACTGCATCCCCCAATACAGTCTCTTCGAAAGTTATGCTCCCCCAAGCATACTGTCTCGAAGAAGGATCAGTGGCTTCCGGGCAATCTTTACGTAGTAGATTCCAATTTACCCCTCTACTCCGACTTCCCAACTCCAGAATATACTAATAATTTAAATTATTTTAAATTATTTATATCAAAAATTGTTTTCAAACAAATAATAGTTTAACGTAAAGAATTTTAAGGCCATTATAATTTTTTAATATAATCTGTCTCTTTTATAAGCCTGCTATTTTTAATGCAATTAAATTTTTCAATATAATATAATTATTTGATTATATTATAATTTAAATTCATAAACAATCTTTCGTATCGGTTATGATATATATCCTCACACCACTATAGGGGTATAGATTAGGAGTAATAGGGTTTCCTCTTAATCTTTGGGTTGGATCGCAGGTAGGGATCTGAGAATAGGGACTCGGTAACCCTACCATCTACTTCTTAACTGATTTTCAGATAACTCATCTTAAGAGGCATTGAATAAATTTACAATTTTCTTAGATATTTATTATATATCTTATTATATCTTATTATATCTTACTATATGCCTTATACCTAATCTCAAAGATTCGAACAAGCATTCCCTAAATAGATTCCTTATTAACTCTTTTAATTCTCATATAATTTTAGATTTTAATTCTGTTAGGCCCCCACTTTATGCTTGTTTTAGGGATATACTTGTTTTAGCCCGCAGGTACTGACGATTTTTACCAGCTTTCAAAACCCCGAAAAAAACCCGAGTTTTCATCAGTCACTTGCAATCAAATAATTCCTAATAACTGATATTCAGTCGTAACTCTAATATAAAATCCATTCCGGGACGATTTATTAATAAAGTATGCAATGAATATATGGATTAACCAGTGAATACATTGTAATTATTTTTTGATTGGTATGTCACTTCGCTGTTTGTAAGGAGGATAAAATGGGGCTTCTGAGTGAGTTTAAAGATTTTCTTTATGAATATAAGGTAATCCCGCTTGCAATTGCCTTTATTATGGGTATCGCATCCACGGCTCTTATAAAATCTCTTGTGGACAACATTGTAATGCCAATTATCACACCTTTCGTTCCTGGTGGAGCCTGGAAAACTGCAACCCTTGAAATCGGGCCAATAGTACTGAGCTGGGGGGCTTTTCTGGGAGAATTGATAAATTTCATTATTATTGCATTCGTGGTCTTCATGATTGCAAAAAAGGTATTAAAAGAGGAAAAAGTGAACAAAAAGTAACTGAAAAACTATTTAGAATAAGGAAAAAAACGAATCTGGGCTTTATAACCGTGAAAAAACGGAAAAATATTCTCATTTTCTTAATCTCTTACTTTTCACATTTTCAGTGGTTTATTACATCAGGAGCGCAGAGGGTCACAAATACTCACTCTTACAGACTGTCCTACAATTCAATTTTAGGGTAAAAAGGTGGCAAAAAAGGATATAAAGTTTTAAAATTGAAAAAGAAGGAATTAATTTGCTTCTTTTCTGCAAAATTTTCTTTATATTCCTTAGAGGCTGTCTTAAAACTCAAATCATTCATACAATTGGATCGTGGACAATGTTAACTTTAAATCAGATCGTAAATTTTTCTGAAATTCAGGTATATCGGCCTTAAGTTTTTCCATATTAGTTACGTACTTGATGTATAAAATCAAGCATATTAAGCATCATGGTTTGAATTTACATTAGATATTAGCGATTTGATGCTATTGTTTTTCAGTTCAATGCTTAAGTCTTATCCTAATTATGAGATCAAGTTTAATTTTAAGGCAGCTTCTTAGAAAAAATAGAGCTTAGAAAAAAGAGAACTTTTTCGAAAATGAAAAAATGGCTGTATCAGCACCAAAATTACTTTTTATTTTTGGTCTAAAGGTATCAGAAAACTTTAAAAGATTTACTTATTTTGAGTTTCATCCAGAGCTGGCCAGATTACTATTAGTGATTTCAGGTTTTACCAAGAGCTTTCTAAATATATTTTTGAATGCTCGGTCACAACCTTCAGCTTTCTTCAAGCAGATGCCCGCAGATAAGAATATTTCGATGTTGTTGTTTTTGCTTTTGTATTTAACCTAATTATAGAACAATACTTAATGAGAACAGACCAGCTGGAAGTTTCTTCCTGTCTTTTTTGCCGAAATCCTATTTTTATTATCGTCTTTTATTTTCTATAAGCTGCATTCATAGATCCAGATCTTAAGAGATTCATTAAAATCGAGCCTATCCCATAACTCAGACTGTTTCTCCAAATTTCGAATCAGGAATAATCAATAAGTTTTCTATCAGGGGAAATAGTTATGAAACTCTTATCGATTTTGAGGAATACTGGTTTTGGGATGAGCTCATCAATAAACTTTCTATATTTAACGCGCCTACAGCACTTTATATTTATAAGATGGATCTAATTTATCTGCAGGACCCAAATTTTACCTGTAGCAATAAACATAAAAATTAGCATCGGAATAATTATTATATAGAAAAGTAGATAAAAAAGATCATAGAGTTTATATATATAAATGAAAATGATACTTTTCTAGTACAACCAGAATTATGAAATAACAATTATTTTTATGAGTTGACTCGTCAGTAAACAGATGCTACAGAGACCGATTCACATAAACTTAAGATTTCATATATAAGGTTTGAGACTATGAAAAACAAAATAATTGCATTTGATTTCCTGAGAGCTTTAGCAATAGCAATGATCATTCCGGCTCACTTAAGTAACTTTTTATCTTTTCCGTACATCAAGTTAGCCCTTTATGCCGTTGATCCTTTTGTCGCAAACATGGGACTGGGACTTTTTATATTTATGAGCGGATATTTGTTATATTATAATAACCACTCAATAAACTCATTCCAGAGCGTATTGTCTTTCTACAGGAAACGGCTCCTGAGGATCTTTCCCCTTTATTGGGCTGCTATCGCCGCTTTTACACTCGTGTTCTTTATATTTGCTCCAAAGCTAAACTCAGGTTTTGAATTCCCCAATGCCGAACATGTGTTTAGTTTTCATAATATAATCATGCATATACTCGGGCTACAAATCTTCCTTGCCCCTGCATATGTATCCCCAATGCTGACATTATATTTTATAGGTTTAATTATTGTCTTCTATACAATTTATCCGCTTATCATTATGCTTTCAAAAAGCTCAAAACAGATCTTACTTTCTTCTTCTCTCATATTTCTCGGATGCTTGTTAATCTCAAGAACTTTTAACATTATTGAGTCCCGTTTTTTTATGTTTTTCCCAATATTCATTTTTGGGATTATTACCTGTAAAGAAAGCATATTTGAGAAGTCAATGATAATTAACAAGAAAAATCCTTTTGTCCAGATACTGCTGGCTGCCCTTCCTATTATGCTTGTACTAGTTATCGTTTTAGGCTCAAGAACAACCCTTCTCCTGGACCAAAAGGCTTCATTTACTATTGAATCTGCGGGCAGCGGCACTATAGGATCTTCTACAGTGGTATCAATGCTAGAAAGTATAGCAGGTTCACTGGGCCTGAGTTACCTTGTCTTAAAATTTATTATTGATTCTGTGCTTCTTAACTTATTTGTAATAATATTCTGTGTTCTAGAATACAGGTTTGCAATGAAATTTATCAATAATGAATTTTCAAGCTCCTTGAGCTCTATGTTTACATATGTCGCTACAGCTTCATATTGTATCTATTTGTTCCACAGGCCATTTCTGGCGCTCTGGAACTCAGGGACACACTTTATAAGTAGTCCAATCCTGCATGATATCATCCTCATCTTCATAGCGCTACCTATCCTGGTCGTCATCTCGTATCACCTACAGATTCTCGAATTAAATTTGAAAAAGCACATTTTACATAAGAAAACCCCTCGCAAAGATTGTCACTTTATAGGCTCTTCAAATAGCTCCGGTAAGTGAGTGTCTGGTAAAAAAACTCCTGTAAAAAATCGAGTTTTAAAACCTAGGACTGAAATCTCTAATGCCGAGTCCCGTCACCCGAGTCTCGGGAGGACGGAGCCCTTTTCGCTTCGCTCAAGAGGGCTGAATTGTAATGAAGGTACTGAGCTGAGTCAAGAGGGTTTATTTACCCAGGTTCCGTCTGAAAACCAAGGGTAACTTCACTTATTTTTGATAACTCAAGCAGACTAAGCAAAGAAGATTATTTCAAAATTCTCTTTATTCCGTGTTTTTCTGTTCTGCAGTTATTATCATGAACGAGCTTACGACTCACGGCATGTAATTAGTATGACGTGAACGCATCCATAAAGAGCACTCACGTCACAGAAGAAAAAATAGCAGCATAGCTTTTGCATATCGCATAGATTAAAAATCAGAATAAATAATAGAGATAAGAATAATTCTTGAAAAAGGCTCGAGAAAAAGCGCTGAGGGGGAGATTCGAACTCCCGTAGCGCGAAGCGCTACCGGTTTTCAAGACCGGCGCCGTAGTCCGCTGGGCTACCTCAGCAGGTTGAAATAATTATTCTTACAGCTTTCGCAAAGTGAAAGGTGCAGATCACCATGAGATTCCGGAAAGCGTATACAACAAACCCGATTATGATATATAAAATTTGCGAAGAGAAAGAGCTCTTCGCTTCTCTGAATAATTGATAGCTGAAATCAGACTTCCGGCTCTGAGGATTCCTCAGTTTCGGGTTTGGACTCGGATTCAGCTTCGGCCTTAACTTCGGGCTCGGCTGGAATCTGAGTTTCGGATTCGGCTGTAACCTTTTCAATGAACTGAACTTCCTTAAAGTCAGCATACTTGAAAAGTTCGGATGCAACTCTGTTCTTTGCCATGAGCCAGCGCTGGTTAAAGGTCAGGCCTGTGGGGATATAAATCTTTGCAACGCCATCAGCAGTCTCGATTTCCAGGTCCCTTAGACCGGTATAGAGGGCAAGCAGACCCTGAATTTTTTCAACTTCAGTCTCAAGAACCTTTTCAATAGTGTACTCATAGGTAACGGTCTTGCCTGCAAGGGGACTGTTAAAGTCCACAGTGACCCTGCGGCCTATAACCCTGCTGACAACTCCTCTTCTGCCATCTACCTCAACAGGAAGGCCAGGATGAACATTCCGGTCTTTAAGTTTCGTGATGGAAATAGTTTCCACAAGTTTGGGGTTGCTCAAGCCAAAAGCCTTTTCCGGAGAGATTACAACGCTTCCGCTGTACCCAACTTCCTTCCCTTCGAGATCTTCATCAAGGCCTTCAATAGTATGACCTGCCCCGACAATAACAACGTCTCCGCCGTAAAGCCCACTCGGATTAAAGATCTCCTCTTTTTTTGCAAGTTCTTCGTCTGTTGTGTCGAAAATCTTGCCATCTTCGAACTTACCTGTGTAGTTCAACTTTATGAAATCGCCTTTCTGGATTGCCATAATTTTCAACTCTTTTATTAAATTAACTGAATTGATAAGCAAGAAAACTATTCATTGTCAGCTAAATTCAGCGTAAATGTGTTTCACGCTATAGAACTCTGCCTTTAATAAGCTTTTTGGGAATCCGCAGGGTTACTGCCGATCTGACGGATACTTATAAAAAATTGTGATTTTACAAAAAATTCACCAGAATCAGTACCATTCGACCTTGAAATTTACTTTGAGCAAACAACTGACTTGAAAATAAGCAGGTAAAACTATTTTACTTTCTATTTATGGTGATTACCAGCTTTTGCAGAAATGCCCTTTTTCTGTAAATCTCCCGGACAAAAACAAAGGTTCCGGCAGGAAAATTTCTATCCTGGCACTTTGAGTCTGATGGATTTCTAAGTCTAATGCACTTTCTCATATTTCATATGTCTTTCGATTACTATTTATGCCACGAAATTACAATAAAATATTAGAATATAATTTTGGAAACCACAGTTTGGAATTTGGGGTCTATTATTAGTTTTTCCATTCAGTATCCTATTGAATTTGGTCCACCAAGATGTGTGGAATAGAGTAATTAACAGAAAATGTTCGTAACATAAAATGTTCGTTTTCGGGAGGGGTATATGGAAAAGAAGCTTATGAGAATAGGGGTTTCCCTACCCGGGGACCTTCTGGACAAGTTTGATAAAACTCTTCTGAAGAGAGGGTATTCCTCTCGGTCTGAGGGAATAAGGGATGCCATAAGGACATATAACCAGCACTATGAATGGATGCAGCAGATCAAGGGTAAAAGAGCTGCGACGATTTCTATTGTATATGATTGCTCAAAAAAAGGAATATCGAGCACCCTGGCAAGTATTCAGCATGAAAACATGGATCTGATAAATTCTTCAGTGCACTTCCACATTGAGCCGAATTCGTGTTTTGAAGTAATAATTCTGCAGGGAGAGGGGGAGAAAATAACAGAGCTGACTGAAAAAATTCTAAGTTTAAAGGGAGTTAAGCACTCCAGGTTAACAACTATTCCAGAAGAGAAGATTGAAAAGTGAACATAAAAAGGAGACTTAAAAGCCTTCTAATCTTGGAAGCACGGAATTTAAAGAATTATATAGAGGTTAATTCGCTAATTGTTATACTCGCTTAAACTCGCATAAAAGTGATCTGTATGGGTCTAACAAAAATTCAAGTTACATTAAATATATATGTAACGAGTTTCGAGAGATGGATACAGGATACTATTACTACTCTGTACACAATAAAATGGAGACAGGTAGAGAAAGAAAACGTTGTATCCATAGAGGACTCCATGCTTCCTGAAATTATTCGAATTCAGTCTGAAGGCTTTGGAACTAAAAGCCGGAATGGTGTTAAACGATATTCAAAAAGAATGAAAAAGATTTTTTATGTAATAAAAAGCTATGATCAGGTTGTGGGTTACTGCATATATTATTTGAAGCCTATTCTGTCTTTAAATGGTTTTAAGAAAAAATCTGTAATTTATTCAATTTCAATAGATATGAATTTTAGAAGAAAGCACTATGGAGAGAAATTATTAAAAGAAAGCATCAAAGAAATGAGATTAAATGGAATATCTTCGATTATCTTATATGTAAATACGGAAAACCTTCCTGCCATAAGGTTGTATGAAAAAATGGGCTTCAGGAAAATTAAAGAAATAAAAGATATATGTGGCCCGAAAGAGACGTGCTATGAAATGGAATTAAGAATTCTTTAATTTTCAGGTCTTTCTATAATTCCTTAAGCTCTATAAATCTTACAAATTCCTCTCGAACTTTTTGATACAACCCCCTTAAATACAGATTTTTTATACAGTAAATGCGATTTTATTCAAACGCTCTTTTTATACGATAATAATCTGGAATTTTACCTGACCTTTTTTCCTCGATGCAATATTTGAGAAATGTTGTTAAAAGATATGTTTAAATAAGGATCGAATTTTCTAAGACGCATATAATAACCTGGCTGTGGCGAGCTTTTATCATTGTAAAATTGTAAATTTTTAATTGTTTAAAATAATAAACTTTTAAGAAATGATATATTACCAATGGTCTTGTCTAAAAGTGACTTTTATGGGGATTACAAAACTTCACACCCGATCAGTTGGATACTTAATGAGTTTTAAGAAACTGCTGCGAGATATCACTGGTAATCTGCTGGTAAGAAAATGGAAGTCGATAGAAAAAGAAGATATTGTTTCTATAGAGGACTCCATGCTTCCTGAAGTTCTTAGAATCCAAGCTGAAGGATTTAAAGACGGATGCCCGGAAAAGCTTATAAGATATTCGAAGAATTCAAAAAATATTTTTTATGTTATGGAGAGAAGGAATAAAATCGTGGGCTACTGCGTCTACTACCTGAAACCTTCACTTTCCCTCAAAGGCTTTGAGAAAAAATCAGTAGTATCCTCAATTGCAACTATCAGAAGTTTTAGAGGCAAAGGTTTTGCTGAGAAGTTATTAAGGAGCAGTATTGAAGAAATGAAGGTAAATGGAATATCGTCCGTTCTCTTATATGTCAATGTAAACAATCTTCCTGCGATACAGTTATACAAAAAAATAGGCTTTCGGAAAATAAAACAGGTAAAAAATATCTGCGGCCAGAAAGAGAGATGTTATGAGATGGAACTGAGACTTGCTTGAAACGCTTCCTTGTATTACTTATTTTCCTTTTGATATATTTTTTCATATT
>NZ_DAVG01000128.1 GCF_002505485.1 Methanosarcina sp. UBA5 | reverse complement strand
TTATCATAGTTACTCCTATTACCATGGATATCTATATCAGGTAACGGCTGCAAGTTATTTATCTTTTTTCCGGGAATCAAAAAACTGATTGAACTGGTTGTGGTTCTTTACTCTCCAACTTATTTCTTACTTGACTTAGTAATTATCAAGGATGAAAATTTTCGAACAGATTTTCGTTTTTTGTTCTCCTGAGTTAGCGATTATTTTAATATTATCAGTGTATAATACAAGCGCATGCCCTCAGAGTCGCACAGGGATGAAGATATTTTCGAGTCCCGGTATATTGATAAATACCTGAGCGAGTATGCTAGTATTTCATCAATAGTACGTGAGGCGCTGCCTTTTGAACTTATTGCTACTGTTGGGGGAGTAGCTGCAGGGATTATACTTTCAGGGATGACAGATGAACTTGGGATGATCCCGGGATTGCTTGTAATTTATCCCGGTGTGCTCGGGCTCAGGGGAAATATTTCGTCTACCCTTGGCTCAAGGCTCGGCAGTGCAATTCACCTGGGACTGATTACAGATCTCGACAGGCATAATCCCGAACTCATGAATAATATCTCCGGCTCCCTGATCCTGAGTGTTATTACCGCTTTTATTCTCGGTATCCTCGGGCACTTTGTAACCCTTGCTCTGGGCTTTGAAAGTGCCGGTGTCTTTAAACTTACCCTGATCTGCGTGATTTCAGCCTTTACATCCGGGGTAATTCTCTCTTTTGTTGCAGCTCTGCTGGCTGTAGGAATGTTCAGATTCGGTTTTGATCCTGATAATGTTGTTACGCCTTCGATTGCAACTATCGGGGATATTGTATCCATGCTCATGCTTTTCCTCTCGGCAAAACTGGTGGTGATGTTCTGAGGAAAACAGGGCATCATCCTTACTACACAATCAATGGTATCATTCAGCGAGGGCTACCAGTACTTATAATCACATGTGTTATGGGAATTCTTGTAGGGCAGCTTCTTAACTCAAGAGAAAAAAGTCTTATATCTATGCCTGCGATACTGATTCTTATTCCTTCCCTTATCAAGATCGGAGGGGATACAGGCAGCATGCTTGGAGCCAGGCTTTCATCGGCTTTTCATATGGGGCTTGGAGATAATCTCAGGAGCAACCCGGTCGTACACAATAGTGTTATTGCGGCTTCAATCGTAGGGTTTGTTTCATCAATTTCTGTCAGCATACTGGTCTTTCTGGCAAGCAGTTTTTTGGGGTTCGGAATGCCTTTTCTTACCCTTCTTGAAATCAGCCTCATTGCCGTTATCATAGAACTTGCCGTTGTATACTCTGCAACGGTAGCCATCGCCTTTGTTTCCCACAGGTTTGGGATGGACCCTGATGATACGGTTATTCCTTTCATAGCAAGCCTTGGAGACCTTGTTGGGGTTACAGGAATTTTCATAGCCCTATATCTATTAAATATTTTGTAAAAACCATTTTAATTAAAAATCAGTTATCATTTAGTTTATTATATTCCAGCCAGGTTCTTAAAACCTGAGTAATCAAAAATTAATAATTAATAATTACTATTAAGTATATACTCATACACACCAGCACAAGGTAGAGTTGATCTAGAGACTATGTTCCCTAAAGAATTCAGATACAGTCCAAAGAACCTCAAGGATCTTTTGACTGAGATGAAGGACACTTCCGAACTCATGGTAGACCTTGCATACTCTGCAATGATTTACGATGATGAGGACGTTGCAGAAGAGGTACTCAATCTTGAAGATAAGATGGATACCCTCGATTACCACATTAAGATGGCCGCGATGTTAAGCACACGCAGAGTTGACGAGGCCGAAGGCCTCCTGGGAGTTTTACAGGTTGCTGCGTGTTCGGAAAATATCGCTAATGCCGCAGGCGATATTGCCAAGATAGTTCTCATGAACATGGGAATTCCGATGGAACTGAAAATCGCTCTCAGGGAAGCGGAAGAGACCATAGTCAGGGCAACAGTCGCCGCAGAATCTTCAATGACAGGACGTACGCTTGGTGACCTCGAACTTGATCTCGAGACAGGCATGTGGATTATTGCTATCCGGAGAAATGAGGACTGGATTTATGATCCTGACAAGGAAACTCGCCTCCGGCAGGGAGATGTTTTGATTGCCAGAGGACATGATGAAGGAGTCGCACCGTTCTTCGAGATGGTCACGACAAGGAAATTCATCCCAAAGGAAATCGAGCATAATAAACTTTTAAAAGACCTTGAACATGCCGTGGATATTATCGTGGATATGAAGAATATGTCCGAACTCTCGGTAGGGCTTGCATATTCTGCTATTCTTTTTGACAACGAGGATATTGCGTATGAAGTTAGTGCCCTGGAGTCCGAAATGGACTCTATGAAATACGAACTTCAGCACTGGGTGCTTGAAACAGCAAAGCATTTTGAGGACGTGAACATGCTCAGGGGAATCCTACACCTTGCAAGTGCCTCTGAAGCTATTTCCGATGCTGCCTACGGAATTGCAGATACTGTGCTTAGAGATATCGAACTTCATCCCATTATCACCCTTGCAGTCAGGAATTCCGAAGAGGTAATAACCAGGCTCCAGGTCGAGAAATGTTCTCCTATAGTCGGAAAGACGTTCTTTGAATTGAAGCTTGAGACTGAAACTGGGCTGCACGTAATGGCAATCAAAAGGGCTGACCGCTGGGTCTATGCTCCGAAAGGTAATACGGTTGTTCAGGCAGGAGATATGCTTATTGCACGCGGCTCAAGGATTGGGGAAGGGGCGCTTATTGATATGTGTGAATGCAAACTGAACCAGTAATCTCCGGCAATTTCTTCGAACAAAATCACTAATGCAGTTGCTGCGGAATCCATTTCTTGAAAGCATAACTTGGAACGGTAGCTTCAGTGGAATATTATTATTTTTTAATATTCTCGGTTTTTATATATCTAGCTACATATTACTATGTAGGAGTTTTGAGTATGGCAATTGTTGGGCTTTCAAGAAACAAAGACACCCTGGAATCCGTAAAAGTGGCAGTGGAGCTTGCGGGAGGGCTTGGGATTAAAGAAGGGTCTACTGTACTGATCCGGCCGAACGCTAATACCGCAGACCTGCCTCCTGGCTCGACAAATCCTGATGTCCTAAAGGGAGCTATACGAGAAGCAAGAAAATACAACCCCAAAAAAATTATTGTTGCTGAAAAATCAATGACCACGCTGGATACCGAAATGGTGCTCAGGAAGCTTGGGCTCTGGCAGGTTGCTGAGGCCGAAGGAGCAGATGAAATCCTTACTTTTGATCACATGAAACGCTCTCATCTGAAGCCTGATGGGGCTTCCTCCTGGCCTGTAGGGTTTTATGTTCCCCAATTTCTTGATTTTGTGGATTACGTGATTGCCCTTCCTGTAATCAAGACTCACTGGACTGCAACCTTTACCATGGGCTTGAAATCACAGATCAGCATAACTGCAGACCCGGACAGGAGGCAGCTTCCTCATGGCAGGCACAGGGACGTACTTTTCGGTAATATGATTGCCGAGTCAAATCTTGTTTACAGGCCTGATTTTTATATCTCGGACGCTACAAAATGCTTTGTGACCGGAGGTCCTGACCTTGGAACTCTCAGAGAGCCTGGCATTGTACTTGCAAGCTCGGATGTGGTCGCAAACGATGTTGTAGGTCTTGCTCTCCTGAAAGCTCTTGGCACGGTTCCGAAAATCCAGGAGCATTCAGTCTGGGCCCAGCCCCAGATCAAAAGGGCAGTAGAAATTGAGCTAGGGGTGCGTTGCAGGGAAGAAATAACTGTAAAAAGTTCAGGGGTTGAGGAAATCGAAGAAATTCTTGCCAATCTTGCTTGATTGCGTTTTGGAAATACTTAGCGATAACCCTGGGTAGAAAAATTCAGGTCTTTATGTCCTAGCAGACTGGATTTCCTGCTACTCGAATTTAAAAGATTAAATTTATGATGTTAGCATGTTTTGGCAATCTTATAATAACTTTAAAGTATTCATAAAGTACTTTTTTCCTATTCTAATTCCGAGTTTCTCCTTTTGCCTCTGTTTTATCATGACTGTGCAAATATGCTCACCTATTACCATAATTTATTTATTTTCGACGTTCCCATAAGTTATGGGGGAATTTATATGAAATGCGAAAGCTGTGGAGTAGAGAGTGAAGGAAGGTACTGTAAGACTTGCGGCGATATAATGGATGAACTTGTAAGACAGGTAGGAGAAGCACGCTGGGCAGCAATCGATGATTGTTCGTTTATCTATCCGCTTGTACAGCGTGTGGCTAAAGGAGAACTTACTGTCCACGATATTATTCAAGCTCTTGAAGTGGAAGACTAAGTCTTCTGTCCTCTCAGATCTTCAGTCAGCAGCTCCCGAAGACGGCTACAGGGCTTTTCTTCTGAGACTTAATGTTTTAGAGCTTTACGACGAAGTTAGCGGAGGAGCCAACTCTTATTTGCCGGTTTCTTGCTTGAAATTTGAATACGAATGGAGGATACACTTTAAATCAGGTCTCTAACTATCCTGCAGGAACCATTCTTTTGAGATTAATTTTAGCTCAGCCTTAGCTTTAAGCCTTAAAGTTATATCTCTCTAGCTTTAATATTATATTGTTAAGCAGTTTTCCTGCTGTCAGGAGCTGGTGCTATATATGAATAGAAAGACCGGTGCAGTTGTTCTGATATTCTTGTTTGCAGCAATGGTTTTCATTTCGGGATGTGTTAAAAATGAGAAAGCCGAGGCACCTGTAAATAAGGAGTCTCCCGAAGCCGGCAAAGGAGATGAAAACATGAACATTCAAAATATAAAGGTTTTTAGCAGCGCATTTGCAGCTAACAGTAGTATTCCGGGAAAGTACACCTGTGATGGGCAGAATATAAATCCACCTCTGGAGTTCGAGGGTATTCCTGAAGAGGCCGAAAGTTTAGTGCTTATAGTAGACGACCCTGATGCTTCCCCAAAGATATTCACACACTGGATTGTCTGGAATATAGAACCTGTAGCGAAAATAGAAGAAGACAGTATACCTGGGGTCGAGGGTTTAAACGATTTCATGAAAATCGGATACGGGGGACCATGTCCACCTGCTGGTACGCACAGGTATTTCTTCCGGGTCTATGCTCTGGACAAGAACCTGGATCTTAAAGCAGGGGCAGGAAGAAAAAACCTTGAAAATGAAATGATAGGGCATATTATTGCCGAAGGGGAGTTGATGGGAAAATTCAGAAAAAAATGATTTTCTTATGGGGGAAAGAGAGTGGAAGAAAGTCAAACAGCTGAAATAAATCCAGATTTTTTCGAAAATCCCGGGGGCAACCTGGAAAAAGCAACCTTTGCTGCAGGTTGCTTCTGGGGGATTGAAGAGGCTTTCAGGCAGGTTAAAGGTGTGGTTGCAACTGCGGTTGGCTTCAGCGGTGGGCATTTTGAACGCCCTACCTATGAACAGGTCTGTACTCTTGATACCGGACATGTGGAAGCCGTTCGGGTGATTTTTGACCCAAAAATTGTGTCTTATGAAACCTTACTTAATGTCTTCTGGAAAATCCATGATCCAACTACAAAGGACAGACAGGGCCCTGATATCGGAAAGCAATACCGCTCAGTTATCTTTTACCATGACGAGAAGCAAAAAGCTGCTGCTCTGGCCTCAAAAGAAAAGCTTGAAAAATCAGGGGCTTTCAAAAACCCGATAGTTACCGAGGTTGTACCGATTTCCGAGTTTTATAGGGCTGAAGAGTATCACCAGCAGTATTTTGAAAAGAAGGGCTTTTTGCAGAATGTACTTCGAGGTTTGAAGAAATAGTTCCCAAAAAGAAAAAGACCTTTTAATAATTTAAATTGAAAAAATAACCTTTGAAAGGGTCTTTAAGCGGAACAGCACTTAACTGGTGTTCCTATTACTTTATAGCGTGTTTTCTGTTTTTCTAACTCTTTTAGTTTTGTTGAATATATTTATTAACATTCTAATAAATATATGTATTAACCCATTAACTTTTGAGGTACTGTTATGCTTATTAAAATTCTAGCCGCCGCGACTTTAATTTTGTTGGGAATTGTGGTTTTTTCTACTTGTTCTGGTTCCAATAACGAGAGTACACAGGATGACAAAGAAGATATAATTCAAAAAATAGAGGTTAACAACAGCAGTTTTCTTGATTTCTCGATAGATTGAAATGATTTCAAAGCAGTCGTTGTAGATAACGAGTTCATCCCAAAACTTGATTTGCTTCTTGACCTTGTATTTCGAATAATCAATCAAGATCAAGATCATGAAAACAACTTTGAAAATTCCCAACGGTTATGAATAAAGTGGCTTTTGGGATAGGCTCTTAATATGTATCACTCAAAACCATATACTCTTGACTACAGAAGACCCGAAAATGCTGAAGAAATTTTAAAAAAAGTTAACAGAAGCAATTCCAGAATATACTGGTTCAGATGAACAACATATCATAGGTTTTCTGGACGAATCTTCACCACAAACAAAGGCAAATACACAGCGAGTAGGGTCATTTAAAAAACCTTTAATGATTAAAAATACGGATTATATAAAAGCAAATGCATTTGCCTTTTATTCAATTAACGGTAACAATCTCACCGATTTTATGGAAAGTTCAAGGGCAGAAAGCGTATGTGAGTTTCTTGAAAAAATAGTGAAAGAAATAAAGGAAAAAGAATAATTATTGTTCTGGATAATTCGAAATCACATAAAGCTGATAGAACGGTAAGAAAAGCAAGAGAATTAAAAATAACACTTGTGTTTCTTCCTCCTTATTCGCCAGATCTAAATCCTGTAGAATTTGTATGGAAAACGATAAAAAGAGAAGTATCTGTCAGATTTATTCAATCAAAAGAACATTTGAGAAATAGTATCAAAAATGAATTTATGAAAGTGGAAAAGTCATTATCATTTGCAAAGAAATGGATGGAAACTTTCAACCTACAAATAAAAAGTGTAATTTGTTGAGTCAGAAACTATAATAATACGGAGGCAGGTTTATATTACCCGAAACAGTATTCCTGGAGTAAGATTGCTTTTTTTACTGTTGCTGACGGTACTTATCTTGCCCATATTTCCGGCAGCTTCTGAGTTTAATTATCCAAGAATTTTAGATCATCCATGGGATCATTCCCCTATCACCGTGTATATAGATAACAAAAGTGTACCTCCACACTATATTCCTACCTATTACACACAGGTACAAAAAGCGCTAAATTACTGGGCAGAAGGAGGGAACGGAAAACTGGATTACACTCCCGTTTTTGAAGTTGTGGATTCCGAAAAAGCTGATATCAGGATAAGATGGGTCGAAAACCTGCAGAAAGATCAAGGTGCTCCTAGTAGAGTTGCAGGTGATACAATTCCATTTATTGTCAATGGGCGATTTATACGTGTAGATATAATGCTTGGAGTTGGATATTCTCAGTGGGGGGAATGGGTTTCGTATAGTGATATTGCAATGCTCGCCATTGCAGAGCATGAATTAGGGCATGCTCTGGGGTTGGATCACAGCAATGACAAGCAAGATATTATGTATCCAACCAACGAGCAGATAAATAACACAAATCCTATCCTAAGTAAGTACGGTTCTCTTTTGCTTTTTGCAGTTTACGCAGTTCTTGCGATTGTCGTCTTCCTTTCTGTAAGCTACATATTAAGACGTGTTACTAAATGAGAGCTTATATTATAGATCCATTGTGGCTTTTCAACATGCATTGATGACTTTTCAGATAGGTTCTAAGTTGGATTGTTATAAACATGTATTGAAATTTTGCTAATACTTTGTGATTTCTAAGCACATAAATTGAGGAGTTAATTAAATGAATACTGCTAATGCAACCACTTATAACCTAAAGATAAAAACTCTGCTTGGTTTTGCAGAGCTTATTTTCATCATCGTTTTGTTTCTTTTTGCTCTTGCAGGTTCATTTAATTTTTGGCAGGCATGGATTTATTCAATTATTTGTTGGGTCATTAGCAGCAATTACTTTTTACTTATGGAAAAATGACCCTGAACTTCTGGCTCATAGGGTTAATATGGGACCAGGCGCTGACAAAGAACGGACTCAGGAGATTATACAGTTTTTTGCTACGATATTATTTATTGCCTTTCTCGTTATTTCCGCGTTTGACCATCGTTTTGGTTGGCTGCATGTCCCTTTCTACATTGTCATTCTGGACAACATTCTTGTAACTCTGGGATTTTTTGACTCTTTCTCGTTTTCAGAGAAAACGCTTTTGCATCCGCAATCGTCGAAGTAACCGCCGATCAAAAATTAATAACAATTGGACCGTATAGCATAGTACGACGCCATCCATTGTATGTGAGTGGTCTCACCATAATGTTAGGCACGCCTCTCGCGCTTGGCTTGTGGTGAGGTTTACTCATATTTATTCCCTTTACGCTGGGAATTATCTGGAAACTTCTTGATGAGGAAAAGTTTCTATCTTATGGCTTACGCGGTTGAAATATAAATTAAGTACATTCTTCTTTGTGACTGATAAGCATTTTATAGAGTTGAAGGTTAATGCTGTTGATTTTTCAGTTCAACTGCGTAAGTTCTAAGTCTAAAGGATCTAAGTTACCTATAAAAAATACTTATATTAATATATTCTCTAGAAAATGTCGGAGGTAAGGCAATAAAACTACTAATACACAAGAAAACATTCATAAAAATTTATTTATGTGATAAGGTCTATATTAATAAATTAGGGAATTTTAGGAGGTAGCACTAATGGATGTAGAAACACAGATTAAAATAAACGAGAAATTAAGAGCTATGCAGTCAAATGAAAAGAAGATAAAAATTGCAAAAAAACGAATTGCGGCAATAGAAGAAAAGATTAAAGAATATACTGACCAAAATAATAAGCTTAAAGAAGAAGTTAATAAATTAATAGGAGAATC
Source organism: Methanosarcina sp. UBA5 (assembly GCF_002505485.1). GTDB lineage: Archaea > Halobacteriota > Methanosarcinia > Methanosarcinales > Methanosarcinaceae > Methanosarcina. The sequence goes on along the minus strand of NZ_DAVG01000128.1, from coordinate 304 downwards.
AAGCCTCGAAATGAACCTGCTGTGATAGTTGCAAGTTCTTACTTGACATAATCGGACAAGAGATATGAATGTATATAATTACCTGGTTGAAGACAAGTTTGACAGCAAATTTGATACTAGAGTTTTTTTACAGAGCCTATCCCAAAAGCCACTTTATTCATAACCGTTGGGAATTTTCAAAGTTGTTTTCATGATCTTGAGCTTGATTGATTATTCGAAATACAGGGTCCAAAAAGCAAATCAAGTTTTGGGATGAACTCACAGTAAAATCAACCAGATAATGACTAAGAGCCTATCCGAAAAG
>NZ_DAVG01000090.1 GCF_002505485.1 Methanosarcina sp. UBA5 | reverse complement strand
GGCCCAGGGACGCGGCCTGGATTTGCCTTGCGCTCGACAGGGCGCGGTATCACCACTTGAGCACCGAGACATTTGAGTTTTTCTCAAAAACCATCACCCCCAGAGGTAACTTCCTCCACAAGTACACACCTGCCGGAGATTTTGGGAGCACGTGGCATCCGATCCCTATGATTCAGATTGATGAGACCGGGCTTCCTCTTTACGCCCTTTATAATAACTGGGAGATTGCAAAGAGTGTCTGGACCACAGGCAGGTACTACAGGAGGCTTGTAATCCCCACGGCTAACTATCTTATAAAAGCAATTGACAAGGAAACAGAACTTCCAATTTCAAGTTTTGATCTATGGGAAGAGAGAAAAGGCGTGCATACCTACAGCGCATGTACGGTCTATGCCGGCCTCAATGGAGCCTACGAACTCTCTCGCTCTCTTGGCGATTATGACAGTGCAAACATCTGGAAGGAAGCTGCCGACCGTATCCGGAAGTCGATTCTGGAGAAGCTTTATGATAACAGACTCAAGCGCTTCCGTCGTTCTCTTGACGACCCTACTCTTGATTCCTCGGTCTTTGCCGTCTGGTACTTTGGAATTCTTCCCCCAGATGACTCAAGAGTTGTCCGGACAATGGAAGCTATCGAACGCGAACTTAAGCGCCCCTCCGGTGGAATCGCCAGGTATCTTCAAGATACTTATTTCGGTTATATGAACAGCTGGATTATCTGCACTCTCTGGCTCTCACAGTGGTATTCCGCAGTCGGTAACCTGAATCGAGCTCTTGAACTCCTTGACTGGTGCGCAGCTCACGCTCACCCCACAGGTCTCCTATCCGAACAGATCGATGACAGAGGCAGACCTATTTCGGTTCTTCCTCTAGCCTGGTCCCACTCAGCCTACATCCTCGCTGTCCTCGAATATCTGCAAGCCCTTGAGAAAAAAGAAGGCATTTCCTACTCTTATCCGGAAAAATAAAAACGATAAGCGATCACGAAAAAATAGAAGATTCGGCAATTTCTGTTCCCCCCATAAATCAGCCCTATTGACTCTGCTCGGTATCTTCATTATAATTCAGTCCTCTTGAGCGAACAAAGTTAGCGAAAATGTCTCCGTCCTCCCAAGACGGGACTCGGGTAATTCAGCCCACTTTCCGCAGGTGTCCTATCAATTTCCACAATTTTTCCGGCTATCGTTTTTTCTGAAAACCTCTCTGATTACTTAAACATGGGTTTTTGAAGTTTTCTAAAATTTTTAGCCTTTTACTTTCATTGAAAACTTTCAGCAACCATTTCCTTAAGCTTCAGTTGAGATAATAACTCATGCGTCTTCGGTTAAGGAATCAGTTAACCATAACATGACTACTGCAATTATTTATGCATCTTGATTTACTTTACAGGTTTAAAAAACACAATAATAGTAACACGTTTCTAACAGATCGTATTTTAACAGGTGACAAACAAAATTTATTTTTTATGTCTCTTGATCTTTGACATATTTCGTTTTACCACAAAGTAATGTGTCAATGCAATTTATTTTTGTAAGAACTACTGTATTAACTAACAGAATCTATCAAATGAAGGTCTTAATAAATTTGATAATTATATTATCAAAACATATAAATAAATTAATTTATATATTTAGATAAATTTCAAATGTGGTTGTTTGAAGACGATTTTTATGATATAAAAAAGAAATTTTTGAGAGAACTCTAAAAGATTGGAACCGCAACCAAAAGATTAGATTGGAGTTAGAGGGCGCATATGTTTGGTTTGGTAAAATTTATACATCTAATTAATTGTATAATTTTCAATATAGTGATTATACTCATTTTAACGAAAAAGCTGCCGCTGAAGAGGATGGTTCGTAAGTCTAAAATCATTTTTTGGATCATATTAATCAGCAATATCTTTTCAGCTACCCTTCAATTTTTCTGCCTAATAAACCTAGATTCAAATATATGGTACCATTTAGGTGCCGATTGCCTGGGTATCATAGGACAGAGTACACTTCTGATAGGAGTTGTGTGGATGAAATTGATAGCTGAACCGAGTCCGAGACCGATGAAAATTTTGGCGATTGGAGCCCATCCAGATGACATAGAGATCGCCTGTGGAGGATCTATCGCAAAGCTTTGCGATGCAGGGCACACTATAGTGGGCTTGATCGTAAGTGGCGGGGAATGTGGAGGCAATAGTTCATCTAGGCGTATAGAAGCAATGAAAGGTGCTGAATTCTTAGGTATAAATAAGGTCGAAATGATGGATTTTCCTGATACGAGACTGGATAATTTCGTCTTAGAGATTAGCAAACAAATCGAAACAGTCGTAAACGAGTTGAAACCGGATATAGTATTTACACACTCAGTGCACGACATACATCAAGATCATAGAGCGGTTCACTATGCAACAGTGCGTGCTTGTCGCAACCTGAGCACGATATTATGCTATGAAAGCCCTTCCATTACTCAGAAATTCCAGCCAAATGTTTTTGTAAATATCGAACAGTATATAGATGTCAAAATAGAAAGTATCCGGGAACATGAGGATCAAAACAAAAAGAGCTATGTACAGCCAGAGCAGGTCTATGGAAAAGCCATCTTCCGAGGTACTCAGGCAAAATTGAAACAAGCAGAAGGCTTTGAGGCAATTCGGATTAACTTACCAATTTAATTAGATCTGTAATGATATGACATAAACAATCGCAAATTTAAAAGAAAGCGTCATAAATTAGGCAAGAAGGATTATTTATGGTAAAGATTATGGTGACCGGTATTGGAGGACCAGCCGGTCATAATGTTGCATTACTCCTATTAGAAAAAGGACATACCGTCATTGGCGTTGATATGCAGAGAATCTCGCTTTCAGGGGTCAAGGTGCATAGAATTCCTCCTGCTTCACACCCATTGTTCTTGGAAAAACTATACACTCTTGCAGTCGAGGAGAGCATTCAACTGCTGATACCAACTGTAAGCGAGGAATTGCCAATCTTAGCCTCAGAATGGAAAAAATGGAGTGATATTCCGGCGGTCATTGGCCAACAGCAAGCAGTCTCCGACGCAGATGATAAATTTCTGACATATAAACGGCTTTCGAGCCATGGAGTATGCGTTCCCAGGTACTTACTGCCTTCACAGGTCTCTTCGCCTGAAGAGATCTCGCTTAATTTGGGATGGCCATGTCTAAGTAAGCCGCGAGTAAGTAGAGGCGGTAGAGAAGTAGTTATCAGAAATATAAAGGATTGGCCTGCAATCTCCATGCTTGATGACAGATATATATTGCAGGAGTTTATCCCTGGAACGGAGTACGCACCTAATGTATATATTGGGAAAAAAGCTGTTATCGTAGTTTTAGAAAAGACTAAGCTAAAAGAGGGAATCGTGGGCAACGCAGCTGAAGTGAAGCGCGTAAACGCTCCAGACGTGGCAGATATAGCTAGATCTGCAGCAAAGGCTATGAATCTGACTGGTCCAATGGACATAGATATTCGCCGTCGAAACGATCACAATCCTGTAGTTCTGGAGATCAATGCCAGGTTTGGGGCAAATATTGCCCGAGCCGAAGAAGTACTGGATGCAGTTTTGGAAGATTTTGGAGATTGTTGATGGAGTCGCTTCTTTTATTCTTCTATATTACAGGATTCACCTGCTTTTCTGTAGGTATTCTGATAATTCCATATTATCCACTGTCTTTAGCTTTCGAAATGCGCAAAAGCAAACAGAACATATTCAACAGCAAGAATCCCTTTGTCTCTATAGTGGTACCAGCCTATAATGAAGGAAAAGTGATAGGCCATTGTATAAAATCCATTTTAGAATCAAATTATTCAGAATATGAGGTTATCCTAGTAGATGACGGTTCATTTGATAATACACTTGAAGAGATGCAGCGTTATGAAACGAACTCTCATGTAATTGTGGTTACCAAGAAAAATGGAGGCAAAGCCTCAGCTCTTAACGTGGGACTAAACCTAGCCAAAGGAGAAGTAATATTCTTCGTCGATGCTGACGGCATCTTTGCTCCTGATACCATAAGCAAGATGCTAAGTGGTTTTATCAGTGAAGATGTAGGTGCAGTATGTGGCAATGATGCTCCCATTAATGTTACTAATCTTCAGACAAAACTGGCGAACTTGCTCACTCACGTAGGCACAGGTTTTGTGCGTAGAGCGCTGTCTACTATTGATTGCCTTCCTGTCGTATCTGGTAATATAGGTGCCTTCCGATATAGCACTCTTGAAAAGACTGGTCCCTTCTTAGAGGGATTTATAGGCGAAGACATAGAATTGACCTGGCGTGTGCACAAGGCAGGTTACAAAATAGTGTTTCAACCTTGGGCCATAGTATATGCAGAAGCACCCTCAACTATCACGGGCCTGTGGAAGCAGCGCGTGCGATGGGCACGTGGGCTACTTAAGACCGCTTATATTCACAGAGATATGTTATTCAATCCAAAGTATGGCCCTTTTGCCTTCTATTTGCCAATTAACTTAACATCAATGATTATCATACCTTTGCTACAATTGATATCAATCATACTTTTGCCAATCTTGCTATTTCTCAACATTAATCCCATACCTTTGAACTGGATAGGCATCATGGGTTGGCTTGGTATGTTCTCTGCCATTTGTGCATTATTAGTTTCTATTGCTCTTGACCGAGCTTGGTTCGATTTAAAATACTTCTACGTGATACCATTATGGGTACTATATTCCTTAATGATGGATGTAGTAATGCTATGGGCGATCATCGTTGAGCTGCGTAGAGAGGAGGCAAAATGGAACAAGCTGGATAGGACCGGCATTGTAAGCCGCTGAGAGGTTCAAACGCAATAATATGCAGAATAGCCTGTTGTTCATAATATTCATTTATTCCGTTGCAAAAAATCTTGTTATTTTACACAACAATTGAAAAAACTTCGCAAATAATACATAAGGGTACCAATTATAGCCTAAAATTTTGGTACATTGACATCAGGCAGTGTCGCGAATTTTTCTGTAAATCCAAAATCAAATTTTTGTATATTGAGAATGATTAAGTTCTATTGCTATCAAATTCTCAAAACACAAATTTATTAAGATTTCTTATTTTACAGAAATTAATGTACACTGCCTTCATCATCCATACATTTACATTTTTATTCTGAGATTTTTGCAACTGAACCTTATAAAGATAGGGTCCTTCCAAATCAGCGTTAAAACTAAGGATATAGAAGGCTTATTTTTGACAATATATCTACAATTAGAACTTCCCCATTTAAGATAAACTCCAAAAATTATTTTATTAAGTAAATAATTTATAATACTCTTTAAAATCAGCAAATAATTAATATAATACTTTTGTTTATCCACAATTTATTTTTATTTAGAACTAAGGCGTTTGACACCATTTTTACCCATTCTAAATTATGATAAATGCAAGGAATGAAAGATATTTAATCAATTAATTCAAGCATTTAAGCTTTCTAAATAACAAATAAATCATTTAATAGCTGTACTTAATTGAGGAAGGACTGGCACTATATTTAATTGGGCAAATAAGGCTTAATAACCCTTAAAAAACTAGTCATTTTTTGAGGGAGCTATATAAAGAATAAAGTGGATTTATAATAATGGTGAAAATGTGCGAAAATCGATATTCCTATTAGCTGGAATTATATTACTTATATCAAATGCAAGTGCCCTTAGTTGGTCAGGATTTGATTGGACACTTAAAAGTGGTATAAAAGGTCCTGGATCAAACTATTGGAACCCGAATAACGCATATGTAGATTCAGATGGTAAATTACACCTTGAAATAAATTATAGTGACGGTCATTGGAATTGTGTTGAACTAGACAGTGTTAAAGACTTTAAATATGGAAAATATACATGGGTAGTTTCTTCACAATCATTAAATCTTGATAAAAATGTAGTACTTGGACTCTTCACATATACAGACGACAATCATGAGATTGATATTGAATCAGGCCAGTGGGGGAACTCAAGCTCAGACCATCTACATTTCACATGCCAACCAGACAATACAGTAACGTTTGTGTCACCTGATTCTAGTTATATAAACGCAACTGATGTGACTTATACATTCGACTGGCAACCAACTTACATACATTACACTGCTAAAGCGTCAAATGGCAAAATTATCGCTGATTGGTACTGTGCAAATACAAAAGATATTCCTAAAGTGAAAGCAAAAGTAATGATGAACCTTTGGTTGCAGCATAGTGTACCGCCAAGTAATGGCAAACCAGTAGAAGTGATTATAAGCTCCTTTCATGCGTTACCGGGTAAGCATAAAATCCCCCACTGTCTGTTCCAAAATCCAGTGATTTTTGATTTTTTGAGATCTGAATTATCAAGAAGAATCCAGCTTTATCAAAATCAATTTTTGAATTTTACATTCATCACTAGATTTTGGCACTGAGTCTCGTCAT
>NZ_DAVG01000086.1 GCF_002505485.1 Methanosarcina sp. UBA5 | reverse complement strand
CACGGTGAATACATTTATCAATATATGAAGATTGTGAAGCGTGTAAAGTTATGGGATCTAAAAATACTTATATGGACTTTAAGTGATATTAGAGATTTAATTGGAACTCATAAGCTCAATAAGGAGCCAGCCTGATTGAAGAAAGATAACCTGGCAAAGCTTTGTCTTAATTGATGAAGGGAAAATCATAATCCGACAGAAACTTCCTGGTCAATAAAAAGCAACTCTAATCGATAAAAGATCACTCAAATCGATAAGAAAGAATTTTCCAAAAATTGTATAACTTTAGCCATAAATTATGTTTGCAATTATTAGGTTTGCAATTATTAGGTTTGCAATTTAAATATATTTATAAATCTTAAATATATTAAGTTTCCTGCTATGGTAAGGGCTTATTCTCGAAGGTAATACGTATGAAATATGATGTTGTTGTGGTTGGAGCCGGACCTGTGGGATCCACTGCAGCTCGCTATGCAGCACTGAATGGGGCAAAGGTCCTCCTGCTTGAAGAGCATGCGTCCATCGGGTCTCCTGTAAGCTGTACCGGACTTTTGAGCACCAGAGCGGTTGCAGAATGCGAGCTCAAACCTTCGGATGAATTTGTGTTCAATTCCGTACGCGGAGCCTTCGTACATGCTCCGGATGGGCAGTGCCTGCCAATCGATGGAAAGCAGACCAAAGCGTATGTGGTCTCACGGAAAAACTTCGACCGCGCCCTTGCAGTAATGGCTGTGGAAGAAGGTGTGGAACTCTCTCTCAGGACAAGGGCTGTGGGATTCGAAAAAAAGAATTCGGAAACCGAGAAGGAAAGACAGCAAAATTCTCAGGTAAAGCTCAAGATACTCAGGCACGGCAAGCCTGAAACTATCTGCGCATCCGCTGTGATAGGGGCAGACGGTGTAAAAAGCCGGATAGCCAGCTATGCTGGGCTTGAAAAACCTGCCCGAGTACTTCCGGGTATCCAGATAGAAGCCCCATATGCCTCGGATGACAGCGACTTTGTAGAACTTTTCCCAGGTTCTGTTGCTCCTGGTTTTTTTGCCTGGACCGTACCGGTTAATGAAAAAATTTCAAGAATCGCGCTTGCCCTTGAACCTGGGCTTGCCTGGAAAAACGGTCAGAAAGACTGTTCCCCTCTTTCTTATCTTGAGAAATTCCTCCGCTCCAACCCTCATGTAAAAGCGAGATACTCAGGAGGTATGCTTGATTTTGTAGTAGGGGGAATCCCGATAGGCCCTCAGGAAAAAACAGTGTCGGACGGGATTCTGCTTGTTGGTGATGCGGCAGGGCAGACAAAACCTACATCAGGAGGAGGAATCTACACAGGGGCTTTTGCGGCGAAAATTGCTGGAAAAGTTGCTGCACAGGCTGCCCTTGAAGGAGATACCTCGGCAGAGCGGCTTTCCGAATATGACCGTCTATGGCGGAAAGGCCTTGGAAGAGAGCTTGAAGTAGGCATGAAAATTCATGACTACGTAGGGAAGCTGGAAGACAGGCAACTCAATGACCTTATAGGTTCGCTAAACACCCCTTCGATTCTCGACACAATTACCGAGTACGGAGACATGGACCATCCTTCCATCCTTCTGAAAAAGCTCATGTTTTCAGGAAATTCCTTAAGACTCATGAAAGCTTTTGGAACATTCTTAAGGACACTCTTTTGAAATGATCGCAAAATCCATTAAAATTAAGGCTTTTTTATATTTTCTGGTTTCAGATGAAAGGGACAAAAAGGATTTGGAAAGAAACAGAAAGGATTTGAGGCCCACGCTGCTTTTTAAATGTAAGGTGTGCAGAAGGGTCACGTTTCCAGCAGATATTTAACTATCGGAAGCCCATTATTTAAAGGGGGTAACTCTGGTTTTTCGTTCCAAGCTCCTTGAAGACGTTAAGCAGCACCTGTGTATATGTACTGCAGGCCTTAAGCTCACGCCTGATATGGAAGCGTTCTTGGAAATGCCTATGAGAGAACTCTATGTTTCCCTGCCTGTCCGCATGGATGACGGTTCTATAAAAGTTTTTAAAGGCTTTCGGGTGCAGTACAATGAAGTTCTGGGTCCCACAAAAGGAGGTGTGCGTTTCCATCCCGACAATACTATGGAAACAACGAGAGCCCTTGCAGCCCTTATGACCTGGAAATGTGCCCTTCATAAGCTGCCTCTCGGAGGAGCAAAAGGTGGGGTTATTTGCAACCCAAAAGAACTTTCACACTGGGAAATCGAGCGCCTGAGCAGGGCCTATATCCGTGAGATTTACCAGATAATAGGCCCGGACAGGGATATCCCTGCCCCTGATGTCTATACAAATCCGCAGGTTATGGCCTGGATGATGGACGAATACTCGAAACTTGCAGGCAAGAACGTGTTTGGTTCCATTACAGGCAAGCCAACAAGCCTTGGAGGCTCGGCAGGCAGGTACGATGCCACGGCAAGAGGCGGTTTATACACCATAAGGGAAGCCGCAGAAAGACTTGGAATAAGCCTGAAAGCTTCAAGGGTTGCAGTTCATGGTTTCGGAAACGTAGGATATCATGCTGCTTATCTTGCAAAGAAACTGTACGGTTGTAAGGTTGTGGCTGTAAGCGACAGCAAAGGTGCGGTCTTTTCACCCGATGGGCTTGACCCCGAAGACGTTTCAGGCCATAAGCACTCAACTGGTTCGGTGTTAAACTATCCGGGAGCAAAGAATCTAACTAACGAAGAATTGCTAAAACTGGATGTCGAAATCCTGATCCCGGCTTCTCTTGAAAACATAATAACTCAAGAGAACGCGGGAAAAATTAAAGCCAGGATTCTTGCCGAGATGGCTAATGGCCCAACTACAGTCGAAGGAGAAGCAATCCTTAACTCAAAAGGGGTTCATATCATTCCCGATATTCTCTGCAACGGAGGCGGAGTTATTGTCTCATACTTTGAAATGGTACAGAACCAGTCAAGCACACAATGGGAAGAAGAGGAAGTTCAGAATCGTCTGGAGAGAAAGATGAAAGAAGCATATTGGTCGGTATATGATTTCGCCTCAAAAAACAATGTCGAGATGCGTCAGGCTGCTTATACACTTGCTGTCGGCAGGGTGGTTGAAGCCATGCAGCTCCGGGGCTGGATATAAAAACAGGACGAAGACTTGAGTAAAAAATCTTTTAATCTAAAGGACACAGAACACGAATTTTGAAACTAACTGAGGCCCATAAAAACAGGGTGATTCGAATGTACAGATGCGGCAATTGCGGATACCTTTACAACCCAGATCGTGGGGATTCCTCACAATCTATAGCTCCGGATACGCCTTTTCAAAACCTTCCAAAATCATGGAAATGCCCGAGATGCGGAGCCCCCAAAGAAAGATTCAACAAAGTTTGAAGTTAAGCTTGAAAAGCGGTGCATATTATAAATCCTCTTCGTTCATCCTGTTTCTTTCAAAATTCAGGATTTTTCTAATGATTATTTTTTTGGACCCTATCCAGAGCTCCTCATTTTCAGGATAATTCTCCTTTACATACTCAGAAAGCTCAATTATGTTCATATTATCGAGTTTTCTCTTGAGTAGATTGAGATCCTCCACAAAAACACCTTCCTTACAAGTTTAAGCTTTAATCTGGATTTCGTTACTGGCTTCTATATTATTCAAATGTTTTTCCCAAACTTTTGTTCTTTACCAAACATATTTAACTTTTAAATATTTTTAACCAAAAATTCTTTCAGACATTACTGTAAACCTTTTCTAGACTTACAGATTCACAAATATAAGGTCTTTTATAAATACTCATTGTCATTTATATAGGCTCTACAAATCTTTATTCAAACATAAAATTAATTTAGGGTAAATTAGCAGAATATTAATATGTTAGAAAATTTAAGATATTCTCGAGATAATGCTTAAAAAATAGATCTGAGTTTGAACTCTAGCATAAATAAATGTAAAATTTATAGAAATTTACTAAGAAATGAGCAGAGAATCAGCAATTGATGGCTCTGACATAAATCGGAACTACAATATGGGTATGGAAATCGAAGAAAACTGGATGGCCGAGTTTCTGATAAATAGCCCTGGTCCTGTCCTGCGAATAGGGACCGAAGGAACGGTTCTTTACGCAAATAAAGCAGGAGAATCCTTACTTGAAGCTCTTAAAAGTCAGGTTGGAGAAAAAGCGCCTGATGAAATCCTGAAGACTACCAGGCGAGTAGCAGCCCGAAAAAAATCCGAGCAGGACGAACTGAAAGCGGGCGAGAAGATTTATTCAATCGTTTTTACTCCCTCACTTGCCTCCAAAGGCACTATTATATCTGGATTTGAGATCACTTCCTTCAAAAAGGCCGAAGAGAAACTACTCTTAAGAAAAAGAGAGTATGAAGTGCTTTTCCAAATTTCCGGGATCTCTCTCAAAGTCCCGGATTTTCGGGCTCTGCTTGATCAAGCTCTGCCTCTGGTTGCAGCTACTCTTGGCGTAGAATATTGCTGCGTCCTGAAACTCTTGCCTGATGGGAATTTTATATTTGAGACAGGGGTTGGCTGGAAGCCTGAGAACGCAGGTAGGATCATTAAAAAAGATTCAGCTTCAAGAGCTGGCTATACTGTACTTTCAGGCCACCCTGTCCTGTTAGAAAGACTTGATAGGAAGAATTCCTTCAGAATAATGGGCCTTGAGGACTCTCAGAATATAATCAGTGGAATAAGTTTGCTCATAGGAAGTATTGAAAATCCATATGGAGTGCTGACAGCTCACAGCACGAAAAAGGAGAAATTTACCGAGGAAGATACTCGTTTTCTGAACGCCGTTGCAATAATCCTTTCATTTACAGTTCAAAGAAGAGAAGTGGAAGCCGCACTTCAGGACAAGGTGTATTTCCTAGGAACGTTGCTGGATACTATTCCGGCTCCAGTGTTTTACAAAGACCGAGAAGGCATTTATCAGGGCTGCAACGAGCTCTTTGCAAAAATGATTCTTGGAAGTTCAAAAGAAAAAATAGCCGGGCACTCCACATACGACCTTTTCGAAGCACCCTCTTCAGAACTCGAGGAGATTTATGAAAGAATGGACAAGCAATTGTTCCAGAAAGGTGGAAGCCATACTTACGAAACCAAAATGGTGTGCTCTGATGGAATCAGAAGAGACTTCATTTTTAACAAGGCTGTGTACAAAAGTTTCTGCGGGACTATAGAAGGGCTTATAGGAGTAATGCTTGACATTACAGGGCGCAAAAAAATGGAGGAAAAGCTGCAAAAAAGTGAGGAGAGATACCGCATTATTGCAGAACAGACAGGGCAACTGATATATGATATTGACCTGAAAAACGGCCATGTTGAGTGGGCAGGGGCAATTATGGAGCTCACAGGCTATAGTAATAAAGAGATTGAAAATCTGGACTTTTACGACTGGCTCGAGCATATTCATCCGGAAGATTACAGAAGAGTGCAACAGACATTGAAAAATTGCTGGAACACAGGAGAAAAATTCAATGAAGAATTCAGGTTCAAGCGAAAGGACGGGAGCTATATTTGTGTAAAAAATAAAGGAGTGTATCTGCGAGATGACGAAGACTGCATATGCCGGGCTCTTGGGGTAATGGAAGACATTACCGAGATTAAACAGTCTTCAGAAAAATTGAGAGAAAACGAAGAACTCTACAGGTCATTTTTACAGAATTTCAAAGGAATTTCGTTTAAACTTAACAGGAATTTTAATCTCCTCTTGCTTGAGGGAGCCCTTGACGAAATAACCGGATATACCGAAGAAGAATTTATTTCCAATAAAATAAAATTCTTTGACCTTGTTGTCCCGGAAGACAAGTCATTGCTACATCTGATTAGGGATAAAATGGTTTCCTCCCCGAATTCCATTATGGAGTACGACTACAGACTCAGGCGGAAGGATGGAAGTGTAAGGTGGGCTCATGAGTTAATCCACAACGTATGCAGCACTTCAGGAGAAACTGCATTTATCCAGGGGTATGTCTATGACATTACCCAGAGGAAAATCGCTGAGGAAACCCTTGAGAAAGCCGAAAAAATTGGAATGAGAGAGATTCACCACCGGATCAAGAATAACCTTCAGATAGTCTCCTCCCTGCTTAGCCTTCAGGCTGACAAGTTCAAAGACAAAAAGGTTATTGAAGCTTTCAGGGAAAGCGAAAACCGTGTAGTTTCCATGTCTATTATTCATGAAGAGCTCTATAAGTCAGAAAATGCAGCAAGTATTGATTTTGCAGCATACCTCCGGAAACTGACTGCGGACATTCTGCACTCTTACAGAATCGGAAACGAGAAGATCAAGCTTATCCTTGAGGTAGACAGTACGCTTCTTGGAGTTGATACTGCAATTCCACTGGGAATCATAATTAATGAACTTTTCTCAAACTCCCTTAAATACGCGTTTCCAAATGGAGTAGAAGGAAAGATCAGGATTTCCCTCTCCCGAAATGAAATCGGATGTCAAAAAACAGTCGAAGCAGCCGAAAAGAAATTTTCAGAATTGTCTTCAAGTTTTACCCTTGTATACTCAGACAACGGGGCCCGTTTTCCAGAAGAAGTGGATTTCAAAAATTCGAAAACCCTGGGCTTGCAACTTGTAAATGCTCTCGTTGAGCAGATTAACGGAACAATCGAGCTTGAACGAGATAAAGAAACAAAATACACTATAAGGTTCGAAGATAAGAGATAATCCTAAGACAAGGGATAAAACTGATAACATAAAAAATGCCTCCTGTAAACATAAAAAATGCCTCCTGTAACTTACAGTTCAATCGGTTTCAGTGTTAAAACCGAAACTCTATCGGGCTTTCGTAATTGATTTCTCTTTTTATTTATCCTGAAAGCAACCTTTTTGTAGACAACGGTTCTTTTTCAATTCAGAACGTTTTTGTTATATGAGTTTAAAAAATAGTATCCTGTGCACAGAGACGCGAAACAATAAGTTGCACTGAACTTTTTCAAAAAAGTTTTATCAAAAACTCTACCAGGCATGTGTCAAGGTCAAGTTGAACCAGATAATACAGGCTTCTACTAAGAATTCATCTGGAACTTGATGTTATTTGAAGTTTGATATTTCTGGTACCTTAGGTTTTGAAATTGATATAACTGATATTTTATATGACATAAGGAAAAAAGATTAAAGAATACATATAGCGAGGATAGGCGAATTGTGAATGCTAATAGGAATTGATGTCGGAGGCACTACCACGGATGCAGTGCTTATCCGGAATGGAGAAGTATATAGTACTGCCAAGGTTTCCACTGAGCACGGAAATCTTCTGAATTCCCTGCTTGAAGCCCTTGATGCTATCAGCAGAGATGTTGATCCTGAGCAGCTAGAAAGAATAGTATTCAGTACAACCGTGATAACAAATCTTATCGCTGAAGGCAAAACTGACCGTGTAGCCCTAGTATTGATTCCAGGACCCGGGGTTAACCCGGCAAGTTATACTTTTCCTGACAGCTTTTATCTAAAAGGAGCTATGGATTACAGGGGAAGGGAGATCGATCCCCTCGATGAGGCCGAGATCAGGAAAACTGTGAGGTTAATCCAAGAATATGGATTTTCGAGAGCAGCCATAATAAGTAAGTTCGGGCAGAGGAACCCTTCTCATGAACTCAGAATAGAGGAGATCTTCAGGGAGGTCTATCCTGGCTGCAAACTGGAACTTGGGCATAAAGTTTCGGGAAAGCTGAATTTCCCAAGAAGGATAGCAACTGCCATGCTTGCCTCTGCTACCAGGGAGCACTATCAGGAATTTGTTGAGAAAATCAGGCAAGCCCTTGAGGAGAGAAATATCCGGGCTCCTGTATATATCATGAAAGCTGACGGAGGTACTCTTCCGGTTGAGAAATCAATAGAATGCCCTGTGGAAACCATCTTTTCGGGACCTGCCGCGAGCACAATTGGAGCTCTTGCCCTTACTCCAGAGGGACAGACCTCAGTAGTAGTGGATATCGGAGGGACTACCACAGACCTTGCATTAATCCTTTCAGGCAAGCCCCTTCTGGCCTCTAAAGGCGCAAAACTTGGGGATTTCCTGACACATGTCAGAGCCTTTGCTGTCCGGTCGATAGCTATAGGAGGAGACAGCGTTGTAAGGGTTAAGGATTCGGACACCGATGCAAAGCTGATAACAGTCGGCCCTGACAGGGCAGGTCCTGCTTACTGCATGGGAGGGAAAGAAACTACCCCTACTGATGCCCTGAAGTTCCTCGGGCTTATTGAGGTAGGAAATCCCAAACGTGCAAGCGAAGCGATCAAAATCACGGCTTCTGAGCTTGGAAAATCCGAAACTGAAACTGCGTCCCTCATTGTTGAGAAGGTTTCAAGGATGATTGCTGATGCAGTTAATGAGATGTTTCTTGAATGGGAACAGGAACCTGCTTACAGGGTATGGGAGGTACTGCAAGAGAAAAAGGCACGGCCTGAGAATGTGTTTGGAATCGGAGGAGGAGCAAAAGGTCTCATTGCAGAGATTGCGAAAAAACTTGGTGCAAAACCTGTTATTCCTGAATATGCCGAGGTAGGAAATGCCATTGGAGCAGCCGTTGCAAGGCCTACGCTTACTCTGAACCTGCATATTGATACTGAGCAGAAAATATACTCTGTCGCCGAGGAAGGAGAGATTGTTAGTCTAAACACAACAAACATTGGGAATCTCAATAAGATACATCTTGACGAAGCTGAAAACCTTGCTACAAAGCTCATGAGAGCACGTGCAAGAGACTTTGGAATTGCCGAATATGCAGGCGAAGCCGAGATTGTTGACAGTGAAGTTTTCAATGTCGTTAATGGCTGGTATACTTCAGGGAGGCTTTTTGATGTGAATATGCAAATTCCTGCAGGTCTGATCCCGGAATGGAAAAGGAGGGAAAAAGCATGAAACTTGGGCTTGGAAAACTCAGGGATGTATTGAAAACCGGTTCTGGAGCAAGTCCTGAGGAAGAGAAGAAAAAGCAGGCAGAAGGGAAAGATAAAGCAGAGAAGGAAGAAATTTTGAAGATTGAAAATGAAGAAATCAAGCCTGAAACATCCGAGGTAAATAAAATGGAATTAAAAAAGACCGGGCTGGAACCAAAAGAAGGACCTTTGTCTCCGGCAGACCGTACTGGGGTCGAAAAAACAGGCCTTATTTTCTTCCCTGCCTTTGACTGGGCTATTTCGCCGACCCATCCGGAAAGAGAAGAGCGCCTTCTCTATACTAGGGACCAGATTTTTGAAGAAGGCCTGATGGACCTGCCAGAGATAGCCGAATATAAACCTCGCCTTGCAGAGTACAGGGATATTGCCAGAGTTCACTTCTGTGTGCCTGATGTAAAAGCCCAGGCTACAACCCCTCACCTGATCGCAGCAGGCAGTTGCCTAGTGCTTGGGGATGCCCTGATGAAAGCCGAGGTCAAAAATGCTTTTGCACTTATCCGGCCGCCTGGCCATCATTCTATGACAGTAGCACATGGGAACAGAGGGTTTTGCAATATCAATAATGAAGCTATCCTTGTCGAGTACCTGAGGAAAAAATACGGGATCCGCAAGATTGCAATTGTGGATACCGATGTGCACCATGGAGATGGAACTCAGGAAATTTTCTATAATGATCCTGATGTGCTTTTTATCTCCTTCCACCAAGATGGAAGGACTCTTTATCCTGGTACGGGCTTTATAAATGAGCTGGGAGGCCCAAAAGCCCTTGGCAGGACGATCAATATTCCCCTTCCGCCAGGGACCCCTGACGAGGGCATACTTTACGTGCTTGATTCCCTGGTGCTTCCGATTCTGAAGGATTTCAAACCTGAGCTTGTCCTGAATTCTGCGGGGCAGGATAACCACTACACTGACCCTCTCGCAAATATGCGCTTTTCCGCACAGGGATATGCGAAACTAAATGAGAAACTTTCCCCTGATATGGCCGTGCTTGAAGGAGGTTATGCAATCCAGAGTGCTCTGCCTTATGTGAATACAGGCATAATCCTTGCAATGGCAGGGCTTGATTATTCTTGTGTAAGGGAACCTGACTTCAAGCCAGGTATGTTTGTCCAGGGTGCAAAGGACAGAAAAACCCTGGAAGAAATAGTTGCAGCCCAGCTTGAAAACTGGAAAAACAGGGACAGGCTTGTAGAGGCTGAGGTGGCAAAACACGGGGACTTCTACCGCCGAAAAAAACAGATCTTTTACGATACGGATATGATTCAGGAGTTCCAGGAAGAAACGATCCGGATGTGCCCTGACTGCCAGGGCTACAAAACCATTGACTCACACGCCCATAGGGGTGTAGACGATACCAGAATCTTTGGGGTTTCGATTCCGATTTATGCTTGTGAGAACTGCCAGGCTGAAGCCAGGGAAGAATACAGAAAAAGGTTAATTCATCCGGAATACGAGTACGTCTACCTGCAGGATAAAAAACAGGATGAATACAGAACATATAATATCAGAACAAAGAGGGAAACGGTTTATTGAGATTAAGAATTTTTCTATAACTAGGAAAAGATTTATTAAATGTTTACAGACTTTTTTCTTTTATCCCTGTTTATTTTTCTCAACTTTCAGACTCTTACTTATCCTTTTCATCCAGTGAGTTACCCGGTCTGAGATGGTTTGATGTGAGTTCTCAGGCTAGAGATTTTTCACAATAGCTACAGGACAGCGAGTGAGTTGCCTTAAGCGTTTAGATTTGAAACTATACCACCTTTTTTATACCACTACCTTTTAAAATGAGATTAAAGGAAGATTTATGCATATTTTTTATGAAAAATTTTTGAAGACAATACCGTTTTTTTGGAGAACTTATTAAATATATTAATTTTACCCTTGTATATCAAAACAATCAGGTTATTCGCAGATTCGCAGAAAATTTAAAAACTGAGATTGGAGGGCTGCAAGTAGCTGAAAAATGCGTCTTTACCAATGACGTCAGTACTCGTAAAGGGAATGAATAAGAATAAGATGTAGTCACCGTTAACTCATTTTCATCTTAGTCAAATTAAAAAATTGTAGGTGTTATTGGGAAGAACCTAGAGAGAATTCCCGTAAGCTACGACTTTGTTTTACGGGTATTGCTTTTTTGATTTCCTCACAACATCTTAATAAAAACCGATATGTTTATATTGTATTCTGTATGTAATTTCTAATTAATTTAAGGAAGTTATACTTTTAATTTCTTTTACATTTAGGGAGGTATTTGAAATAAACAGAATAAAACTTTTGTTACTAACCTTTTTAATACTCACACTAAGCTCCAGCATTGGGGCCGCGGCTGAGATTCACGTCAATCAGACTTCGATACAAGCCGCGGTGAACAGTGCAAAAGAGGGTGATACAATTATCGTACACCCTGGAACTTATACTGAGAATATTGCGCTGACTAGAACTAGCAATTTGGTAATCACGTCAGCGTCACCAAATCCTGATGACACAATAATTGTTTCCAATGACACAACCAAAGATGTAATCTCCGCTAACTCTAGAACCAATTTAGTAATTAAAGGATTTACAATCAGCGGAGCCGCAACAGACCACTCAGGAATCTATCTACTAAACTGTAAGGACTGTACGATAGAGAATAACAAATTCCTAAATGATGCCATGGGAATATACGTAAGGTCTTCCGGTAATGTTATTGTAAACAAAAATATAGCTACTAAAACTAGTGAAACTGGAACCGGTAGAGGCATTAATATCCTGCAGTCCTATTCGAGTACTATTTTGAACAATACGATATCAAATCAGAAGTTTGGGATTTATCTTTCAGGATCCAATAGTAATACTGTCTCAGGAAACTCTATAAGCCAGAGTGATAACGACAGTATAATTCTGGAAAACTCAAACAGTAACATCCTCGAAAACAATACAGCAAACTCAAACGCAAGATTTGGAATTTCTCTTTCGGACTCCAGTAGCAATATCCTGAGAGGCAATAAAGTATCCAATGGGCTCAATGGAATTTACCTAATAACATCCCCCAAGAATGTAATATCAGGTACCCTCTCACGTAACAATACAATCTCAGGTAACACCGTAGATTTCAGCAGTCAACATGATATTATGCTGGATAACACAACTGAAAATACCTTGACCGGTAACACGGTTTCAGGCAGCACATACGGGATAGCTGTAAGGTACTCCAATAACAACATCCTGACCGGCAACAACGCGTATAATAATAGCATAGGTCTTTACGTAACCCTAACATCCAGCAAAAACACACTTACTGACAATAAAGCTAATTCAAATAGAGGTGCCGGTATCAGTCTTTATAGAGTTAACGGTAACACTCTGGAAAGAAATGAAGCAAATTCGAACACCAATCAGGGTATTATTATAGACAGTTCAAACGATAATAAGGTGTTCAATAATGGCGCATCAAATAATGCCAGAGGTATTTATGTAAGCTCATCATCTAGCGGAAACGTGCTTTCAGGCAATACTGCAAATTCCAATTTAGGAAACAGTGGTTTCAGCGCTGATGGTATCCTTCTTGAGAACACTAGTGAGAACACCCTTAACAACAATAATGCAAACTCAAATAACAGGTATGGCATATATTTAAAAAATTCCAACAATAGCCAAGTGATTAACAATACGGCGCAGAGCAATGTGAGAGGTATCAGCTTGGAGAGATCAGTAGAGAATGAAGTTTCTAATAATATACTTACTGATTGCTCTGATTCTGGATTATACCTCACGGTTTCCACTAATAATAGTCTTTCCAAGAATACGGTTGGCAATAACGGTCAATACGGTATCGCCCTCGATTCTTCTGAGAACAACGAAATCTCAAGCAATAAAGTCAGTTCAAACACTATTGGAATTTATATGTGCCCAAGAAGCTATGGAAACAAGGCTTATGATAACTATTTTTACAATAACGTTAATGCACTCATTAAAAATAACAGAAGCACTTGGTACATAGAAATAGATAAAGGCAAAAATGTTATGGGCGGGAGCTATATAGGAGGAAATTTCTGGGGACACCCAGCAGGGATGGGTTTCTCAGATAATAAATCTAAACCTGATGGAAACGAGGACGGTATTATTGATGAACACTTTGTCTCATCTGACGGTGTTAAAGAATCAGCCAATGGCAATATCACAGACAATTACCCGTTGAAACGTGTAATACTGCCTGTTGCAGACTTCAGTGCCAACCCCACAAAAGGAATTGTCCCGCTCACGGTCGAGTTTAAGGATCTCTCAAAGGATGCAACTTCGATAAGCTGGGATGTTAATGGTGACGGAAAACTAGACGGTAGTAATAGTACCCTTGTTTATGTGTATAATACCCTGGGAACCTATAATGCCACTCTGACAGCAAGCAACAAAAACGGCGAGAACTCAAAATCTGTACAAATAATTGTAGAAGGAATTAAGCCTGTTGCAGACTTCAGTACCAATGTAACGAGCGGCTATGCTCCCCTTTCAGTCCTGCTTACCGATCTGTCGCAAAATGCAACCTCAAGGAACTGGGATATAGGTAATGATGGAAGTGTGGAGTCTACAAATGCAACAATTGTTTATGTGTTCACAACTCCGGGAACCTATCCTGTTAGCTTAACTGCGATAAATGAAAACGGCACTTCCCCAGCAAAAACCGCTACAATAACTGTCACAGAAAAAAGCAGTTCAAGTGGCGGCAGTAGTGGAGGAAGCAGCCACAGCAGCGGAGGTAGTGGTGGCGGCGGCGGTGCTGGTAGTTCTCCTGAACCCCAAAGTAATGTTCAAGTAAAGGAACTTTCAAAGGCACAGGTTTCAAACGGAAACCCTGTAAAGTTTGAGTTTCCAAAGAACGCAACATGTGTTGTTTATGTTACTTTCGATGCAAAGAAGACAGCAGGTAAGACCACAACCATTGCTGAACAGCTCAAAGGAAAATCAACTCTGGTTTCACCACTCAGCTCGGGAGAGGTCTATAAATATTTCAATCTCTGGGTTGGAAACAGCGGGTTTGCAAACGCAAAGAACATTGAAAATCCAGTAGTGTGTTTCAAGGTCGAAAAGTCCTGGCTGCAGGATAAGAAAATTGACCAGAATTCGATTACGCTCAATAGGTACAACGATAAAAAATGGTCACAGCTGCCAGTGAAATTATTATGCGAAGACAACAAATACCTGTACTTCACGGCAGAAACACCAGGCTTCTCGTTCTTTGCAATAGCAGGAAAAGCTGTAGAGAAACAAAAAGTGACTGAAACAAAGCCTTCAACAAGCACTTCAAAACCCGAGCAGAATAATACAGCATCGGAAACAAAAACAGAAGACAAACCAAAGCAGGTAACAGGAAAGGATAAAGTATCAAGTATACCCGGATTTGAAACGGTATATGTAGTGGCCTGCCTTATTATGGTATTCCTACATAGAAGAAAGTAAAGAACAAGAAAAGAAAAAAAATAGAATTAAAAGATTAAAATCCGAAATTAAAAAATAAAGAAAAAAATCAAGATAAAAGAAGTCGAAAATAAGGAAAAGGATAGGATTAAAAAGAAATTGAATATAAGAACGCAGTACTTAAAGAACAAGATGAAGGCATTAAACCTTCATTTTTACTTTTTAATTCTTATTTTTTGGTTTTTGTAACTTTTCTTTATTTTTATCACTTTTCTTTATTTTTATCACTTTTCTTTATTTCCTCTCGCAGTCTTGGTTCTTCTTATATTTGCTAGTTCTTTTCTTATTGCTCATTTTCCCAATTTTTAATTATTTATCCTTATTTATATGTAAAGTTTATTTTTTTTACCGTTTCTGTTTTGTGGAGCCTTCTCATTCCTTTCTGTATACATGGAATCTTGTTCTTACCTGAAATTTTATCGTGAACAGTGCAGGAGATAAACTCTAATTTTGTAATTAATTTTGATTTATCGGATTTGACAAGTGCTTTTCATGTATGAGATTTTTACGTATGGCAGACATGATACTAATTTAAACAAAGCTATTCGGGACATCAGAAAAAAAGAACTATCTGGTTTCTTTATTTGAGCTGGCTCTTGATACTCTTACTTGCTATTTTTATCTCTTTATTTTGATATTAGTCTGATCCAATATATTTATATGTATTAATGTTTAAAACCTATTTTATTAATAAAGAATTAAACAATAACTTACATAATAAGTGGGGGATTTAAATAGACAAATTTGTAACTTTAGCGGTAGCCATTGTTATTTTTACATTTGGTTCGGGTATCGGCACTGCGGTCGAGCTCACGGTCCAGCCAGGGGAATCAATACAGTCCGTAGTAAATAATGCAACTTCCGGAGATGAAATAATTATAAGTCCCGGAAATTACAATGAGAATGTCGTAATAACGAAAGATAATATAGTTATCAGGTCAAGTTCTGGAAATCCTGAAGACACCATAATTACGGCCAACGATAACGCTACAAATATATTCTCTATAGATGCAGATAAAGTAACAATTATGGGACTGACTATTACAGGAGCCGGATTGGACAGGTCAGGAATCTATCTATCCGGGTCCAATAACTGTACCATAGAAAATAACAAACTCGTTAATAATGCCCTAGGGGTATATGTACAGTATTCAATGTACAATAGTATCCTCAACAATACAGTGAAACAGGGAAAAAGAGCAATTAATATTGAGAGATCACACTATAACACAATCACAAATAATGACATCTCAAGCCAAAGGTTTGGAATTTATGTTAGTGCTTCTGAAGGAAACAAAATTTCGGAAAACAAGGCAAATATGAATTCTAACCACGGTATTATCCTGGAAAACTGCAACAATACCAGGCTAGAAAATAATACCGCAAATGCAAACAGCGGTTCTGGTATCCAGATAGTGTATTCAAGTACTAATAACTTGATCGGTAATAAAGTAGACTCAAACATGGGTTATGGAATCTCGTTTACCGATTCAAGCAACAATAGTATTATAAACAACACAGCGGTCAACAGTAACCGGGGCATTTTCCTGTTAAGATCAGGTGAAAGCAAGGTTTTGAATAATCTGGCTTTAAATAACCAACTCGGTATCCGGATTTCTTCAGGAGTGAACAGTAATATATCAGGAAACGAAGTCTCAAACAATAATAACTCGGGTATCTCTTTACTGAACTGTGTTAATTGTAATGTCAGTGAAAATCTGCTGTCAAATAATACTCTCGGAATAGATCTGGAATTATCCAATAATACCGTTACTCTTAATAATAGCATCAAAGAAGGCGGAAGGGGAATTAGCCTGCGGGGCTCGAGTTATAACATGGTGTCAAATAATATGGCTTTAAACAACAGGTATGGAATTTATATCATGCGCTCGCAGTGGAATACGTTATTTAATAATACAGTAAGGACAAGCGTTAATCACGGCATTGTGCTGGCAAATTCCACTGACAACAAACTTATAAACAATGTTTTAACCTCAAATGGAGGTCACGGGGCCTATTTGACTAATTCTAGTGTCAACACCTTTGAGAATAATACAGCTTCAGGTAACAGCAGAGGTATTTATTTGATATCATCCGGTGGGAACAATATCCTCAACAATAAGATTCTGGATAACAGAGAATATGCAGTCCTGCTATCTTACTGCATAGACAACAACATTTCCGGAAATGAAGCTTCCAATAGCGGCCGTGGAATTCACCTGAGCACTTCCCAGAATAATATTGTCTCAAGAAATATTATCACTATGAATAGCATCTCAGGCATTTTCATGAGTTCTACAAGCAATGGCAATGCCGTATTTGATAACTACTTTAATAACGTTTTTAATTCAGACGTTAAAAGTGGAAGTGAAGGAAACGTTTGGAACACGACAAAAACCGCTGGCACTAATATTGTTGGCGGACCGTTCATAGGAGGTAACTTCTGGGCTAAACCTGACGGCTCAGGATTTTCCCAGACTGCAACTGATGCGGATGGAGATGGAATTGCTGATGCTGCGTATAAACTTCCAGGCAATAATTACTCGGACTTCCTGCCTCTCGTAGGTGGCCATGAACCCAAACAGTCTGTCATGCCTCAAGTAAACCTCAATACCAGTACTGGAGCAACCAGTACCGAGACAACTGCCAATGAAACGAAGATGACGGCAAACGAAACCGCTACTAACAACACGGAAACAAATAAGACTGAAATGAATAAGTTGGAAATAAATAAAACAGAAACAGCTGTCAACGAAAATGAAACATACGCGAACAACACAGAACCAATTGATGACAGTGAAACCAAAATTGGCCTCGATGAGACAGAAGATGCTGTGCAACTTGATTGAAGGAACCTGAGAAGAGTTCAAAAGATCAAAGCAGCAAACTAAAGCTTTGGGGGTGAGGGCTTGACCCTTCATCCCATTTTTACTATTTTTGTTTTTTCTGAGCGGTCTTCCAAGTATTTCTTTAGATTGTTTAACCTTCTTTCGTAACTTTTTTTGAATTTTAATGTTGAGTTTCACAATTCTTTTTTCGGATAGATGAACTTTTCAAAGCTTTATGACAGTGGAAAGCCTATAATGTTTGATTTCACAAAGAACGCGACCTGTGTTGTGTATGTTAGCTTTGATGCAAAGAAGACCGCATGTAAGATCACAACCATTGCCGAGTAGCTCAAAGCGAAATCAACTCTAGTTTCAGTACTGGACTCAGGCGAGGTGTATAAGTACTTCAACCTATGGTAGGAAACAGCGGATTTGTAACTAAAAAGAATATTGAAAAACCTGAAGTATGCTTCAAGGTTGAAAAGTCATGGATGCAGGATAAGAAGATTGACCATAATTCAATCATGCTCAACAGGTACAATGCAAAAAAGGGTCACAGCTGCCTGTGAAATAATTAAATGAGGATAACAAATACCTGTATTTCATGGCAGAAACACCGGGATTCTCATTCTTTGCAATAACAAGAAAAACAGTAGAAAAAGAAAAAATGGCTGAAACAAAGCCTTCAACCAAAACTTCGAAACTTAAGATCAATACACAGCACTGGAAACAGAACCCGAACAGAAAACTGAACAGGGAAGGGTAAAGTCACAAGCATACCCGCGTTTGAAGCGCTCTATGCAATAATTTTCTTGTTGTATTTTTATAATAATAGAAGATAAACGTGTGATTGAGAAATAGAAAAACTCAAAGAATTTATTTCAAGAAGGGATGGAGATTTGGTATCTTCATACTGGTCTTCAACTTTTGTTATTTTTCACTGAATGTCAGTAGATTTAGACATACACTAACATTATATTTTTATTTCTGTTTGTCGACTAAAGCCAGAATATTTATATTTCTTTATACATTATTCCCGCTACTTTGACAATTAGGATGGAACATTCCATAAATAAAAAGCAAAATTCCATAATATATGCATAAACACATGCGGATTCCTACATATTTTTGATGCAAGGATCGGGTAAAGCATCTCTATACGGTATTATAAAAGGATTTACTTTAGACTAAAAGAAGATTTATTTTAGATCACAAGAGAATTTACACGACAACTTATCCGTAATTTAAACAATCATTTAAAGCATGTTTGATAACAATATCCCATTGCTTTTCTTGAGTGGATGGAGGGATTGGAATAGATAAATTAATTACTTTATTGTTAGTTTTTTTAATCCTGATATTAAGCTCTGGTATTGGAACTGCGGATGAGATCTTCGTCCAGTCAGGAGAGTCCATACAGGCTGCTATAAACAGTGCGGTTTCAGGTGATGTGATAATTGTAAAGCCGGGAACCTATACCGAGAACATTAATGTAACCGTACATAATCTGGTAATAAAATCAGAGTCTGGAAATCCTGCAAATACAATAATAATGGCTAAAGACCCAGCTTTAGATGTGTTCAGTATAGAGTCAAATAAAGTTACGATCAGCGGGTTTAAAATAATGGATTCAAAAAAAGGCCATGCAGGGGTCTATATGTATAAGTGCAAAAACTGCACTATTGAGAATAATAGATTGCTGAATAATACTGTTGGAGTACATCTAAAGAACTCGGATTATAATGTACTTCTTGATAACCTGATTGGAAAAGGTGAGAAGGGAGTTATTGCTGAGCAGTCCAACTATAACACGATCTCCGGAAACAGAGCTTCAAAAAACAGGTACGGATTCAATGTTCCTAATTCTGAAGGGAACATAATCTCAAATAATACGCTCTCGGAAAACAAAGAATATGGAATCTCGCTTTCAACTGGAGTAGGTAATACCCTCTCAGCAAATAATGCTTCCAATAACGGTAGAGGTATCTACCTGGGCAATTCTGACAACAATAAGATCTCAGACAATACTATTACTTCAAATGAGGTTTATGGGCTTTTTATCTGTCCCAGAAGTGACAAGAATAGTGTCCTCAATAATTATTTCAATAACACTGTCAACGCCATACCTAATAACGGGTCCGGCAATATTTATTATATCGAAAAAACCGCAGGCACGAACATTGTCGGTGGGCCTTACCTCGCAGGAAACTACTGGGCAAGGCCAGATGGACTGGGGCCCTCGGAAATCACGCCTGATGCAGACGGAGACGGCATTGCTGATAAGGTTTACAGGATTGAAAACAGCAGCTATGTTGATCGCATGCCCCTTGTAGCCGTTAAGGTTAAGGAGCCGATTCTTCCTGTTGCAAATTTCAGTACCAATGCAACCAACGGTTATTCTCCCCTTTCAGTCCAGTTTACTGACCTTTCGGAAAATGAAACCGAAAGGAACTGGGATTTTGAAAGCGATGGAAATATTGATTCGACAGATGAAAAACCGGTTCATACCTTTACAGAACCTGGAAACTATACCGTTAACCTTACTGCAAACAACGAAAACGGGACTGCTTCTAAAAATTATATAGTAACTGTTCTTGCAGGAAGCGAGATTCAGAACGCCGTGCAGAATAAAATTACGGATTTACCTGATTTTGAATTGATGTATGGTATACTTGGTTTGCTTGCGGGCTTCCTGTATAGAAAAAGATGAAAAACTTTGAAGAGGAAAAAGGTTAACGAAACGTAAAAAGTTAAGGAAAAACAAAAATCATAAACGAGAGTAGGGGTTTAATGGGGCTATGGAAGAGCTTTGATAGATATGCAGAAGAATATGATGCCTGGTACGAGAAATATATACCTGCATACGAATCCGAGCTTCTTGCCCTGAGAGCTTTTCTTCCCGAAAATCCGAAAAAATTGAAAGCCCTTGAAATCGGAGCCGGCACAGGCAGGTTCGCTTCGGATCTCGGAGTCGGACTAGGGCTTGAACCGGCACGGGCTATGGCAATGCTTGCAAAGCAACGCAGGATGAAAGTCATGCTTGGGGTTGCGGAGTTTCTTCCCTTTAAAAGAGGGAAATTTGATCTTATTTTAATCGTTACTGCACTTGCTTTTTTTGAAAATCCGAATCAGGCTCTCAGGGAAGCCCTCAGAGTCTTGAAACCAGGCGGACAAATCATAGCCGGAATTCTTGATAGGGATAGTCCCCCGGGCCGCTGCCTAGAATCAGGGAATCAAAAAGGCAGGTTTTTTTCGGAGGCCCATTTTCTTTCTGCAGCAGAGTTATCGACATACCTGCTGGAAATCGGGCTTGAAAATCTTGAGGTTTGCCAGACCCTTTTCAGGCAGCCTGAGAAAATCGAAAGTGCTGAGTTTCCACAAGAGGGACATGGGAAGGGAGGTTTTGTAGTACTTTCTGCCAGAAAATCTGTTCAAGAACATGGAGATTGAGGACTAATTTCTGTGTACTATAATTTCTGTTAAATATTATCTAAATTACACTCAAATATATTTTTAAATTTAAATGAATATTTTTCCACAGTTAATGATGCTTATATATGCTTACGAAGCTTAAATGTTTCAGGTATAAATCTTCCTGTTCTTTCTTTATACAGATTATAATCTGGATACTTTTGAATAAGCAGTTTTTCTTCGTATCTGGACTTGAGATAATAGAAAACTAAGGATATAACCGCTACTGCTATGCTTGCTGAAGTTCCTATCAGGAATGCAATTCCAAAGGACATCTGAATAAAACTGCTATATATGGGATGGCGAATATATGCATAAACTCCACTTGTTACCAGTTTGGCAGAGTTATTAGGCCTGGGGGAAGCATTCAATTTTAGCTTATTAGTAGAACCATGCTCTTTATTAGCCATGATGAACAAAATAAAGGCAAAAATTAACAATAAATACCCTACTGGTTTTAAAAAAGTATATCTAGCCTGTTCTACAAAAGCACTGAGGGGAAACAAAAACCATAAACCCCATTGAATAGCCATAATTATTCTTTCTTCTTTTGCCTCTTCCATTCCAGATCAATTCCAATTAGACAGTAGAGTTTGTAATGTCTGGTTTTAATTGAGACCTTAGGCATATTTTACTTTTTAAATCTTAAAGTGTCCATTTTGCTCTTTATTTCTCTTAACCTTTCTTTCCCAATCTCAACAATTTCCATCAGTTCCTGATACTCATTCACTGAAATTAAGCGCCCTAGAGGTAGAGTTTTTACAACATTCCCATCCGAATAGAGAAGAACACCATTCCAGGCTGCAAAGTGATAACCGGAAAGGTACTCACAGGGTAGCTCCCACCTTGAGTCCACATTTTCAAAGCCTTCAAAGCGGTAAAAAGTAGTCCCGTTTTTCAAGACTTTTGTAAATTTCAGGAGTTTACTGGCCATATTCATTCTCATCCAATTTGCAGTTAAACAAACCATAAAAAGGAAAATAAAATAATTTTGTAGTTTTAAAAAATTTAAAGTGGTTTTAAGGATTTTTAAGAATTTTTAAGGGATTTTAGGGAGCTTTAACAAAATTTTAGAAAATTTTTACGAAGTTTTTAAGGAAATTTTGATGAAATCTAAAGGAGTTTAAAAGGAATATTAAGGGGTTTTTAAGGAAATTAGTTAGCCCTTACCAGAAAAGGCATTTAAAGCATAAGTTCAGTCACTTTTTCCCCTTTTGCGCTCGTAACGGTTACGGATATATCTTTGAATTTAGGTACTCCTGTACCTCCGGTTTCGTCCGAGATCAGCATATTGGACCAAGGACTTTTGGGCATATATGCAATACCTCTGTGAGGAGTTTCGTATCCGGATTCCTCAGCCTTTACCACGACTCTTCCAAAGGAATTTTTTAAAATGACCGTCTCGCCTTTTTTCACATCCAACTGTTTAAGATCTGCAGGGTCCAGCTTTACCACAGCAGATAAGTCCCTGTATTCTTCCCCAAAGCGGTTTTCGAGCATAGCCTTATCCTGAAAGATGTCCCTGTAAGTTATGATTTTGACTTTTATTTCGGGAGCTGCAAGAAAAGATCCAAAATCCATCAGAGTGCCTCCATTATTTTCTTGAGAATTACTTCCTCAGACGGGTGATTTGTCTCAATAGCTGGCTCAAAGCTAACTTTAACCCCATCCATGCGTATGGCACTTCCCCCTGCTTCTACTCCACTTATTGCGGTATTGATGTAAACCTTTGAGTGCTTTGAAGTTAGGGTTTCACAATGATCCATTGAGATAACAGGAATTTCCAGCATGTTCTTCGCAATAGATCTGGGAAGGATTAAAAGCGGGTCAGAACCTATTATGAGAGCCGCATCCACAGATTTTGCTTTAAGAGACTCAACAATTGAGTACTCGGGCCCATGCTTTACAGTCCCGTTTTCAAATTTGACGCTGTTCACGTATCCTGTTTCTGCAAAGAGATTTTCGTTAAAGCCCATTGTATTACAATTTCCTACCATGGGTATGAGGTGGAAATTTGCTTTTTCATTCAGGATCTTCATAAGCTTGAAAAGGGGTTCAAGGTTTTCAAGCGAGTAAATGAGCCCGCGCCCTACAAAAATCACTCCGAACTTTGCCCCTTTAAGGATGTTTGCCAGTTCAAGGAGTTTCTTTGGAGGATAGTTGTAAGATGTTTTGGGAAGCTTTCCAGAAAGCCCTGCAATCAGGGCATCGATAAATTCTGCATCCCCTTTTGGAGGAATCTGGAAGAAATAATTCCCGCAGATCTTTGCGGTATGGGACTTCCGCACATCGATTGCGATGGCTGTCCTTTCTTCTTCCCAGCCCCTCTGCTTTTCGGTTCCTCTTGGGAAGTAGGAATACTTAGAAAGTTGGCGAGGATGAGAATCCGATGGATCTGTTCCCCAATATATAATAACATCAGCTTTATTCCTTACATCGTCAAGAGTGCAGGTCTTAAGCTTATCCTGAATGAGAGCCTCAGCCAGTGGGCCCAGGCAGAATGAGGAGGTATCATCTAGAGTAGCGTTGATTTTCTTTGCAAGCTCAATTGCTGCTTTTTGGGTTTCGTTGATGGAAGTTCCAAGCCCGAAGATTAGAGGATTTTTGGCGTTTTTAAGGATCGATGCAGCCTCTTTGATCGCAGTAGCCTCATCTACAGGCTTATTATCAACCAGGAAGTTTGCTTCGTTCCTTCTTGCTTCCTTCATGTGGGCAACCCCTACTCTGCAGGCTGTATAAACTTTATTTACAATGTTCTTTTCGGACTCAACCTCAATATCGTCACAAAGGAGTCCGCAGCCTGTGCATACATAATAGTTTTTCTCCATATCCGCTTCCTCACACAAACTCTATTGCCTCTACAGGGCAGGTTACTATACAGCCATAACATAGAATTTTGTTCTTTCCGAAACGGCGGCATTCCCCTAAGTTCTGGGCTTTTACAATACCGTCTTCTACGGCCAGAACCAGCTTATTAGCATTCGTGGGGGCATTTCCCGAGCCTACTCCATGGGGATCATTTGCTACATTCGGAGGACAGGCAACCACACAATTTCCACATCCGAAACATAAGTCCTCGTGCACTATAAGCCCGGTTTCGGTTACACCTTCGGTCGGCTTGAAGAGTTCGCTCATCTTTTCATAACTTTCTCTATACTTTGATTCTTCCTTAAGCGGCGGGCAGTCCTCGGGTGTGAGCTCGTGGGACATAAGAGCTACTGCAAACGCCATACAGGAAGTTTTTCCACACTTTTTGCAGTTCGTTTTTGGAAGCATCTGATAGAGTTCCATTGCATTTGTCATTACAGATCACCCTTGAGTCAAATTTTTATGTCAGCTTTCGTTAAAGAGTATCCAGGTTGAAAAGTATGATTAAAAAGCAAAATTAAGCGTATCACTGAAAATGTATGTCAAATAACCTTTAATTAAATATATATAAGTACTCTTCCTTAAACTCTCTCTTTTTTGTTCTCATCGTTACTTTTAAGTTACAGTAGGAATACCCTGTAAACATTTACAAACCGCTGACCCACAACCGCTGACCCACAACCGTTGCGCCGGTTGATCACGCTGTGTAGGTCTTTGATCAAGCTTTCTCCCGGAAAGGTTGCGGTCAAGCCTTTTTTCAAAAGGCTTCAGGCAAGTCTTAAGACTTTGATGTCCTTAGGTAAGCAGGCTTTTGTTTCCGGGTCTTTTGGGTCAGGAGATCTTGCAAATGAATTTCCCTGATATTCGGAAACGAACTGGTAAAGTCTCTTTGCAGGCAAACCGAATCTGCTGAACTTAATTTGCTTTGAAGAAAAGTTCGCAGTGGCAGTTTCCGTCCCTTTCGACTTCTTCTTTATGATAGATGCAGGGACATACAATCTTTCTATCTTCCTTTTCATCTCCGGTAACTATTCTGCAGGGACAGTAACGCCTTCCGAATTTCTCAAGCTTAACTGTAAGTCCATCAAGCACATAGTCAAGAGCTTCTTTATCCGGGTTAAGTCTGTAACCTGCTTTATCTGCATATTTCTGAGTCCATTCATACATTTTCTGTTTTAATTCATTATGATCAGCCATAAAAAGAACTCCTTTACTTTAAATTGAAGCAATCCTGAACCTTGATGAGAAGAATATGTGAATCAGATATGAATCCACGTGAGCTGTTTATAGATTGGGAATATTTGAAATATACTAGAATAAAGTATATTGGAGACTTTTAAGTTGTATGAAATACTTATGGGAATAACCTGAGTACTTAGCGCCAACTTCGCCTGTAACATTATTAACCTTTAATTTTGTTTAAGTTATTTTATAAAAATACTTTCTCCTGCAGGAATTAACTAACTCAGCGCAATATAACCAACTTTTCTCACTTACGTCCATGTAATCAATTTATCTCACTCACATTCACACAACCAATTTTTCTCACGCATGTCCTTGTGGTCAATTTTATCTCACTAGCGTCCATATAACCAATTTCATTCCACTAACGGACCATATAACCAATTTTCCATTATGATTTTTCTTAAATTGTTCGTTTGAAACTGGTTTCTGGATTACGAATTAAGTTCTCAAACTATAAATCAATTGGTAAAACTCCAGTAACAACGCCGAATTAATGATGTTAAGGCTTTTATCCGTTGTCCGGCAGCTATCCGTCAAACTGCGGATACGTTAAAGCAGAGTCATATAATAAGCAGAGTCAATATAATAAAGAAGCAGAGTCAATATAATAAAGTTAGGCTATAAAGTTAAATTCTGGTTAATTTATTGGCTTGTAATAAATAAGAAAGTTAATATACTAATAAATATAAATTCTAATATATAAATAAACTGTGAAATTTTGTCACGTAACTAAACTGTTGAGTTCTGTCATATATAAATAAACTGTTAAATTCTATTATATAAATAGACTGTCATATTAGATTATATAAATAAACTATTGCAGACTAATTTGATATGACTTACGCGGCTGAAACGAGAAATCAATAGCGTTGAACCTTTAACCGTCTAAAACTCATATTTAACTATAACGTCTATTGTTCTTGGTTTTGTATATGAAGTGTGTAAGTCCTAATTAATAAAAACGAACTAACGAAAAAGAATTAATGAAACCGGGCGTTTAGAACATACTGGAAATTATCTGAGTTCAAAATACTTAATCAATTTCGATAAATATGGGAAAGCCTTATGAAATAAAGGTTTTGATTTTGTACAAAACACCTATATTTTTATCCCGCTCAAAAGAAAAAGTATAGGGATATAAAAGTAACAGGTTAATGAATTCAAAATGATAAAAACCCTATCAGTTTAAAAAAGTCTTTGTTGATGAGCTGTACCAACCTGACTTTTCTGTATGGTAAAATACTCTGGATACACGGCTCTGAGTTTATAGTCCAGAACTTTTTAGAAATTACAACTTCAAAGTTAGATTAAAAGTTAATATTAACCACGATTTAGTCGTTAACGTTCAACATTAAACACAGGTATATGGAGTCACCAATTATGCGAATCGGAGTCTATATTTGCCACTGCGGGCTGAATATTGCTGGAGTAATCGATGTACTGGCTCTGCAGGAGATGGCAGCTGAACTGGAAGATGTGGTGCTCGCCCGGGAAGTACAGTTTCTATGTTCCGATTCCGGACAGGAAGGCATCATTAAGGATATAAAAGAAAACAAAATTGACAGGGTTGTGGTCGCTGCCTGCTCCCCGAGGCTGCACGAAAAGACCTTCAGGCACGTAATGGAAAAAGCCGGGTTGAACCCTTACTTAATGGAAATGGTAAACATAAGGGAGCAGTGTTCCTGGGTACACGCCGATGACCCCCAGATGGCGACCCAGAAAGCTTTTGACCTCATAAGAATGGGGGTTGCTAAGGCAAAATTCCTCAAGGAATTGAGTGCAACAAGTTCCAGAGCCAGCAGAAATGTACTTGTCGTAGGAGGAGGAGTTGCAGGAATTGAGGCAGCCCTGAATCTTGCAGAAGCCGGTTTTCCAGTCATAATGGTAGAAAGGGAATCCACGATCGGAGGCAAAATGGCCCTGATGAATGAGGTCTTTCCCACAAATGACTGCTCCATCTGTGTGCTTGCCCCTAAAATGACAGAAGTTCAAAACCATCCGAATATTACCCTTTACACCTACTCCGAGGTTACTGATATTTCCGGATCTGTCGGTAAATTCCATGTAAAAGTTAAACGCAAGCCCAGGTTCATACTTGAAAACAAATGCAAAGGCTGTGTCGACCTCTGCGCGGCGGTCTGTCCCGTAGAAATGGAAAACCCCATGAATTACGGGGTTGGAAAGACTAGAGCCATATATATGCCAATTCCTCAGTCCGTTCCGCAGGTAGTGCTCATAGACCCTGACCACTGTGTCGGTTGTGGGCTGTGTTCGCAGGCCTGCCCTGCCGATGCCGTGGATTACGAGCAAAAACCTGAAGAGATTGAGTTTGAAGCTGGGGCGGTTATTGTTTCAACAGGTTACCAGCTCTTTGATGCCTCCAGGAAAAAGGAGTACGGGTTTGGGAAGTATCCTGATGTTATAACAAATATGCAGCTCGAACGCATGCTTAACTCTGCAGGGCCTACAGGCGGAAGAGTCCTTGTGCCGTCCACAGGTAAACCCCCTAAAAGCGTGGCATTCATCCAGTGTGTTGGGTCAAGGGACAAAACCGTTGGCAATGAATACTGCTCAAGAGTTTGCTGCATGGCAGCACTCAAAAATTCCCAGATGATTAAGGAACGCTACCCTGATACTGAGATCACAATCCATTACATTGACATCCGGGCTGCAGGAGAAATGTACGAGGAATATTATACAAGGACGCAGGCTATGGGCGTTGATTTCATCCGGGGGAAAGTGGCCGAAATTTACGCAGGCGAAGACGGCAGGCCTGTACTTCGTTATGAAAATACCCTTGAATCCCGGGTCGAAGAAGAGGCCTGCGACCTTGTTGTGCTTTCAACAGGCTACGAGCCCAGCAAAGCGGCAGAAGGTATAGGCCGGATGCTAAATCTTGCCAGGCGGCCAGATAGGTTCTTTGCAAGTGCCCACCCGAAAATGCGCCCTGTAGATGCTCCGGTCAGCGGAGTTTTCCTTGCAGGCTGCGCCTCAGGGCCCAAAGAGATCCAGGTCTCGATTGCCCAGGGGAGTGCATGCGCGTCCAAGGTTATGCAGCTCCTTGGAACAGGAGAACTAGAAGCCGATCCTATGGGAGCCCATGTCGATCCTGAAAAATGCATAGGGTGCCGGACCTGTCTTGAGGTCTGCAAATTTGGGAAAATAAAAATAGAAGATAAAAAAGCTGTTGTAGATGAGGTTTCGTGTTACGGCTGCGGAGACTGCAGTGCAGCGTGCCCTGTAGGGGCGATCCAGATGCGAAACTTCGAAAATGAACAGCTTCTTGCCCAGGTTCGGGCTGCAACTGCTCACAGATCCCAGAGTCCTTTCATAGTGGCTTTCCTCTGCAACTGGTGCAGTTACGCCTGTGCAGACCTGACCGGGATGTCGAGGCTTCATTACCCAACAAATATTAGGGTTATCCGTACCATGTGCTCGGCAAGGGTAAACCCAGAATTTGTGCTTGAAGCCTTAAAAGGCGGAGCCGATGGAGTGCTTGTTGCAGGTTGTAGAATGGACGAGTGCCATTACATCCACGGGAATTTTGATGCAAAACAAAGAATGGATGTCTTAAAGGAAGTTATAAAGGAAATCGGGCTCGACCCCCGACGGCTGAGAACCCTGTGGATCTCGGCTGCCGAAGGAGAACGCTTCTCAAACACAATTGCCGAATTTGTAAAGGAGCTTGAAGAAATAGGGCCCATAGGAACCGAACTCAAGCTTGAAGAGCCTGAAACCGAACTCGAAGAGGTGGCATAATGAGTGAGGAACACCCCGAACAGGAAACTCACGTCTGCAGAGGTTGCTGCGGGGCCGGAGAAAACGAAGTTACGGAGCCCGAAATCGATGAGTTCAAAGCCGATGAGTTAGAAGCTGGTGATCTCGAAGCCGAAGCTTCCGAGACTGCTGAGGGTGAAGCCCAGGAAAAGATCACGGTTACGACCAGCATGGATCTTCAGGACTCCCATTTTATCTATACACAGGCCACTGAGAAATCCATCAAGACTCTGGATTATGATTACAAGCGCTGTAACGGCTGTGGGATTTGTGCAGAAATCTGCCCCACAAAAGCGCTTGAAATGGGCCCCCTCCATGAAATTGCAACAGGGCTTGACGCGCCTGCTGTGATGATGGATCTTGAGAAATGTACCTTCTGCAGGATGTGCTCAAACCTCTGCCCTGTTCATGCCATCACCTTTGAGGCTGTAGGAGAGGTTACTGATGAGAAACAGTATCCGAAGTACGATACCTTTGTTAAGATCAACGAGAAGTGCCTCCCCTGCGTACTCTGTGAGGGAGCCTGCCCTCAGGATGCGATCGAGGTTGAGTTCAGCTTCCCGAAAAAAGAAGAGATCGCGCCTTTAAAGGAAGGGGCAGAAGGTGAGATCGAAATTGACACGGAGAAATGCAATTTCTGTGGAATCTGCGCCCGGTTCTGTGACGCCTTCATCCTTCTCGAGCGTGAACCCACACCTGATAATCCCGTGCCTTTTGAGCAGATTCTTGTGGACGAAGACAAATGCGATTATTGTGTGCTCTGCCAGGATCTCTGCCCTGAAGAAGCAATAAAGGTTAAAGGGGAACGACCCTGTGAAGCTCCGAAAGTTGAAGGGAAAGTTAAAGTCGACGAGCTGAAGTGTACGCAGTGTGCCCGCTGCAAGACTGTTTGTCCGTATGAAGCCGTAGACCTGCAAAAACCTATGGAAGGGGAGCTGAGCCTTATTGAAACGAACCTGAAGGAATGCGATCCTCAGGGCTGCCGCGGCTGTTTTAATGTCTGCCCCTCCGAACTCTGGTATGTGCCAACAGACCCTGAAGACCCGCGAAAGATTGCTTTTGCAGAGGATTTCTGTACCTATTGCGGAGCCTGTGTGAAAGCATGTCATCTGGACGCTATCAAAGTGGACAGAACCGGGGTTCACCACACCGAAATTCCTGATACCCCATGGACTGCCCAGTGGAGGGATGCAATCGAGTCCCTGAAAACAGGAGTAAGGAAAGGAGTCGACCGTGCAGTACCCAGGGAAACCGAGACCCTTAAAGCCCAGAAGTTCATGGGCATAACTCCTCCTGGAGTTGACGAGGAAATGCTCGCAGCCGTGCAGGCAAAGCTTGAGGCCTTAATGCCAGCCCTCAGGAGCGTTAAAGTCAGGAAACTCTGGGAAACCGACTCTCCGAAAAATGCAGCCGCAGCCGTGAAAAAGAAAATCGAAGGTTGAAAGGTAAAAGCTGGAGAAAAGAAACTGAAGAAGATGCAAAAGTCGGAGGCTTCACGCCATAGCTTGTCTGAGCTTAACCTCAGGACTTACACTTTTCTCTTACAACCATAACAGGCACCTTTGAGTGCCGGACAACGTTTCCGGCAACGCTGCCTAAAAGCAGCCGATTAATTCCTGTTCTGCCAAGAGTGCCCATAACAATAATATCCATTTTTTCTTCTTCGGCGTACCGGATAAGTTCATCTGCAGGATTTCCTTCAAGCAGGACAGGTTCCACAATAACTCCTTCTATCTCTCCTGCTCCTTTTACGTAGTTTACAGCCTCGCTTCCTTCTTTTTCCAACGCCTTATGTATTATTTCCCAATCAAAGTCCACAGCCCTCGAAGAAAAGTATTCCATGGAAACTACATATACTGCATAAATCTTTCCTCCACTTAATCGGGCAAGCTCTATTCCATTATTTGCAGCCAGCCTTGAGCAGATCGAGCCGTCAGTTGCAATCATTATTTTCTTAAAAGTAACGTTCCCCATGCAGAATCCCCATTTACTCTATTCACCTTCTATTCACCTGTAAGAAATATATAATGGCATCGGATTTCAGAAAGTGAGGATGCCAGGTACTTTTATGTCTGGAAATTCTTTGGTTTTCGACAAAGGTGTAAAGGGAGCAGAACCAGGTAGTATAGGAAAAAGTACGATCAACGCCACGCTTCGCTTGCGTGTTAAAGGAAGCTAAACTAGGTATTACCATGGAAATTGTGAGAAACTCAAAACTATAATTCTATATATGGGAAAAAATTATTGTATATTTATGGCAGACTTTCTTGGGAATTTCCTATCCACTATGAAACGAAACGTTCCATACTTAAAAGACCAGGACGTAAATTATGAAGTAATGCTTGGAGTATTGATGCATTTATTCCTGGTCATTTGTATTATTATTTTATTATACCTGTTAGCAAGAACGTGGCAATGTACATAATTTTCTGTAAAATCACAAATTTCAAGAAGTTTTAGAGACGAAAATACCGCTTCAGAAGAACCTAATTTCATACTGTGAGGAAAAATTTGACTTCAAATTTACAGCAAATTCGCGACACTGCCAAGAACCCCGTTCATGTAACTTTAAAAGGTTGCGATAAAAACAAGTGAATTATATTTTTGAGGCTGAAGGCTTCGGTTTTGCATCAATATGGATTATTCGAAGTTTTATTCCCTTATCTCTTTCTATTTTTATACGTTCAGTCTCCAAATTCTCTTTTATTCCTGATATCTTTAGTATCAAAGTCAAATATGATGAAGAATCCTAAGCTAACTTCTTCGGAATTCATATACGTTGGTAATTGTTTACTTAAACCGTGAGCTAATTTTGAATTATTTTCTTTTTTTAGCTCGACGTGTGCAACAGTATTCACAGTAGAAGAAAATATAAAATATATTGGTCCTCTTCCAGTCTGGACTTCTCTTGTTAGATCTATTCCTTTATTACTGTGGGAGCGCAGAGGGTCACGAA
>NZ_DAVG01000135.1:6300-6548 GCF_002505485.1 Methanosarcina sp. UBA5 | reverse complement strand
TATAGTCTTCAACGCAACTTATTACACGTATTAGCACTTATCTATTCATATGGTGGGGAAAGAACACATTCCTATTGATCGAAACATAACTCTTGATGAGATTAACGTTTTAATCAGGCATGAAAATAATTCAAGAGTGCTTAAAAGACTCTATTTTGTCAAATTCAGGTTTTTGGGAGATTCTGTAGAAGAAGCTGCTACTAAAGTTGGAGTGACTAAGAAAACTGGATATTACTGGCAAGAGGATT
>NZ_DAVG01000135.1:126-6277 GCF_002505485.1 Methanosarcina sp. UBA5 | reverse complement strand
AATTAAGAACCTTGTTGGAAAACAGGGATTACTGGACTACGAGAGAAGTTTTGGAGTTAATAAAGGAAAAATATGGTGTAGAGTATTCACAGAAACAAATAGGAGTTATACTGCATAGTTTTAATATGTATCATTCAAAACCATATACTCTTGACTACAGAAGACCTGAAAACGCTGAGGAAATTTTAAAAAAAGTTAATAGAAGCAATTCCAGCATATATTGGTCCAGATGATCAATATATCATAGGTTTTCTGGATGAATCTTCACCACAAACAAATGCAAATACGCAACAATTATGGTCATTTAAAAAGCCTTTAATGATTAAGAATACAGATTATATAAAGGCAAATGCATTTGCCTTTTATTCTATCAACGGTAGAAATCTCATCGATTTTATGGAAGGCTCAAAAGCAGAAAACGTATGTGAGTTCCTAAAGAGAATTGTGGAACAGAATCCAAAAAAGAAAATAATTCTTGTTCTGGATAATTCAAAATCACATAAAGCTAATAGAACGGTAAGAAAAGCAAGAGAATTAAAATAACACTTGTGTTTCTTCCTCCTTATTCACCAGATTTAAATCCTGTAGAATTTGTATGGAAAACGATAAAAAGAGATATCTGTCAGATTTATTCAATCAAAAGAACATTTGAGAAATAGTATCAAAAATGAATTTATGAAAGTGGAAAATTCATTATCGTTTGCAAAGAAATGAATGGAAACTTTCAACCTACAAATAAAAAGTATAATTTGTTAAGTCAGAATCTATATTAGTCCATGGTTCAACGGTTTATCGTTGGATAAAACGAGCTGAAAATGAAGGCTTTTTTGGTATGATTTGGGAACTAAACAGAATACATATTTTTTCTTAAAATCATTACTCAAATTTAATAGAGACATTAAATCAAAGATAATTCTTCTACTGGACAGAGCTCCATGGCATAGATCAAAAAAGGCACAGGAATTCTTTCAAAAAAACAAACAGTGGTTGAAAATAATGTATTTTCCTCAAGCTACTCCAGATAGAAACCAAACAGAATACTGTTGGAAAGTGGCAAGAGAAGACTTAACGTCAATAAAATAATTCAAAAATACTAAAGTATTGAAAGAAGAACTGGAGGAATTTTGGGAGAAAAAACATACATTTAAACATAAAATGTCGCATTATTTAAAGTGGTGACTATAATTGCAAAAATTGCATCTGGCTTCCAGAAGCCTGACGGGCTAACTGTTGTTAGGCCCGAAAATGTAAGAGAATTTCTTTTTCTGTTGCTGGTCTCAAAAATTCAAGGAATAGGGGAAAAGACAGCTGATACACTGAAATCAATGGGACTAAGCAGGGTAGAAGAACTTGCAAACTGTGATGTACAGATTCTTTCGGGAAAGTTCGGAAAAATGGGGCTCCGCATGAAACAACTGGCAAACGGGTTTGATTTTGGGAGGTTCAGGAAAAGGAAAGTGTAAAATCAATCAGTAGGCACGGAACCTTTGCTGAAGATACCAATGACCCTATAAAGATCATCGGGTCTCTGGACTTGCTTGCGGAAAGTGTGCACAGTTCCCTCCTCAAAAACAGGCTATTTTTCAAAACCGTAACCCTTACCGTGCGTTTCGAGGATTTTTCTACTTATAAACGCTCAAAAACCATCTCAATCTGGACTTTGGACATCTTTGTGATCAAAAGGACAGCCCTGCAGCTTCTCTCCAAATTCATAGGAAATCGAAAGCTCAGGCTAGTAGGCATAAGAATCACCAAGCTCTGCGAAAGGGACGAAAAGCAAACCTTGATTACGGATTTTTAATGATTTTTATTTCAAGTGCAAACCTTTTCAAAAAAGGTTTGATCGAAAATCCCTTGCAACGTTTGAGTTTGAGAACCTTAACCCCAAACCCTATCGGCGTGATCAACCGGCGCAACGGTTGCAGCTCAACNNCGGCGCAACGGTTGCGGCCCAACGGTTGCATTTGAAACTCTCATACTTATATTTTAATAATAGAAAACCAATTAGGTTTGATGAAAAAAGCTGTAAAGATGGCTCTGGCCCTTCTCATAATTGCTGTCCTGACTGTGCTTATTGCTTATGCTACACTTCCTTATTTAAATTATATTTTTGGGGCCCTGATCCTTTTTGTTATATTCCGACCTCTTTATCATTTTCTCGTAGGAAGAATAAGACTTCGGAAACAATTTGCATCTGTACTAGTTATAATAATTTCTATTTTTGTTGTACTGATTCCTCTTTACTTTCTTTTGAATACAATTATCGGCGAAATCGAGCAGCTTTTAGTTGATAAGACATTGATTATCGCATCTATTGAGGCTGGAGGCCACTTTTTAGCTGACTTTCTCTCAAGGCTGAATATTCCTGTAGGCGTATTCCAGACCAAAATCGAAGAAAAAGCAATGGAACTTGCCTCACAGGCCGTTAATTACACGAGCGTGTTCATTGTGGGATCAATCCAGAGCCTGAGCCAGCAGTCCATCGGGCTATTGATAATGTACTTTATGCTCTATTACCTCTTTACAGGAGAAGATTCGGACTTTATGCGCCAGGTCTCTGTTGCAGTTCCTTTCAATGAAGAAAATACAGCCACTTTGCTGGAGGAATTCCGAAAAATTGTTCGGACGACTCTTATCGCCAGCGGGGCAGTTGCTCTTGTCCAGGGTGGAATTCTGACCATAGTATTTCTTATCTTTAATATCCAGGGAGCTTTCCTCTGGGGTTTCATTGCAGGGATTCTATCCTTTTTGCCAGTTGTCGGATCACCTCTTGTCT
This sequence comes from Methanosarcina sp. UBA5, assembly GCF_002505485.1. Taxonomy (GTDB): domain Archaea; phylum Halobacteriota; class Methanosarcinia; order Methanosarcinales; family Methanosarcinaceae; genus Methanosarcina. The sequence goes on along the minus strand of NZ_DAVG01000135.1, from coordinate 3,501 downwards.
GGGTTCCTGCAACTATTGTCCAGTTTTTCCAGGAGGACTATACCGCAGCGATCGCTATACTTGCAGCCGGGCTTTTTATAAGTGTTATTGACAACTTCCTCAGGCCCATTATCCAGAAAAGAGTTGGAGAAATCCATCCATTTCTATCCCTGCTTGGGGTTGTTATAGGGATATCCCTTTTCGGGCTGCTAGGAATCGTTATAGGCCCTCTTCTGCTCTCCTACTTTGTTCTAACCGTACAGATGTTTTCCAGAGAATACCTTTCTGGAAAGGAGTAAAACGTGCAGATCGAAATACTCGGGTGTGAGTCTTTTGGGGCAAGATCCCTTGCCTGCGTTGTAAAGACGGATGAGAGGACGATCCTTATCGATCCCGGGGTTGCACTTGCACGCTTACGTTCAGGTCTGCTTCCCCACCCGAGAGAGGTTGCTGCTGCTTTCAGGATAAGAGAAAAAGTTCTTTCTGCGGTTGGACAGGCTACAGATATTGTTATCAGCCATTTTCACGGAGACCATATGCCAATGAGAGCTGAAGATCCGTATCAACTCCCGATGGAAGCCCTCCCTTCCCTTGACGGGATAAACTTCTGGTGTAAAGGCCCGGAAAAAATCTCAGGTCTGTCTTCAAAACGGAGGCATGAACTCTCGGATTTTCTGGGTTTTTCTCTCCCAGCTTCGGAAGGTAGGAAGTCTGGCAGTATGGAGTTTTCTTCTCCTGTCCCTCACGGAGCCAGAGATAAAGGCTTTGGGACTGTTATGATGACCCGAATCTGTGAGGGAGACGAGGTTTTTGTCCATAGTTCGGACATCCAGCTTCTGGACAGGGAAGTCGTCCTTAAGGTACTTGCCTGGGAACCCACAATTGTTTTTGCCTCAGGCCCTCCTCTTTATCTTTCACACCGTGTTCCTGAGGCAGGAAAAGAGGCCTCGGAAAATGCTCTCCTTCTGGCTAGGCATGTAGATACCCTGATTCTGGACCATCATTTGCTCAGGTCTTTTGAAGGGTATAGCTGGTTAAAAGAGCTGGCTGGAAAGGTTGAAAGCCGAGTACTCTGCGCTGCAGAATTTATGGGAAGAACACCTGAACTTCTTGAGGCTCAGAGGAAAAACCTTTATGAAAAAACGCCCGTGACTTCAGGCTGGCACGAAGCCTATGCAAAGGGTAAAGCAGGTTTTGAGGAATTTCTCTGACAAGGCGGCTGGAAAGAATATAAACACCGCTGTTTCTCTGGAGCAGATGGGCTCACAGGTTGGTTTTTAAAATCCCTATTTTATTTGGTCAGGGCACGCCGGTATAATTATTGATATATGCATTGGGTGTGATTGTCTATATTATGCGTGGGTGTAATTATCTATATTCTTAATTTGTTCGGAGCGCTGTTCATAATAATCATAGAGTTCTTTTCCCCAGGCCAGAGCGTTTGGCTCAAAGCAGATCACATACTTTCGGTCAAAGACCGTACTTTTTGGGAAAAGGGCCATTGCCATGAAATTATCCGCCGCTACGACAGCAGGTATCCTTTCACAGTCCGTGCAGACAAAAAGCTTAGCATTTTCTTTTTTAAGGTATTGTTCAGTTTGTTCCCTGTAATCTTCAACCCATCTTTTCAGGATGGACTCAGGGAGTACGAGCGATATCGGGATTCCTTTTTCGGCAATTTCCAGGTAAAAAGAAGGGAAAAGCGGGTGGAAATATGAAATTGCAACCTTCAGCTCTTTTGCCATCCGGACGTTTTTGACGTATTCCGGGATCATCTCAAACATATATTCTACCTGAGGTTCGATTATAGTGCAGTGCCCAAGCTCGCTAATTCTTCGCAGGAGAATAGGTGGAATCTCGTTCACTTCCCGTTCTGCCCAGTAATTTGCATTTTCTTCGATGACGGCAAGAGTATCCACAAGAGGTTTCATCTTCTCAACCACAACTCTGCCTATCTCGCTCAGCTTATAGATGTTTTTTTCCTGGACTACCAAGTGCTGCTCTTTGAGCTTTTTTACTTGGGGCTGGACTGCGGTTGCACTGGCATTAAGGGCTTTTTTTATTGTTACAATATCCTTTGGCCCTTCAAGCAGAAGAAGTAGCACATTTTTCCTTTTTTCAGAGAGAAGGATAAGATCGAGTAGATTGTTTTCCATATTATGCACCTTAACCGGCTGCCTGCAGGCTTGTAAATGTATTAAAGTTTCGTAAATTTGGAGAAGATTTGCAATAAAGGAAGCCTAATACTAAAAACTGAGGTATACTAATGTTTTCTATAAAACTTGAAAATTAATCGTTAATATATTTTTCTCTTCAATTTATAAGTACCATGCATTTTCATCCAATTCTTTTTTCCGGTAAGTACCTTTTTCCTAAGGAAATCTCAACTCAGAAACTCAATTTCAAAATGCATATTTATTTGACGAATTGTATATACACCGTTGTACACCGTTGATTCTAATATTATAGTGAATTTTCTTGGATTGCCTTCTGGCGGAATCTACAAGTACCTCAATATCTGGGCTGGAAACAGTGTTTTTGGAGATTCAAATAATATTGCAAATGCAGTCATAAATTTCAAGGTTGAAAAAACCTAGATTCAGGATAAAATATCGACAAATCTTCAATTACTCTTAACAGGTGCAGTGACAAGAAATGGAGTCAGCTTTCAACCAACTTCTAAGGAGAAGATGACAAGTACTTGTACTTTACAGCTAAAACACCTGGATTCTCTCCTTTTGCAATAACTGGTAAAACTACAGCAACAGGGACTACAGTACAGCCTGCAACTGGAAATAAAACACCTTCATCAGTGGATGATACACAAAATAATGCTGGAAATACAACAGCAAACATCGACCAGACACCTGAGAGAACTCAAAGCTCAAACATCTCTGGGAAAGAAGGCACTAAAACGCTTTATTTTGAAATAACCTCTGGTATTGTCTGTCTGTTTAACGTATTCTTGTACAAAAGAAGATAAAAAGAGTGAAGATGCAAGTAGTATAGAGTCTTTGATCAAACATGATAGATAGAATGATTTACCTTATTATAGTTTCCAACGCAACTTATTACACGTATTAGCGCCTATATTCTCTTATGGCGGGGAAGGAACAAATTCTTATTGATCGAAAGGTAACTCTTGATGAGATCAACTCTTTAATCAAGCATGAAAACAACTCAAGAGTGCTTAAAAGGCTCTATTTTGTCAAATTTATACTTTTGGGAGATTCTGTAGAAGACGCCTCTACTAAAGTTGGAGTGACTAAGAACAGGATAGAAAACAGGATATTATTGCCAAGAAGATTGGAATAAAGGCGGGTATGCCGCCTTAATACCAAATTTTGGTGGAGGAAGAAAATCCAAGCTTACCGATGAGCAAATAAAAGAATTAAG
>NZ_DAVG01000135.1:0-121 GCF_002505485.1 Methanosarcina sp. UBA5 | reverse complement strand
AAGTTTTGGAGCTAATAAAGGAAAAATATGGTGTAGAGTATTCACAGAAACAAATAGGAGTTATACTGCATAGTTTTAATATGTATCACTCAAAACCATATACTCTTGACTACAGAAGACC
>NZ_DAVG01000123.1 GCF_002505485.1 Methanosarcina sp. UBA5 | reverse complement strand
TGGTATCTGTTTCCCATGTTTACGCCTTTGTTCAATACAAATCTACGTTACAATATATTTCTTTTTTAATTTCAAGACCTATTTTTTGCTATAGATCTCATACATTACCGTTTCCTTGAGCGGTTTTTCTTGGGAGCTCTTTGGATGACCTGTAAGAGATCAGAGCTTGAGCCGAAAGATACCGAAAGAAAAAAAACTCTCTACGAGCCTCAGACGGGATTCTGAGCTATCTATGTAGGGAGAGTTTTTTGAAAAAGTAATAATTCTGATGAGAGTTCCCAGAACTGTAATCGGTTGGTTTTGGTAAGACACTGTATCAGATGCTTGCCAGGGAAGGATTACTTGTAATGGAACTCAAAGCCGATGGGGATAAGGTGACCAGGGCATTGTCGGTAACTGCATGATGGAAGCATAAGCTGTCTATTTTTGGATGCCCTTTGGCTGGCTGACTTCATTAATTGTTCCATTAATAGCAGTTAAATAATTAATACAAAATTTTATATGTTACTTTTTAACTGTTCTTTATAGTAACTTGCTCGATATTTATCTGAATGAGGATAAGTAATGATTAACACTAGCTACAAACAACAAATAAAGGAAAAAAGTAGAGAAGCTATATGGAATCATGCGATTGATTCTTTAACTTTAAACCAAAATAATTCCAAAATTCTTAATGCAAAATATATACAAAGACTTTGGGATTATTCATTTGAAGAGTATCTTTTAAAATATAAAGTTATAAAAAAAGAAAATGCTGATGAATCTGTATTGGACTCATGGATTAATTTCGCTAATAAGACATATGGCAATAAGGAACCCTCAGACTTGAAAATTGCTTATTTTTGTGGACCAGAACCTGAAAATGATCTTAAGCTGATGCTATCAAAAGGGATTCTTATAGAAAATGTTTGGGCATTTGAAAATGATAAAGAAACATATTATAATGCTTTAGAAAATGCAAAAGATAGATATGAACAATTAAAGATTTACAATGGATCAATTGAATCCTTTTTAGAAATATATCCATTATCTTTTGACATAATTTATTTAGATTTCACTTCATCACTTTTAAGTAAAAAAACATTCAAAACAATACATACTATTTTTGATAAACAAGCTCTCAGTGAAATCGGAATTCTTATTATTAATTCAACTCTACCAGAGCATTCAGAAGAAAATGTTGATTTCTTAACAAAATATTTTTTGCCACATACTTTCATTGAAGAAGAAGTATGTGGAGAAGATTTAGAACTTTTAGACGATGTAGGTAGTCGGTTCATTGAGATGGATAAATTTAAACAACTAATTGATAATAATTTTGAAGGGGCATATTCAGCTTTTGCATCTCAATATCCTATGTTATACAGCAATATTGTTCAACCTATTTTCAGAATATTAAAAATAAATTCTGCTAGAAAGAGATTCTTTAACATAAATGAAGACAGGGATTACAAACAAATTTTAAAAATTGATATTTCTAGAATGGAAAATATAAAGATTCTGTGTGAAAATCTTTTTGGAGATGAAATTGAAAATTTTAGAGGAAGCGAATTTTTTACATCTCCCGAAAATTATCCTATGTATCATTTTATACGTGAATTAAAAGATATTAATTCGAATTGGTTCAATTATTATACTAACAAAGAAAATGAAATTTCCAGATTTGATGCTATTAAGTTTAGAGATTTATTATTAACTTCATGTGAAGGATACGTGAATGTATTGTCTGAAACATTAAAAGAAGCTATCCCCAAAATTTGTAAAGTAATTCCTGATAACAATGGAGGAATTTTTTGTGATATTCCAATGTTTCATTTGTGGTTAGAACTGGCATTAAATCAGCTTGGATACCCTTACCACAGTAACGTAAAGAATCATAAAAGACATAAATATATCGCTAAAGAAAGAAAAATGTTTGTTGATATCTTTACATTTGATAGATGTAGAGCTTTGTATGATTGGCTACCTATGGTTGAATTTTATGCAGATAATCTTATGTCAATAGAAAAACAAATAATAGTGAGAAGTTGCATTGATGCGATAAGAAAAGAATCCACCTATATAATTGATAATTTATATTTGTATTCAAATCTAATTGGTTTTGGAGAAAAAAGCTGGGTTAATTTTGCTACACTCGAAGAGAGAGAAAATTTCGGTTCTGAAGAAATTGTATAAGCTAATTTGTTTTTTCTACAAATCTATTTTAATTCGTATTGTAAAGGCACCGAACTTAATGTAGTTGTAATAAATTGCGCTTTATCCTTGTTATCCGTAGAAACATTCGCTCATCGTTATCTGCCATCAGATGGACATACTTTTAACTAACTAATAGTTACTTACTAACCAATAGTTATTTAATCACCGATGGTTATAGTATAACTTAGAGTTATACAATTGATGGAGGAAATGAAATGGAAATAGAATCTGTAAAGTTAGTCTATTTTTCACCTACCGGGACAACAAAAGCGGTTGTTCAAGGCATTGCGCATGGTATTAATCCAGGCACCATGGAATTAATTGATATTACCAAACCAGATGCAAGAAAACAACCGTTAGTGACCTCGGAAAATGAATTGCTTGTAGTTGGAGTTCCTGTTTATATGGGGAGAGTGCCGGCATTATTAAATGAATGGCTGAGTGCAATTCAAGCTCATAATACACCGACGGTTTGTGTTGTGGTTTATGGCAATCGGGCATATGACGATGCACTGCTTGAGCTAAAAAATATTGTAATGAAATGCGGATGTATTCCCATTGCCTGTGCAGCATATATCGGAGAACACTCATTCTCAAATCCCGAGACACCAACAGCACAGGGACGTCCCGATAAAGATGATTTACACCATGCAGAAGTATTTGGACAGAAAATACGTGAAAAACTGCAATCTGTTTCATCAATCTCTCAGGTTTCTGATGTGCATGTGCCTGGCAATTATCCTTATGGGGGAGTTACAAAATTGTGGACTGTTGATTTTATCGCAGTCAGTGATGAGTGTTCACAGTGCGGAACCTGTGCAGAGGTATGTCCTGTTGGTGCTGTTGATGCGGAAAATTCCCATTTGATTGATATAGAAAAATGCATTACCTGCTGTGCGTGTATCAAAAACTGCCCGCAGAGTGCCAGATCGATGAAACCCGGGCTTGTGAAAGATGTATCAGTGCGTCTCCATACGCTCTATAGCCAACGAAAGGAGCCTGAATGTTTTATCTAATGAATATATCCCGAATATATCCGATTGGTAAAAGCGGAAAATTGGAGTACATTCATTCCTTGAATCATATAATTAAATCATATAATTAAATCACATAATTAAATCATATAATTAAATCACATAATTAAATCATATAACTAACAGTCATAATATTAATATAAGCCTATAAATATGGGTCAGGTGAAGTGGAACTATGGGAATCGCCGATAGAAGGCAACGAGAAAAGGAACAGCGAAAAACAGAGATTATCGATGCAGCTGAGCGTCTCTTTTTTTCTCGAAGTTATGAAGATGTTTCCATGGAAGACATCGCCCGCGAGGTCGAACTGAATAAGGCTACCATTTATCTATATTTTAAAAATAAGGAGACACTTTTCGCAACCATTGTACTCCGTGGTATCCAGATCCTTAAAGAAAAATACACGGAATGCATGGAAAAACAGGTGCCGGGTATTGTTAAGGTAGCCCTGATGGGCCAGGCCTATTACCAGTATGCGCAGGAATACCCCGATTATCTTCAAATGATCCATTTTTACGGTTCTGAGCGTTTTTCCAAAGAAAACCCGTGTACCGCAGAGATTGGAAAGGGATATGGTACCTGTCGTCTTATCCTGCGGGATGCGATCCAGGAAGGTATCGATGACGGTACAATCCGTGCCGATCTCGATCCATTCCTGACCTCGATGTACCTTATGATCTCTTTCATGGGTATCTTGTCAATGGAAAAGAAATGGAAACTGGTGATCGAAGCGGAGGGGTTCAGCTACCAGCAGTTTGCCAGTGAGTTTTTCCGGTTTATCACTCCTGCTATCTCTTCCGGTGAGAAACCTCACAAAATGGATGTCAAAGATTTCGCATCATTTGGATTTTTTTTAACCGAGCCCGTGACACCTGAGAAGAAAAAGAGAGAAGAATCTTAAATTTTTTAGAATTGAGGTTGAATTTTTTCGCCTTTATTTCATTTTATATTCTTGATTCTCGCCTACTCCATATGAGACAGGCGAGTTCAGCTCGAGATCACTGAATTCTCAATCTGGCTTTAAACTTCCAGCCCTTCTTCTTTAAGGAAATGGTCAATCAGCTTTCTCGCAATGCTTATTTTCCCAGGCAGATCAGGCAGATTTTCAACCGAAAACCATTGTGCATCCTCGATTTCAAACCCATCGGGCTGGATCTCCCCTGAATCGTACTCCGCAGTAAACCCGATCATAAGAGAATTCGGAAATGGCCAGGCTTGTGTCCCAAAATAATTGATATTTTTGACCTTAATTCCCACTTCTTCCCTGGTTTCCCTGATGACTGCAGCTTCGGCTGATTCTCCTGGTTCGACAAAGCCGGCTATCAAACCGTACCTTCCGGTCGGAAAATTCGGGGACCTTGCAAGTAATATCTCATGCCCTTTTCGGATAAGTACGATCACGGCAGGCGAGATTCTCGGATAGAAAAGCTCTCCGCAATCAGGGCACTCCTTTCCCCTTTCGCTGGGCTTTTGCGCTGTCTTTGTTCCGCATCGGCTGCAATACTGGTTAGTTCTGTCCCATTCCATTATTTGGACAGCTTTATTCACAAGTGCAAAGCTCTTCTCACTCATTCCCGAATACGCCTGCCTGAGATCCGCAAACTCCATTCCCTCAGGCGGTTGTGTGTTTTCAGCAAGCTCCACGGAATAGCAGTGAGTTCCTTCAAGCATTCCAAGATACTGTTCCCGAATTCCCGAAAGTCCAAGCTCCCCAAAATCCCCCAGCTTCGGAATTGCTCCAGGGTTTTTATTAAGCTTAAGGAGAATCTCGCGACCCCGGAAGATAAACCAGAACGCTTTTTCCTTCCTGTCGGCTGGCGGTTCTATGCCTATGATAAATTCCGAACAAACTGGATTTTCTCTGTTTATTGGGGTCATAATGGTCATACTTATTGTTTTTTGTCCTATATATCATTACAGGGACGTTTTATTTAATACCACTTCGCCGGACTCTATGTTTTCGGCTGCAAGTGGTTTTACTCCTCAGGTTTATAACCTGAAACTATAAAAACCAGATCTCGCATTTATGTCCAGACAGAACGTCGCGGATCAAACGAGCGAGCGTTTGTGATCAAACTAAATCAAAAAAGCCTTCAATATCTAAAATCTCTACAGAAAAAAGAAAAGGGTATGCTCAAAGGCAAACCCTATTCCCTTACTTTACCTGTGTACTCTCCATTCCAGATACTTCACAAGCTCCATTGCTATAAGTGTGGTCGAAGCCAGGGGAATTATCATTGCCCAGTCAGAAAGCGAGAGAGGGACAGTCCTGAAAGCAGTCTGCATAATAGGCACGTAAACTGCAGCAAGCTGCAGGACTACAGTGCTCAATACGGCATAGATAAGGGACCTGTTGGTAAAGATTCCCAGAGAGAAGACCGAATACCTCTCCGAACGCCAGTTAAAGGCGTTGAACATCAGGGAAATAACCACCAGGGTAAAGATAAGAGTCTGAATCTTTGTGAGAGACACACCATTATTGAGAGAGTCATAAAGGACCCAGAGTGACTGGATTGCAATCAAAACTCCTAATCCAAGGCTTGCTACAAGCATTCTCTTGGAAACCAGCCCTTCTTTTGCCTTAGTCGGTTTTTGCTTCATAAGCCCCCTGTCAGGAGCTTCCAGTGAAAGTGCCATTGGAGGCAGGCCATCTGTTATAAGGTTAATCCAGAGGATCTGCACCGCAATAACAGGCAGGGTTTGCCAGGCTAGCACTCCGACAAGAACAATGATGACCAGGCCTATGTGACAGGTAAGGCCATAGGCAATAAAGTTTTTAATGTTTTTCAGGATATTTCGGCCCTCTTCGACTGCTGACACAATGGACGCAAAGTTGTCGTCGGTAAGGATCATGCTTGAGGCTTCCTTACTAACATCTGTGCCTGTAATGCCCATAGCAATGCCCATATCTGCGGCTTTCAGGGCAGGAGCATCATTTACCCCATCTCCGGTCATTGCAACTATGTAACCCTTTTTCTTGAGAGCCTCAACCACCTTCAGTTTGTGCTCTGGATAAACCCTTGCGTAGACCGAAACTTTCTCCACTATCTCTTCAAATTTCCTGTCATCAAGGGCATCCAGTTCGGTGCCTGTAAGGACAAGGTCTCCTTCCCGGAAAATGCCAAGCTCCCTCGCGATCGCAAAAGCCGTGGTCTTGTGGTCGCCTGTAATCATTATGGTCCTGATTCCTGCACTGGTACAGGTTGCGATTCCGACCTTTACTTCCTCTCTCGGGGGATCGCGCATACCCATAAGCCCTGCAAAAACCATTTCCTTTTCAGCTTTTTCAGACAGGATATCTTCTGGAACCTTGCGGTAGGCAAACCCCATAACCCGCAGCGTCTGGTTTGCCAGGTCATTTACGACATTCAGGATTTCCTGCTTTCTTTCAGGGATTAGATCTTCTTCATGTCCTCCAAGGAAAATTTTCGTACAGGAAGCAAGAATAACCTCCGGAGCTCCTTTGGAATACGCATACAGCCCATCTTCGGAACTGTTCAGGGTAGTCATCATCTTCCTCTCGGAAGAAAAAGGAACTTCCCCTTTACGCTTGTGTTTCTCCTCAAGGGCATTTTTCCAGATGCCATCTTTAGCTGCTGCAACTACAAGAGCACCTTCGGTAGGGTCACCTGTGATATTCCATATACCTTCTTCCTCAACCAGCCCTGCATCGTTACAAAGGGTTCCTGTAACCAGCAGCCTGTGAAGGTGTATATCTTCAGAAACCGGGCTGTCTCCCCTGAAGAAATCTCCTGTGGGTTTGTATCCCTCGCCTGTAACTTTTAAGAGAGTTCCGTTTACGTACACCTTTTCAACAGTCATCTTGTTCTGAGTAAGCGTCCCAGTCTTGTCGGTGCAGATGATATTGGTGGAGCCCAGCGTTTCTACCGATGGCAGTTTTCTTACAAGAGCATGCCTTTTCACCATTCTTCGGACACCAAGAGCAAGCCCGACTGTCACAACCGCAGGGAGAGCTTCCGGAATTGCCGCAACAGCAAGGGCAACTCCCCAGAGAAACATTTCAAAAGGATCGAAACCTTCGAAGATTCCGAGTATGGCCACAAAAGCCACAATTATAAGGGTTGCAGTTCCGAGCCAGCGCCCGAACTGGTCAAGTTTCTCCTGAAGAGGAGTTCTCTCCCTTTCGATTTCTCCAAGAAGCCCGGCCAGCTTCCCAAAAGCCGTACTCATGCCTGTCGCCGTAATGATGGCCTTTCCTCTGCCGTAAGTGACTGAAGTTCCGGTATAAGCCATGTTTTTCCTGTCAGGCTGTGAGGTTTCGGGAGGAAAAATCGCGGTGCTCTTTTCTACAGGAACGGATTCTCCGGTAAGGGAGGATTCGTCTACCTTTAATGAGAGAGCTTCAAGCAGTCTTGCATCAGCAGGAATTCGGTCTCCTGCCTGCAAAATCAAAATATCACCCGGGACAAGCAGGGAAGAAAGGACTTTTACCTCTTTCCCGTCCCTTAAAACTAGGGCTTCGGGGCTTGTCAATGATTTCAAAAGTTTAATTGACTCTTCGGCCCTGTACTCCTGAACAAAACCGAGCACGCCGGCAAGGATTACAGTAAACAGGATCACAAAAGCGTCAACAAGCTCTCCGAGGAAAGCGGAAACCAGTGCTGCAGCAATCAAAATAATAATCAGGAAACTCTTGAACTGGGAAAGAAAAAGCTTTACAACTGATGTCTTCTCTTCTTCTTTAAGCTCATTTTTTCCGTATTTATCAAGCCGTTTTTCCGTCTCTTCCGAACTCAGCCCGGTTTCTTCGGACGTGTTCAGGGTCTTTAGAACCGCGTCTGCGGCTTCATCATAATACATCCAATTTATATCTCCAGTTAATCAGACAAGCGCTTTAATTTTAAAAGTGTCCATAACTTGCCAGTTCTAAATATAATATTCGAGGTGTAATTAATATTAATAGAATATAGATCTTGGGATATAAAAAAATTAATAATGATGTTTACTTTCCTTAGGAAAGGTCTCAAAGATATATTTAATCTGGGATTTAATAGCAAGATACTTTAGTTGTCCTTTTTAATTGCTCAATATTTCCAACAATACAATTGGTTTAGTTTTCAGTTTTTATTCCAGACTTCAATGATGATATAAATGACTGATTCAGTAAATGAAAAACAAGAAACTGTTAGGCTGGAAACTCCATTGGGAAATATTAACAACTTAATGATAGACTATTCAAAAATCTACGTCTCAAAGATACTAATTGTCAGGTCTATTCGGCAGTGTACCAAAAGCTCTGTAAACTCTGCTTGTGTGTTTCTCATGTTTTTGTGTTGAATACGGGATTATCAGTCATAACTCCTCTATTCCTGTATCCTATGGAATGGTTGAGTTTAGGAAATCATAGAGTAAAATCCCATATTTATATAATAAATTTAGGATTATTAACGGTGCTATGTGTAGATTTAGATAAGTTGATTTTTGCGACAGTATATTTTTATTTTCATAGTTTAGGCTCATGTTTGTAGATTTTGCTGTGAAACTAAATTTTTACTTGAGCTTATCCCAAAACCAATTTATTTTCAAAAATCATTAAAGTTTCAGAACTATTTTCCATAATCTGAAGCTCGACTAACTATTCAAGAATATGGGATTCAGAGACGCGATTTTGAGTTTTGGGATGCACTCATTCTTATTTTTGTATTAATTTTAAAAATTTAGAAAATAGGGAGTGATCCAGGAGTCACAGGTTTTAAGGAGTCACAGGTTTTAAGATTTGATGGGTGGAACCTTTGCAAAAAATGTATCAAATATCACTTTTTTTTATCTATTATATATACAACGATATTCAGCAGTTTAAACAGAATAGAAAACACAAACCAGACTATAAAAGCGAGAATTAAAAGTTTAAAAATAATATTCATGCGATCAACCTTTTTACACATTTTTCCAAGTATAAAAATTTTTCAGTATAAAATTGGACTTGTTTTTATAGATTAAAACACATAGTTTATGGTGTAAACTAATATGTGTAACATTTTACCTTATTTAAAGATTTATTTAATTAAATTTTAAATAAAGTATATGATATTTGTATAATGAATAAAATCCATGTGTTAATCTATGAAATAATGCAAAAATGGAATATGTTAATGACCTTGGTTAAAAAGTGTAAAGTCAGAAAATCTTTTAATCATATTTTTTGCAACAGAACCCCACATTGCGTTCAAAAGGATTTAAATACCATATTGATTATAAATTGGATTAAATTTCAAGAGTATTTTTGTAAATATTTTCGTGAATTTATTCAATTATAAATCTTAAAACAGAATTTTTTTTCAAGGTTAATTAATGTCATATCAAAAATTTGCAAGAGATGTTGGATTTATAGGCACGGTTCAAGTACTTACAAGCTTGGGTAATTTTTTTCTACTTCCGATAATCACAAAAAGCCTTGGGGCATATTATTACGGCATCTGGGCTCAGATCAATATCACTACATCTCTTATTACCCCATTTGCACTTATGGGTCTTTCAATGGCTCTTGTCAGATTTTTATCTTCTGAAACAGAGATAAACAAAATAAGGGAAGCTGTCTACTCCATTCTTTTTTTCGTGACTATATCTGGTCTTTTAGTCTCTTCTTTGCTGTATATGTTTGCAAAACCTCTTGCAACATTTGGTTTCAAGGACCCTGGGGCAGCTTATTTCATCCAAGCAGGCTCACTTTTGATTCTCTTGAACGTGCTCGAGCCTGTATCTCTTTATTATTTTAGAGTATTTAAGCAGATCACGAAATTCTCTTGCCTTACCCTCTTTGAGGCATTTGGAAAACTACTTTTTACTCTTGTTCTTCTTAAAATGGGATATGGGCTTCTTGGTGTGATAGCAGCCACATTACTGGTACAGAGTGTGATTATTTTAATTGCTTTTCTGACCATCATATCGCAGATTGGATTTGTTATCCCTCGATTTATTTATATAAGGGAATACCTGCAATTTTCTTTACCGTTAACCCCCAATGCTCTTATAAGGTGGGTTACAGAATCAAGTGATAGATATTTGGTTACCTACTTTCTCGGTCTAAAAAGTGTGGGAGTGTACTCGGCAGCCTGTTCTATTGGTAGCCTTACACAGTTTTTTGTAAGTCCTCTTCAGCTTATTCTTCTCCCAGAACTTGCAAAATTGTTTGATGAAAATAAAATTGACAAAGTAATAATTTATATGTCCTATTCTTTGCGATATTTCCTTCTAATTTCCATTCCGGCAGTCTTTGGGCTTTCAGCTCTCGCAAAGCCTTTGCTTGGAATAGTTACAACTGAAGATTTTCTATCGGGTTGGTTTGTGATTCCTGTTATCGCTTTTTCTGGCCTCATGGCAGGAGTTGTTCAAATTTTTGTCAATACACTATTAATTGTCAAAAAAACAAAAGAACAAACTTATATCAATATTGCCGCGGCAGTTTCGAACGTATTGATCAATCTTCTACTAATACCTTCAATAGGTATTGTCGGAGCTGCTCTTTCAACTCTACTCTCATACTTCTTTATGGCAATTCTCTGCACGCGCATGTCTTTAAAATATTTTAAACATGAATTCTATTTTCATGACATTGCAAAAAGCATTTTGTCCTCAGTAACTATGTACTTCTTTGTTTCTTATTTCGAGATTTCAAGCATCCATGAAATTTTTGAGGTAGCAGGAATGGGTGTGTTCGTCTATCTATTTGGAATGCTTCTGTTGGGAGGGTTCAACGACCTAGAACTTTCTTTAATAAAAAGATATTTATTTGGAATCAAGAAGAATCTAGTCAAAATTATTGGGGTTTAAACATTTAACTGTTTAATGCTAAGCTCATTCCGTTGCTATATCCATGTAACGAGTACCAAAACCGCAGAAAGCAAGCCTGAAAAGCAAAAAATAGCAATCTTTTATGTCAAAACATTGCTATAAATGTTTTAGAGAAAAAAGCCTCATAGAAAATGTTAATTTACCTGTTCAACCTATTGAAACAAGATGAATGTAATGTTAGGAGTCATCGTATTTATAATAACATTTGCAACATCAATTATATATTTTTCAAAAACAAAAACTTTAACATTCTCAACTTTCTGCTATTCAATTTTTATAGCATTAGTAGCATTATTATGTGGAGCAATAGCTGCAAGTAGACAAGAACTACGTGGTTAAACTAAAAAATCAGCAATATAGGGTAAATGTTCTATTCCGGTGCGGAGCTGTACCAGAATATCAAGTTTATACAGTCCCAGAGGGTAATTCTATTTTTTACTTTTTCCCGAATTTCCAAGCACCGTACAGGCAGGTCAAGCCACTCAATAACCCTAAACCTGGAGCGAATCTCTTACCACTTGATTTATTTCCTTTTGAGTTGTTATTTAGTTGTACAGCGCTTTTGTCTCCAGACTTCGATATATTCCCTGGTTCAATGGCTGGAGTTTCGTTACCTGTTGGCACAGCTAGACCTTCACGTAAAAACACTACGGGAACTTCATTAACCCCTATAACGCTTGCTGTTGAGTCAAAGATCTGATAGATTTCATCCATCAAAGGCTTTTCAACGGTTTTGTTAACCCCTACTTTAATAACGCCATCAATGGTGTAACCATAAATTGTAACAACGCCATTTGGGTACATATACTCTGACATTTCCGAATTGCTCCTACTATATATTTCGTCAAGTGTATCAAGCCACTGTTTTCTCTCTTCAAACGTTTCAAAGGAGGGTATCCTTCCATAAGCAGCAATAAAATTTGGGTCATTTCTCAATTCATCAAGAGTTCCCGGACCAAAGGTAAGCTCCTTATCATTATTTATTGTTATTTCGGTATTGTTTGTCTTATCCGCGATCTGATCTTCTTCCTTCCATTTGCCCCGAGTTTTCAACTCTTCAATTACTGCATTCCTGTCTGAAGCAGAATGTTTTCCCGGAAAGCCAGTAACCACACTGAAAAGCTGTTTATCGGGATCTTGGTCCTTTAACATCAGGAGCAAGGATTCATTCTGAGTAAACTCAGCTTCGTCTTCAGTCCAGAAATTGGATCCTGTTTCAATTCTCACTCTTATAGTCTCTGCAGGAAGGGGATTATAGAGCCACTCATTAACTGTAATTGTGATAATCGTGTAGCTGCCGTAATCAACTATCCTGCTTACTGTACCAATTATTATGCGGTCAGAGCAGTTTATTTGGTATGGAATTTCGGCAGTTTCAGCTGACAGCGCGGCTGCTGCGAGGTTTGGAGTCAGAAGGAGTATAGTAAATGTAAACAATATCAAAAATGAAAGAAGTTGTTTCATAAATCCCCGGTTATTTGCAGAAGTAAGTATATGATAAAAGAACTTATTTCATATTCAAGTTTTCCAAGTCTATGTCAATACAAGTTTTGTTATTAGGAAAACAGCTACCTTTTATGGTAATGCTTTGCTATTTCTTGTAAACTCAATAGATGGAGACTATACCGTTGCTGAATGAGTGAATAAGAATATTTTCCCTAAAGCACTACTTCTCAGAGCGTTGGAAGACGGACATAAAAATACGAAGTGGTGAAAGCTATGATAACCATTAAAGATTGGCAATTCCAATTAATATTATAATCGTTATCATTACCGCACCCATTATATCCCAGAAGTTTTCCCAGAAACTAGTACGTGACATATTTCACCCCCTCATTATAAAAGGTGAAAATAATTAATAAGGTTAATTGTTCCCGTCTATTTTTAGAAAACAATTTTGGACCTCTATTTCTGCACGAATTAACTGCATTTGGAGGAAATAGTTTATCAGGCGAGATCTGTATGTGGTTTTTGTAAAGGAATATAAGGTTTTATGTATTTCCAGAGAACATTCATTGATTTCACGGAATAACAAACAATTATATTTATAATTTCAAAATAATATTAGTTTTGAGGCCGACTATTCACAAAAGTTTCCCTCTAACAACCATTAACTCCTCAAAAGAAACCTTTTTTCTTGCTACAACATCAACTGCAAACCCCAGATCTATCATTTTCTCCTTAACGGCATCCAGCCCTGTAATGGAGGAGATGAGCGCAAGAATTTCTCCTCCAGGCTTGAGATAATCCTTTACTTCGCCCAGAAATAAGTTTAGAGTCTCTCTCCCGCTGATTCCTCCGTCAAAAGCGTAGTTCAGCCATCCAGGGACTTTTTCCTCCTTCGAGGTGGGCAAATAGGGTGGATTAAAGAGGATAAGGTCAAAGCGGGTTTCCTGGCTTCTGGGTTTGAGCCCTTTGAAAAGGTCGGTACGGATGACTTCAATGGTATTTGCTTTCGCACAGCGGGCGGCGTGGGGGTTAATTTCCGTAGCGACCAGACGAATCTCTTTCAGGTTTGCAAGAAGTACAGCAGATACAAAACCCGATCCTGTTCCGATTTCAAGAATGTGCATGCCTGATTTTGCTTCTTTAAGGGCGGCATCGGCAAGTAAAAAAGAATCTTCCGCAGGCTCATAGACGAGATCCGTATCCCCTAGCTTTATCCTGGTTTTTCTGTATTCGATTTCAACCATAATTTTGAGTTATTAATTATTCTTGTTTTTTCATTATTTTTAGTTTTTTATAATTCTTAGTCCTTTAGTGTTCTTAATTCCTATTGTTCCTGGTTTTTTATTGTTCATTTAATTCATTTGCAAGAATTGACTTCTTTAAATCAATTATCTGATTTGCAACCCTTGCAAGCTCTTCAGGAGTCAGGTTTTCAGCGCGCTTACTTATCATATCTTCAGGCAGCCGAGAAATTACTTCTTTGATGCCGGGAATTTTGAGCAGGTGATTCGTGTTCAGAATCGCATTTCTCAGTTTTTTCCGGCGCTGGCTGAAGACTGCGGCCACAAAATCCATGAAAAAAGTCTGGTCTTTGACCTCAAACGGTGCAGGGCGGGGAACAAGTTTGATAACTGCAGAATCAACCTCAGGTACCGGCTGGAAAGCGCTTTTTGGGACTTTCATCAAAATAGATGCGTCGGCAAAATAGCAGATATCAACCGTAAGCCGTGAATAATCTTTACAATTAGGGGGAGAAACCATCCGGGCTGCAAACTCGTACTGGTACATAAGAATGCCAAGTTTGAATTTATAGCGAAGGAGCTTGAAAGTTATCTCAGAAGAGATGGAATATGGAAGGTTTGAGACGACCTTATCGAATTCCGGAAAATCGACTTTCAGCGCATCGCCGGCAATTATCTCAATATTTTCAACCTTCTCGAAACGGTCGTGAAGGACTTTTACCAGGGCAGGGTCAAGTTCAATTGCAATTACCTTTTTTGCCTTCCGTGCAAGCCTCTCAGTCAGGTTTCCAATACCTGCACCGATTTCAAGAACAACATCCTCGGGCCCAAGCTCAGCAGCAGCCACTATTCTGTTCAGGTAGCCTGCATCGACCAGGAAATGCTGATCAAAAGTACCTCCTTTTATATTATATTTTTTAAGAAGAGAACGAACCAGAGCTTAAACCTCCTGAGTAAATCGAGTACTTTGATTTGAAACGGAATTAATTTGAGCTAAAATGATGATAATCAAAAGCTGAAAAAAATCAACCTCGAGAGCCTTTCTGAAAAAGAGAATGGAGAGAGTTCATACCTCACCCGACTTACTGCCGGCGCGGTGGAGTTGTGAAAAGTCTGTACTTGATGAAATCATCCTTGAGTTCTTCTTCAATCCTGTGGGCAAGGACTTTAGCCGGGTCATGCAGGCTTGGAATTCTCTCCCGAATATCCTGAAAACTCTTGAATTCTCCCTTTTTACGCTCATCGATTATGGACCACATGAGTTTTTTGCCTATTCCGGGCAGGAGGTCAAGCATGTGTAGGCGGGTAGTTATGGAATGAGCCTCATTGAAAAACTTTACAAAGCGTGCCTCCTGATGCCTGACACAGGCCTCGAGGATAAAAGGCAGTTCGAGATTCGCTCCTGTTGTAAGATCCGAATAGCCTATTCTCTGTTTTACGTGGTCGATTTCATCCCGGTCTCCTGATCCTATATAAACTATTGACTGGATCTGAGGAACCACGCCGTTTTTGGGAACGAGTTCCATAAGAGTAAATTTTTTATCTCCCACAGCCTGGACGAGAGGTTTTTTCTGATAAGAGGCAGCGCCGCCGACTGATTTCCCATATGGAAGATAGTCGAGAACCCATGCGTATTCCTCTCTTTCCTGCGAGCTTTCCAGGGACTTTCTGGATGAGCGCGAAGCTCTTTCTGATTGTCTCTCGGATTGCGGTTTGCCTGTCGGACGCCTGCCGCCATAAGAAGGTTTTTCAGCAGCTGATCTGCCAGCGTACGGTCTACCTGATTGCGACTTCTCTACTCTCATCAGCACCCATCCTATCAATAAATATGAAATCCCATGGAAATATGTGTTTAGGATCTGTCTTATTCTGATATGCCCAACTAGCTTCCATCCGGTTCGAAATTTATCCCATTAATCGGAACTGTTGACGATTCACAAATTTCTGGTGTTCTATGTGTTCTATAAAACTTTAGACTGCCCTGTAACCGGCATCCCCGGACTCAATATATTCAATAACCCAAAGAGTCCTCTGTATTTGAATTCAGATCAGGTACTCCCTGACACTTTAAAGTACTCTAAGTTTCGGATACTTCCCTTATAAACAACAAGATGAAAACTGCTATATAGCTTATTCCCTTTTCATCTCAGTTTTATTCAACAGTTTCCAGTACATAATCGAGAATTTGATCAAGCTCCTCATTGCTCAGGGTATATTTTTCCTTAGCGTAGATTGATCGGATTTCATCCCTGGATTGAGGCAGAATATCTGCGATCCTAATCGCGATTGAGGGCTTCATTTTTTCGAGTTCTAACA
The DNA here is from genome assembly GCF_002505485.1 of Methanosarcina sp. UBA5. Classification (GTDB taxonomy): domain Archaea; phylum Halobacteriota; class Methanosarcinia; order Methanosarcinales; family Methanosarcinaceae; genus Methanosarcina. The sequence continues at coordinate 55,741 of NZ_DAVG01000123.1, read as the reverse complement.
ATCTGTTAACCAGTTCCCTTGATTTTTCTCCGCTGATCTTTGAGAATTGTTCAGCATGGTGCAGGGCTTTTCTGAATCCGTATCCGACTTCAAGCCCCTTCTCCCTGCGCTCTTCAGCGATCCTGGTAAGTAGTTCTCTGACTTCGGCCAAGGTCAATAGTTCTTCACTGAGGACTTCCTTAACTATCATTGGAATACACTCTTTTCGACTTAAAAGTTGTAACGATTTGCCATTCCCTGCTGAGTAATCTCTTCAGATCACTCTTCAATTCTCCAGGAGTTCTGGCTGCAAGTAAATTTCTGCCTGTCAGTATTCGGCAATCTGAACTGGCCTCGAGATTCGCACCCTTTTCATGGATAGGCTTTCTCCAGATTGCCGCTACGCACGAAATTCGATCGTATTTAATAATAATCTGAAATTGTTCCGAATAATCTTTTCCTTATCTGGCTTTATCTGGCTCAGGTATATGTCTGACAAACGATATATAATTATATATTCCCATATCGGGATAAGAGACCAGTTTTTTAAAAGCAGTTTTCTTTAATTCCCCCTCTCCCCTTTAAGCAGTTTTTCCAGGGGGCATTGAGTTTCTTACACTTAATTACAGGCCCCTACTCTTAAAAGTTACCGAAAACTTTGGCAGGAGCCCAAGCCTACGGTAAAAACCTGCATACTGTGAACTCAGGATAAAATGGGTTAGGTTTTACAACCTAACTGCCTGGAATGGGAATTAATATTTCTGCGGTTTAAGGTGCTGAGGGACGGAAATAACTTGTTTCATCGCATTTCCGCTGCGGACTTCAAGAATGTACGAACGACCGCGCTGTCCAACGATCTTTCCGGTAGAACCCTGGAATTTCGGATTTGGCATGCCTTTTTGAACACTTGGGTCGATGTCAATATGGACCATCTGCCCTTCTTCGAATTCCTGAATTGCCTTGCTTACAGGGGAAATCCCTCTTTCACGAACTGTCTTCTGTAATTTGTACCTTGTGCAGCGTTTTTCGCCGTGGGAGTTTGTCATCGCATGTTCCTCCTTAGAATGCTCGATTAATTTATCTATAGTATATACAGTTTTTCTCTAAATAAGATGGATATTATTTAAATAACACGTTCAGTCAGGCAGTATTTTTCCTGACTCTATGTATTAAATAAAGCTGATTCAGATTGAGTTTAAATATCGACGTTGACCACATCAAGATCTTCCACAAGCGCAGGAATCCCTAAAAGTTCGCTCAGGCTCGGTTTTGTCCTGCCATCGTCTCCGGAAATAAGTTCTTTTACATACAGCCCGCCTTCGCAGTTTACTGTTATGTAAGCGTAACCTTCGTCTGTCAGCTCGTCAAGCTTAATGCTGTGTACATGCCTTTTCCTGACAAGGTCAGCCCGCCTATGAACTACACGTATTGGAGTCTGCTGGGAGATCTCTATGCCACTCAAAGCCTCAAGGCTGGATTTAAGCTTTTCCTCCGAAACAGGCTCTTTAAATGTAACTTTAAGCTTATAAGTTTTATCCGCCTTTGAGCTTTTTAAGGTCTCAATCATATCTTTTCCGGTGAAAGAAAATTCTCTTACCTCAACTTTTCCGGCAGCTTTCTCATTAATATTTCGCATAAGCTCTTCAAGGTCTGTGCTTCGCTTTACAGGGGATTTTGCTTCCACTACAAAAGGCCTGCCGCTACCCAGCATCAGGGCATCGATATCTTCCCTACCAGAGCCGTGAAAAGCTGTATCAGTGGCCTGGAAAGCTTCAACTACAGGCCCTTTTATAAGCTCGTCTACGGATTCCTGATACTGTTTCCCTGTAAAGTTGCAGCGTTCACATCCTTTGCCCTTACATTTCCTGCAAGGCCAGCGGGTCTGGGGAATTCCCCTGATCAGTTTACGGTAACGTCCGAGAATATATACTGAGCGGAGCTGGAGCTCAAGCTTGTTTTTTGCGAGGTCAAGGGTAATTGTAATATCAGGGTTTTCGAAACCCACATCCTTCTGGACTTTTTCGGCTATCCGCTTGCCAACTTCCCTGTTAAGTTCGGTCTTAAGCTGTTCGGCGTATGCAGTTCCAGTCTCAGCCCAGAGCATCTCCTCGTTTTCACTCAGAAGCCCGCTGACCTTTGTGCCTACAAGAAAGGTAGAATATTCGAGTCCTTCTAGGGCTTTCACAGCTTCATCAGCCCATTCATCCAGTTTTTTAAACTGGTCAAGACAAACCCAGCACTGTTCATCTTCACCCTCTACTCCAAGAGCCTTTCTCGCAAATACACTGCAAGGAGCAAGCTCTTTGAGAAGGGAATCATCATTTTCAGTTTTGTAGATTCGGTCCCCTTCCAGGACGAGGGCGAGTTTCAAGGCCTGCCCACGTTCTCTGTTGCTCAGACCTGTGGATAATTTTGCAAACTGACGGCCCAGGCAGTTGTCACATATCGGGCCTTCATGCAGAATCTTTTTTGAAATTTCGAGTACATCCATTTTCTTTCACTTTCTTTAAGCTCTTTGTTCGGGAAATAGATCTGGGAATGAGTGATTGAATGTAAGGGATAAATGAAGGTATAAAAACTCCTGATCGACGCTCAGTCTGTCATCACTCAGTCTATCATTACTCAGTCTTCGGCCCTGCTGTCAGATTCTCGGATAACTCTCCTCTTTCAGCCTCAGCCCTGTCCAGTTCATTGTGGATAAGGGTTATGCAGTGATTTGAATGGAGGGAAAGAGGGCCTACCGAGATAATTTTCGCCCCTGCCTTAAGAATCTGTGCTTCTTCTTCTTCGGTAACTCCTATATGGTCTCCCAGGATGAAGACCGGATCCCGAATTTCACTTGCAATTGCCCTGATGTCCTCTCCATCTTCTCTCAGGTAGAACAGGGTGCGGCCCTCAAATTTTGATAGCAGAGAATCGAGTTCTCCCTTACGAACCCAGACGCCTGGTGTGGAACGAATATCCTGTTCGCTTGCGTCCTTTTGAAGGGCTTTCTGGATAAGCGAACCGCTGCTCCGTTCGTCCGGGTTAAGGTACCTCAGGTGGAGTCCTTCAAACCTGATGATTTTTCCTGGATCAGGTTCTCCCAGAAGGAGCAGGTGTACGTTTACATCCCTGCGCATTCCGAATGAGAGAAAAAGGGCAGAACTCACGCAGCGGCACAGGATATCCATTCTTCCCGCAGAGCCTGGAAGATCGTTTAAAGGAAAATCGCCACTTGTCTTTGCCTTATGCCCTATAACAACGATATCGCGCATGGGCACTATATTTACGCAAGGGATATAAAAGATGTACGTAAACCTTTTTAGAAAAAGGTTTATCAAAAAACTTTTTGGGAAAAAGGTTTATCAAAAAGTCTTTTTAGAAGAAGAGTTTATCAAAAACACATGGCAAGATCTTTTTGAATAATTACGAATAACAGGACTTCTACGAACAAACGTGAGTAATAGGACTCTTACTGATAGTTGCGAATAACAGGACCGGATAAGGATGAAGATATTAGCCATCTCTGACCCCCATGGGGATTATTCGAAGATAAAAGAAATGATTGAAAAGGCAGAGAATTTTGACCTTGTAGTTATTGCCGGGGACATTACCAATTTCGGGCCCGATGAAAAGGTTGAAGAATTGATGGAAATGTTTGATAGACCTGTACTTGCGATTCCAGGTAATTGCGACCATAGGAGCATATTAAAAGCCCTTGACGCTTCGAAGGCTACGAACCTGCACGGAAAAGCCGAACAGATAGGAAATATCAGATTTATAGGGCTTGGCGGCTCAAATACCACCCCTTTCAACTCTCCTTTTGAGCTATCCGAAGAAGAAATTGAAACAGCCCTCGAAGGAATGGTCTGCTCTGCCGAAAATAACGATGATTGCAGCACCATAGTGCTTCTGACTCATGCCCCGCCTTACGGTGCAAGGGATGAGCTTCCTTTCGGGCACGTGGGCAGCAAGGCTATCCAGAAATTCCTTGACCGGGTTGACCTTATCGTTTGCGGACACATCCATGAGGCAAAAGGTCTGGAGCAGGTCGGAAAGACTGTAGTGGTAAACCCAGGCGAAGCCTGTAAAGGTTCCTGCACTCTGATCACTATTGGAGAAAAGGAAGAAAATAAACTCATTGAAGTTGAATTTGTAGAGGTATAAATAGCCAGATCTAATAATAGCCCAGATCTAATAACAGCCAAACCTCAATTTCTAATCAGCTTCAATCAAATTTGGGAAATTTTCTCAGATATAACAGTTGTCTGAAAAAATATTATACAGGCTCTCAATACACTCTGAGCCTTTTTCTCTTTTCAAGGGCTAAATTCATTACCTGGAACATACTTACTATCTAATTATATTTTGATTTTCTATTGTAATTATATTTTTGTTTTAAATCTCCCCATTTATTTCACCTTACTGAAGTGAATAATATTACTTACAATTATTCACTTTATTACTCACAATTATCCACCTGCTTCATTATTTTGCTGGCGTAAAAGCAAATCCGGTGTTTGATGAAAAGCGCTTTGAGGTACTGGGATAAAAGGACTTAATGATAGATGCCGGAGCAAATAGGCAGATAGAATACTTAAATAAATCTAATAGAAATATTGAGTAGAGATTTGATATATACATTAAATCGAGGTTTCTTGGAACTTGACTCTGGACTTAATAGACCGAAAAATCATAGAGGTTGAACTACGGATATCATTAAAGAATTCGGTTTCGATCCGTTTTTTCTAGATTTCATGACAAAGCTTGCTATAGCCTTTCTGATAGGGATAATGGTAGGTATAGAAAGGGAGCATAGAGGCATTGAGCACGAAATTTTTGCCGGGGTGAGAACCTACAGCATAACCTGTATAACAGGTATGTTAACTGCATTTGTAAGTACGGCAACAGGACAAGGTTTTGTCTACGTAGCCGCGCTCTTTTTCGGAGCAATCTGTTGCATAATCACCTATGCCAAGATATTTCTCTTCAAACGGATCGGGGTTACCAGCCCTATAAGTCTCTTTTTCATATTTGTTATGGGAATCCTTGTGGGCTATGACTACGGCATGTTTGCTATTATCTCTTCAATAGTTGTAGCTTTTCTTCTGATCCAGAAAAAGCCTCTTCACCAGTTTGCAGGAAACCTGACAAAGGAAGAACTCTACAATGCCATACAGTTCCTGGCTGTGGCTTTTATACTTTATCCGGTAATGCCAGATAGGGAGTTTTTAGGGGTTATAAATTTCAGGTATGCAATCCTTATTGTAATTCTTGTTTCTCTTATCAGTTTTTTAAGTTATGTGCTCCTGAGGAAGTTCGGCACAAAGCGTGGGATCTGCTATTCCGGCTTCGTAGGCGGCTTTGTGAACAGCGAAGCCACAACAGCTGCACTTGCAGGTCTCTCGAAACGAGCAGAGGAAATGGCCGACCCTGTGCTTACTGGAATCTTGCTCTGCAATATCTCCATGCTCATCCGAAATCTTGTATTAGCCCTGATTGTTGACCCGACTGGCCAGACAACTCTGCGTATGCTTCCTCCACAGGCCGTGATTATCTTTGTTTCCGTAGTAATAGCTCTCAGGTATGATAAGAAATTCTGTCCTATAGATGGAGGAGAACTTAAAATTGAATCTCCTTTCTCGCTTGGGCAGGCATTTAAATTCGGCTTTGCTTTTACCGTCATTCTGATAGTAGGAAGTTTTGCCTATAAAGTTGCAGGGACTGCAGGAATTTACGTCACTGCCCTCGGTGCTCTTGTTAGCAGTTCGGGAGTGATTGTTTCGGTAGCCTTACTTGCAGTAAGTGGAAACATTTCCTATGCAACCGCAGCAAACACTGCAGTCCTTGCAAGCCTGATAAGCACGGTTAACAAGATCTTGCTTTCGAAAATTTCCGGTTCTTCCAGCCTTTTCGCTCTTACCAAGAAAACTTTTGGGGTAGTTACAGTTATCGGAACTCTTGCTTTACTTTTGTGGAACTTCGTGTGAACAGTTCTGACACGGATTTTTGTTTTCATTATAAGTGATCTTATGATCTCATGCTCGAAATTTGGATCAAACTACTGTGCTCACAATCCTATAATTGATGTTTGTGGACCTGAATTACTGCTTAACGTGAGCATCTTTATATATATACAGAATAGTAAAATTATATAAAAGTTAATCTTGAACTGGTAAGGAGTATGGAAGCGAGCTGAGATATATTAAGAAGAGTACTTGCTTAAAAAAAACAATTTGATAAAAGTAGAAGGAGTATTTAAAAGTTTATTAAAAAGCAAGATGGATACTAAAATACTTATTGAAAAGGAAGAACTATATTAAAATATATTAGAAAGTAAAAAGCACTTTAAAAAGTAAAAAATACATTTATAAGTACGGATAAATAAGTACGGATAATCTTAAAAAAGAACAATAAGATTTGAAATTCCTTAAACAAAGACTATACTAAGAAGCACTGAGACTCAAAAGGTCAATAAAGGTTTTAAGGTTAAGTAAAATCAATAGAGGTTAATAATTCAATAAAACCTAAACGGTTAAGCTTCAACCTGAATATTAGCTTAAAATTACATAAGATTTTTATTTGATCTGTGGATTTCCTAAATTTCACAATCGCAAGATGCGGGGAATAAGATGAAAACAAAAATAATTGTGCTGCTTCTTATATTCGGCGCCGTTTTACTTTCAGGATGCATAGGGAATGAACAGCCCTCAACAGAGAAAAATGCAACCCCTGAAGAAACAGTAACTCCTGTGGAAAATACAACTGTCACAGAAACACCTGAAGAAAATATAACTGCCGGAGAAAACGAAACATCTGAAGAAAACGTAACCTCAGAAGAAAATGTAACCTCAAAAGAGAACGAAAAATTAGAAAAAAATATAACTTCAGGAGGGAATGGAAGACTCAATGTCTCAACTACTGAAATTAAGGAAACTCCTTATCTGTTAAGACTGATCAATAAAAGAGTAAGTTCTTCAAGTCTTGATATAAAAAAGGGAGAATCAATTTCTTGGATAAATATGGAAGACAGCCCAAAAAGGGTTCTTACCCTCGTAAGTGAAGAAAAGCTCTTTGAGGACACAAAACTTGTGTACAAACGTGCTTTTACATATACCTTCAACAGGACCGGAGACTACCATTTCAACGTTGTCGGCCAGCCCAGAATGAATGTTACTGTTAATGTAGCTGAGCCATGATAAATAGTTCCTGAAACTGAAGAGTCGAAAGTTCAGAGGACCGGGCTTAATGAGATACTCTAATTAGTTCCATCATTCTGAAGAGGGTTTAAAAAACAAGGACACGGATTTTGCAGGAAAGGCCGATAAAATTTCGGCCGATAAAATTTCCTGGCAAATCTATTTTCATCACATTTTTTAAATAGGGACTTCTTTGGGCAAGAATACCTTTTTTGCATCTTCTGATATGTACATGGCCTTTTCTGAGGCCTTCAGAGCTATAGTTTCTTTTCTAAACTGTATATAAAATAACACTAAAATAATTTTATATTATATATCCCGATCAGTACTTATCACCCAAAATTCGTGCCCTTGCTTCAAAAATAACTCCGGCTTAACGGACTGTTCTAAGAAAGCATTATTATTTATAAAAGGCTTATATTAAACTAGGAATACAAAAGGTAGGTTAACAACAAGGGGGAGGGGATTGACAACAAAAAAATAATTTTACTCCTGATAGTCCTATCAGTAATAATTTCAGGCTGCCTGAGCTCGGAAGACGAGAAGAAGAATGAAAAAGAAGACTGAGAGGCAGGCGGCAGTTCAGAGGCGCGCAAAGACAAAGAGAAGTGAAAACACCCAAAGGAGTACAGGTAGAAACGTGGACAACGGAAGGGACGGAAACTGAAGGAAAAATGTGGACACCGGAAAACGGAAAAACAGGAAGAAAGGATAACACAGAAAGAGCTTGAAACACCGGCAAAAACGGAAAAGCAGGCAGAATTGAGCACTCCGAAAGAAAAGGGAACTTCTAGAATTCCAGATGAATCTGAAATGAAGAAAACAGAAGTCTGGACCGGGAAAGGGGAGCGAACTGGGGCCGTCCAGCCTAGCGGAACCTCACCGATGTCACATTTTGTAAGGCTTAAGAATTATCTTATGATCCCTTCAAGCCTGAAAATCAATATAGGAGATACGGTTATTTGGAGGAATTACCAGGAATCCAGTGTGCTTACCCTGACCAGCAGGGAGCGTCTTTTCGAGGATCAAAGGCTTGCGTGTGGAAGTAACATGAAGTATACATTCAATGAGCCCGGAAGTTACAATTTCAGTGTAAAAGGTTATCCTCAAATGCAGACGACCATCACTGTAAAATAAGATCCCAAAGTATAGCAGTTTCAAATGACATATCAAACTATAGTCGAAGGCACAACAAAGGTTTCAGTTCCGGTACCGCCTCCGGATGCAACCTTCCCTCCCTCGGCAGCTCCGGTTTTTTACAATCCGGAGATGGAGCTTAACCGCGATATTAATGTTGCAGCTACGGCTGCATTTGTGGAAAAGCTTCTTTCGAGAAAAGAGCTTCTCAGGGAAGAAGTCCGTTATGTGGACGCTTTCTCAGCGTCAGGGATAAGGGGGCTTCGGATTGCGGGAGAAGTCGGAATCCATGCGACCATGAATGACTGGAGTCCTGAAGCGTTTGAACTTATAAAGGAAAATATAAAAATTAATGGGCTTGAGGAACAAACCCTGGCTACCCGCAAGAGTGCAAATGTGCTGCTTCACGAGCAAAAATTCCATATCGTGGACATCGATCCTTTTGGCACTCCTTCGCCTTTCCTGGACGCAGCATCGGCCTCAGTTCGGAATCTGCTGTCGGTTACGGCAACGGATACAGCTCCCTTATGCGGGGCCCACCTGAAAGCCGGGATACGGAAATATGCGGCTATACCCCTTAACACGGAATATCACAGTGAAATGGGACTTCGAGTTCTCCTGGGAGCCTGTGCTAGAGAGCTTGCAAAGCATGAAAAAGGAATGGTACCCCTGCTTTCCCATGTGACGCGCCACTATGTTCGTACTTATCTCGAAGTTCTCCCTGGAACAAAACAGACTGACCGAACTCTAAAGTCAATGGGCTTCAGCATTCATTGTCCGAAATGCGGGTTTCGAAAACCGGTGTACGGACTTGCAGTACATATCGAAAAGGAATGCCCTGTTTGCGGGGCTTTCACACAAATTGCAGGCCCTTTATGGCTTGGACCGTTCAGAGAACGGGCATTCTGTGATGAAGTTATTTCCGAACTTGAAGTGCATCCTCTAAACACAAAGGATAAAGCAAAAAAAATAATTACTTTCTGCAGGGACGAACTCGATATCCCGATGTTCTATGATCAGCATGTGATCTGTAAAGAACTTGGAGCTTCTGCAACCGGAATAGAAACCCTGGTAGAAGCCCTTAAAGCCAACGGATTTGAAGCATCAAGGACTCATTTCAGCGGCACTTCATTCCGAACCGATGCGCCTATTACAGAAATAAAGGAGATAATCAGGGCGCTTTCAGGATGAGTTCCGAGGTAAAAACTGCAGAAATAAAAATGCTGATTATAAACTGTCCCAGTATTATATTGTCCCAGTATTATATAAACCATTGAAGGATACTTAAAGCGCTTTGACTTAGATCCAGAAGTAATCCGCCAAAAAAAATTCCAGTGTGATATTATGTCCGACGAAAATCCAGAAAAGTTATTTTTGCAGGAAAAACCCACTCGTGCGCTACTGTTTATAGGCTCGATGGGAAAGACATATGCATCTGTTATTTCTAAAGAGATAGACTCTACCTTTGCCCATACAACGAGGATCCTGGCAAAAATGGAACAGTGCGGGCTTATAAGATTCACATTCGAGGGGCGGATAAAATTTGTCGAACTTACGGAATATGGAAGAGAGGTCGAAGCTGCCCTTAAAGAGTTCAGTGATCTAATTGAAGAGGAGCCTTCGAAGAATAAGAAAGAGGAGTCCCGAGATACAGGTCTTGAAGGGGAAAAAGCTGCAGAAGAGGAAGGCGGTAAGGAACCTGAAAAGGCAGAAGATCTTGACTCTTTGAATGCCGAAATTCTTGAGAAGATTCAAAAACTTAGGAATAAAATCGAAAGGATCCATAGGGATGCAATAGAGCAGGGAGATAGCAAAGATACAATTTCCCGTAAACTTGGCCCTTACAGTCGGGATATTAAAAAACTTCAGAACCAGATTGAAAGGGCAGAAAGCCCCATTAGTGAGACTGTCACCTTAGCTCTGGAAAAAAGTGAGGAGCTTCTGGAAACTTACCTCAGGAGCTGAGGAATAATTCAGTTCCCGGTAAAAACAGAGCAGAAGAGAGAATTGGTCGGAAGAATATGATAAAAGTTGTAACCCTCCAGCATATTTACGGAAAGAACCGGGAAAGGATGGCTGGGCTTTTGAAAACCCTGGTTGAGAATGAATTGAATGAGCTTGAAGTAAAAGTTGAGATTTCTATTACCCCTGAAAACTGGGCCGAGTTCACCCTTGAAGGGGAGGATGAAGAAGTATCTGCAAATTTGCTGACCTCCAGATATGGGACACCTGCCGAAAAAGCTGAACCCGGAAAGGTATACTTGGGTTTTCTCCAGGCTTTCGGAGAGGATGCTTTTCTGGTCAATATTGGTGTGCCTGTAAGAGTTGAAACCGGGGAGCTGAAAGCTCTAGGGAGCGGAAAACCAAAACAACTTGCCTCAAGATTCGGCCTTATACCCCATTTGCCAGCTGAAGTAGAGATTATTGAGGCTAATAAGAATTTAAAAGCTCGCTTCACCAAAAAGCAGCTTGATATCTGGTGGAGTTGGAAAAAGGCAGCTACTGATAGGGTAACTGTTAACGGAGCAACCCGCTCGGAAATCAAAAGCGCAATTAAAAAAACAGGTCATGGAAGGGATATTTACGAAATCGAGCGGCTGGGGCTGCTGGAACATGCAATTGTGTGCCGGGAAAAAACCGATGGGCCTGGTATAGTTGCAGCGATAGGACCTCGCCTGAAATCCGAGATGGGAGTAGTAGTCGGAGCAGCTCGCTGACAGCTTGCCTTGAGGAAAAATAGGGTAAAGCTCGAAAAAAAGAGCTAGCCCGGGAAATATTGTAAGCCAGTTGGTTTTGAGAATAGGGCGCGGCTTAAAACCCGGAATTATTAATAATAATTCACATGTAATACTGTTAGAAAGAGAAACAAATTTATATTGTTATCTTAAAAAGGCAGTGTTCATGCCCTGATCCATAGCACTCGGTCTCGGTAACTCTGTACTCCTTATCGAGCTTTCCTTTAAGAATTCCCTCAATAATGCCTTCTCTTAAGGTGCAGAAGGGTTTTCCTATAACCGGTATTGATCTGGCTTTGAAATCGTCTTCAATCTGCAGAGCAAGAAGATCTACAAGTACGGTAACCCGGCATTTCCCCTGGAATTCCAGAAAATCCCCGATTTCCTTCAGGAGTTCCTCAGGGGTTTCGGATTCAAAAATGGGGGAAATAGATCTTCCAAGATCGTTTCCTATCGCTTTTATAACCGGGGAATTGTCAATTCCGTATGCTCCAAAGCCAAAGTAAAGCGCATGGAGCAGCATTTCTACAAAGCAGAACCTATCGTTTCCGTACTCAGGAGCTTTTTCCAGTAAACTCCTGTAATGCTCGATGAAAGGTTCCTGAGAGCAGCCCATGTAGCGGGAAGTGAGAGAATAAATCTTTCGGCGGCGATCTTTTGGGTCAAAGTTTTCTTCTACAAGCTCGCACGATCTGAGATTGTTAAGGTGTACGGAAACAGTTGATTTGGCTTTTGCTGTAGATTTTACGATTTCATCAAACGACCTGGGTTCTTCCCTGAGCAAATTAAGGATCTGAAGTTTAACAGGACTGCCTATTGCTACCAGTTCTTTTTCATTATAAAAAAATTCTGTTTTACTCTCAGATTTTGCCATAATATCTTTAGATAAGTTGCATTTAGAATATATAAATCGTTCGCGCACCCACGAAGAATATCTTATTGTATATAATTACATGTTTATAAAATGTTTTTATTTAAATAAGCAAACCCGAAAAGAGATCTATTTGATTCGGGAAAAGAAAAGTTTGATTCTGGGAGAGATATATATTATTCAAAAAGAGAAATATTTGATTATGGAGATGATTTATAGATAGAAATATAGGTAAGCTAATTATATTACTCCAATGAAAACAAATAGACAGTAGGATACCAGAAATGCGGATGAGGTGCCGGAAAGGATTTGTCAGGAATAATAAAGAAAGCATGAAAGCCTCAGATCTATTCGGCTTGAAATCTTTAAAAAAAGCAAAGGGGAAAATACATGGGATTATTCAAAAGGATGGAGACAGTATTTAAATCAAAGATGAATACAGTGCTTAACAGGATGGAAGACCCACGGGAAACGCTGGACTATTCCTATGAGAGACAGCTCGAATTGCTCCAGAACGTGAAGAGAGGAGTTGCGGAAGTTACAAGCTCAAAAAAGCGCCTCGAGCTCCAGCGTGCAAAACTGGTTCAAAATACGGACAAGCTTGAAAAACAGGCAAAAGATGCAGTTGCCGCTGGCAGGGAGGACCTTGCAAGGCTGGCTCTTGAGAGAAAAGCCGCTCTTGCGCAGCAGGTCGAGGGGATCGATAGGGAAATTGCAGAGCTCGAGAAGCAGCAAGAAAAACTGATAGCCTCGGAAAAGCGACTTTCAACTAAAGTGGAGATTTTCAGAACCCGGAAAGAGTCAATTAAAGCTCAGTACTCGGCTGCTGAAGCCCAGGTGAAAATAAATGAATCCGTTACAGGGATAAGCGAAGAAATGGCGGATGTAGGCCTTGCGCTCGAAAGGGCTGAAAATAAAACCGAAGAAATGAAAGCTCGGGCTGAGGCAATTGATGAGCTTATGGAAGCTGGCACACTCGAAGACCTCACAGGTGGCAGGGACGACATTGATCGGGAACTTGCAAAAATTAGTGCTCAGAGCAATGTAGAATCAGAACTTGCCAGACTTAAGGCCGAAGCCGGAAAAGAGCCTGAGAAAGCGAGAACCGGGGAAGAAGGTACGGGAGAAAGAAAGGGGGTCTGAAGTTGATAATCAGGATTATGGGTGAAGGCCAGTACAGGGCACCTGAAGCTCTCTGTGACGAGCTGAACCAGATTGATAACCGGATTGTGGATCTGGTTGAGGAAGGAAAAAACGAGGAATTCCGAAGAGAACTTGCCAGATTGATCTCCAAAATAAAGGAAAAAGGGGAGCCGATTGAAGCGGAAGAACTTCTGGAATCCGACATTATCGTACCCCCTGAGGATCTGAGCCTTGAGGAAGCAAGAGATGTCTTTAAAGGTTCAGGAATCTTTGAAGATTAAAGCTGTGATCTATGAATAACTAAGAACAAATCTAAGAACAAGCCTTAAAACAAATCGAAGAACAATTTTCCGGCACTGAATTAAAGAATTAGCAGGCCTTAAGGGCCTGCGTTCACCGAATAACCATTACTGGAATCCTTGAGTGCCTTACGACCTTTTCTGCAACACTGCCGATCAGGAATTTTTTGATGCCTGTAAAGCCCTGTGTGCCCATTACTACAAGGTCAATATTGTTTTCCTGTGCATATTCAAGGATCTTTACAGCAGGAATGCCTTTCAGGAACGCGGGTTTAACTTTAACCCCGGCTTCTTTCCCCAGTTTTTCCACATCATCAATTGCAACTCTCCCCTTATTCGTAAGACATTCTTCAAATCCTTCGCTCCAGCCCTTAACCGTCCGGGTAGTTACTGCATGTTGAGTTGAGATTACATAAAGGGCATGCACTTCAGCACTTGCTATCTTTGCGAGATTCACTCCATAAGAAGCCGCTCTTTTTGCATTCTTCGAGCCGTCGGTTGCGATCAGAATTCTTTTGAAATGATTTTCTTCCGTTCTATCCACTCCCTTTTATGATACAATAAAGGCATATTTTCTATTCTCGCCTTAAAATTCGTCTATTCTTATTTTAAAGTATACTACTTTTTATTCTTTAATTAAAAATGAGTGTTATATTAAACTGCAATATCAAGCGTTCCAGCTTGATACGAAATACGTTATCATGCGTAGAGTATCAATAACTCTGTATAAAAAGTGACTGTTAACCAGATTTATTCAATATGTTCTAAAGCATATATCTTAAAATTTAAATCAGGGCTTTATTTATCAATGGATGTTATTTGTTCAATATATTTTAAAGTAGTATCTAAAATTTAAATGAGAGTTTTTAAAAGTGGGTAAAAGTCCTGAATATTTTATTGAAATCCGCAAATTAAGGTGGTAGATTTTGTCAAAAGAAAGGACTCATATCTTTTTCTTTCCACTATCTCTCATAAGAAAATTGATTTGATTTTCCTGTTCCTGTGAGGACTCTCAAAGTTGGAATAATATATATTCTCTCGAAAACCGATAGTTTTCTGGATTTCGTATTAATTGAGTTGTGCTAACATACTATCTGCTATCACAGCACATAGTATAAATATCCCAAAGTTCTATTTAATATCGTGTAAAAGCGAACAAACCTTACATTTTAAAACGTATTTTCGAAGCCGGCAATCACCACCTTCAGAATGCCGGTTTATATTGAAGAGCCGAAAAATCGGTTTCTTTCATTCCATGGGAGGAGAGGGGTTCTACAATCCTTTCCCCGCTCCTCATCGCTTTCTTCACTGGTTTCTGTTTTTTTCATCTGACGACTTTTTCGTTTTTATCTCGTTCTTCGTCCTGATTCGTGGTAACTTCTAGCAAGCTCACAGATCTGTTCTGCAACCTCGAGCGGGTCTTTCCCTACAAGAATACTCACAGGCTCTTTTCCAACCGCACCTGTTTCGTAAAAGACCCTGGGCATTTTCCCTCCTGCAGCCCGTATAGCTTCCTCTGCAATCCAGGAGATAGCCTCTCCTTCTGCATCCTTCAGATTCTCAGGCTCAAAAAGCCGGTCGACTACTGAAAACCCCCATCCCTTTTCTTTACAGTAAGCTTTTAGAAACTCAGCAATTTCCGGGTTACCTGCAAAATCTATAATAGACCTTATCTCAGAATCTTTTTTCCGGATTTCCAGTAGAAGATGTGCCATATAGCCAGAAGCCCCGAATTTTATTCTTCCGATAGCTTTCGGAAAACCATCAACTACGGAAATTCTCCCATCGACTGCAAGAATATCTTCAGAAGTGGTTGATTCTTTTGAAGCATAAACAAAATTTGTTCGAACTTCAGGAATCAAAGCTGAAAACTCTTCACAGTCTTCTATTTGTTCAAGCCCAAGATATAAACGCCCTATCATGTCTATCTTTTCGTTAAGATCCATACCATCACGGCTCCCCACCAGGTTTATCTTATGATACCTCTTCCGCATCTGCAAATTTGGACTGCAAACAATCGTACAATAGCATTTAAAGCAAGTTACAGGAAATTAGCAATCGTGAATTTATTTTTGTTAAATATATATTTATCTAACATATATGACCAATCCCATAATCTAGTGATTTCTCTTATTGTTGCTTCCTTAAAACTACAATTTTTTCTACTAACTATCTCAAAAAACTGCAATAATCTTGAAAAACAAATTCTTTGGTAAAATGCGGCTATATCTCGAATTTGCTATAAATTCAAAGTTAATTTTTGTGTACTGAGTATAATGCCGTTATCTCAAGATTAGATTTTCACACCACCAGCTACTTGAAATTTATGATTTTACAGAATCCTCCATAACAAGGTTTAAAAACCACGTGATTAACTGGCAAATTCCAGCTTCCTGATCTATAAAATAATCTTTTATGAATGAGAATCGATTAACCATTGACTCTGCATCCTGTTTTTTGTGGTGAAAAAAAAGGGTACAGAGTCAATCATAATTTACAGAACTTTTGGTACACTGCCTCCAACGCAGATGTTTAATACCTTTTAGGTCTAAGTTGAAAAGAAAAGTAAAGTAAAATTGCAAAAGCCGTAAGAAAATTAAATATGAGCTCATCCCAAAATCAGTTTTTTATTTCTCTCGACGATAGAATATGTCTCAGCCACATACTTCAATCTTCCTAAAAATACTCTATATTCTGAAGCTCAACTTGGGAAACAAAATTCGAATGCCTACTTCGGATTAGAATTATTGGATCACCAACAAATATCAATGGGCAAAGATTAATCCTAGAAATTGTCAGGGTCTATAACAAGAAAAAATATATTTAGGCACAGCCAGGCGTAGGCTAAAATTTTGCTTTTTCATTTACCTGAAGATCCTTAGAAATCATTTGTAATAATCTCCATTAAACCTTCTTTCCCACAGCATAACCAACTGCCCCAATAATAGCGTCTGAATCAATATCTCTATTAAAGTTATCAAAGCGAATTTTAATGGGTATGACTCAGCAGTGAAATAAACATAATGTTCTATCAGACCTCCAGAGGCTGCCAGGTATCCGAAGACAAAAACAATAGCAGTTATGAGTAATCCACCCCATACCTGACCAAGTTCGAAAATCCGCTTTCTGAAGGGCAAGAGAACACCTGCAAAAAGCATTCCCCTAATTAATTGTGCTGGCATAAATAGCATCTGAACATGAGTGCTCAAAGGATCTCTTAAGTAGCTTAATGCATAGAGAGAAGGAGGGTAAAATTCACTTGCTCCCAGAACCTTCTGTGCGATTATTCCTGCGAAAAAATAAGTTATTGAATGAAGAATCGAAAACCCTATTACAAATTTAGAAATTGATTTGATATGAAGCATTTTTTAACTCTTTTTTAGTTTTTATATTATTAGTCACATTGAAATTAACTGGTACAATAACTCTTCTTATTTTTAAATTATCGCAACTCCAGAATCACCGATGTGATCATACTTCAAAGTCATTAGAAAACTCTGAATGTTGATCTAATTGCGCTGGCGTACTCTCTGCAATCAATGGTTATTCGACAGAAATAAATTTTGGATCTCGCCCTAAAAACCTTATTTGCCGAACGTAACCTGTTTTCACTGAATGAATACTCGGGCCAGTCCGAAAAAGTAAAAAATAACAAAAATCTTTCGTATAAAGAGAAGCAAGTGAATTTTCGATCTTATTTAAACAACATACTGGAACGATTTATTTCTACTTTTTATATCTATTATTAAGAAAAGCCGCACGGGGTGCGTGATAATACTTGGCAACCTAAAAATTTATATATTTTCCATGCTGTATTAAGATTTACAGATTGCCAAGGTGGCGGAGTGGTCACGCAGTCGCCAGCAGAGCGATTCAGTCCTGGTTCAAATCCGGACCTTGGCTTCTTTTAATTTTTTAAAACAACTTCTTCATTGCAAATAACTTTGATTCTCTGTTTTTTATATCGTTTAACTTTCTATCTCTTTAGTTCGCTTGAGGCAACCATTGAACTGCAATTGTTGACCCGCAACCGTTGCGCCGGTTGATCACGCCGACTACCGATGTTTTAGATTTTGCAGTTTTTCGGTCAAGCCTTTTCAAAAAAGGCTTGTGATCACGCCGGATAGGGTTTGGGATTAAGGTTCTCAAACTCAAATGTTGCGCTGTTTTTCGTTTTCGATCAAACCTTTTTTGAAAAGGTTTGCGCTCAAGCTTTTTTTGAAAAGGCTTGCGGACAAGCAGTTTTTTAAAAAGGCTTGTGGGACTCGGGCTGCAGAATCGCAAATCTACCGAAAAGAGCCACATGTTACTGAAGCGCAATTTTGATCGTATTCCGGAAGTAGAATTAGAAAATTGATAATCTGAAAATTGGGCATCCGGATATTGGGGAGTGGGGGTGTTGGGGGTTATTAAAAACAGTTTAAAAGGTCTTTTCTGACCTTCCCAGATGCCCACACCCTAGTTTACCTCATGATATATATAATTAAAGTTTATTAGTTTCTCCATAGAGTGCCTTCAAGGAAACTATAAGTTACTTGCGGGTAAAGTTTCTAAATTAACTATAAAATGAGTTTTTAAAGTCCCTTTGGGTAAATCAGGATGAGTGGAGAGAAAAATTCTTCTGTTATGATTAAATTAACTCCCAGAAAAACCCGATTACCTGTGATCCTGAAGAAACTTGGTATCTAACGCCTGTTTCTTAATTAAAATTCAGCCCTCTTGAGCGAAACCCAGCATAGCGAAAAGGGTTCTGTCTTACCGAAGTGGTACTCGGGCTGTAGAGCAGCAGCTATGCTGGAAAAACATTTATCATGCTTTGTGATATAAAAATACTCACGAATAACAGCTAATCTAACCAGAAACGGGCCGCTGATCTATTGGCAAAAGACAAGCGAATAAGGTTTCCATCAGGTTCATATCAGGCTTTTTGTGAAGGCATCCGCTACAAAATAGACCCTGAGAATGACATCGTGGAAATGACCCAGAAATTGAATCCAAGATATAGCCCTGAGAGCAGGGAAGAAGCTGTTAATCTGGCAAATAAACATGGAGTAGAAAAAATTCAAAAAAGAGCCAGGTTGTTCTCAAAACTCCTTCTTCTTTCAATACTGTTATTTCTATTTTTGATGTTTTTCCCTGCTAATTTCTCTGCAAACTCCAAAAACTTCTTTATATCAGCCGGAAGATTTCTAACGATCGTGTCAGAAATTATTTTCCTTTATATGTTTGGTTATTACAGGGCCATGATGAATTATTGTACGGATTCATACTGCGAAAAATGCGGGAAGCATTTCGTTTTTGAGGAATTTCAGGCTCCACTAGTAAAGGAAGAAAGCAAAATCGATGTTTATACAAAAACCCTAACACAGTACTGGCATTGCAGAAACTGCGGGCATGAAGCTATAAAAATCGAACTTCAATCCATAGACCACCATCACGAGAAAAGGCAGGGTAATTTAAAAGAAGACACCTGTGAGGAGTGCGGGGAAGAGCATGCAATAGAAGAATACAGGAATATTGACGTATTAAATTACGTTCTCAAAAAGAAAATAAGGTATTTTAAATGCAGAAATTGCGGCTACCATGAAATCAGATTAAGTAAATGGTTCAGAATTGTATAACAATTTCAACTGTTGACCCGCAACCGTTGATCCGCAACCGTTGCGCCGGTTGATCACGCCGCTGCTAGGGTTTTCGATAAAACCTTTCTTCAAAAGGTTTTCGGTCAAGCAGTTTTTTAAAAGGCTTGTGATCACGCCGCTTAGAGAAAGGTAGAAATCTTAGAGGGGGTAGAGATAAGACTCTAAAACAAGATTCTAAAACTCAAAAATTGCCTTGTTTTCCTGTTTTCATCAAACTTTTCTTTAAAGTTTTCAATCAAACCTGTTTAAAAAAGGTTTGAGAGCAAGCCTTTTTAAAAAGGCTCGCTTTTCTGGCTGCCTGGTTTCAGGCCTGTTTAAGAAGCACTTTCATATCCTCTTCGACGGTTGTATTGGGTCTTAGATTGAAGTTTTCAACCAGCACTTTAACAACATTGGGTGAGAGGAAAGCTGGAAGTGTCGGGCCGAGTGTGATATTTTTTACGCCGAGACTAAGGAGGGCAAGCAGCACAAGCACGGCTTTTTGCTCGTACCAGGCTATATTGTAGGACACAGGAAGGTCATTTATATCCTCAAGCCCAAAAGCCTTTGCAAGTTTCTGCGCTATTACCACAAGCGAATAGGAATCATTGCACTGTCCTGCATCGAGAACTCTCGGGATTCCTCCGATATCACCAAGGTCAAGTTTATTGTAGCGGTATTTGGCGCAGCCTGCAGTCAGGATCACTGTATCTTTAGGGAGAGCTTTTACAAAATCGGTATAGTAAGTTCTCTCTTTCTGCCTGCCGTCACAGCCTGCTATAACCATAAACCTGCTGATCTTTCCGGTTTTTACGGCGTCTATAATTTTATCCGCAACCGAGAGAGCTGCCTCGTGCGCAAAGCCTGCGGTTATAGTTCCGCTTTCAATCGGTTCGGGAGGCTTGCTCGTTTTTGCCTGCTCGATGAGAGGGGTAAAATCCTTTGTGTCGTTTTCTTTTTCGTAGATATGGGTAAGCCCTTCAAATCCAACGACTCCTGTAGTATAAATCCGGTTTTTGTACGACTCTCTTGGAGGAATTATGCAGTTTGTAGTCATCAGGATAGGGCCGTTGAACTTCTCAAACTCCTCATTCTGCTTCCACCAAGAGTTACCGTAATTGCCCGCGAAGTTATCGTACTTCTTGAAGGCAGGGTAAGCATTTGCGGGCAGCATTTCCCCATGCGTATAAACATCAATTCCTGTACCTTTTGTCTGCTCAAGAAGCTGTTCCAGATCCCGCAGGTCGTGCCCGCTAATAAGAATTCCTGACCTGTTCCTCACACCGATATTAATGGCTATAGGCTCAGGGTTTCCATAGGTTTCAGTATTTGCCTTATCTAGCAGGGCAAGGACGGATACACCTTTTTGCCCGCATTCCATAACCAGGCCAAGCAGGGATTCTATACTCAGGCTGTCATCTGTAGTCGAAACCAGCCCTTTTTCTATAAATTCATAAGTGGCTTCATCCTTGTATCCCAGGACATAAGCGTGGTGAGCATAAGCAGCCAGCCCTTTCAGGCCATAGGTTAGAAGTTCCCGAAGAGACCTGATATCCTTGTCCTGCGTAGAGTGAACTGCAACCTCAAGGCTTTCTATATTTTCCGGAGTAACCGTAACCACAGCAGGCAAGTCTCTTTTGGATGGTATCATTTCGGCGGGAATCTTTGCTTTAATTTCATCTCTGAGGTCAAACCCTTTCTTTAAAAGGATCTCTATTTCCCGCCTGTCAAAATTGGTATTGGTAAGGGTCGCAAAGAAGCTGTCAAGCAAAAACCTGTCTGTTGCTTCTTCATTAAGGCCTAAAGCTCTTGCTTTCAGGTTATAGAACGCGATACTTTTGAGTACATAGATCAGTCTGTCCTGTAGATCTGCAACTTCCCCTTTTTTGCCGCAAACCCCATTTTTAATACAGCCTTTCACATTAAGCGTTTCCTGGCATTGATTACAGAACATACTATTTTCACCTCATATTTGTTTACAGAAAATTTCTCGTTTTTCCCTTGTTATTGAATGTCCTCTGTAATTTTAATAAATTTCCACTTATGTTCAAGCACAATATCTTTTTAATACCACTATCATTAAGATACTATTTTTCATGTGATACCATATCATATATAGCAGACAGTTTCAAAGTGGATATTGGTATCAAAGATCGATATCATACTCGATATCATAGAAAAATTTCAGTTCTGCACTGGCTTTTGGTATTTTGAGTTCTTGATCCTTTCATTGCTTCCTTTTTCATGTCTTGATCCTTTACTGCTTCTTTTTTAATCCGGTTAATTTTAAACACTTCAAAATATTTTTGATATAGATTTGTTTTTGATACTACGACACTGTGCTTGATTCATAAATTGTAAATAGTTTAAAAGTCGACACTCAAATGTCAACCTATTGTCAACGAAAACCTTTATTTCCAAGTAAACGTTCTTCTTCGCTACCAGTTTGAGTTTATTTTATGGTTAACAATAAAGTTGATAAGCCAGTTGAGCTGGCGGCAGAAAGAATAAAAGCAAAAATTAGAAAAACCTGAAAATTTGCCCTGTTGAACAGTGAGGGTTTAGTTTCATGAGCAATAAAGTAACCTATCCAAAAGTTATGTGTACGCAGCACCCGGACTCTGCATCAAGATATATATCCACGCAGGAAGAGCCGGGAGAAGCCATAGAAGCTGCGGTGATATTCGGCTGTGACGAATATATGCCGGATTATGAAGGGAAGGCAACTCCCTACCATCAGAACGTCCAGATCGTATCAAAATTCATAGAAGAAACAGATCTTATCCCTGGAAGGGATGTTTCCATTACTCCCAGGGCTCCGAGTGCGGTTCAGGAAAACCGGTTCAGACAACTCATGGTTATGATGTCAATTGCTGAGGCTAATTACAATGCCCTTGAACATTCGGATATCCAGGCAATCAATGAGTATGTGCATCCCATGACAGACAGCGTCAGGGAAATTATTGAAGCTCAGCAGCGTATGGTAGATGTAAGTGAGCTTGCAAAAAAGGAATTCGGTTTCTCAATGGAAGTCCCGCGCATAATTCCTCTTATAGAGGATGCTCCTGCGCTGTTACATGCAAAAGAACTTGCAGAAAATACGCTTCTTGCCTGGGAAGAGCACTTCGGGGCAGTTCCTGACAAATTTAGGGTATTCTTGGGCAAATCCGACTCTGCCCTCTCCTTTGGGCATGTTGCTAGCACGCTTTCATGCAAATACGCAATAAATGGACTTTCGGAGCTAAATTCCGAACTTGACACCCAAACCGGCATTATATTCGGAGCAGGAACGCTGCCTTTCAGAGGGCATCTGAACCTGAAGAATGCGGATAACTTTTTCAGAGAATACCAAGGGGTTGGGACTATTACTCTTCAGTCCGCGCTCAGGTACAGCCATAAAAAAGGAGACGCTGAAGCCCTGGTAAACCTTGCAAAGGCCAGGCTGCCTGAAACTCCTGAACTCTTTTCCGCCGAAGAAAAAACAGAAATAATAAACCTCATTGGGATATTTGGAACAAGCTACAGCCGGATTCTCAGGCAACTGGCTCCCACGATTAATCAAATAGCTGATCTTCTCCCACAGCAGCGGGATCGTCTTATGCACAAAGGTACAGGTGGCTATTCAAGAAGCGCTCCTGATATCTCAAGCCTGGTTAAACTCTGCCGTACCGATATCGGAAAAGAGCTTGAAGCCAGCATGCCTGCTGAAAACCTCCACCTTCCAAGGGCAATTAAGTTTACAGGCGCTCTTTATTCCATAGGCCTGCCTCCGGAATTTATAGGTACAGGCCGTGCTCTTGAAGAAGCCCGGGAAAAACTCGGAGAAGCCACCTGTGAAAACTTGCTTACAAAATACTTCCCCTCCCTTGCAGTTGACCTGAATTTTGCATCAGGATATCTGGATCTCAATGTAGCTTCCCGCTTCCTATCCAGGGAATGTCTGAAGGAAGTCCGCAAAGATCTCGATATCCTGCATGAGGTCTTTGATCTTGAAACCAGTTCCGAACCTTCTTACCGCATCCTGATCGAAATGATGCAGCCTGATCTCCTGCAGGCAGGAAGTAAAGGAAACTGGATGGATGAGGAAGTTTCCCAGCTTGTGTGCTCAACCCTCACCAAAATGGGAAAAATAAGAAAAGCTCTCGGTTGAATAATTCTGTCTCCTACCGTGACTTTTTCTTCCTTTTTTACCTTCCTTCAGTGCTGCTGCCGTCGACCTCGCTTCTTACCAAAGTTTACTATTGGTTACCGTCCTTTTCTGTGGTATTGTCCTCGTTTGAGCTGCTTTTTGCAGTTACAGGAACTTTAGCCGTTTTTGGGGCAGTAACGTCAGTAAGATCGGTACTGAAATTTGTGAGATTGGTACTGGAATTCGTAAGATCTGTACTGGAGTTTGTAAGATCAGTACTGGAATTTATGAGATATATACTGGAATTTTCAACAGAGGGCGCCTGCTGTTCTGGATTGGATACAGACACAAGAGGCAGAAAATCGGTAAAGTTGGTTTCGTTATACTTTATATCTGCAATTCCGTTTTTATCTTTATCCGGTGCAGTTTGAGAGAAACCTGTCCCGCCCGGGTTTGCCCAGAAATTGCCTCCAAGAGATGGCCCCCCAACAATGTTTATGCCTGTTTTCTTTGTCGTGTTCCAGGTATTTTTCCGATTTCCAACTTCTGCATTAAAAGTATTATTGAGATAGTTATCGAATATGGTGTTGTTATCACAGGCTGGACACATAGAAAGGCCTGAAATATGATTGAAAGCAAGAATATTTCCAGAAAGTGTGCTATTATCCGAGGAGTTCATATGAATGCCCCAGTTGCTTTCGTTAATCGTATTCCCGGAAATTCTGTTGTAGTTTGAATGTGAGATCCACATTCCGTATCGTATATTCTCCAAAATATTGTTCCCTAAAATTATGTTCAGGTTTGAATTTGTTAGGTAAATTCCCATATCGTTCTTGCTTATCGTATTGCCATTGAGATTATTGCTGCTTGAATTTATAAGGTAAATACCATAACCTGCATTCGAACCTGCCATATTCTCTGTTAGGTTATTGTTGCTGCAATTATTTTCCAGAACAATTCCGTGATGGTTTGAATCGGCACTGTTATTTGAGAGTACATTTCCTTCCGAGTGCATGAGCTGGATTCCATATTTACTGTTCAGGCTCATTTTATTGTCCACAATCGTGTTATTTTTTGAATTACTCATATATAGCCCGAGGTAATTTTCCGAAAGGTCGTTGTTACTTATGGTACAGTGACTGCATCCGGCTAAATAGATCCCTATTACTTCAGCATATTGGGCTGATCGGACTTTGAACCCGTTAATCGTTACATTATTTGCTCGTATATTAAACACGTTTACGTTCGGGTTATTTGCGGCAACTATGGTATCCTCAGGATTCCCGGATTCGGATGTTACTGTTAGATTTTGGGTACCGATTATGATGTTTTCGGTGTAGTTTCCAGGCTTTACGATTATCAAATCACCTGAACTTGTATTGTTTACTGCGGCCTGTATTGATTCTCCCGGCTGGACGAGAATCTCAATTGCAGTTCCGGTACTCGAGCCTAATGTGAAAATAAGGAAGGCTACAACTAAGATGACAAATCTGTTTATTTTAATCCCCCACATATAATACAAAATCTTATTTAATTCTTTATTAATAAACCAGAATTTAAACATTAATGAATATTAATATATTGGATTAGAATAATATCAAAATAAAGATATAAATTTATAAAGCAAAAAGTAATCAGTAGGTAACTTATTGAAATGTAAAATATATTACCTTTATTTTGTTATATCATATTTTCATTTAGATAGGCAAACTGTAATTCTCAGCCCACACAGAAGTTTATTAGAATTACAATTAATTCTCGGAAAAAAAACAGGAACTATTTTGTACTTTGCTATTCCTATTACGTAATTTTCTTATGAATAATATCATCTATCAAAATAAATTATGTTTCCTGCTCATAATTTCGTTTTCCTATCTTGAGTGTCCTCACTTAAAATCTCGATCTTTACCATCTTTTTGCTAATTTTCCTCTTAAACCAGTTAAGATCAAGATTGATATCCACGCTATCGATTATGATGTGGCTTAAACTTCTTTTATGACGAGAACAAATGTTATTAAGTAATCCAATAACAATGTTGATAAACTGATCTGGGTCAAAGTTGCTCATAATGCTGTAAATTTCATCTTCAGAAGGCACTGACTTGATTCTCATAATTTTCGTAATTTTTTTCCGATTTTTAATGGGATAAAATCGTATTTTAAGCAAAAATAAAATATATTTTTGAAGAAAAAACTAAAATTAATCTTTTTTAAGAATAAAACGTTTGTGCAACTAGTCATCTCAAACAATTTTAAGGTCCCTAAGTTTTAATCTTTGCGTAGGTTTTCAAGTTGAATCCAAATTTACAATGTGGCCTGATTAAAAAGATCCTTTTCAAGAAATCTAAGTACTGTGAAAAATTCATATTAACTAACAGTATATCCATGTTTTTATATATATTCTTGCATATTTATAAATGGGGCATCTGAGAAAAATCGATTTCTGTTGTAAACCTCAGCCAACACTTTTCCCCCCAAATCCCCCCACTCCCAATACTCAGATGCCCTCTCCCCAACACGATTTTTTCAACACATCTTTTTTAATTGTTTTTCAACAACACATCTTTTTTAATTGTTTTTCAACAATACTTTTTTACAACTGAACCTAATTTTGTTTTGCTTCTTAAAAAATCGTTATGCCCGAAAGAAGAGAAAAAAGGAACAATTGGAACAACTCAGGCTTAACAGGGTTAAATGGAAACAGGGTTAAATGGACTGAGCCAGGTTAAACATGGGGCTAATAAGTAAGATTATTTAAAAAAGAGTTTTTGGAGTGAGTCGACTGAATTTTATAAATAGCCGACTGAGTTTAGTACCGACTCAATTTAGTAAATTGATTATTACTCTCAAATCTGGAAATGAGACCTTTAATAGGCTTCTTAAGGCTTTGCGATGTCAATCAAATCCAGAATTCTCAGAGCAAGATATGCACCGTTTGCTCCATTATCGATCCCTACGCTTCCGACAGGCACTCCTGGAGGCATCTGAGCAATCGAGAGCAGGGCATCGAGTCCACCAAGCTTCGCGCTCACAGGGACTCCTACTACAGGTCTTTTTGTTCTGGAAGCTACAACCCCCGGAAGGGCTGCGGATAAACCTGCAATTGTGATAAAGACTTTTGCATCAGTCATTGAGATGTAACTTTCAAGTTCGTCAGGGTTCCTGTGAGCAGAGATAACCATTACTTCGTAAGTGTATTTGCTCTTTTCAAGCACGGATATTGCACGGTTGGCGATAGGCCTATCGGATTCGGAACCCATAATTACTGAGATATCAACCATTTTTAGCTTCTCCTAAGCAGTCAGGGCAGGCTGCCCTTTCCACTTAACTCATTCTGGCGTTCAATACTCATCCTAATAAGGATCTCAAAAATAGCCTTTATAGATCCTAAATCAAGGTTGAGCTCGGTTGCAGCATTTAAAGCTCTGTTAATTACAACCTCATTTTGCTTCTGGTCATTTATCGAAGTTCCATTTATTCTTTTTGATTCAAGTACTCTTTCAGCCAGATTTACTCTTCTATCAATGAGGGCAAGAATTTCCCTATCAATTTCTTCGATTTCTCTGCGGACATCCTCAAGTTCGCTCAAGTGAACCCCTCGTTTTATAAAGACATTGCATCTCTGTTATTTATAGAGGTTTCTATAACTCTACCTTCGATTCCACATCTTTCCCAGGCCGACCTTAGCTCTTCAATCTGGTTTTCTTTGACAAGCGCAACATATGCCGGGCCCGATCCAGATAGGCTTACTCCTTTTACTCCACATTCCAGGGCTCGAAAAATGCATTCAGTATCAAAGCCAAGAGCGGCGCAGTAGAGAAAACCGTTTAAAGTCATTGCTTTTTCATACTCTCCTGCAAGTGCAAGTTCGTATGCCACATCCACATACGGAGCAATGAGTTTCGAGCGTTTAACATTTGTTTGTGAACTGAACACTTTTCTATCCGGTGCAAAAATAAGTACTTTTGAATTGTAATCTTCTCTTTTGATCAATTTCAATTCCCGGTTATCGGTAATCACAACTCCGCCAAAAAAAGAAGCACAAGCGTCATCAAAAGACCCTGTTATGGTTACTTTTGCTTCTCTTGCAGCTCTTACCCCAAGCTTTACAGCATCAAGAGGAGGCATTGACTCTCCAATAGCATTTAAGGTTGCCAGTACAGTTGCATTGGCAGCTGCACTGCTGCTCTTAAGCCCACCTGCAAGAGGAATATTGCTGCTTGTTTTTACCGTGCCTCCAAGTTTAATCTCGAAATGTTCAAGCACAAGTTCAACACACCTTTCAATAAGAAAAGTGTCTGCTTCAGGCATCCCCTCAATCGATCCGTGGACTTTTCTCTCGCGATCCGAGAGTTCCACCTCTGAACATGTTTTTAAGCCAGTTCCAAATGCCGCACCTTTCCAGGTTGCAAATGCTGCGATAATGGTTCCTGCTCCCGACGCGCAGGCGTGCCCTTCAAGTATCATCATGCTCAGAATGCGCTATTCTTTAATATTTTTTACTGCGTTTCTTCACAGGATCTAGAGTATCCTGAAACGCAGGGCTCTGTAACATATTCATAAAAAATAGGAAATCCACAAATATAAATAGTAAAGTTGAATCACGTATATAAAAAAGTATTTCTAAGTATTATCAGAAAGATCAGAAAGCGCGATTGAATTAGGAATAAATATTCTAATTTCAGACATGGCAGATTTAACTAAAAACGGGGAATCATTATCGAGACCAGGAAAGTACAGCAGACAGGAGGATCTACTTACATTATTTCCCTTCCTAAACAATGGGCTGAAAAAGTGGGAATAGAAACAGGCATGAGAGTTTCCATTCAAGCACAGCCTGACGGAAAACTCCTGATAAATCCCATTATCGAAGGGCGGTCAATTAAAACAAAAAGAATTGATGTGGGAGGCTGTGGAGCAAAAGCACTTGAGCGAGACATTATTGCTGCATATCTCCACGGATATGACAGGATCGAACTTTTCTCAAAAAGGATACTCGTTGAACAGAAACAAACGATTCGGAAGGTATGCTACAAACTCATAGGTCCGGAAATTACTGAGGAAAGCTCAAACTGTGTGGTTATCCAGGATCTTCTTAACCCGAATGAACTTCCTATCAAAAAAGGTGTACAGAGGATGTTCCTTATTGCGGTGTCCATGCAAAAGGATGCGGTAAGAGCCTTTAAAACCATTGATCATGACCTTGCACTTGACGTAAGTCAGAGAGATGACGAGGTTGACAGGCTATATCTTCTTATCTCCAAGCAATTTCGCTCGATTCTCTGCGGAGGAGGGGTGCCGGACTCCACAGAAACAAATATAGAGGAATACCACGAGTTCAGAATGGCGGCAAGCCCGCTGGAAAGGATAGCCGACCACGCGCAGAAAATAGCGAATGTCGCCTCAAAGCTGCAAGAGCCTGTTAATTATAAGGTGATGGTAGAGCTCGAGAAACTCAACGCTGCTTACATGGAACTTGTGGAACAGTCAGTTGAGGCTCTCTTTGAGGCAAATACTTCTCTTGCAAATCAGGTAATAGATAGCGTTGAAAAAATGTGCGCATGGGCAGAGAAACTTCGTGAATCTACTCTGAAATTGAAATCTCATGAGATCATGATTTTACTCGGGGCCGTTATAGACAGCTTATCCAGAATAGGAGACCTTAGCTCCAATATAGCCGAGATTGCTATAAACATGGCAATCTGGGACAGATGAGCAAAACTCTATCGAAGAAACCAGAAGCCTTATCCAATCTGAAAAGGTAAATAACAGGTATTTCCAAGTAAAATATCTCAAAAGTAATCAAAGTTGCGCTGGCGCACCCGCTGCAAGCAATGAGGTACGTTCGCGCCACCGCTTCAAATTCTGTTAAAGGAAATAATAGCCCAAAACAATTTAGTTTGAGCAGAAGTTAGTAACCGAAAAATGGAATTGATAATTATTATCACCAACGGTTACCGGGGAAGTTTTCCATCCCCGCAGCAAGCTAGCGGGATATTCGACTGAGATCAATAAAAAAGTTAAATATATAGCTAAGGTCTTAAATCGAAATAATAGGTTTACCTCTAAATGCTCTGAATTGTCAAAAGTTAACTTTAAATTTATAAAACCATCGCGAAGTTGCTAATAGATGTCTTGAAACATCTCAAGGAAAATTGGGCTGTAAAAGTTATATACGAGAGTTGAGTGAGAAGAATACCAGAAGATATCTCATAAAAACAATTTATATTTTTAAGCTTGAATGAATAAATATAGGAAAAAATATAAAGGAAAGTGCAGAACATCAGTGCACATACAAAAATTTAATACTTATGATAAGAGTTTGGGAGAGCTTAAAATCTTCTGGATAAAAAGGTTTTTTATTTCTGGATAAAAAGCCTTTTTATTGATGTGATGAGGGAATAAGGCGATAAAAAGCAATTTATATGTTCTGGTGTTATTTCCACGGAGACACTTTCTATTCTACCGTAGAAAGGACCTTAAATTTCCTATTTACTCCAATATGTACTGGAAAGGAAAAGAACATCTATAATTTCCCCCAATCCCCTCAGTACGATAAATGGAAGTTACTTAAGTGCATGATAAATAGATTAAAATTTAAGTACTACCCGTAAAGGAAAGCAATCCGAGAAATCCTTAGATGCTATGCTTTTCCCAAAGGAGGGAAGCTATGAATATGATAAAACGATTTAAGGTAAGCTTTTCAAAAATCTTCAACAAGCTCTTTAAGAAAAAAGGAGCATGCATAGGAATCTACGGTCCCCCCAATGCCGGTAAGACTACCCTTAGCAATCGTATCCTCAAGGATTGGGTCGGAGCTGAAGAAACAATGGGTTCGGTTTCTCATATCGCTCATGAAACCCGGCATGCCAAGAGAAGGAACGCAATAAATATTGATACCAACGGACACACAATCAACCTTGATATCGTAGACACGCCCGGGCTTGCAACAAAAATCGATTTCCATGACTTCATGGAGCAGGGAATGAGTGATTCCGAATCCAAGAAACGATCCAAAGAAGCAACAGAAGGCGTAATCGAAGCTGTCAAATGGTTGGATGACCTTGATGGTGTCATACTTGTTATGGATTCCACCGAAAATCCCTATACCCAGGTCAACGTAACAGTAATAGGGAATATGGAAGCAAGAAACCTTCCGCTTCTTATCGTAGCAAACAAGGTCGACCTTCCTGATGCCGACCCGGCTGTCATAAAGGAAGCCTTCCCCCAGCATCCCATGGTGCCAGTTTCGGCCCTTGAAGGAGTGGGAATGGATTCGTTTTATGAAGCTCTGGCAAAACAGTTCGGGTGATCAGTATGCAGGGAATTCAGCTTGATTTGATATCCGAAGCCAGAATCTCTCAGATGGCTTCAATGGAAAAAGTTCGATACATAATCGATGAGGTACGAAAAGGTAAAATTCTGGTGCTTGAAAAGGGCCTGAACCCGATGGAGGAAGCAAAGCTTATAGAAATGACAATGTCAGCGATTCAGCCTGATGTGTTTTCGGGTATCGAGATGCAAAGTTATCCTGCAAATACGGACGGTTCATTGCTTGGAAAAATTTTCAAAAAACAGAGCAGTAAGAGACTTACAGTGATAGGGCCTGCAAACCAGCTAAAAACCCTTAAGAAAGATCGGAATCTCATCAGTGCACTTGTCTCTGCAAGTAAATAAACGAAGTGGAAGCAATGTGTGCCCAGAAGACCCAAGACGTGGAAGCTATAATTTACCCTCCCCAGTCTCTAGGCTCCTTTGAGATGGGAAGGAATGATGTCAATTTAATCTGTACTTACGGGAAAATCGCCGTATGGTTTGGACGGAAAGTTCCTGATTACATTATAGCGCAGATACTTATAGGAATTTCAAAAGTTGACCAGTCTACGGTTCATGAATTTGAAATTATCTGCAACTTTGATGAGATTACGGAATATGAGAGTAAAGGGTACACACTCGTGTCCTATGGAAAAACAGCCGGCGGTTATCGCGTAAACTATAGTATCCCCTTTTCCAATAAAAAAGCCCTTTTCCACCTATCAAAATTTATACTTGAAGAGCTTCAAAAAGGAGAAACGCGTAAAGACTTTTATTGGAATGGGAGCGACTGTGATATCCAGAGGCTCTATCATGAATTTAAGAATAATATTGAGGACTGGGAATTGAAAGCTATTAATTATAAAACTGAATCGCAAACAAGCAAGTAAAAATCTGGACTGCTGGGATTGCGGCAAGGTGATAAGAAAGCTTCAGAAAATTTGCTCTAAGATCCTCACTGTAAATTTGAAGGAGAGAAGGATTTTGGTAAAGTATTATCAGGAGTATTTTCTATCATTGATATAGGCAGGTAAGTAAATTAATCAATTAATTATTATATAATCAGGCATTTAACCAGGCACTTAACTAGCACTTAACTCAATGTTTTTCGGAGAACTCATATGGAAAAAGTTCAGGTAAACGACTGCGAAGACGTACTATTATCAATGAAAATGATTGCAGTAAACCTCAATGAGGTAATTGACAAACTTGACAGAGAAGCCATAAAGTCGATGATCCAGAAAATTATGGAAGGCAAAAGAATCTTTTTGATGGGAGCCGGAAGGTCCGGGCTTGTTGCCAAAGCTTTTGCAATGAGGCTTATGCACCTTGGATTCAGTGTGTATGTGGTTGGCGAAACCACAACCCCTGCTGTCCGGCCGCAGGATGTGGTGATTGCCATTTCAGGGTCAGGAGAAACCCATTCTATAGCGGATCTCGGAAAAATAGTAAAAGACATTGGCTCCACCCTTATAACGGTTACCTCTAAAAAAGAGTCCACACTCGGTAGAATCTCAGATATTGCTATGATCCTCCCGAGCAAGACTAAAAACGACCCTGATGCAGACGGCTACCTTGAAAGAAATATGCGGGGAGGTTACAAAACCCTGCCACCGCTGGGCACATCTTTTGAAATTACATCGCTTATTTTCCTTGATTCGATAATCTCTCAGCTCATCATGCTTACAGGCGCCTCAGAAGCCGAACTGAAATCGAGACACACGAACATTGAATAAAAGCCTTAATCGCCAGCAAGTATATTTAAAAAAAATTAATTTACAGGGATATAGGAGGGCTCAATTTGAAGGAAATAAAGTTTTCAGAGAACGTGGCCAGAATAGACACCTCAGGGATCAGGAAGATTTTTGAAGCCGCAGGCTCGGATGCTATTAACCTTGGGCTGGGGCAGCCTGATTTTGATACCCCGGAGCATATCAAGGCCGCGGCAATAAAAGCTATAAACGAGGGCTTTACGGGTTATACGGTCGGTTCGGGAATCCCTGAATTAAGAGAAGCCTTGAGTTCTAAGTTCAAGGAAGATAATGGGTTCTCGGTTTCCCCTGAGGAAATAATTGTAACCTCTGGAGCTTCGGAAGCTCTTGCCATTGCCCTTGCAGCCCTTCTAAACCATGGGGATGAAGTCCTTATCTCAAATCCTGGCTTCGTTTCTTACAATGCACTAACCGAAATACTGAGTGGCAAAGCCGTAGGCGTCCCTCTGGCCGAAGATCTTACTATGAAGCCTGAGACCGTGCTTGAGAATATTACCCCGAAGACCCGAGCCATCATCCTTAATTCCCCTTCAAATCCAACAGGTACAGTCGCCAGCAGGGCAGATATAAAGGCCCTGGCCGAGATTGCAGACGACCACAATATAACCATTATTTCCGATGAAGTTTATGAGTACTTTGTCTACGAAGGAGAACATGTAAGCCCTGCCAGTTATTCGGACAATGTGATTACTGTAAATGCGACTTCAAAAAGCTATGCCATGACCGGTTGGAGACTCGGGTACGTGGCAGCCAGAAAAGATTACATAGGCCAGATGCTTAAGGTGCACCAGTACTTCCAGGCCTGCGCCAACTCAATCGCTCAGAAAGCCGCTTATGCCGCAGTGACAGGACCAAAAGATTCAGTCAGGGTCATGCGAGAAGAATTCAGAAAACGCAGGGACGTACTTGTAAAGGGGCTAAACGAACTCGGCATGAAATGTGCCCTTCCGAAAGGGGCTTTCTATGCCTTCCCAAAAGTCTCAAATTCCGCAGAGGTCGCCTCGAAATTGATCTCAAATGGCATTATTGTCACTCCCGGAACAGCCTTCGGAAGCGAGGGTGATGGCTATATCAGAATTTCCTATGCGGCTTCAATGAAAGATATCGAAAAAGCCTTAGGCATCATGGAAAAAGTACTCTGAGAATGTATTCTGAAAACTGTTTAATAAAGTATTTCTTAAATGATAAAGAGTCTAAAAAGTATTCTGAAAAACAGTTTAAGAAAGTGTCCTGAGAGGTAGTCAAAGTATTAAAATAAACAAAAAGTACACGGAGACCTCTTTACAGGAAACACTTTTTCTGTGCTTTCTACTTATAGTATGAGCTCATCCCAAAACTTGAAATTTGCTTCTTGTGCCTCGTATTTCGAATAGTCGATCAAGCTCAAGATAATAAAACAACTTTGGAAATTACCAACGATTTAAAATAAAGTGGTTTTTGGGATAGACTCTATATCTATTTTTTCATTTATATCTCATATCTGGCACAGTTGAGCCTGTTAAAAAGGTTATCCTGATCCAAGTGTTGCCGTTATCTAAGGCAGATTTCAGCAGTTCAGCTGGAATATGTCAAGTTGCTACTTTAATTGGCAGAATTCGAATTTATATATACTTTCGGTCAGTCAAACAGAGTTTTATAAAAAAGATAATACCACAATAAAACTAATATAGGTGCACAAATTAAGGCTAGAAGTATCACATTTATTAGCAAAATCAAAAGAGATAACTCTATCAGTACGTAATTTTTTCGCTATAAAAGAGGAAAATTAAAGAATGAAAATTCGATCTTAGAATAGGCTCTTTCCTTCTATAAGAAGAAACTTTACAATGGGTAACAATCTGAATTTCATCAAAGATTATATGTCCATTGGCCATGGAAGTTTAAAATCTAGTTATAAAATATTTCCGGAAAAATATATGAAAAAGAAAAATACGCGTAAGTTGTTTGTAAACAAAGGAATTTTTACGCTGGCCTGCATTTTTTTGTTGCTGAGCTCTGCATCCGTCACTTCAGCCGCAGTATATGAAAACCAGTTAACGGGCTACTTTCATAGAGCATATGAAAACCCGGCCGGGGTTTTTCTGACGGAAATCCAGCCTTCTTTACTTTTTGCCGAAGGTCTTTCGTTTCCCCTTACAGAAACACAGGACGAAATAGATCAGCCCATAGAAAAAATTAGCCCTTTCTTACTCCTGGCAGCAGGTATTCTTGCGGGTTTCAACCCCTGCCTCCTTGCGGTAATGGCATTTCTTGCTTCAGTCACCCTTGCCAAGCACGGAAGAAGAAAGGAAATGCTCAAAATCACGCTCGGTTTTTCGACAGGAATCTTTACTATGTATATGCTTGCCGGAATGAGCATCCTCAGTATTGTTAACCTCCTGCCTGAAATTCAGAAAAGTTTTATAAAAGCTTCAATCCTAATTATTGCCCTGCTAGGTTTCTGGCATATTTTTGATGCCTACTGGCTGAAAAAGCATGCAAAAACTACCTTCAGGACTCCCGAACCCTTGAAAAACTTTATGGGCAAAATGGACCAGAATAATCTTCTGCTGCTGTCCTTCCTTTCAGGAAGCATGTTTTCCCTGGTCAAAGCTCCCTGCGTAGGAGCGATCTTTCTTTCACTCCTGAGCATACTGGCAACAAAAACCGATATTGTCACAGGAACAATATATATTGGCATTTACCATATAGGGCTTCTGCTTCCCGTAATAGCTCTCGGTCTCCTTCTTGCCTTCGGACTCAGCCCGAATAAAGTCACTGAATTCAGGGAAAGATGGAGAGTAGAAATAAGACTGACAACAGGAATCATACTGATATCCGTTGCCCGGCTCATGCAGCTTGGAGTAATCTAACCTATAAAGCCCTGGAATAGTTCAATAAAAGGTCTGAATTTAGCCAGCACACCATTCAAGTTCACATTTTCAAGTCCATTTTTTAATTTTTGTCAAATCCCCTGCTAACTTGCTGCGGGGGGCGCTAGCGCAACTTTATTTAAATCCTAAAAATGCACTTTTTAGAAACTAAATCCTAGAAATGTGTTTTTAAAATCTATTATTTTTCAACCTGCTTCAGTAAAGCGAAAAAAAGATTTTGCTGGCTTATGAAATCTCTTTTAAACCTAAAAAATATCTCGGCGTTGTCATCCGATGGTAACCGTTCACTCATTTCTATCCATTTTTTGATGGTTTCGAATTTTTCATCAAAAACAGCCAGTTTTTCAGGCAAAAATTTCTCAATCAGGTTTCTGGCTGACGAGGCCCAGTTTATATATTTTTTAAATAGTTCCTCCTGCTCGAGAAACTTGTCATTAGTTAATTTGAACCATCGGTAATGGAGAGGAACTGGCTCTCCCGTATAAGGGTTTGTATTAATGTAAGGGTCGTAATCCCACATCCTGGGCAGGTCTGATATGCTAAAGGGGCCGATGTCGAGAAAAGGATCGTACTGAATGGGCACTGAATAAAAAAACTTACGTAACGCTTCCATCAGATCATTGGATTCAGAAATCAAGTCTTCAATCTGCTTTTTAATTTCCTCAGACATTGCCCTACATCTCCCAAAAAAAGTAGAATTTCTATTCTTTTACAGACTTTTCTATAAATTATTTCACGGATTCTTTTAAGATTTGTTTAAGATACTTTTGCAGATTCTTTAACAAGAGTCATAAGGTTTTTCTATTCCCTCTTGCCTCAGGTTATTTTGTTTACAAGAATGGTTTCTAGAGCGAATTTTACTATGAAAAATACGTTTTTGTTCCTGATGAAACTTTTGTTGCTGGACAGTTCAGGGCAGTCTCTATCCAATATCAACTGTCAGAAACTGATTGGAACAAGTATTCCAATATAGCGTTCTTATACAATTATATTAATTTTAGACCATTTCATGAAAGATCATACATTTATGTTTTAACTTAAACGATCAAAAAATTGATGGCCAAATGACTGAATTATCAAAAAATTGAACAACCAAAAAATTGAGTAATTGAAAAACTAAATGACCAAAAAATGGAAAAAACGAAATTTCGTGTCAGCGTGAGGCCGCTTCCTTTCTCGATTTCTCCCTGAACGTCAAATTTTTCGTTGAGCTGGATAAACTCATTTTTATCGATTTTTGCTATGAGATCTGAATTCTCATCCTGGATCTCGGTCGTCAAAATCAAGCCGTCATCGCAGTTTTCCAGAATGAATAAGGTATCCAGTCTCCGGTATTTCGATCAGGCTTGCATGACA
The DNA here is from genome assembly GCF_002505485.1 of Methanosarcina sp. UBA5. Classification (GTDB taxonomy): domain Archaea; phylum Halobacteriota; class Methanosarcinia; order Methanosarcinales; family Methanosarcinaceae; genus Methanosarcina. Next base: position 19,331 of record NZ_DAVG01000123.1, on the reverse strand, counting down.
ATATGTATACCGGATCTGCATACACATTTGATCCAAGAATTAGCATATAGTCATCACGAGTCATGCGATTTTTCTCTCTGCAGTTTTAAAAATGCATATGAATTTAGCTATTATAAAATGGCTTTTTATAATAATAGAAACGTTCTTTATAATAACACAAACTCTTCTTTATAATAATACAAACAGTTGCTTCGCAGTTCCAAAGCCCTTAATAATAGTACAAAAAACTTCTTTATATTTATATAACGCAGTTTTTTATACATCCTTGCTGTGAAAGAAAATAGATATCTCGAAAAAGGAAATGTCTTTAAATTATAAAGTAATAATTATAATTAAAATTATAATTATAAAAGTGGTCTTCCCTATACAATATTTGTTGTCAAGGCTACAAGGCTGATGAGTTTTCTGTTTTAATGTGAAGTTCTGGAAGGATGATAGAATTGCCGGGCTTAAATTTCACTCAGCAAAACTGTGCCCAGTATCGGTGTGCTTTGACGTAACTTCCCCAGAGTACGAAATCGTTCCATTCTTCAAGATCTATCTCTGCTGCCCTCAAATAGATTTTATTCTGAAAAGCTGAATATTCCATATCGTACTTCTGCTTCATTTCAGCTATTTTTTTGTCGTAGTAATTGGTTTTTTGTTCAGCCTTGTTGTGCACAAATCCCTGTAAAATTTTTTTCTCATCTTTGTTTAAACTGACTTTGGCCATATTATCTATAGATTCAAGGATTTTTCCAGACATTTTTACATAATGACAATACTCAATGATTTCCCCCAATATTACCACCTATTATTATTCCGTCCCTTCCACTTTAAATTTGCTTTTGTACGCATTCTTTTTTATGTAAGGTTCTCTGAAATTAGATAAAAGAAAATTTGAAAACTTAATCAGATCCCATATTCTATTTGACATGATAATATCTAACTCACTGTTAAATATTTAATCTATGTATCTAAATATTTATAAAGTTTATGGGTAGCTTTTAGTGTTAATTGAGATATGACAATTGAGTTACATTGAGAGAATATTAATATCGGCGACATGCCGTGATTCAGTTTAAGAGACCGAATAACGTTAATTCATGAGCAAAATCATGTAAAAAGGATTGGACTTGCCCCTAAGATAGAACAGTGTAGATGACAAGGAGTCCTTTTTTCTGGAATATGACCTGATCTGAAAGCTAGAACTATTAATACAAGAATATAACCCAAATCTTGAATTTTTATTTCGGCAGCTCGGGTAATAATCAAATTTTAAAGAGATAAAACTTATATTACTATGGCTTATTGCTGTTATAGATGCTGTTGTAATGCTATAATAAATTAATAAAAACTACAAACATTATTTGTCTGAAACCGAATAGCATCAAAACAAAACCCTATGAATTAAGTTGAAAAACGAGCTCGTATTAATTTATTTATTAAAATATGTGATCCCTATGCCCAGAAAATACACCAACAAGACAACCCATTTTATTCTCCACGATGACGGTACATTTGATGTTTATATGAATAAAAAGTTTAAAGAATGTGGACTCTATGAGGAAACCCCGGATACTGTAAAATTGAACTACTTTAAAAACTCTTCAATATTCCAAAAAGAAGTAGGATGTTTAATTTCTGAGAACTACAGAATCTGGATAGAGAACAGAGTAATTAATGTTCCCGGTGGCATCCTAGACAATGGGGTGTTCATAGCTAACTGTGATGACGGGAGTACCATCCTGAAAGATTGAAGTTTATGGCATTTAGAATAAATAGACGAGGATTGTTTGGATTCGAAGGAATCCATTTTCGGAATTTTTTATTTAATTTGAAAAAATATGCTCTATAAAAAATTATTCCTAGTATTACTCTTCTTACCCTGTATTATACAGTAAATTTTTTTATGTTAGAAAATCTAAAGCAAGGGATTTTCCAATCCATAAACCTTGATCTGGAATTCAGTGCTAAATATTAAAACTTATGTAACTATTCAGTGTATATTTAGCTGCGCTCCTTTGAGCGCCGCTAGAATAGCATGTAATACAGGTAAACTATTCTTTCTGATTGTAGAAATATATGTTCTAATTCTGCAGAAAGCTTCCGCTCTTCGCATGGTTCTGAAAATTCCGGATATTTTCTGCTGTAGCTTCATCATCCTGACATCTCTTTCTGCCTGATTATTCTCAAACGGAACTTTCAAGTCTATCCGGAATCTCAAAATCTTTTCTTTGTGTTCTATAAACCTATCAAGCATATTCCTTGATTTGGTTTTTGGATTCTTACCACGTTTTCCTTGTTTTTCAGGATTTAAAGACGGTGGATTCTCTTCAATTCCTTTCATAACTACAGCATCGAACCTTTTTCTAATGCCTTGATTTGTTCAATATCAAAATCTTTGACCTGCTCTTTGCACTCATCAGTATACTTTTTCATTTCAGTTAACAGCTCATTCATTTCTTTAGTCCATTGCTGTTTATAACTCTTCAATTCCAGTAAGTTCTCTCTGGAGATGAGCGTTACAAAGAATATGATTACAATCATAACCATTGTAGGGTTTCTATCCATCATGAACTGCCATTCCCTTATACTCTGGAAGAATTCCCATAGAATCCGTTGCTTTTGATCTCCTTTTGGATGAGCAAAATAACAGGTATATTTATCATTAGAAGCTACATGAAGCCAATGTTTTTTTCCTTGAACCTTCATTCCAGTTTCATCACAATGGAGAACAGGAGAAGATATTAACTTCTCTCTAATCGTATTTTCAAAATACTCCATATTCCGGAAACATTCTCTTTCTGCTTTAATAATAGTAGCAGAACAGATTTTTATTCCTATAACGTCATTAAAAAGCTCAGAAATCCTTTCACAGGGAATAAAATGGTGGTTCTTACAGTAAATTGCTGAAGCTAAGATATTAGGACCATATTGAACTGGATATTTTACGGATTTTGGAAAATCAGCTTTATTTAATCTCCCATAGTGAGGACAAGTTTTTATCTGACTTCGATGTTCTGTAACAATAAGATTTACAGGTGGAATATCAAAAACCTGTCTTTTCTCATAAGCTTCAACTTCAATATCCTCAAGAATATGTCTACATTCTTTGCAACAACTCAAAGAATGTTCAATTACCTACTCAGGTTATCAACTATTTTAAGAGTTGTTCCTGGATGACCTTCTTGAACTCCAGGTTTCTTGCCGCCCTTTTTACGGAGACTCTTGGGATTAGGTTTTTCGTTGACAAAAAAGTCAGTAGAAGAAGGTTTACTGCTGTTTCTGCTGTTTTGATTTAAGAGATTCTAAAGCTATCAATCTTTCAGTGAGTTCTTTAGTTTGAGACTCAAGACTTACAATATAAGCAATAACTTCAGGGCTTGAAGCACATAGAGCAAGAATCTCATCACGTTTCATCAAGGAGAAAAATGATTCATTTTATATCATTTTATATCCAATTTTTCATCGGAACGAGGAAAAATTGTGTAGCTTTGATAAAGCTACCTGAATAGTTACAACTAATTTTAAAATTACTTTTGGATTTTTGTGAAATATTTGTCGATTTCTTCCCAGTTGATGATATTCCAGAATCCTTCTATGAATTTGCCCCTATCATTCTTGTAATCAATATAGTAAGCGTGTTCCCACACATCAAGCGCCATAAGGATCGGATAATCCGGGATTATATTCACATTGTGCTTTTCGATCTGCATGATCATAAGTCTCTTTGTATCATTACAGAAGGTTAAGGCCGCCCACCCGGAACCTTCAACACTGGATGCAACCTGGGTAAACTCCTTTTTAAACCTCTCAAAGCTTCCGAAGTTGTCTTTGATCATTTCGGACAATTCCCCTACAGCCTCTTTGCTTGCATTGCTTTCGGGAGTCATCTCCCACCAGAAGTAATCGTGAAGGACATGCCCGGCCAGATTAAAAGACAGGGCTTTTGCAGTTGCCTTATAATCAAAGTCGTTTCCTTCTTTCCTCGCCTTGTCCATCATTTCTATAGCTGCATTTGCGTTAGCTACATAAGCCTGGTGGTGCTTGTCATGATGTAACTTGAGCTGCTCTTCGGAAATATAAGGTGCCAGGTCTCCATATCCATATTTTAAAGGTGGCAATTTGTACAATCCTTTGGCCATATTATCCACTCTCTTTATCGAATTTTTATGAGCTATTGGTTTTGCAAAATTTGTTCTGGAATCTGAATTAAAAATGGATCTATACTTTCCAGTCAAAAGATCACACTACAAATGATCCCATTACAAATCCTGCCCCACTAAACAATTTTCCCCTTAGTTATGTTACAGGAATCTGTTCAAATTACTCTATCGTGAGCAATTTTATTCCTGAACATTTCTCGCTGTAAAGCACTTTCTTTGAAAAGCACTCTGCTTTGAGTCTCTTCAAACACATCTCGAATTGCATCTGGCAATTCAAAATGTAAAACATAATTATCATCAAACCTATTTAAAGGTAAAAGATACAAACTATAGATATTTTCAAAGAAATGTATTCAAGATCTCCAAGAAAGATTTGACTTATTGAAAATAAAATCATAAGTAGTAATTAAGATAAAACTACAGTAGGGGTAGGAGCGAAGTTAAAAACTAAATAAAGATTAAAATTGGTTGAGGAAGAAAAATTGATTGAGGAATAAAACAAATGGTAAATTCACTCTCTCACCTGGGAATCGGCCTTCTGATTGCCCTGACCCTTGGCTTCAAAGGAAAAAAGCGAAACGCTATCGGGTTTCTGGCAATCCTTCCTGACCTGGATTTTATCCCATACACCCTGTTTGCTCTCATCAGCGGCAGTGTGAGCCATGAGGCGCGAAACCAGCTTTTTTACCTGTTCGGCCACAGGGAATTCCTGCACTCAATTCTTTTCATCCTGCTTGTCACTCTTTTTGTCTGGTTTAAAACAAAAGACCGCCTGTTTACGGCCGCCGGATTTGCAGCCATCTTTTCCCATGTTTATCTTGATTACGCGACAAGCTGGAAAATACGTCCCCTCTACCCATTCAGCACCGGGACATCAACTCTCGGCGCGGTTTATTTCTTCGACCCGCTGGCAAATATTCTTCCTCTGCTGCCCGTTTTCATTTTACTTGTGGCTTACATGAAGGACCATGGAAAATGGAATGGGAAGTTCAATAATTTCTGTGCCTTTGTCACGAAAAATCGGAGCAAACTCTATCCCGCGCTTTTAATTGTGCTTGTGGTCTGGCTTACAATTCTGCCGGTGGCAAAACTATTTCTTGTGAATTATATTTCCGGCGCGGAAGGCGCAAAAATCAGCTATCAGGACACCTATCCTTCGTCCTTCGGGAAGTTCATTTCCGCGTATTCGTATAACTCTACCCATTACAAGATAATGGAAGTGAGCTACTGGTCAGGGATCGAAAAAAGCGATTATATCGAAAAAGTCAACGTGACCGGCGCCGTTCCAGACGCCTCCACGTATATTGAAAGAGCCGGAAAACTCTACAGCACAGCCGTTCCTCAGGAAATCGATTATCCTGTCTACAGCGTTTCGGAAGAAAATGGTTCGGTAACTGTTACGTTGAGCGATGCGAGAGATCCATATGTTAAATACTGGGCTTATTTCAAAACGGTTTATAGGTTTGTTTTTGATAAGGAGAGCGGGGAATATGTGGCTTATGCGAGTAGGCAGGGGGAAGATGAGGAAAAGTTACATAAGAACTGGTTTGGGTAAGATTATGGACAGTTTGCTAAAAGAGATAGGAAATTTTAATTTCTCATTATAGTCTGTTGTAGTCTTTGAAATTAATGGAATATCTGCAAATCTAGATTTTTTAGATTGATTTAAATAGTTTTTGCATTTGTTTTGAAAGTATAGGAGATAGTTTAATGGGCAGATGCAAGTATAAGTTCAAAGGTACTTATGACAACTTTAAATGTCCTCTTGAATCTGAAGAAGGTAGTGAATATTGTTACTGGCATCAGGAAATCGAAGGAAAGAAACCATCTCAGGATCAGCTAAATTTTCTGAAAGATCACAAAATTTTGGGTGTTTTCCTTCAAAAAGTCAATTTAAACTGCGCTGATCTACAAGGTATTAAATTAATTTTAGCTAATCTAAAGGGATCTTCTTTTTATAAAGCAAATTTAAGAAAAGCTAACTTAAATTCCGCAAATTTACAAGATTCAGATTTAAGAGAAGCAAATTTAGAAGATGCGTATCTACCAAGAGCTGATTTGCAGGGAGCAGAATTTTTCAGAACCAATTTAAAGGGAGCATGCTTGATATTCGCAAGATTAGAAAATTATAGTCTCACTACAGTAAATTTTCAGAATGCTGACTTAGGATACGCTAATCTAACAAATTCAGACTTGAGTGGTGCAAATCTTAGCAGAGTAAATTTGGAATATTCTACTCTCGAAAATGCAAACTTAAGAGGATGTAAATTAATTGAAGCGAATCTACTTTACTCTAATCTTTCAAAATCTGATTTAGCTTATTCAGATCTGAGTGGAGCAGATCTTAGTTATGCTGATATAAGACAGGCATCTTTAGTAGGCACTATTTTTGATTCCAAATCCATTTTAGAAGGGACTCGGCTCATAGGTTCAAATATATCTAGCTCATATGTTGATGAAACAAAGACGTTCAGAAATGCCATTTTCTTTAAGTCTACTAAAATTAGTGAAAAAGAGATTAACGAGTTCGTTGCAGATACTCTCTCTACTAAAAGACCATTTCCATATATATTAAGTAAACAAATTATGTTTGATGTCAGAAAAATTGAGTACTTTGAAAGTGATTCCGATTTTGTGTTAGATGCTTTAAATAAAGCAGAAATTATAAGGTATATCGGTTATGGTAAAGCACTTAATATTTACAAAGTTATTTTCTACAAAGATTTAATCGATGCGCATCAAAAAGGAGAAATTTCTTATGAAATTAAGGAAAAATTCGATGATTTAGTATTTTATAAAAAGCCTAAAGAAAACATTCCTCTCTGGAACAAAATACCATTACTAAAAAACTACATGATAGCTATTGCATATGAAGATTTCTTATTTGACGATAGAAAAGAATCTTTTTTTGAATTTGCGACTTTCTTATCTTCACATAGAAAAGAACTTCTTTATGAATCTTCCTTCGAAATATATACAAAATTATATAATTTTTATTCATCCAACGGTGACAGTCTTCAAGCAAAACATGCTCATTATAGGGCAAACGAGTCTTATCGAAAACTTTTACTTACAAAGGGTGGCTTTAAGAATAATATTAGGGCAAGAGTTTTTGACGGGTTTATCTTAAAAGTTTTAGCAGGGCATGGAGACCAAATTTGGAATCCTATTTTTCTTCTATGATTGGTATTATTCTATTTGCTTTTTGTTTCTGGAAGATAAATGGTATAATTGTTCAAGGGAGAGAAATCAAACTGATTGACTATCTTTACTTTAGTCTCACTACCTTTACAGGATACAGTTTTCCAAATATACAGCCTGATATAGCAATACCGTTAATGCAACCATTAGTAATGGGAGAGACTGTTTTTGGTCTGATGATGGTATCTCTGATCATTTTTGTCATTACATATCAAATTTCAAGGTAATTTCTCAAATTTTTCTGTCTTCGCAGTCGTATGGTACCCCGTTTTAAGATTCATCGAAACTCAAACCGGCCCTGAATAACAAAAATTCGCAAAAGACAAATTGAAGATTAGTCTATGAAATTTAATGTAAGATAAATTGAATATTTTTCTTAAAAAAAGGAAAGAGAAATGGCTTTATTTGCCATTTCATCACTCTATTATAACAAACCTTTGTTGCATAGGAGTAGGTTCCAATATCTCTGGAGGGTGAGAGAATCTCACACTATGGAAAATAATCTTGCCGTCACCTTTCTTAACTGCAAGAAACTTGAACTTGCTAGTTCCACCTTTTCCCGGCATAGTAGGCTCATCGGGTACATATGCTGACTCTACAAAATAAACGCAATGTGGCATTTCTGACAGTAAGCAGTTGTAACCGGTCGAAGAAGGATTCGACGGTATTGATATTTCAAATATATCTCCAATTTTCGCATTTATCGGTGGCAATAACTCTAATTTTTGCATTCTTTTATACCCCCTTTATGTTAAAACTCTCTCACTATTGTTCTGAAAATTGCTGTGTATGAACACATTGGACAATTTATCCAAGTGATTGAGTTATAAGTTAGAATGTTGGTCAAAGTATATACAACTTTCTAACATTTATCATTATATTTCAATGTACGAGCTATATTTGGTGTTGTTTATAAAGACTTGTAGAATTCCAACGAGAACTATATAACTAAACTTTCAGATCTACCACATAAGGTCCTGAGAATTCTGAATAAACATACCTTCCGGTACTCAATCTCTCAAAAAATATATTCAAAAAACCCGCCCCGAAAAATAAGTCTACCGCCCGGCTCCCCTCCGGACAAAAACCCCGCCGCCGGAAACAAATCCCCAAAAAATCTTTATTCCGGCAGCATTTTAAGTGGAGAATTATTCTTCTTCACTCGCGTGCGTTACTCAATCTTCTTTAACTTCTTCGTCTTCGTCCTCTTCTACCTCATTCTCCTCTAATTCTTCGGTTTCGTCTGCTTCGTTGGCAACTTCAAGGTCTTCAGCTTCATCCTCTGAAACCTCGGCTTCCTCCCCGGCTCCAGTTGCTTCTGCGGCTTCTTTACCTTCAAAAGCTGTGAGTTTCAGGTTCTTTTCGGCTTTTTCGCTTTCGATCCTGGCTATACCCGCGACTGTGTCGTCGGGTTTCAGATTCATGATTCTTACACCCTGGGTGTTTCTCCCCTGAATAGAGATATCTTTCGCAGGGATACGGATAATGATACCATCGGCACTGGTGAAGATCAGTTCATCGTCATCGGCTACGGATCTGACTCTTGAAACAGGGCCATTCCTCCCATTGGTAATGATTGTTATCACGCCTTTTCCGCCACGGCGGTGCGCAGGATACTGGGAGTACTCGGTTCTCTTGCCAAAGCCATTTTCGGTTACGGTCAGGAGAGTCGTGGTCTCGTCAACGAGGTCCATACTGACAACCTCGTCATCAGGGCCTTCAAGGGTCATACCCCGGACACCTCTTGCGGTTCGGCCCATTGGGCGGACATCTTTCTCAGGGAAGCGGATAGCTTTGCCTTTCTTTGAAACCATCAGGACTTCTTTTTTGCCGTCTGTAAGGAGAACTCTTACAAGCTCGTCCTCTTCATCAAGGGTAACTGCAATTATGCCTGCTTTCCTCGGTTTCCTGAACTCAGAGAGGGGAGTCTTTTTAATCGTGCCTGCCCTTGTTGCCATAAGCAGGTAGTGGTTTTCGTCAAACTCCTTGACAGGGATCATGGCATTGATTGTCTCGCCTTCCTGAAGCTCCAGAAGATTTACTATGGCTTTGCCTCTAGACTGCCGCGAACCTTCCGGAATCTCATAGACCTTTTCCCAGTAGAGCCTGCCAAGGTTTGTAAAGAACAGGATATAATTGTGAGTTGAGGAAATGAAGAGATTCTCCACGAAGTCTTCTTCCTTCATTTCCATGCCGATTATACCTCTGCCTCCACGACGCTGCATGGTATAAGTCTTGAGCGGGATGCGCTTTATGTAGCCTCCGTTAGTAATTGTGACAACAACTTCCTCTTCGTGAATCAGATCCTCTTCTCTGACTTCAGAAGCAGCCTGCACGATTTTTGTCCTGCGGGCATCCCCATACTTTTCCTTTAGCTCCAGAAGTTCGTTCCTGATTATCTCGTACTTGAGCCCATCGCTTTCAAGGATTTTCCTGAGTTCACCTATCAGCTTTACAAGCCCTTCCAGTTCCTCAATAACCTTCTGGGTTTCAAGTCCTGTCAGGCGCTGCAGGCGCATATCAAGGATAGCCTTCGACTGAGTCTCGTCAAGAGCGAAATTGTCCATCAGACCCTGCTTAGCTTCATCAGCATTTGCTGAACCCTTTATCAGAGAGACTATCTCGTCGATGTTATCCAGGGCAATCTTGAGGCCGTCAAGAACATGGGCTCTCTCCTCGCTCTTCTTGAGGTCATAAAGCGTCCTTTTCTGGATAATTTCCATCCTGTATTCCAGGTAGATTTCAAGAAGCTCCTTCAGGTTGAGCTCTTTTGGCTTTCCGTCAACAAGAGCCAGATTGATTATCCCGAAAGTGATCTCCATTTGCGTATGCTTATAGAGCTGGTTTAAAATAACCTTTGGATTTGTGCCTCGAGAAAGCTCGATAACAACCCTTATCCCTTCCCTGTCGGACTCGTCCCGAAGATCGGAAATTCCGACAATTGTTTTTTCCCTGGCTAGCTGGGCAATGTTTTCAATCATCCTGGCTTTATTAACCTGATAGGGAAGTTCTGTTACGATTATTTGCTGCCTGTCTTTCTTTAATTCCTGGATTTCGGCAACGGCCCGAATCTTTATAGGGCCCCTTCCGGTCATGTACGCAGACCTTATACCTGCTGTTCCAAGTATATGGGCACTTGTTGGAAAATCCGGCCCCTTGATCACGGTCATGAGCTCAAGAATTGTGATGTCAGGATTTTCAATAAGCATAAGAGTGCCGTCAATGACCTCTACTATGTTATGGGGGGCCATGTTTGTTGCCATCCCCACTGCAATACCTGTGGACCCATTGACAAGAAGATTCGGAAGTTTTGCAGGGAGGACTTCGGGCTCTTCCATTGACCCATCATAATTTGGCATGAAGGGAACAGTTTCCTTCTCGATGTCTGCCAGCATCTCCTCTGAGATTCTGCCCATGCGGACTTCGGTGTAACGCATGGCAGCAGCCGAATCTCCATCAATCGACCCGAAGTTTCCCTGTCCGTCAATTAAAGGATAACGAAGTGAGAATGTCTGGACCATACGTACAATACTGTCATAAACGGCAGTGTCTCCGTGCGGATGGTATTTACCAAGCACATCTCCCACAACACGGGCTGACTTCTTGTAGGCCTTGTCATGCGTAATCCCTGCCTCTTTCATTGCAAAAAGGATTCTACGGTGAACCGGTTTTAAGCCGTCCCGGGCATCAGGAAGTGCCCTTCCGATGATTACGCTCATTGCATAGTTGATGTAAGAGCGTTTCATCTCATTTTCGAGAAGGATAGTAGTAACCCCACTCCTTTCTGGCTCTGGACCTTCGTCCTCCGGATCGTCTGAAGCAGGGTCGGATACGTTTAATTCCAGTTTTTTGCCCGAATCTTCCTGTTTAAGTGCGGCTGAATCGTCACCACTTTCCGGCTCTCCATCTTTCTCTTCGGGAATAAGGGTAGCTTGATAAGATTTTTTCAATTCATCTTCGGATTTCTTCTCGTCTTCATATTTTGCCATTTTTAGCCACCTCAGATATCCAGATTTGCAACCTCTTTTGCATGCATTTGTATGAAGTTCCGGCGTGGCTCAACTTCATCTCCCATGAGAACTCTGAATATCTCATCAGCCCGAATCGCATCTTCCAGGGTCACCTGTAAAAGGATCCGGCTCTCAGGGTTCATGGTAGTTTCCCAGAGCTGTTCTGGGTTCATTTCTCCAAGACCTTTGTAGCGCTGGATTCCAAGTCCTTTTTCCCCGAGTTCTTTCTTCTTTGCTTCGAGTTCCCTGTCAGAGTGTATGTAGTACTCAGCTTTGCCTTTCTTTATGCGGTAGAGAGGAGGCTGGGCAATGTATACGTATCCCTCGTCAATAAGAGGCCTCATATAGCGGAAGAACAGAGTGAGAAGAAGAGTCCTGATGTGTTCTCCATCTACATCGGCATCAGTCATGATAATAACCTTATGGTAGCGGGCACTTTCCAAAGAGAAGTCCTCGCTGACTCCTGTTCCAATGGCAGTGATTAGGGAAATTATCTCCTCATTTTTCAGGATTTTTGCAAGTCTGGATTTTTCCACGTTCAGGATCTTGCCCCTGAGAGGTAAAATAGCCTGGAAACTCCTGTCTCTACCCTGTTTTGCCGAACCGCCTGCCGAATTACCTTCCACAATGTAAATCTCGCAGGCTGCAGGATTCTTTTCCGAGCAGTCCGCAAGTTTTCCCGGAAGGGTACTGACTTCAAGAGCGTTTTTTCTCCTGGTCAGTTCTCTTGCCTTTTTTGCAGCTTCCCTGGCTTTCTGTGCAATGAGGGCCTTTTCAAGAATAACGTTTGCAACCTTGGGATTTTCCTCAAAATATTCTGCGAGTCCATCAGTCACAAGGGAGTCCACAATTCCTTTGACATCGCTGTTTCCAAGCCTTGTCTTGGTCTGCCCCTCGAACTGGGGTTCCATGAGTTTGACACTGATGATTGCGGTCAGTCCTTCCCTTACATCATCGCCTGTGAGCTTTATGTCTTCTTTGGAAAGTTTGTTAACTTTAATGTAGTCGTTTGCAACTCGTGTCAGTGCGGTCTTGAAACCGATAATATGGGTGCCGCCTTCGTGGGTATTGATATTGTTTGCGAAAGAGTACACGTTCTCTGTATAGCCAGTCGTGTACTGCATTGCAATTTCTACTGCCATGTCGTCCCTTTGTCGCTCAAAATAAATCGGGTCGTGGAGGGGTTGTTTTTTGTTATTCAGGTACTTGACGAACTCCACAATCCCCCCTTCATAAGTAAAAATTTCAGCCTGTTCGTCTGGGGTTCTTAAGTCCCTGAGGCTGATAGTAAGGCCCCGGTTCAGAAAAGCGAGTTCTCGTAATCGGTTTGAGAGGATCTCGTAATCGAAATCAAGGGTCTCAAAAATTTTTGCATCCGGCATAAAAGTAGTTTTTGTGCCAGTAACGTCCGAGGTTCCAATTTCCTGGACGTCGGCCTCAGGCTTTCCACGGGTATAGCGCTGGAAATACTTCTTGCCTTCTCTTGACACTTCAACTTCCAGCCATTCAGAAAGTGCATTTACTACAGAGACCCCTACCCCATGCAGTCCCCCTGAAACTTTGTAGGTGTTCTTGTCGAACTTCCCTCCTGCATGCAGAACAGTCATTACAACTTCAAGAGCTGATTTTTTGTGAAATGGATGAAGGTCGATAGGAATACCTCTTCCATTGTCCAGGACTGTCACACTCCCGTCGGGGTTGATCGTGACATCTACACTGGTACAGAAGCCTGCAAGGGCTTCATCAATACTGTTGTCTACTACTTCATAGACTAGGTGGTGGAGCCCGCGCCCATCCGTGCTCCCTATGTACATGCTGGGACGCTTCCGGACAGCTTCCAGGCCTTCCAGCACCTGGATGTGCGAAGCATCGTAAACCTGTTTATCACTCATCTTAGTTTATTCTCCATAAAAATCTAGTATAATTATCTGAATCACATAACATTATATTTTTTTTAAAAAATTCGCGGGGAAACTTTTATCAAAATAGATCTTAGAATTCGTATCAATCCTATAAGCCTGCAGTTTTTATCAACTGCTTATTATATTTTACTTTTATCTTTTTTACCACGAACCAAATTCAATATGCGCTCATACATTTTAAGCCTTTAGATTCCCTGAAAATTACACAAGATTTTTCAATATCAATCCTCTCAAAACAGGTGATTTTTAGCATAATTTTACGCTCAAATATGCGCTTTTCATACTAATTTTTTAATACGTCTTTAGTTTAAATTAATATTTGCTGTTCCGCTCGCAAAAATTTGTATCTCACAAGGAATCAGAGCAGTAGTTGCGGCATTTATACTGTTTATCAGCAGATCTTTACATATACAGTTCAGGGTATTTTTCGATAGCTTTACCGGGAATTTCCCGGTAGAATGTTAACCCGAAATCCGTCATGGTTATCGTGATGTACTGATTGGATATCCTGCCGTACCAAGCCCGATAGGATTTAATCACAGTTTCTTTTTAAGCCAATTATTCTTACATTAATTTAGAATGTTTCTATATAAACTTAATCAGCTTCAGACTTTATATTGAGTAAATTCAAAGAAAATTTCTCTTGCCCATGAATCAACCCTCTTGAATATCTCTCTGCAGAAATTTACATAACGTTGAAAATAAGAGCAAAATACTAGTGCTTCGATTCCAAAATAAATTCCTTATTTAATTGGAAATTCTTGATCGTTAATTTGGTTCAAGCGTCAAGTTTTGTGAACATACTTCGGAATCGAAGCACTAGTGCATCGATTTTCCAATATTAGGTTTACGTAAATCACTACAAAAACAACACATTATTTTTCATTTCGTATTAACCGAATACAAAAGTACTGGTCGTACACTAATATCTGATTGATGTTTTCATGGCATAGTCTCAAAAATGGCTTGTGATTGCGTTTTCATACATTGAAGCAAGTTTGCTCTAGCCTCACTAAAGTACGAAACAAATGCCATAAAATTCTAGTTGGAAAATTCTCCCTTGTATTTATAATTGATAAAATAATTGCATTAAATTTATTAATAGTATTGAATATATGTAGAGCTCATCCCAAAACCTACTCATCCCAAAACCTATTTTCATTCTCAGCTATAAGAATTATTCAGGATTGCTTTCACATCTGATGCTCGATTGGTCACTTAATATGCGGGAATCAAAGAAGCAAATTTTGAGTTTTGGGATCGGCTCATAATACAAAATATAATTATGATGCGTAATATAGTTATAGCATTAAATGTATATTTAAATTGTTACTAAAATTGAAGAGGTTTGATAATTGTGTTTATTCGACGGGCCAAAATTGAAGATGCAAATGAAGCATCAGAATTAATCTGTATGGCCTGGGAAGAATGTGCTTATGTGCTGGCTGGTTCTACTAATCGAACAGCTGTACAAGAGATTATTAAAAAGTTCTATAAACAGCCTGATAATATTCTGAGTTATCAAAATATAGATGTCGCTGAAGGACGTAATGGTATAGCAGGTTTAGTTTTGTCGTTTCCTTCAGACTATTTTCCACGCTTGAAGAAATTACTGGTGGAAAACCTCCCTAAATATTATAAATCCAATGCCGCGGATTTTCAGAGAAAAGTGATACCTATGTTAGAAACAAAAGAGGCAGAATCTGGGGAATATTATATAGATTCAATTGCCGTTTATCCACAGTACCGGGCCTGCGGGATTGGGAGCAAATTGCTAAAGGTAGCAACCCTCAAATCTCATAAACTTGGCATTTACAAGACCTCATTGATCGTTAAGCCTGAAAACAAAGAAGCTCTAAAATTATACAAAAAAAATGGTTATTCTGTAAGAGGAAATTTAAAACATGCGGGAATAAATTTTTTGAGTATGGTTAATGCAATTAATCGGACTGGAAATTCAAGCAGTTAACTACCCTTGAGATAAAAACTCAGAGGCTTCCGGCTTCATTTCCCTGACTGCTGCTCACCAATATCTACATGTGTCTATCCCCCGTGTTCTGCAGAATAGGGCAGTGTCGCGAATTTGCTATAAATTTGAGTCAAGTTTTTGTACACGGTATATGAAACTGGTCTACTAATATCGAGTTTTGATTAGATAACTTTTTTAAATTTGTAATTTTTCCAAAAAATTGGCACACTGCCAAAAAGAATTGTACTGGAAGCTCTCTAGGCTAATAGGTAATGTTCATGGTAAACTACAGAACTTTCAGTACACTGCCGGAAATTCACGGAACTGAGGCTTTAATAATTCGAGTTATCCATACTTGGTCAGTTCAGGTGTTCTTTTTTCAAATCATTCCCATGTCTTTCAACCGGTTCGGAAGATAAACTTCGGTTACGAAATCCAAGCCTTTGCCTGCAAAAGCCTGCTGTTCGGCCTTTTTCCCTATATCGAGCTGGAGTTTGATTTGTTCTTTCCAGTAGTCGGATTCGAAACGCGGGTCAGAAAGTTCACTCCTCAGGGCGTTTATATCCTGTTCTGTAAGCTTGTCGGTCGAGAGTTCGTATTCGACTATATCCGAGGGTTGGAGGCCAAGGAATTTGGCTGCGGGGGTTGCCATGAATTCCGAGAGATGAGCACTTTTTATAGCCCCATAGGCAACCGAGGCATAGATCCTGTAGGACCACGGGTCGCCATCCGTAAAAACGGCTACAGGGATACCTAGTTCCTCGTTCATGCGCTTGATAATCCTGCGGGTTGACCGGGCAGGCTGGCCTTTAAGATGGACAAGGATCGCATTGTAGGCTTCATCAAATCCGTTTTCCATCAAACGTGCGTACATACCACCGGTTTCTATGGCAATTATCATGCTTGCATCATGGGCCTTGAATTCGATGTTTTCCACATTAAAGGGGATCTGGTATCCTCCTTCCCCCACATCTTTCTGGCAGTGGATATTTCTTTCTCCGCGCTTTGTCTGCTCTGTAATTTCAATAGGGCCGAACATTGTAGCCCCGTCTTCTTCAGGGCGCATATGGAAATATTCTCTCTGAAGGGCTGTAAGGAGTTCGAGGTCTTCGATCAGTCGGTCACTTTCAGCCTGTTCTTTGAATTTTGCAGCTTCCCAGCCTTCCGAGATGTAGTAAAGTTCTCGAAGCGTTGAGCCGCGGTTATGGGCCAGATGCTCTTTTATAAGGAACTCGGTAGCGTAAGTGGTTTTCAGGAGCTGGAACGCCCCTTTTACGGTTTTTGCACTCCTTTCGCTTTCCCTGTCCCCGTAGACCCAGACATCGCTCTCATCAGAATATTCTATATTTGCCTTTGTTCGGCTTGGGAGGCTAACACTTGGGACAACCTCATTTTCAAACTGGTTGTAAATCTTCTCTGCAAGCTCAAGCAGCTTTTCCCTTGCAAGAGCATCTCCCTGAAAAGTTTTGCTATTTGTTTCTCTATCCATTTTATGCCCCCTTAAAGGCTTTTGCCCCTGTTACAAGCTCTTCTTCAAGCCCTTCCACAATAAGTTCAGGAAGCTTTCCAAGTTCGCTGTCAGTTGCAGATTCTATCCTGTAACTGAGCACCTTTGAAGACCCGACTGCTGCAGAGATATCCCATACATAATCGTAATCATTGCCCAGAGTCACAACCTTTGGTTCAGGTTTTGCCCTACTGATTGTCCAGGGCAGCATCTCATGAACCCTGAAAGCATATGAAGAGGTCCCGAAATTCTTGACCTTTATTACAATATCCGCAGTCCCATCCTCGTTCCTCTTCACTCTCCTGTGTACAAGCAGGTTTCCCATTATCTTTGCAACTATAGGATTGATGTCAGGAACATCTTTTTCCAGGATATTTGCAACCTTTAATGCCATTTTAGGAAGTAACTTTGTAATGATAATTTCTTTTTCCCTGCGCTTCTTAAGATCACTCTGCTTGCTTAGATAATGCTTAAGCTTCCTTGCCACCTCTTTGACTGCAAGATCAATCTCGTCCTTGATTACAGGGATATCTGCGATCGCATCTTTTGATTCCGAGGTAAAGGGTACGTTAATGGAAGCAATATGGATAAGGAGGATAGCCGGGCCAACAGGAATTCCCCCTCCTGGCTGATTTAAGCCATACTGCTTCCATTTAATATCTTCTACTGCATGTGTGGTCACGCAGCCTCCCTGCTGGTAAAGTAAAGGCACACGGTTAGCAAAACGCATTATACTGATTTTTTCTTCTTTCGGAAGATTTCCTCCGTAAGCGAGCCCTACTTCTACTACAAAAGGATTCCCGGAATATACTGCAGGTTTTCGTGTGCTTGTGGCAATAAAATCCACATTCGTTTCTTTCTCAAGCCCCCTGTAAATCAGCTCTTCTCCTATTGGAGAAAGGCAGTCTGTAGGAGGAGCCATAATCTTTACTTTCTCAAAAGCCTCAATTAGTTTTCTTGCCTCGTGGCGGCCCAGGGCGTGAGGGTCAATCTCAGGATCAAGCCCTGAAGCTTTGCAGATTTCCTCGGCAGTTAACAGGCCTATTTTGCAAAAAGAGTAACGGAGGAACGGGGCAAGTTTCTGGCGCTCAGTGTAATGGAGCATCTTCATTAGAGTGCCAAGTTCTATACCTTCAGGGTGGGGCAGGATTTCTTCTGCTGGCTCAGGCATCTTATCCGTTGCTCTTTCAAAAACCTCCTCATTGCCGTCAGGTTCTATAAGGGTAATTCTTGCATGGGGATTCACAATTGCTGTAGCTTTGAGATATTCGTAAATGGACTGCCTTCTTCCTTTTACGTAGGCAGCCTTCATTTCCAGTTCGATCTGAGTCCCGTGTGGGCGAAACCAGTCCCTTATCTCGTCTTTCAGGATGTCGGGCTCATTCGTGCTGGTATTGATCATAAGCTCATAATAATGGGCAGGGTTACCGGAGCCGGTTTTTGAGAGGATTTTCGTCTGCCTGCCTGCAGTCATCTGGGCATAGAGTACGGCTGCGGAAATCCCTATCCCCTGCTGTCCCCGGCTTTGCTTGAGGGCATGGAACCTGGAACCATAGAGAAGCTTTGCAAAGACTTTTGGAATTTGCTCTTTTATAATTCCTGGCCCGTTATCTTCTACAATAACAGTTACGTAGTCCTGCCCGGTTCTTTCGATCTGGACAAGAATGTCAGGCAGAATCCCTGCTTCTTCGCAGGCGTCCAGAGCATTGTCAACCGCCTCTTTTACGGTTGTTATTAGGCTTCGGGGAGCCGAGTCAAAACCCAGGATCTGCCTGTTTTTCTCAAAAAATTCTGCGACACTTATTGACTTTTGATTTTTGGCAAGTTCTTCTGCAATGGTGAATTCCATGAAAATTTACCTCAGGTTGAAAAATCAATGTAAGTTTATGCAATTTTATAAATATCCGGAGTAAGAATTTCTGCTTTATGTTAGTACAATTATTAGCATTTTTATTTCATAGCATTTTACCATTTTAGCGTTTCATTGTTTTCTGACAACTGTACGCCTTCTATGAATTTCTTATTTATTTCTCTTCTTTAAGTGTAGATTTTGATAATTTCATTTTTTTAAGTACATTTTAAAGTATAAAAAATATTATACAATATAGAAAATAGGTTTCTATGAGAGAAAAAGAGTTCAACAATATAAAAATGCCTTCTAAAACAAAAATAACTCTGGATATTAAGGTACTTTTATGCCTCATTAATTATTTCAAGTAGGTTTAATACAGCCTTAAACGAGGAGTTTCTAATAACAGATTTCAGAATAAAAGGTTTAGGTAGGAAAACCAGGCCTGATAAAATATAAAACAACTTTAACTTTATTATTATAAAATTGCGCTAATTTTGAAGTCAAGAAGCTTAAAGTTCTGCCCCTATAATTGTCTTGGTGGCTTTTACGGTTTCGCTTTCCCTGATTCTATCTACCACGTCGTTAAGGGTATTCAGATCTTCACCATCTATAATTATTACAAAGTCGTACTCCCCAAAGACATGGTAAACATCCTTAATCCCCTCGATGTTCTTCAATTCTCTATATGCTGCCTTTTCATAACCTGGCAGCACGTTTATCAT
>NZ_DAVG01000100.1 GCF_002505485.1 Methanosarcina sp. UBA5 | reverse complement strand
ACTTTGGTTTCTATTATCCAGCTCGCGTGGCAAAGAGAATCGCTTTTCAGAACCCTGAACATCCCCAATGCTTGATGAAGGAGAGCAGTCTTGCAGACAAAAAATAAAAAAGCCAGCAAAAACACGAAAGAGCCTCAGATTTGCTAAAAAAGTAGAACTAACACTACTTGGGAAAATTATATACATAAGTCTTTTTATAATCCTTTCTTTTTTTGGTAAGTGCCACCAGACAAGCTGACGGGGCTTCCGATACTATTTGAAATTAAAGCCCTTTTCAGTCCCGAATTTTATAGATGGAATTCTAAAACAGCCAAAACCTGAAAATTTTCGTTTTAATCTTTCTAAACAATAAAAGATATTATAAAATATAGCTCTGATTTGTAAATACAAAAAATGAAGATATGTGTTATAAGTAACACATATCAACCAGAGCTTGAATTTGCTTTAATATCCCATTTACTTATACTCAACTCTTTGGGTCGAACTTTATAGCTCGATCGTACACGATCTCTGAGTAGGCTGGCCCAGTCTTTGTCGTGTTTTCCAAGTAAGCCCTCCAGCCAATAAAAAGCGGCTGATCCAGCTCTATTCCATGAGGTCCCATACCATAGGGAACCTCGTAGCAGTATTGATCACCGTCGCTACAGTTCCTGGAGAGCTTGTAGACATAAAGGTATTTCGCATTGGGATTGTTGGGAAGATATTCCTCAGCAGACCCATTGAAATCTGCGTCTGTGATCGCTCTAACACCGTTCCACATATCTGCTCCGTATATTGCGAAGTTAGAGTATGTCGCCTTTCCTGTTGTTACATGGTTAACCCCATAGACAATTATGAACTCATTGGTTTCATTACCTAAAGTAATTGCCGGGTTTCGCAAGAAAGGATAGTACAGCGAGGTGTTAAAGAAAGGAGGTGTTGGCGAAGAGGCAGTCTGGTTTGCTGTCCATAGATAGCATGCATCGTTATTGGGACCTACGCCATTGATTCCTCTCTGAATAGCATCACTCCCTACCGGAACTGCCTGACTGGTCGGAAGCTCTGTGGCATTCGACTCATTATACTTATTGAGAATTGCATTCCTTAACTCTTCGAGATCATCCATAAGCTCAAATTCCGTTTTTCCAGTTCCGCGGACTCTTAGCTCTGGATAATTATACGGGTCCAGCTTCGTAGTGTTATTGGGAGTAATCCGGAAAATAGTTGCAGGTGTATTATTTATGTAATTGTCACCAGCCCGCGTGTCATTGAATAAGGCTGGACGGACAAATGCAGCAAATGTATCGGAGTTATTCTCCAGGCCCATTTTTAATATGGATGAGGGAAGCACCTGAGTGTTAATTATATTGTCCGAATACCCTGCTGATTGGGCAGCAGCCCGGATGCGTTGATCGATGCCTTTGTCGGCCGTAATGATTATTACCGTGGTTTGATTGAAAGGATTTCCAGACGACCCATTTGGAGTCCCTTCGGTTTTGATAACCAGGTTGTTCACTGTATCTGCTATGTTGGAAAAGAGCCATCTCCTCTCGTTCCCATATGTCCTGTGCATTATATAATGATCATAGCTGAAGTACCTGCATTCCGGCGGTGTTCTTCCTACAAAAACAACAGCTTCATCAGGACGAAGGTTCCAGATTGGAGTTGTGTTTCCGCTCATTCCGAGCGCACTTGTTAACCTGGAAACACGTTCATCTACTTCAGAGCCAGTTGCCGCTGGAACAAAATATGCTACATATTTTGTGGTGGGATTGTTTCCATATGCAGAAGGCAATACTCCTTTCTCTAATAACCCGATTAAATCAAAGTAACCCAATTCACCTTCCTTTACGGTAAACCCATCCTTCTCTAAAGCCTGTCGAAAAGCCTCCGCATCGTATGTTTTCACATTCGTTTCCACATTCTCTGCGAGGGCAATTCCTGTTAATGATATGAATAAAACGCCAAGTATTATAACTAATATATAATTTTTCATATATAACCCCCAAGTTAATTTATTATTTGATATATTAGAAACCTTGTTAGGACATTAACTAAACTTGAATAGTTGATCAGTTAAGAGTCCGTATAATTCCTTACTCCCATCCTGTTTTGACTTATCTCTATTAGTGAAAATAATGCCGCAGAAACACTTAAAAATATAGCAAATTTGTAAAGTTTATTTTTCATGTTATACTCTAACAACCGGTTGTGAGTACTGCTTTTCAGAACCCTGGCAACTTCACGCTCGACGCAGGAGAGCGGCCTTTTTCCTGAAGTCTGCAAAAAAGCTGAAATCTTCGAATATTATCAAACGAAGCCCTGGAAAAAGTAAAAACCTGTGAAATTTTTATTCTAGTTGTTCTAAATAACAAAATTTATTTTACTTGCCTCCAATATCAAAAAAGAATTGGAGGAGTTTATGGATCCAGCCGCTCTCGCCCAGCTCGCTCAGCAAGCAACAAATATTCTCGTTCCTGCCTTGTCTGCCCTGTGCATTGCAGGAAAACCTGCAGTTGACAAAGGCAAAGAAGTTCTTGTGGATATGATGTATGAAAAAGCCTTTGAAAAACTCGGTTCTGAAAGCGGAAAAAGATCACAGGCTCTGCTGGAGAAAATAAGCCCTAAAATGAATGTATCCCTCGAAAAAGCACTTACAAAAGTTCTTAGAAACTCCCACGATCCAAAAGCAAAGGAAGAGCTTCAGCAGGAACTAGTGAAATTGTTTGAAGAAAATTCAGACCTTGCTAGAGATATTGAAATCATTATAAATTTCAATGTGGAGAATATTGACCAGTTTGTAGTTGGGAACTACAATGATTTCTTCAATTTTAAAACGCCTTCTGGAGACGAACTAATCAAAATTATTGAGTATCTGGACCAGAGACGGAAAGAAGCCGCAAATCAGAAAATACTGAACCGTTACAATCCTTCAACCCTTCCATATTATCCAGAAAAACTAAAGCTATTCGTTACCGAAAATCGTTCAGAAGAGTTAAGAAAAGCCCTTACATACCTCGAAAATCACCGAATTTTACTTATCAGTGGCGTTGGTGGAGTGGGTACAGTGATCTGGGAGAGCCCAGAAAAGCAATTGAATTTTTGAAGAAGTCCCTTGCTATAGGAAAAGCGATTGAAGACCCAAGGATAATTAGCTTTTGCGAAAAGAAATTGAAAGAGCTTGATGGGATTGAAGACAATGAAAATTCAAAATATTATCCAACTTCTAATAATTCTCCAGCTTCAAATCATCCTCCAGCTTCAAAAACTCTTTTTCAGACTATCGTCAGCAAGCTGAAGTTCAAAAAGTAATCTTTCAAAAAAACAGACTTCACTCTTTAAACTCAGCAGATCAAAGACAGAAATCGAATAGATAACCTAGCCCAAAAGCTATTATATAAATAACCACAAACATTAACTGCTATTTTTACCGGATATTAATTTCTTAACAAATGTAATTTTGCTCAATTTGAAAGGTGCAACTATGCCTCATATAATAGAATTGGTTGGAAAAACAAGAGTAGTCATAAAGGATGGGAAAGTCATCGAAGTCGGGGAGCCTGAAGTTGAATGGTGTCCTATCTTTGCCAAGGTGCGCGGAATCCAGAGGATAACTTCGGAAGAGGTTAAGAAGAACATAGAATTCAGAATCAGCGATTTCGGAATGTTTACGGATAAACGCAAGCTGGAGCTTGAGGACTTTGTAGGGTTCGGAGCATCGGAAGTTATGCTTACAGGCCTGAGTCGGGGTTTGCTTGATACAACCGTAACCGCCTGCGAAGGCGCAGGAACTGTAATTTCCAATAACCCAATCCTTGTTCAGGGCATGGGCGGCAGGATGTCCGGACTTGTCGAAACCGAGCCGATTAATGGAATTATCAACGGGATTCAGGAACGCGGCGGGATCGTGCTTGACCCATCAACTGCAAAAATAGACCCGGTTGCAGGAGTTCGGAAGGCAGCAGAACTCGGTTACAAAAAAATTGCAGTAACCGTGGCTTTCGCTGAAACCGCAAAAGAATTAAGGAAACTTGAAGCCGAACTCGGGCTTGATTTGATAGTAATTGGCGTACATGTTACAGGTTTAAGCAAGGAAGAGGTCCAGACTCTTATCGAAAATGCAGATATCACAACCAGCTGCGCTTCAAAGTACATGAGAGATCTTGTAAAGCCTCTTGCCCAGGTGGGAACTGCGGTTCCGCTTTTTGCCCTTACCCAGAAAGGAAAGGAGCTAGTGATCGAGAGGGCAAAAGATATCAAAAGCCCTATTCTGATCAATACCATGCCTTTGCCTACACTGCCTGAAAACAAACAGCCCAGAGAACTGAAATGAAAACAGTTTTTTGTTTTGAAACAAATTGATAATAAATCTAATGATGTTGAGTAACTTCTTAGTTGAGGCTTAAATAGCCTCAATCAAAGTTGAGCTGGCGCATTCGTGCAAGCAAAGTTACTTCTTCACGCCGAATATTTTTCTTCTTATTCTACTCATAGTACCAGCCATTATTACACCCACAAATGCATCCATATTATAACCCTGTTATATCATTTCGAACCTCCAAGGGAATTCCTATGGTTACTGATGGGCTGTTTTTTCCAGAACTCAAAATGGAGCATGCCTGGATTTTAAATTAAAGGAAAATACCCTTTGAATAACGAAGAGGTCAGGTAATTACATATTCTCTCCGCCATAAGATCTAACATGCTTCCAGGCTTTGTGGTAATTGGCAAAAATATCCTCATCTACATATATCGCATTATTTTCCCTATTATATACCGCTCTGTCATTTCCTACTGGACAGACCTTGATGCATATACCGCAAGGTGAAATGTGACGCTTGTTTAATTCAGCACTGTAAGTAGAACAGGCTTTCTTATCTGTCAGTCCGTTGGGGTAATCTTCCTTATTAAGAGCTTTTGATGGACACATTTTTACACAACGCATACAGCGGGTGCAAAGCTGAGTCTCCAACATTGGATCTGGAGGAAGCTCAGCTGTGGACAGAATTGAACCGAAACGAACCCTGGGACCATATTCTGGTGTAAGGATAGTGTTATTTACCCCAAAAGTTCCCAGTCCAGCAAGAAAAGCAGCATGCCTGTGGGAAAAGAATGCAGTAGGATTTTCAATGAGTACCTGAACGCTTCCATACCCATCTCTAGGTACGAAAATAGATGGATATCCTCTATCGGTCATAAAGTTGGCAAGTCGATATGTGTATTGATCCAGTAAGGTGTTTACAGTATTGTACAGTTCGCGGTAATATAGAGAGGGAGATGTCTCCAACACCGGTAGAGGAATTGGCAATCCGATAACTATCACTGATTTTGCTTCAGGATATATGGATTGAGGATAGAATTCTTCAGGCATCCACGGCAAAAAAGGAGGGTTATTCCATCTCTCAACACTGGCAACCCCAACCATGGGTATATCCATACTTTTGCATTTCTGCAGGAGGGCTTTTTTCAGATCTTCAGTCGTGGATTCATCCCTTCTTTATAGTTCATTATTGCTACAGGGGGATAGTTTTGTTTACTCATTTGAACGTTTCCACTCGTTAATACATCTAAGATTTACGGCAAATTAAGTGAACTAATGCATCGATTCCAAAAGAAAGACGAAAAGGAAATTTTCGCCTACAGAAGGAAGAACTTTTCTGAAAACTCAAAGAAAAAGCTTCTAGGAAACAAGCTAGAGGACAGGTCCAGATAAATGCAGTGTTTTTCCACTAAAATAACTGCCATATTTTATCGTAAAAGCCCGATAGTTTTTTGGTGGTTACTAACTGATAAAAATCACTTCATACACGCTTCTACTAATGAACACCCCAATGGTGTAAGTGTATAATCTGTTCCGCGATTGAAAAGGTATGTTGCAGTTTTAGTAGCTTCATTTTTACTAAAGGAGTCATAGTTCCATATGCATTGAACTCTCTTTAAATTGAATAAACTTACGTAAATATCTGACTATTGAACATTTATATTCTTTATAATATTATCCGTGTTTACTTTATTTTCGTTATAATCATCTATTTTATGTAGGTTGTTTTTATCTGGAAGATTCTCATAAATATATTTTAAAATCTTTGCATCAAGAGAGGTTAACTCTTTTAATATATCAATGAAAGCAGATCTTATTTCCTTGTTGAAATTTGGATCTAAACTATTTGCTATCAATTTACACCAAATTTCTCTCAAATCATCATCGTCTTCTAAAAGAGCGTTATCGAGAAGAGGAATTCCAAGTTTTGGAGAGATCATTCTCATATTTTTGCAGCCTCTCTCTCTAAGTTCTGCATTGACTTTATCTAGTATCCTTAACTGATTTTCCCAACGATCAAACTTTTTATTATCTACCCATTCCCCAACCAGTACTGAAAGTGGCTCATCTACATACTTCACAATGAATCCTTACACATTACTTATCTTATCTACTACTGTTGTAGCAAGCTTCGCACTTTCAGTAGCAGCTTTTGCCCATTTTTCAGATTCAGACATATTTATAATATAACAATTGTTTAATTAATAATCTTTTCTCTTTTATTTTTATGATGAAAAGCTTCCAGTTGTATTTCCTTTTTTCCAGTACTTTTATTTAATCTAAACTTTGAAAAAAATGTCAAAATAACCTTATGTTCAAGGGTTCTAGTTAAGGGTTCTAGTTATTAGATTCCAAATAAACTTCTTATATATTATTGGAAAAACTCAAATGTGTAGAGCCATGAGTTAATTGGATTATATGTAATATTCAACATAGAAGCGGTAAGCAACCTGAAGTTCTTCCAGCTCCTTTGGCTTCAGTTCAAAATCAGGCTGACTGGTTTTGTAAACATCCTCTCTAATATTTTTGAAGGTGACTTCGCACTTTATATTTTCAGGAAGTTGAACCTCAAAGCTGCCGCATTTATTATGGATTTCCAGTACAAGCTTTTCGATTTCTGCGGGACTGAAGACTTTTTCCTTTTCAGGGATGTAATTTACCTCAACTATCAATTCTTCTTTGCTCGTTAAGTCTGCCCAGAAGCCAGAAAGTTCGGTTCCTTCTATCCTGTAGTCCTGAAGCTCAAAACTTCTCGTGATTGTATTCTTCATTTTGCTCTCTTCCATATGTTTAGTTTAGAAAGTGAATATATATAAACTATTTTAAAAACAAAGATGATTCTTAAGAACACAGATATTCTTTATTATTTTAATTAATAGAGAATTTAAACTGATTTTTCTTAATGAATAACAAAAAGAGAAATAAAAAGAAAATGAGATCAAATAACAGGTCAAATGTTATTTTCTTTACTACACGGCTGTTTTATTTTTGTTACTTAGATTTTAGAGACTTATAGTTTTGTAGGAGGACGTGTGATTCTGAGCGATTTTTTCTTTGCGCAAGGGGTCATCAACTGTGGTTGTGTTTCCCTGACTTGTATTTGTTTCATTGGATATAATCTTCAGAGTGCCCTGATTTGAAACAACTGGTGTATTATTCTCACTGTTGTTGTATACGGTATAGGTTATCTGGTTTGCTTCCGAACTGGGTTCATGCGGAGCTACGTAAGTTGCTTTCCTGATTACAGGCTTTGTTATATTTTCAGTTTTTTCAGTGTTATTGCCTTCTGCCACAGTTTCATTAGCTTTTTCAGTCACGTTTGAGGTTTCAATAGGCGAAGGGATTGTTACTGCTGGAGTGGTCTGGTTTGAAACATCTGGAGTTTCATTTCCTGAAGTCTCATTTTCTGAAGTTTCATTCCCTGAATTTGTTGTCTTTCCGGCACAGCCAGCTGCAAAGACAACAGTAGCAACAACAAGAAGAATTGCTACAATTTTTAAATTTTTTTCCATTAATAACACCGTTAAAATCAGTTTTTATTTCAAAAGTGTAATTACTTCCTAAATTTCATATACGTTCATAAATTCCATACATTTTGAGCTTGTTTTAGAGTTTCTTAAGCATAAGGGACATAATTCCTGGTTTTGAAGGCTTCATTGTCTGGGGCATAAACATATTATCTATTCCTGAGGATCCCCCAAACATTTCTTCGTTAACACGCTTGTTTATTTCATCAAAAATTATCTTGTAGGCTAAGCAGTGTGGATCTACACCCTTTATCTCGCCGCCCGTGGGCACTATTGCATTGTACGGGCACCCGCCTCTGCAATATTTGATATGGGCACATTTACCGCATGCGGTGTCCACATATTCTTTAAACCGGTGCATCTGCTTCCAGGCTTCGGATTGCGCAAGGTCTGCCATAGTAGGGCGGTCATAAACATTGCCCATAACATACTCGGGCATCCCGACAAAGCGGTAGCAAGGGTATATGTTTCCTTCAGGGCCGACTGCAAAGGTATCTCCCATACAGTCAACATAGGTACAGACCGTACCTCTGCCTGTGAAGACACATTTGCACAGGTGGTCAATATTCATAACCTCAATCCGACCCAGATTTTCTAGGTACTTGTCCAGAAGATAAATTAAGAGTTCTCCATACTCCTCAGGAGCAAGTGTCCATTTATCAGGATTGTCACCTTTTAAAGAAGGCAGACAGGGGTGAAGCTTGAGCGTGAGCCCTTTCTCAAGATAAAAATTGAAAATTTCTTCCTTTTGTTTTACGGAATGCGAAGTGAAAGTGGTAATGAACCTCACATTAAGCCCGTGCTCCCGGGCAATTTCATAGCCTCTCATGGTTTTGTCATAGTATCCTTTTCCCCTCTGCAGGTCATTAAGTTCCTTTGGGCCGTCCAGGCTGGAGCCTATCGGAACCCCATATTCTGCAAAAATTTCGGCTATCTCAGGAGTCATTTTCCAGAGGTTTGTCTGTATAGCAAATGCGATTCTCCTGGGGCTCAAACCCTCAGCCAGAAGCGGCAGTGCTTCACGATAAAATTCCGCCCCTGCCAGGAGTGGTTCTCCACCGTGGAAAGTGAAAGTCACGGCATCTCCCCTGAAAGTTTTAAGCCACTCTACCACTTCTTTTATAGTTTCAATGCTCATTATCGGGGACTTTTCTTCGGAACTCCAGCAATAACTGCAGTTAGCAGGACAACCAAGGGTTGGGATAAGCATTACATGAAAAGGCATATTTAAAGCACCTTTTTTTTAAGCTTCTTTTAATTATTAGTACTTTTCGAAGTTGCTGAGCTAATTAATATCGAGGAACTCTATATTATTTTTATATCTTTTTGTATATTATTTAGGCGGCTCTTCCTGAAAATTTTCCTATGCTTTCTTATATAAATCAGGACTAAAAGGAAGTTGTAGATATAAAAATAAATAGAAGAGTTTACGAGTAAAGGTAGATCTCTAAAAATCTCAGCGCAATTTCCGGAATTCAATTCCTTCAAACCTGCACGTTGCAAATCTTCTCTCGCGGAAAGCATACAGGAAGACTTTGAAAAGAGCATAAAGCCTGAAGTAATAAGCAAGCAGGATAGGAGAGTGAAACCCGCTGATATATACGATTTTCTTATCATCCCTGACTGAATCATCCAGAAATTTTACTATCCCGTCAAAAGTTTCTCTTTTAAGTGCACTTCCTTTCGGTAGGCGGGGTCCAAGCACAACCACATCTTCTTCCATGCCGTCCGCACTTTCCGTTCCTTCTACAAAGCCGTAATTGAAAATAGTGGGTAGAGGAGAAAAGAAAGCTCTTTCATAGCCTTTTTCTGTCCTGTTGTACTTCCAGAAACTGTATTTTGGGGTTTCTATTATAATTTTCATGGGAAATAGTCCTGCCTGTAATCGGAATAGCCGTTTAAGGTTTCTTCCGGGTTTTATCTTTTTCCATACTTTTCTAGCCTTTTCCCAAAACAAAAAGCATATATTAATGATTCTTAAAAGCGGAACTAAAATCTGGAATTATAATCTTAAAATGAAAGTTTACAATCTGCCAGTCAGAGGTATTCTTTATGAGTTTTCGAAAGAGAGTGAGCTTGCGAGATGCGATGAGAGGAATAGTTGAAGAACCTCTGCTTCAGATAGTTCCAAAACGTTTTGATTATATAGGTGACGTGGCCGTAATTTCGATTCCTTCGGAGCTTGCGGCTTATAAAGAAGCTATTGCCTCGAAACTGTTTTCCATGCGAGGCAACACGCGGGCTGTGCTTAATAAGGTTAGCAAACTCGAAGGCGAGCATAGGGTTGCGGATTTTGAGCTTCTGCTAGGGGAAACGACTGAAACCATTCACAGGGAAAACGGCTATACCTATAAGCTGGATGTCAAAAAAGTCTTTTTTAATCCTCGCCTGTATTCGGAGAGAAGAAGGGTAGCCTCAAAAATTACCTCGGGTGAACGTATTATAATTCCTTTTGCTGGAGTTGGCCCTTTTGTGCTTCCTGCTGCAGGAAAAGGGGCAAAGGTTTATGCTATCGAAATAAACCCCGATGCCTGTGCCTGCCTGCGGGAAAATGTCCGGATTAACAGGCTTGAAGGGCAGGTAACGGTTATTCAAGGAAATTTTGAACATATCTTCCATAGGTTTAATTCTTCAAAAACCAGTGAAGGGCCAGTAAATACGGCTTATTCTGGTCTGCCCGTATGCTTGAATCCTGAGAAAACTGAAGATGAAAGTTTTCAGGTTCCTGAAAATGAGTTTGACAGGGCTATTGTTCCTACCCCTTATGGCATGGACCATTTCCTTGAAAAAATCTCGAAGCTTGTGAAGAAAGACGGGTACATCCATTTTTACACCTTTAAAGCCGAATCCCAGATTCCGAAATTGATTGAGAACTATAAAAAAATGGGGCTTGAAGTGGAGCTGTACAGGCGGGCTGGAAACGTTGCTCCTGGCATCAGTAGGTGGGTTTTTGACCTTATTAAAAAATAGGTCGTCCATTTGTATTCCGTTGTTATTATTTCACAGTAACGTAATAACGTCTAGCCTCTTTATTTTTCTGTGAGTTTGGCTTTTGTAGAACCATCGTGTTGCAAAAGCATCAAAACGCAATCAAAAGTCGCGTAGGGTATTCTATCCTG
The DNA here is from genome assembly GCF_002505485.1 of Methanosarcina sp. UBA5. Taxonomy (GTDB): domain Archaea; phylum Halobacteriota; class Methanosarcinia; order Methanosarcinales; family Methanosarcinaceae; genus Methanosarcina. The sequence continues at coordinate 17,001 of NZ_DAVG01000100.1, read as the reverse complement.
AAAACACCAATTCTGTATCAGTGGACGATCAAAATAATAAAAAGTCTCATAATTAAGGGTACTAAAACTTACGCGGTTGAATGAAAAACCAGTAGCATGAAACTTAAAACTGTCTTTTGTACATCAAGTGTATAAGTCCTAAATAATTCAAAAAACAGGATTGTCGGATATTTATAAGAAATGAATGGATATTACAATTAACGGATACACACAGGTTTAAAGCTGGTGTATGCCAAAAAATATAAGCAGATAAATAACCAGACAACAAAGAAGGGGGTGGAAAGAACCTGATTCAATCCTTTATAGTGGAACATTACCTCAACAAGGCTATACAGGTTTACTGTGGGGGGCCCGAGATTTTTGGAGGAACTTTAGAAACCTATGACGATAATATCCTCACTCTCAATAACGAAGGGAAACTTACCCACGTAGTTATTGATAAAATAATCGCACTATGGGCTCAGTAAGCTCATAGTTACGATTTAGGACTTACGCAGTTGAACTGAAAAATCAATAGCATTAAACCTTCAACTGTCTAAACTCCAAATTTAAACCATAGTGTTTATTGTATTCGATCTCGTACCTCAAGTGCGTAAGTCCTAAATTATTCAAAATATAGGATTTAAAGAAGCAAATTTTTAGTTTTGAGGTCTGCTTAATCACAATTCACATTATGCTTGATTATTGGCATTACATGTGAATCTATTTATAAAAAAATCTCATAATTAATCATTACTTTTTTGGGGGATATGATGAAGAGTCAAATAGGTTAGTACTTATTAATCTAAAATATGCCCCTATGGAGTAGGGAGTGAGGTACAAATGGGTGAAAATAAACCTTCCAAGGTTCTAACTACCGGTTTTGGAATCCCGGTGGGGGATGATCAGAACAGTCTTACAGCAGGAGAGCGTGGCCCTGTTCTTATTCAGGATGCTCATCTGCTTGATAAACTTAGCCATTTCGACCGTGAACGTATTCCGGAGCGTGTAGTACATGCCAAAGGTGCAGGTGCTGGAGGTTACTTTGAAGTGACTGCGGATGTAACCAGATATACCAAGGCCAAGTTTCTTTCTGAAATCGGTAAGCGCACTGAAGTTTTTGCCCGCTTTTCCACAGTCGGTGGGGAAAGGGGTACACCTGATGCTGCTCGTGACCCACGGGGGTTTGCCGTTAAGTTCTACACTGAAGATGGAAACTATGACCTGGTAGGTAATAACACCCCTGTGTTTTTCATTCGCGACCCCTTGAAGTTTCCTGATTTTATCCACACACAAAAGCGTAATCCAGCTACAAACTGCAAAGATCCGGATATGTTCTGGGATTTCCTTTCCCTGACGCCGGAATCAATTCATCAGGTCACTATCCTTTTCTCAGACAGGGGTACTCCAGCTACCTTCAGAAACATGAATGGCTACTCTAGCCATACATACAAGTGGTACAATGATAAGGGTGAATATTTCTGGGTACAGTATCATTTCAAGACTGACCAGGGGATAAAGAACCTGACCCGCGAGGAAGCAGAGAAATTAAGTGGAACGGATCCTGACCATGCCACGAGGGACCTTTATGAGGCTATCAAGAGAGGCGACTATCCTTCTTGGACTCTCGAAATGCAGATAATGACTCCAGAGCAGGCCAAAGATTATCGTTTTGATATTCTGGATATAACCAAGGTATGGCCTCACGGCGATTTTCCCCCTATCAAGATAGGCAAGCTGGTATTGAACCGAAATCCGACCAATTACTTTGCTGAAGTGGAACAGGCAGCCTTCAGTCCTGCAAACCTTGTGCCAGGCATTGGCATTTCTCCAGATAAAATGCTGCAGGCAAGGGTTTTTTCCTATCACGATACCCACATTCATCGTCTTGGTCCCAATTATCACCTGATCCCTGTGAATGCTCCAAAGTACTCACCTGAGACTAACTATCAACGTGATGGGTTCATGCGTGTTGATGCCAATGGTGGTAATGGCCCCAATTACTGGCCCAATAGCTTTGGAGGTCCTGCTCCAAACCCTGGTTTTCTGGAGCCTCAATTCGAAGTGTCGGGACTGGCAGCTCGCACACCTTACACATACCCAAACGATGACTTTGTACAACCTGGAAACCTGTATCGTGATGTCATGACCGACTACGACCGTGGAAATCTGGTAGGCAACATTGTAGCTCATCTTTCAGGTGCCCAGAAACGTATACAGCTCAGGCAGACAGCCCTGTTTTTCAAAGCTGATTCAGACTATGGAAGCCGGGTGGCTAAAGGCCTTGGGCTTGATGTAAAGGAAGTTGAGCGCCTTGCTAACATGACCATGGAAGAGCGTGCCAGAGCAACTGAAAAATAAAATAATTTTGAGTAATGTCTCCATTTCGCCGTAAAAATTGAATAAATCGGTTTTAAGGTGAAAACCAATTTATTATCTCTTTTGGGGGGTCATGTCCGCGAGTTACTGACAACAGTAAGCACAAGAATCTTTCTCATCCAGACGGCTCAGCTGGTAAAGAAAGATGCAGAAACCTGAAATTAAGAGGACTGAAATGCTAAGAAGACAAATAAGCAGTAAATTTTCAGGAAGGCTGCACATATCAACTGGCTAGCAGTGCACGACCAAATAATAGGTGTGAAGGAAAAAGTAGAGATTTTGAGTTATCAATCAAGTAGGGATTTCAGTCCTCAATCAAGTAGATATTTTCAGTCCTCAAGCCCGATATGTTTAAGGAAATGATGATAATGTTCAGGCGGGAGCCGCGAATAAAAGGCCCTAGTTACAACCTCGCTTAGAGACGGGTGAATATCCATACCCCGCATGATTGGTTCAGAACTTCTTGATTCAGTGTACATGAGAGGAATTATCTGGTGGATCAGGATTGAGGCATGTGGGCCTATAATTTGGGCTCCCAGAATTTTTTCTTCCTCCGCATCCAGAATCACTTTTACGAAATAATCCTTGATTTCCATAGCCGATCCTTTTGCAGTATCTTCAAAAAACTTGAGGCCTATGAGGATTCTTTCCTCCCCATACTTTTTCACGGCTTCCTGCTCTCCCATGCCTACTCCGGCAATTTCAGGATACGAAAAAACGGCATGAGGTACGGCATGGTAGTCTGCCTGTTCTTTTTCTTTCAAGATCGCATTGAGGAAAACTATTCCGGACTCGTAGTTTGCTACGTGCTTTAGCAGATATTTTCCATTTGCGTCCCCAAATGCCCAGATATTCGGCTGGGAGGTCTCAAGATACTCGTTTACCATAATCCAGCCCTGGATATCGGTTTTGATCCCTGCTCTTTCGGGGTGGAGAATATCGGTATTCGGAGCTCTTCCTGTTGCTACGAGAATTTCGTCCACAGTTATTTTTAGTTCCTGTCCTGAGTCTTTTTCCTTTGCTATGACAGTTTTCTGCCCGTTATTTTCTTTTCTAACCTCTATGGCTTCGTGGTTTGTTATAACCCTCATATATTTCGACATCTTCATCCAGGCAAGTCTGGAGATTTCTGGTTCCTCCTGTGGAAGGAACCGGGAATTTCTCCCGATAACCGTAACATCGGTTCCCATCGCTGAAAAAAAGTGCCCGTATTCGGCTGCAATGTAACTCCCTCCAAGGATGGCAAGCGTTTTTGGGCATTCCGTTAGCTTAAGCACAGTATCGCTTGTAAGGTATCCTGCTTCTTCGAGGCCTTTAATGGGAGGAATTGCAGGTTTTGAGCCGGTGCAGAGAAAGATCATTTCGGAGTGGAGGGCTTTTTCACCTACTTTCAGGGTATAAGGTGAGATAAACTCCGCACTTTCATGGTAGTAATCAAGATACGGGTTGTCGGCCAGACTCTTCCTTATTGCCTCTATATCTTCTCCTATTTTCCTGCGCATCCTTTCCATAATTGCAAGGAAATCGATGTCCTTTATTCCAAGCTTAATTCCGAAAACAGGTGCAGTTTCAATTTCCCTGATGAGTTCGGCAGGATAGAGCAGAATTTTTGAAGGAATACACCCTCTGGTAAGACAGATCCCACCTGGTTCGTCTTTGTCGATAACGGCAACTCTCATTTCCGGATTTGAATCAAGAATGGAATTTATATAGTTCATTGCAGAACCCGTACCTATTATAATAAGGTCGTAGTTTTCCATGCTTTCCCCTCACCAAATATAGCATGCAGCTTTGCTGGCTATAATATACAATTAATTCTGGTTATATTTATGGATCAGAGTTTTCACAATTTATTCAGTTACATATAGATCAGAACTTCATCGGATTTTGCACTTGAGCCTGAATTCGCGCTTAATCCTGAAGGAACAAATTAGCATTAAAATTTGTGAAATTTTGAATAGATGCCGTTAGAAATATGAAAAATAGATATCTTTTGAGATTCTGAGCCTGGATACCATTTGGAAATTCTGATAAGTAGATTAAGTTTGAAAAATCCCGAATAACAAATGTGAGGCAAAAGTTATTTTATTCGTCGAATAATCTCTATGCAACTTAATGGGTTTGTCTAAATTCCTTCCCGATCGCCAACTTCTAAAACAGATGTTTTTAAATTTTAATACATATTTTTAAATCATCTATGAAAGGAAAACAACTACTTATTTATAAAGATAAGCTTATTCTATGTAGCTTTCCAGAAAAAATAAAAACAAAAGATGTCTTATAATGAACAGAGCTGCCCGATTCTTTAAAAGCGGGAATTTTTGCAAGAGAATTCCTGTAATGCATATCCTGTACTTCCTGCTCATTCTTATAGCTCCTTTTGCAGGAGTGAACCTTCTTTTCCTTCTATCTGTCGTTCTTTTTCTGGGAATACGCTTTTCTGGAAATTCCTTTTTCTGTGACAGAGATATTATCAGCCTTACTTTTTCCCTGACTATAATGCTCTTTGTTTCCGTGATTTCGGGGGGCTCTTCTTACAACTATCCTTTCTACATAGTACTCGCCGCATTTGCGATTGCGGCAGTAGGAAACCATAAAACCTCTTTTTCGGAAACCGATTCTGTACCTGATTTTAAGCTAAGGCGGAGGAGAATCAAAAAGAGGAGTTTTTCAATACTTTGGAGTTCGGCTTTCCTGGCACTTCGGATTGCTGCCGCATTCTTTGCCGCAAGCTGGATTGTCTACTGGCAGGAACTTCCGGTCTCATATAATATGGTTTTCTTCATAGCTGTTATCGGAGCGGTTACAGGCTCTCTTTTCGAGTCAATCCCCTCCAAAATAGACAAGAATATTTCTGTGCCTCTGGGTGCAGGCATGACGATGTGGATTTTTGAAGATTTCAGGTACTGGGTGCCTCCTGAAAAAATGGTCATAGCACTTGTATTTTCTTTTTTCCTGGGTGTACTGGCTTACAGGGCGAAGATTGCAGATGTCTCTGCCCTTCTGAGTGCCGCCCTTCTTGGAGTCCTGATAATCGTCTTCAGCAAGCTTTCCTGGTTCCTTCTTTTGCTCACATTTTTTATTCTTGGAGGTGGGTTTACAAAATATAAATATGCATATAAAGAATCCATAGGGATTGCACAGGCTAAAGATGGTATCCGGAGTTACGAAAACGTATTTTCCAACAGTACGGCAGCCCTTGCCCTTGCAGTAGCATATGGAGTTTTCCCGGAGCACAGTCTTCCGATCGTCTATGCCTATATGGGTACGGTTGCAACAGCTACCGGAGATACCCTGGCAAGTGAAATAGGGACAACGGCAAAAGGAAGGCCAAGAATGATAACAACCCTGAGACTCTCGGAACCCGGAGTCGACGGGGCCGTATCATTGCTTGGCGAATTTGCTGCAATCTTCGGTTCTGCAGTGATAGGAGTCCTTGCATATTTATTGGGAGTCTCGGATAATTTTATATTAACAGTCCTTATTACAACAGCAGGAGGTTTTTTCGGGACAAATATGGACAGCCTCCTTGGGGCTACGCTTCAGAAAAGGGGAGTGCTTTCAAACAGTGGAGTCAATTTCGCGGCGACTTTTGCAGGTGCAGGAATTTCCGCAGTTCTGTATTTCCTTATAACTTGAACTGGGTACGGAATAAGTCTTATAACCTATTTTCATTTCCTTAGACCCTTTCTTCTACTCTCTGGACCTCTACACTGTTTTTGAGGATTTTTAAAACTTTTTCAGGCTTCTTATACATTTTTCTCCGGCTTCTTACAACTTTCTCAGGCTCTTTTCATTTTTTCTCATGCTGCGTACTCTCTAAAAGAAGCATCCATTTATATTTTCATAACATATCCTTAAGGAAACAGGGTTACTAAACCATTCCAATTCTCATTTATTCGATTTTAATTTTCAAGCTTACAGGAAGGTTCCCAGATGACAGAAATCGAGTATAAAGGCAAGAAAATCCTGCTTGTAATCGCCCAGGAGCAGTTCAGGGACGAGGAATGTTTTGTTCCGAAACAGCTTTTTGAGGCTGCAGGAGTAAAAGTTACCGTTGCAGCCGAATCTACGAAAACTGCAAAAGGGATGCTCGGAGGCACAATCAAGCCTGATATCACGATATCGGACGCCAGAATTGACGATTATGACGCAATAGTAATCTCAGGGGGCTCGGGCTCAAGAAAATACCTGTGGGATAACAAAGCTCTGCAGGCACTCGTAAAGGAAGCGGATGCTCTGAAAAAGGTGATCTCGGCAATCTGTATTTCCCCTGTGATACTGGCAAGGACAGGTATCTTGAAGGGCAAAGAGAGCACAGTCTTCAAAAGTCCGGACACAGTACGCGAACTTAAGGAACGCGGAGCTGTCTATCTGGATAGGGAAGTAGTGGTTTCGGACCGGGTGGTCACAGGGAGAGACCCCGCAAGTGCTGATGCGTTTGGAAAAGCCGTACTTGAGGCCCTGAAAAAAGTTTAATTCTCTCAAATATTCTGAAATGTAAATCTTCTTTATCGAGAAAGTTGTCTGAAAATTTGATTTCTCCGGTTACCGGGTGTGCTTATTATGACAGCGGAACTTGAAGCCATACTGGCTTATCACCAGGCAAGTAAACACAACTTCAAAACTTATGCTCCGGGTCCTCACCGCATGGATCTGACTATCAAACCAGACCCTTTTCTTAACTATCAGGGAACTCGACTTTTGAATCTAGAGATTTGGAGTGATGAACAGATAAAAGCTGAAACTTTTCCTGCCTATGAACAGGCTTTCTCACCGGAAAAACTCAAGCCGTCTGAGCTGAATGCGAAATCGATTTCCAGGCTTTTTTTTGACAGTTTTGCCATTTCGACCTGGAAAAGGGCAGGAGGTACAAAATGGCCGCTTCGGGTCAACCCCTCAAGCGGAAACCTTCATCCTACCGAGGTCTACCTTATTTCCGGCCCTGTAAAGGGGTTTCTGAAAAATCCGTCTGTCTGTCATTATGCTCCTTTGATTCATGCCCTTGAACTCAGAACCGAGTTTTCCCCGACGACCTGGGAGCTGTTAAGTTCGGGCTTTCCTGAAGGCACTTTTTTCGTGGGCCTGAGTTCAATTTTCTGGCGGGTTTCCTGGAAATATGGGCTCAGAGCGTTTCGATATGCACATCATGATATCGGGCATGCAATTGCTGCCCTGACCTTTGCTGCTGCCGGGCTCGGCTGGAAAACAAGCCTTCTTGCGGACATGGGTTCGGAAGATATTGCAGCGCTTATTGGCGTTTCCGAAGATGAAGGTCATGAGAGACAGGAACCTGCCTGCCTGCTTGCGGTCTATCCAGCAGGAAAAACCTGTAAAAGTAGCAGAATTCCTTCCGGCGCGATTCCTGCTTTTAAAAACCTTTCTTGGGAAGGCGTTCCTAACAGTTTAAGTCCAGGGCATGTTGAATGGTTAGGTATTGAAAAAGCGGCTTCAGCATCTCAAAAGAAGGGAACCAATTACCTGGAGATAAGAGAAGAACCAAAAGAAGAACCGAAATCCAACATGCAGGCTGTTTCATCGCTGAAAACCTGCAACTTCAGGAACCTGTCCAAGCTTAAGACAGTTCCCCTTCGAGGCGTTATACGTGGAAGGAGAAGTGCTATTGAAATGAATAACAGCGCATACCTGGAAAATGAAACTTTTTATGCAATGCTGCAAAGAACCCTTCCGAAAAATAATCCAATTTTCAATTCCCTTGCTTTTGGTTCCTTTACTCACCTGCTTCTTTTCGTAAATCGTGTAAAAGACCTTCTTCCAGGACTTTATATTTTCCTTCGCAAACCCGAAGAAAAAGAGAGGTTTAAAGCTGGGATCAGGCCGGACTTTTTATGGGAGAAACCGAAAAATTGCCCGTCGGACCTTGAGTTTTACCTATTGATGGAAGAAACTCTGGATTCTTTTGCAGCCCAGCTTTCCTGTGCGCAGCGAAAAGCTGCCGATGCCTGTTTTACTGCCTGCATGCTCTCGGAATTCGAAGAGCCTCTGAACAGGTTCGGGGCCTGGATATATCCGTACCTTTTCTGGGAATGCGGAATTCTGGGGCAGCTTCTTTACCTTGAAGCCGAAGCAAATGGCCTCAGGGGCTGTGGGATCGGGTGTTTCTTCGATGACCCTTTGCATGATGCCATAGGGCTTAAAGGGCTTGAGTTCCAGGACCTCTACCATTTCGCTGTTGGTTATCCACTTCCGGAGATAGGAGTTCTAACTCTTCCTGCATATGAAGAAGAGTAACTTATTATTTCTTTTCTCTGTTCTTGAGATTTGTGATTCTACAGATAAATCAATAAACTTCCTAAGAACTATACTTTTGCTGAAAGCAAGAGGATTAAGTTGTCAAAGTCTCCTTAGAATTTGGAGACGTCTTTATAAATGGAACAAACAAGAAAAAGTTAGAGTATGTACAATTGATAACGTTCAGAGCAGCAGGACTTTTCCAATTGGCTCTTAATCACTGCAAAAGACAAATGAGAATTATTCAGTTGATTTTAATAATCTCCTCAAAATTGTCCAGTATCCTGAACATCGATAACTTTGAATCTGCCAGAAATGAGTCTTTATCCAGCATCTCCTTCTCATTCTGGATATACATTCCTTCAACCAGCTCATCCCTGCAGTTTTCTATAACGTTTCCGATTGTTCTACTGCTCATTTCCAGATGAAACTGAAGTCCAATTACCCTGTTTTTGTAGATAAAGCCCTGATTTTTGCAGGCTTCACTTTCAAAGAGTCTTATTGCCCCTTCAGGCAAGCCGAAGGTATCTCCATACCAGTGAAATGCAGTAAGTTCTTTCGTAATACCTTCCAGCAGGGATATTTCAGACTTCTCCTGTTTTATCGTAAACACCGGAAACCATCCAATCTCCTTATAGTCGTTTTTAAACACCTCGGCTTTCAGTACATCAGCAACAAGCTGAGCGCCAAGGCAAATCCCAAGTACTGCTTTTCCTGAAGAGATAGTTTCTTTAATAAACGTTTTTTCTTTCCTCAGCCAGGGGTATTTTCATACTCATAGATATTCATCGGTCCACCCATGATTATGAGAAGGTCGAAGTTATCCAGACTGGGAAAGTTCTGATTTTCATATAAGTGTGTGGTTGATAAAGAGTGCTTTCTTTTTTCTATCCATTCAACAATAGTTCCCAATGTTTCAAACTCAACGTGCTGGATGCAATGTATTTTCATGTTTAAACCCTTACTTTAAACATTTAAATTAATATATATAATTTTTAATTTTTAATTGTTTCTGAATTTTTGAGTGATAACATTCAAATTTATCGGTAACAGAAACACTTGAAATTAAATACTCGTCATTCTTTAGCGTCACTACATAAATTTATGTTTCGGCAATGTATCAAAAGCTCTGTAAATTCGGAGTTATCCTGTACCATTTTTCCTGACCACAAAAGAGATTATCGTTTTTCACTGGTGCACAGGCTTTATATCAAAAATTATGTATCGGAGATTCGAATTTACAGAGCTTTCGGTATACTACCCTGTTTTTTGTTTTCCTCTTTGCATTTTTATTCTTTTTTCCGCTCTTCGCTTTCTTTCTTTTTTCCTCTTCTCAAACTTCTTCTGACAACTCCGGGCTGGGAAGGCGGAACAGGAAGTTCGCACCCTGATTTCAGGTCACATTCCACTACAATTCCCCGCAGCAGCCGGCCCAGAATATCCGAACCTGTAATAATTCTTTTTTCCTGGTCCCAGTAGAGGATAAGATCCTGGTCGATCACATCGTCTTCAGGGTATTGCGGATACACCTTAAACTGCCTAATTACTTTTTCAAGCCTGGTCTTGGGAGATCTCACGACAACTGGGAAGTGGCAGTAAGAAAACGGAATGAATGGGCCTTTTTTATAAACCGCGTCCCGGAGAAAGTGGTCCGCATCAAGCACCATGACAGGTTCATTCTGAGGGCTGGTAATGATTACCCACTTCTTCCCGGAGGCTTCTATCTTTTGCAGAAATGGGTCAGTCGGTTCTCTTTTGAAAGTAGGAAATACAGGACGGTTATTTTCCACCGGCAGAGAGATTATACTTCTCTCGTCTATTAGCGAGCCCTCATCGGAAATGCTAACATCGTCTATGGAGAGAAAGTTCAAGGCTCCTATCCCCTCAAAAGTACCAATATCAGACTTTCCAGACTCGATGTGCTTTTCGAGCATAATCCGCATAGACTGTTCCTTGAAGAGTTCAAGTTTTTCCCTGCCGAGCCACCAGTCAAGAATCAGGGCTGTGGGCTTGGCTACCGGATAGAGCAGCAACTGGTAGAAGCGAACTACAGGAGTTAGTTTTGCTCCGAGTGACAAGGCATTTCGGGAAAAATAAGCCTGGGGTGCGATCTCTCCGAAACTGGTAATTACAAAAGTAGAGAAGAGAAAAGCTGAAGCTCCTGTCAGAACGGAGCCTGTAAGCTGGGCAATGAGGACATTCACGGCAATATTTCCCCAGAGCAGTGTCGTAAGCAGGAAGTTTGAATCCCGTCGGATCTGCAGGATTTTGATAGCCTCTTTGTTGTCTGCTTCGGCCTCGATCTCAAGCCTGAGTCTCCCAAGGCCGAAAACCCCGATTGTCATTCCGGAAAAGATAGCGGACTGCATCAAGCAGAGTATGATCAATATCCAAATAATAATTTCATTCATTGTGAGTCTATAACCTCTATAATCTTCATACTGGCATAATTTAGCATAATTTTATTGGTAAATCCGTAGTAGATCCATCAAAGATTTTTGGTAAGCATAGGTTTAATGGCTTAACCTGTCAATTTTTATATATTTAACTGGGTCACAGTCCTCTTCGAAACTCAGTTTTCTGGTTTTGTATTGCTCAGTTTGTTGTAAATTTAGCCTTAAAATATAAATTTAACCTTCAGATTTTACCTTGCCTGAACCATTAATTTCTTTTAAACTTTATCCGGATTTAACAGCATGGAAAGGAAAGTTTCCAGGTAATCTTGATTTCGGGTAGTCTTAATTTAATTATTACTCTGTTCTAATAGTTTAATTTGTGTTCTCAGATTTACTGCAAGCTTTTTTAAAAAAGGCTTGAGCGCAAACCTTTTGAAAAAAGGTTTGATCGAAAACGAAAAACAGCGCAACATTTGAGTTTGAGAACCTTAACCCCAAATCCTATCGGCGTGATCAACCGGCGCAACGGTTGCTTGAAAGCTTTGCTTCAGCGTAATGTTTAATACAAACAAATAGTACTAAATGACCGATCAGTCAGCCATAACGAGGAAAAGTATTAATGAAGAGTATCGTCTCTGAAACAATCTATCCTGCACATAAATAGATTGCTATTTTTCTGACACCATAAGCTGTAGGTAACGACCCTTCTTATAAGTGATACACATGAAAAAAGATACAAATAACACCGGATCACCTGCCAAAGTTCCGGAAATCTGCCGTACACCTGATGTTCCTGTTGTCGGCACAGGGAAACAGGTCGTGCTTTTTATTGCGATACTGGCGGGATTTATCACTCCTTTTGACGGTTCGGCAGTGAATATTGCCCTGCCTGCTATTGGGGCCGAATTTCACATGGATGCTATTGCCCTTTCTTGGGTTGCGACTGCTTATCTTCTTTCATCAGCATTGTTTCTTGTCCCTTTCGGAAAAATCGCAGACATTTACGGGAGGAAAAAGATTTTCCTCTATGGTATTACGGTCTTCAGCCTTTCGTCTTTAATTCTGACTATGGCTTCCTCATCGGAAATGCTGGTTGGAGTACGGCTCGTTCAGGGTATTGGGAGTGCAATGATCTTCGGGACAGGCGTCGCCATTGTTACTTCGGTCTTCCCGCCTGGTGAGCGTGGAAAAGCTCTTGGTACTTATATTACTGCAGTTTACATTGGGCTTTCCCTTGGTCCTTTACTTGGAGGCGCGATGACGCAGTATCTCGGCTGGAGAAGCATCTTCTTCGTAAATGTTCCTATAGGCATTACAGCAATTCTCCTGATCTTATGGAAAATTAAAGGTGAATGGGCTGAGTGCAGAGGGGAGAAGTTCGACCTGATAGGGTCAGTGATATACGGTGCATCGATAGTTGCAGTTATGTACGGTTTTTCAGTTCTCCCGGACTTTAAAGGAGCTGCCCTCCTAGCCGTGGGAATTCTCGGAGTTATTATTTTTGCTTTATACGAAATGAGAATACCCTCTCCTGTTCTCGACATTAGTCTCCTGACAAAAAATAGAATATTTGCCTTTTCGAACCTGTCTGCGCTTATCAATTATAGTGCGACTTTCGCAGTAACTTTTCTCTTAAGCCTCGATCTTCAGTACACAAAAGGCTTCACTCCCGAACATGTTGGACTTATCTTGGTAGCACAGCCGGTTATCATGGCTATGGTTTCGCCAATTGCCGGCCGGCTCTCTGACAGGGTTGAACCACGGATTGTTGCATCCGCAGGAATGACATTTACTGCGCTTGGACTCTTCCTTCTAATTTTCCTTACAGAAAAAACTCCTATCTGGCACCTTATTATCACTTTGGTTATTCTTGGTATAGGCTTCGGGCTTTTCTCGTCTCCAAATACAAATGCAATCATGAGCTCGGTCGATAAAAGATTCTACGGCGTAGCGTCGGGAATGAACGGGACTATGCGTCTCCTTGGCCAGATGCTGTCGATGGGTATTGCAATGATGATCTTTGCGATTGTTATTGGTCCTGTAGAGATCACGCCTGAATATTATCCCCGGTTCGTTTTAAGCCTGCATTATGCTTTCATTCTCTTTACGGCCTCCTGCATTCTAGGAATATTCGCATCCCTCGTGAGAGGGAAAAGGAGTCCAATAGTTCACGCCCGTATCCCTGAAAAAAGCAAAAAATAATACGTTAATCCTGTGTAATTCATGTAATCATCGCGAATCCATTCAATCAAGGTGATAATCATGAAAATTCTTGGAATTAACGCAAGTCCGAGAGGGAATGAGAGCAAGACTCTTCAACTGGTAAAATCCGTGCTCAAAGGCGCGGAGTCCGAAGGCGCGGACGTCGAACTGATAGATCTATACAAATTGCGTATAGAATACTGCACAGGATGCGGAGCCTGTTATGCGACTGGGGAGTGCCCTCAGATCGATGACTTTGAGGAGCTTCTTGACAGAATTCTGAACTCTGATGGGATCGTTTTTGGAGCTCCGAATTATATTAACTCGGTTCCGGCCCCTATGAAAGCTTTCTTTGACCGACTCTCAGATGCTATCCATTGTCAGATGCTGACCGGAAAATTCGGGTGCTCAGTGTCCACGGCAGGAGGAGGCAAGGCAGATGTGGTTGTAGAATACATGAACAGCGTGCTCATGACTCTTGGTGTTACCGTTGTCGGTGGCCTTGGTGTTGCAGTTGGGATGTATCCTTCTGCACTCGAGCAAGCTGCGGGAAACGCCGAAGAGCTTGGTAAAAAGCTAGTAAAATCGATTCGTGGAGAGGTAGAATATCCGGATCAGGATGAAATGCATCGCCAGACGACAGAATATTTCTGCCAGCTTGTAAAATCTGATAAAGACCGGTTTGCCCACGATTATGACTGGTATGTCCGGATGGGCTTGATAAAATAAGAATTATCAGGATACCTTATTGGTATGTCCAGATTTTATATACTTTAGTCTATATTTTCTCATAAGTATTTACAAAACTTGCAGCCTGCAAGGACTTCAATCTGCCGGCAGGCTCAAATAAAACGCGTTTTCAAGGTAAAGTACTCATAGGCGTACTGCAATAACTTTATCGTGGCCGGGGGTTAACTGAATGGATGTATCTACTCTGGATAAGGAGAAAGGAGCTCACATTTCCGGAATTGACAGGGGTAAGGTTGTAATGTATGGGCTTAGCACCTGTGTATGGTGCAAAAGGACAAAGAAATTGCTTATCGATCTTGGTGTAAATTTCGATTTTATATACGTAGATAAGCTTGAAGGAGAAGAAGAAAACCAGGCTGTTGAGGAATTAAGGCGTTTCAACCCTTCAACTTCTTTCCCGACAACTATTATAAATGGGGAAAAAGCGATCGTGGGCTTTAAAGAAAAAGAAATCCGCGAAGTCCTTGGATTTTAAGTGAAAATTAAGCTGAATATTCTGTTGGAGATTATTTTGGCTTTTTGATAAAACTTTTTCAAAAAAGTTTTGTATAAGGGGGAATTGGGCTGAAAGAAGAGGAAGCTGCCGAAGAAAGCATAACCGAAGAACTGGTGGATAAAGTCTACAGGCGCTTGAATAACCAGGTCGAAAAATCAGGGTATCACCTCAACCCTGATGTTGAGTTCACAAAAGACCTTGTACGGGGGTTGCTCGCAAATGAGAAGCGGTACGGATACTGGTCCTGCCCTTGCAGGCTTTCTGCCAACAATCTGGAAGAGGACCTGGACATTGTCTGTCCCTGTTACTATAGAGACCCCGACCTGAACGATTACGGAGCCTGTTATTGTGCACTTTACGTTTCGGACGAGGTTATCCGGGGAGAAAGAAGAGTAGAATCGATTCCTGAAAGGCGTCCTCCTAAAGCACAGAGGGACGCTGAAAGAGCTGAAGAAAAGAAAAAAGCCGAGATGATGGAAACTATGGAGTTTACAGGGAAACTTTCAAAACCGGTATGGAGATGTAAGGTTTGCGGATATCTCTGTGCCATGGACGAACCGCCTGGAGTTTGTCCTATCTGTAAAGCGAGAAAGGAAAGATTTGAACGGTTTATGTAAATTCCAGTAAAGGGGAGTTTATTGAAACTTCAGTAATTTTCTTTTTTTATTTGGTTATTCTTTTCAAAATAGTTCATGCTTCCAGGGGAAAAGCAATTCGAGCTGAACCTGTTAGTATCTTCTACGAGCAGGGTAAGGTTCATCATTTCGGTACATTCCCTGAGCTTGAGGATCAGATATGTGACTGAAATCCCGGGAGCTGAGAAGTCTCCAGATAAAATAGGTGCTCTGGTTTATGCCTTGTCAATGCTAAACCTGAATGCGTATGCAGGCAGTGATTTCAATATTCCTGTGTTTGATGCCCCTAGCAGTCAAGAAATAGGTTATTCTATAGCAAGTCAGGTAGATTTGAGGATATATAGCAGGATAACAGTTATTGAAGATTAATTGGTTTTCACAACCAAAAATCCTCATGGTACGGGGACTCAATTATTACAATTCTGTAAAAAAGTTATCAGAAAATAAAAACTAATAGAATAGGATTTTCAGAATAGGATTTTCTCATATCCTCGTATATCTGTATAAATCGCCAATAATGATCTATAGCAAGCCTGGATACAGGAGTAAATGAACTCGGAGCAAAAATTTGCTAAAAAGGACTTTTGGAGTTATTACTATATCATCTGTATAACTTTTCTAGAACTAAACATATATAAACATTTAAGACTGTAATAATTACTCCTAAAATAGGGAGGTTATATGATGAGTGCAGAATGTTGTACTGAAAGACAACAACACAATTTAATGATTGACGAAGAAGAGGTTGAAAAAGTAAAAGCTGAACTCGAAATAGCATCTGAGAAAGTCGCTTATTTTGATGGTTTAATAATAGCTGCAGATTGCCTGAGAAAATCAGCAGAGGCTAAGATTATACAAACACAATCAAAAAAATTAGACTTAATTAGTAATAAATTGGATTCACAGATCCAAAGTCTCGGAGAACTAATAAGGAAAGCTGAGACCAAAAGAGAAGAAGCAATAAACAAAGTCCTGGACGCAGAAGTTAGTTTGATAGTGCTAGAAAATAAAATATTACATTCGAAGCTCGCAAATTTTTAACGATAAATGAAATATGAATATACGCTTCAACAGATAGCCTGTGAGTGAAGAAAAGGCATATCTGTAACCTATTTTTAAAATTACCTAAAGATTTTGACTTCATTAGAAGCTCTATAAGACATATCTCTCAATGTACAGACTAATTCCTTAAGCCAATCTGAAAGCTTAATCTGAGATAACTATGAAGTTCATAAATATACATGGAAATTTATTCTGCTATTGAAAGCTAGAGAATTAGCCCATAACCTCGTAGGAGAGACCAAAGAATTAGATTTTGTTAGCCCTGATTTTGGGGGTAAGAGAGTTGATTCTCAAGAAATAAGGCAGAAATTAAGGCAGAAAATTCTTAAAATTTCGTGTTCTGATTGAAAAAAGTTAGGGTTTTCTAAGGGGACTTTACATAATATGAAGATAATGAATATGTAATCCTATTAATTAAACATAGAAGACATATAAAATAAAAAGTTTTTAACAAATATTAATATATAAATAAAATTATATACCTTTTATAAAACAAGAATTAATTTTGGCCAGGAAGCTTTCTAATAGAAATATTGTAGTTATTTTGCAGTTGCGCATATTTTTTAGAGTTACCTATATTCCCTGCTTCTCTGAATGAAGAAGCTAAGAGGGGGCTATACATATGGAAAAGCGTTAAACAAAGCTTATTGTATTCATCATTTTCCACAATAATAGAAATATAAAAAATAATATGTATAAAAGAATTATATCAGGAACATACTAAGTTTCTAGAGGGCCCATTAAAGAGAAATTATACTCATCAGTTTCATAAAGAGCGATTTTTTTATTCATCTGTCATCGTTTTTATTATACTATAGTTATTTACGTAGAAAATTACACTTGAAATTGG